>JAIYAP010000008.1 GCA_027488935.1 Saprospiraceae bacterium | reverse complement strand
GTGAATACGATTGGCTCGTTGAACGTACCGTCTGCTACGATTTTCGCGCAACGTGTTACGATCAAAGTACCACGTGTTGCTTTGTCACCTTTAATTACGGTACCTGGCTCGATGGTCAGGGTAGCGCAGTTTTTCACATATACAAAACCGTTCAGGACGTAAGTTTTGTCTTTTGTCCAAGTAGTATTGGTTGTGATGTTACCAGAAACAACGGTCGCGCCGCAAGGGGTAGAACCACCTGCGAAACGTGCCCAACCGCAAGTCCAATCGTTATCTCCAAATGCACCTGCATAACCAACTTTGATTACGTATGGGTTGTTTTGGATACGCGGAGAAGAAGAGAACGAACCGGCAGTCAAAACAGGAGAACCCGCTTGTGGAACCAAGTTTGGAGCGTTCAAGTTAAACGGATCGTTCAATTTAGCATCGCCAGAAGCAGGGAAAGACTGGTTACCCCAGCCTGCAGTTGCAAACCATGCATTTACGTCGAAACCTGCTGCATTGGTGTTTACAGGTGTTGCAGCACCTGCGATCACCAAGTTTTTAACCTCCAAAGTACCAGCAGTAGCGTTTGCGCCGGTGTTGGTACCGTCAATACGCAAACCAGCATTTGGCCAAGTACCTACGATCAGGCAGTTGAACAATGCTTGTTCTGTATTACGACGCAACAAAGCGCCACGGCTGAAGAATTGTGCCGCGTCTACGGTAGAAGGGCCTACTACGGTTACGTTTACAAAATTCGCGGCTGTTTTAGGCGCGGCTGTTGTTGCGTTTGCGTCATTGTCCGATTCAAAACTGTTCGATGCACCGGCAGCGTCAGAAACTGCTGGATCACGCTGAGAAAAAGCAAACTGGATCGTACCAGAAAAACCGTTATCTGTGTCAAAATCATCATCCAAACCGCGGTAAGCGATCAGGTGCTTAGCGTTTACATTACCGCCAAACCACTCGAAAGAGTCATCGTTTGAGAAACTAACCTGCACATAGTCGATGGTTGTACCACGACCTACGCCGCCCATAGTCAAACCATTGATCTCGTTACCTGGTGTAATAACTACACCAGGATATTCAATCCGCACATAACGCAAAATACCGCTATTATCGGTTTCGTACAATGTAGCAGGTGTAGGTGCTGGCAAGTCGCCGTTACCAAACAAACCATCACCGTTTGCATTGTTAATGTCACCTTCGATTGCCTGCAAGCCAACTGTTCCGCCGAAGGAACCATTGGTTGAAGCGCGACCCAAAATGATCAAACCGCCCCAGTCACCTGCAGCAGGAATTGATTCGTTGCTTGTGAATACGATCGGTTCGTTAAAAGTACCATCGGCGATGATTTTAGCGCCGCGGGTGATGATCAAAGAAGCGCGGCTTGCTTTGTCACCTTTGATTACTGTACCAGGTTCAATGGTCAGGATTGCGCCGTTTTTAACGTACACAAAACCGTTCAACAAGTAGCTGTTGTTCTTCGTCCAGGTGGTATTGGTGGTAATGTCACCAGAGACGTTCACTACTTGTGCCGTGATTGAGGCTACCATTGCAAAGAAGAGCAACGTTAGCAAAAGCAGGCTTTTTTTCATAATTGTGTTGTTTAATTTTCGTTATTTAAAAACACTGCAAAACTACGCCTGTGGTGCATCGCGGGACGATGGAAAGGTGTTAATTTTGGGTTACTCCAGTGTAAAGTTATTGTTAAATATATTAATAATACATGTATAATACATTGAAAAAAAAGCCGAAAGCGATTTGCTTCCGGCTTTTTTTAATTTGTGTTTTTATGGTAAAACGAATTCTAATGTTAAGTTTTTGGCTAAACAATTCGTTTTTATTAGGCCATAATTGTTTTAAAAACGCATGCTGAAGGAAAGGCTGATGGTGCTGCCCACCTTTACGCGTTGAATCAAGTTGTCTTCGCCGTTGCCTAATTTAAAGTCGCCGGTTGGTGCCTGATACTTACCGTCATTGTTCGCATCCTGATAGTAGATGTAATCTGGACGCAGGATATCTTGCCAGTTCAATTTGATTTCAGCCAATTTACCAATGCGCTTGGCAATCTGGAAATCAAGTAGGTTCCGGTGGCGCTCGTAAATGTCGTTGTAACCCGTTACACCTACCTCAAATACGCGGTCGCCCACTCGGTTAAACACTAAAGTTGAGTTCAAACCAAGGTCTGGGAAACTTGCTTGCAAACCTACGTTCAATACATAAGGTGATTGACCCTGCAATGGACGGTCTTTGTTCGGCGAGCTGGTACCTTCCAAATCTACAGAAGACTGAATCAACGCCAGGTTGGCAAATGCAACGAGGTTTTTGAAGTTGTCATTGATAAAACCAAAGTTTTTACGCGCTTCAATTTCCAGACCGTAGTTGATGGCCGATTTAACGTTTTTGAACGTACGCTCACGGGTGGTTGCACCCAATTGCGCCATTACCTGCTCAATTGGATTTTCAAATTTTTTGTAAAAACCACTTACTGAAAGCAGCTGGTTTTCGCCAGGGTAGTACTCAAAACGCACATCGGCATTGTAGATGTTGGCAATATTCAGGCTCGGATTACCGTAAACCTGGGTTTGTGTCACGAACTCAAAGAAAGAGAATGGCGACAATTCACGGAATTCAGGACGTGAAGTGGTTTGTGAACCGCACAAACGCAGGTTGATCTTCTCGTTCAATTCGTAGGTCAAGTTGAACGATGGCAACAATACTAATGTGTCGCGTTCAATACTAACGGGTTTGTCCTGACGGTCAAGGGTGTTAAATACACGTTGACTGAAATTCTCTGCACGTACGCCCCAGGTAAGTTTAAATTTACCAAAGTTGTTCTGGAACATCGCGAAAGCGGCAGTCAGATCCGATTCAGCAGAGTATTTGTCGGACGGTGCAGTGATGTCATCGTACCGGAAACCGTTGCTTGATTTGAAGTTTTGTGTTGCAAAAATTGAATCTGTCGGCAACAAACGGAATGCGCTGGTATTGCCATTACTTACTACACCCAAAAGACGACCTGCAAACTCACGTTGTTTGCCTTGGTACAAACCACCCACTTTAAACGTTTGTTTTTGTTTAAACAAGGAGAATGGGAAAGAAAAAGCAATGTTTCCGTTCTGGATTTTTTCTTCCAAATCCAAATAAACGCGACCGGTACGGTATGCGTCACCACCACCTTGTGGGATAAAGACGGCAAACGGCGCATCTTCACCAAAGTCGCGGTTTTGGCGATACAGGATCCGGCGAACGTCCGGAACACTGCGGTCTGTTCTGTTCAAACCATAGCCCCATTCCAATTTCATGGCGCGGTCGCCAAATACATGCTCGCCAGAAAGGCGGGTAGAAAGCAATCCGGTTGTGATAAATTCTACAGCCTGGCTACGAACGCCGAAGTTGTCGAGCGTATCTACGCCTGTCCGAGTATAGACGTTGTTGTCCGAGTTCTGGGTATAAGTGCTTTGGAACGTCACCTTGTTGCGCTCGTTGATTACATAACCAATGTTGGCCAAGGCACCCCATAAAATACCGGTGTTGAATTGTTTGTCTTTGTACAGGTACAACAAACCGTTTTGGTCATAATCGCGGCGTTCTGTTTCCTGATATCTCAGGGAACTGCTGTACGTTAAACCAAGGGTAGCACCAATTTTAGATTTTGCACCCAGTGGTTTTACATAACCAGCGGTGATTTGACCACCCAGGTTGGGACGAGCGGTTACGTCTTTTGTAGACCAGGTATTTGGAATAGCCTGGGCGAGGCGGGTACGTTCATCAATTGGCAAGTTGGTGTAATCAGCACTGTTGGCAGGGAAATTATCTGGCAAAGCACGGCTTCCATCATCAATGCCCAACCAATCGCGGTTGCCTGATTGAGATGTCTTATAGTCTTTGAACGTAGTTACGGTGTTGTAACCTCCATTTACCTGTACATTCAGGTAGTTGTCTTCCGGGATGTCTTTGGTGTTCATCATGATAACACCACCGGCAAATTCACCTGGCAAATCAGGAGAAGCGGTTTTTACAATAACCAGGTTATCCAGCAAAGAAGAAGGGAAGATATCGAACGAAAACGCGCGGCGGTCAGGCTCGGTTGAGCTCAACAAAGCGCCATTTACCATGGCAACGTTGTAACGGTCGTTCAAACCGCGGATAATTGCAAAGCGGCCATCTTGTACAGAAGCACCACTCACACGGCGCAATACATCACCGGTTGTGCGGTCAGGGGTGCGTTTGATGGTTTCGGCAGAAATACCGTCGGCGATTACCGGGCTGTTTTTCTGCAAAATGGTCAATGCACTTTGACTTTCGCGGCTTGCTTTCGCTGTGATAACAACCTCCGCAATGGTGGTGCTGGCTGCTTCTTCCAAGGCAAGGTCGATGGTAATGGCTTCGTTCGCCTTTACATCTATTTCGTCAATGGTTTTGTCGGCATATCCGAGGTAAGAAACCACAATTTTGTGCTTGCCTACCGGACATTTGATGATGTAGTTACCGTCGAGGTCGGTGCTGGCGCCCATTGAAGCTGCCGTTCCGGGGTCAACACGAACAGTTGCACCGATGACAACATCGGCAAATTTGGCATCAATGACCTTACCAGCAATCGTACCGGTTTGAGCAAAGAGCGACAGGGTGGAAAAAGAGAAAAAAATGAAAAATGCTAAGGTTAGTCTTGCCGTCATATCATTTATGAATTTAGTGGAGCAAAATTCCACTTATCAAACGACTCAAATCTTGATACAATGTTAAGTTAATATTAAGTTTGAAGTGCAATTTTGGTCTTAAATTATGTCAATCAATTGCTTATAAAGTAAATAAAATTATTATTAAGTTTTTACTACATTTTTTTACATCTTGTTTTTAAATAAAAAGAAGCCGCCTTAGTCGAAAAACGACCAGGCGGCTTCCATATTTTCATAAAACGGTATTCAATTAAGCGGGGGCAAATTACATCATGCCGCCCATGCCGCCCATATCAGGATGTGCATGGCCACCACCGTTCTTTTTCTCTGGTTTATCATTGATCACACATTCGGTGGTCAATACCATTGCTGCGATCGATGCGGCATTTTCCAAAGCCACACGGGTTACTTTTGTCGGATCGATGATACCTGCTTTTTTCAGGTCTTCGTAGCGATCGTGGCGTGCATTGTAGCCAAAAGCGCCTTTGTTTTCCAATACTTTGTGGAATACCAAAGAACCATCTACACCTGCATTTTCAGCGATGGTGCGGATCGGTGATTCGAGCGATTTACGTACGATTTGGATACCGTAGTTTTCGTCTTCGTTGTCACCTTTCAAATCTTTCAGGCTATCGAGTGCGCGCACGAGGGCCACACCACCACCTGCAACGATACCTTCTTCGATGGCAGCGCGGGTAGCGTGGAGGGCATCATCCACACGGTCTTTTTTCTCTTTCATTTCAACTTCCGTTGCGGCGCCAACATAGAGTACTGCCACACCACCTGCCAGTTTGGCAAGACGTTCCTGGAGTTTTTCTTTGTCGTAATCGCTGGTAGTTGCTTCAATTTGTTGTTTGATCTGCTGGATACGCGCTTTGATGGCATCTGCCTGACCTTTACCGCCTACGATAGTAGTATTGTCTTTGTCAACCGTAATGCGTTCGCAAGAACCGAGGTGTTCCAAACCAGCGTTTTCCAGTTTGTAACCTTGTTCTTCGCTGATCACCACACCGCCTGTAAGGATGGCGATATCTTCCAACATGGCTTTGCGACGGTCGCCGAAACCAGGTGCTTTTACAGCAACTACTTTCAAACCAGCGCGGAGACGGTTTACAACCAAAACACCCAGTGCCTGGCTTTCAACATCTTCCGAAATAACCAAAAGTGGACGACCTGTTTGCAGTGTTTTTTCCAAAACTGGTACGAATTCCTGCATGTTGCCGATTTTTTTGTCGGTGATCAACAAGTAAGGCATTTCGTAATCAGCCACCATTTTCTCGGCGTCTGTGATAAAGTATGGGCTCAAGTAGCCGCGGTCAAACTGCATACCGATTACTTCCTCCACGTAGGTATCCGTACCTTTTGCTTCTTCTACGGTGATAACGCCGTCTTTCGATACGCGTTTCATTGCATCCGCAATCAGTTTACCGATTGTTTCGTCGTTGTTGGCAGAAATCGCAGCAACTTGCTGGATTTTGTCGAAGTCTTCACCGATGTTTTCGGTTTGTTCTTTCAGGTTTTCAACCACAACACGAACCGCTTTATCGATACCGCGTTTGATATCCATTGGGTTTGCGCCGGCTGCAACATTTTTCAAACCTGCAGTAACCATTGCTTGAGCCAAAACAGTTGCAGTGGTAGTACCATCACCGGCTGCATCGGCCGTTTTGCTGGCTACTTCTTTTACCATTTGTGCGCCCATGTTGGCGATTGGATCTTCCAATTCAACCTCTTTGGCTACGGTCACACCGTCTTTGGTGATGGCTGGTGCGCCAAATGATTTTTGAATAATTACGTTACGACCTTTAGGGCCGAGGGTAACTTTTACGGCATTCGCCAAAGCGTCGATACCCTCTTTGAGTTTTTCGCGTGCTTCTGTATTGAAATTGATTTGTTTAGCTGACATATCTGCTCGTACTTTTTGAGTGTTGAGTGAAGTGAAATATTTTTGGGGGCTATGGTTATTCGGTATTCAAGCGACTACGCTGGCTTTAGATCACCACGAGGATATCATCTTCGCGCATGATCAAGTAATCATGACCTTCATGGTTGATTTCTTGGCCGGCATATTTGCCATACAATACAATATCGCCAACTTGAACAGTCATCAGATTACCGTCTTTGCCTGGACCTACTGCAATTACTTCACCACGTTGTGGTTTTTCTTTAGCTGTGTCAGGAATGATAATACCGCCTTTGGTCTTTTCGTCGGCGGTCGCCGGCTTGATGATAACACGGTCTGCGATTGGTTTCATAATTTTACAGTATTTTAGTTTAGGTTAAAACATTGGATTTCCGCAAAACCAAATTTTCTACGGATATAAGCAACCTATCAGACTTCGTGCCATTGAAAATTTTCTGCCATTTTTACAGACGACCTTTAAGATTTAATGTCAGGCTGTCATAACCTGACAAATTAATGCCAATTAAGGATCTTGTTGCCTTCGATGGCAGCCATTCAAAGAAAATGTCTTAATATTGCGGCTGATTTGAAGGTAAAACCATGGGTTTTTGGGGTTTATGTTATTGAAAATCAACGAATTGAGTGTGTTTTTAGTAAGCAGCCTCTTAAAATCCAATTCATGGATCGTATGCGCAGACCGATTGATATTTTATGTGCGGGTGAATTACTGGTTGATTTTATCACGGCCGAATTTGTCCAGACGCTTGAAGAAGCGACTTTGTTTAAACGAATTCCAGGGGGAAGCCCTGCGAATTTATGTATGAATATGGCCCGTTTGGGCAACAACACGATGTTGGTTGCTTCTGTGGGCAATGATGACATGGGCGGTGTGTTGCGCAATTACGTTGCACGCCTCGGTGTGGACGTAACAGGTGTTACCCAGGTCGAAGATCCAACCACGCTTATTCTGGTGACCCGTTCGGCGGCAGTGTCCAATTTTCAGGCCTATCGCGGCGCGGATACGATGTTATCCATCCGTCAGTTTCCGTATAGCCGTTTTGAGGAAATTGGTATTGTACATACTACTTGCTTCGCTTTAAGCCGCAATCCGGCCCAAAATGTGATCATGCAGGCCATGGAAAAAGCCAAACGCGCCAATTGCCTCATCAGTGTGGATGCGAATTATGCCGAAAAAATATGGCCTGATCGCCGCGAGGCCCAACGCCTTGTAGCGGAATTGTGCCGTTTGGGCGCACTGGTGAAAATTAGCGACGTCGATTGGGGCCGTTTGTATGAAGACGAAAAGCCTTCGCCCGATGCAGTGATTGACCATTTCCTGAAAATGGGGGCCAGCGAGATTTGTTTTACCCTCGGTGCAGATGGCTGCTGGGTTGGCAATGACCATGAACGACACTTTTTAGCAGCACGTAGCGTTGAGGTAAAAGATACAACCGGAGCCGGTGATGCCTTTTGGTCGGGCTACTTGACGGCTCGCCTCGATGAAAAAACGTTGCTGGAATGCGCCACTGCCGGCCGCAAAATGGCCGAATTGAAACTAGCCCATTTCGGTCCCTTGCAAGATAAAGTAGAGCGTTCGGCCATTTACGTCGACCTCGTTTAAGCAGGAGCCGTATTTGCGTATAACCACCCACTCGGATATTGTGCCAAATCGGTTTGCCGAAAAGCATGCATTTGTTTAAAAGTACGCTGCCGCAAATAGGGGAGGGCTTGGGTTGTCCAAACCGGTCTGCCCCCCAGCACGAGTGGTTGATATAAATTTTGAAAACGGGTAAAGGATATTTTTTTACGGCTTCCGCTTTGGGCATCCTCGATGGAAATACTGGATTTACTTATACCCGCTGTTGCTTCGAGGCTGCGGGTAAGCCACACGTCACCAACGGGCATTTCTCCCTGGTATAAGCGCCGGATTTGTGACAAAGGCTCCCCGCCGAATGAAACAGGACCCTGCAGTTTTAACGCTGGCATTATTTGATCTGCACCTACCGTACCGCCACCCACATAACAAGCCCGTTTTTTCCAGCCATCCGGATTTTGCGCCCAAACGGGCACATCGGGTGCCGCATTTTCTTTGTAAAGGTGCTGTTCCCAACCATGTAGTGCTGCTTGCGTGGCCACGATCGTATGATGTAAACAAAGGTTCCGCAATGCAGATTCTAATAATAAAACAGGCAGTTTAGGGCCCTGTATGATTAACAATGGTTGTCCGGGTAATAGTAAGGTGCCTTCCAGGGCGGCATACATATTTACCTTTAAACGCATGCGCTGCAGGTAATTTAAAAAACTCTCTGTCAAAACAGAACGCCCCAAATGGTCCGTGAAATGGCCCATGCGCTGGATAATTTCCGGTGAAAACCGAAATCGACGGATATGGTCCGACAAAAGTGCAGCGCCCGCTGCAATAGAAAAATCACCCGAAGGCAGGTATACCAACTCCCAGCGTTCCAGACTGGCATAACTGCCGTCGTTCCATGCTGCTTGTGCATGAAAGGCCGGTAATGGATCGGATAGCCAGTCGAAGTTGCTGTTGTCTGCCACTCTAAACCAAGATTTAAATGGATTTGAAGGATGGATGGATAAAAAACTGATTTTAATGGATTAGAATCCAGCCATATGATGATTTTTAGTTTAAAGTATTGAAAATGTGGAAATTATATCCAACAGAAAAGAAAAGCATGTTGCCGCTTAGGAAATAGTCGTTTTTGTCCTCGAAATACAAGCGGCGAAAGCCTAAACGCAAGCGCACGCCTTGATAAGAACCATTTGGGGCGTTTATATCGGCTGCATCTCCTATGCGGAATTTGATGTCGGTTGTAAGCGATGCCAACCAATACAATTTACGGTAATCAAATAAGGTGTAATAGTCGGGCAGTGGATCCCCTTCCTCATCGGATACAGGTGCTTTTAACACGCCGTACCCGCCTCCAATAGAAGGAAAAACGCGTATTTTTTTAGTTTGAAGGATGTTAAAGCCAAGTTCTATTTCAGGGGCTATGAATAAAGAGGGGTCTTTTTTAGGCCAAATATAGTTTTGCTCTATGATGTCTCGTGCCAGTTTGGCACCACCGATGGTCATATGTACACCATAGTTCCAGCGATTTTTAACATACGTGATACCCAAATCGATGCCATAAAGCGGATTAAAACTGCGTTCCAGTTGGTCGGTCCAATTGCCGCTGTGAAACAAAATATCCAGGTTCCAGGCACTTTTGGAAGGTTTGGGGATGTAGGTTTGGGTCGATTTTAAGAAGGAATTAAATCGGGAAGTGGGAAATTTTACAAAAAAGGCGTCCGTTCGGGCATTCCAGTTGGCAGCATCGGTATTGAGGCGCAGCAAATATTCGATCATCAGGGACGAAAATACCCGTTCTTCTTCCGTTAGAAAGCCTTTTTTGAGTTTGCCAAACATTTCATAGCGTTGTTCGTACAACACATGGTCGAGCCATTCATAAAGGCTGTCTGCCGGCGGTTGTATTTTTAGGGAATGGAGGTAACGTGCCTGGTCGTCAAAGGCTGCAACCTCTTCAAATAAGTTGCCATACGCTTCTTCCCACAGGTAAATCAGCCAGCGTTCATCCCATGCCAGGGTGGCGTATTTGTCGTTCTCCATTTGAATGAGGGAATCGACCCAAATCAGGGCGTTTCCGAGGTCATTATTTAAAAAATTGGCCAGCAATTCTTTTCTGGCTGCTTTAATCAGGGTGTATTTCCCGGCAGGTTTGGGCTTGGGGGGGATTGGAACGGGGGGCAAGGAATCCGTTTGCGCCGACATACAAAAGGGGAAACTTAAGTACAAAACCAGCAAGTAAATGTTTCGCATCATCGGAATAGGTTCTAGTTTTAAAGGTAAAATTAGGGGGATTTGGCTAAGCAAGCAACTTATGGTATAAAACCTTCGAACACTGCGGTTGCCGGGCCACAAAGCCAAATATCTGAAAAACGGCCATTTCCAAGATCCTGGTATCGAACGGATAAGTTTCCGCCACTTGCCCGCACGGCGACTTCTTCCTTTTGGGCGCGGCTGCCAGCATAAACATGATGGGCCAATGCTGCAGCGGTAATGCCCGTCCCACAGGCAAGGGTTTCGTCTTCGACCCCGCGCTCGTAGGTGCGGATCTGCAAACCATCGGTGCCAATGGCCACCAAATTGACATTAATGCCCTCTTTTTTAAAACGGTCATTGTATCGAATTGCGCGCCCTTCCTCCACCATATTTTTATTTTCGAGGCTATTTTCAAAACGGATATAGTGTGGAGAGCCGGTATTGAGTACAAAAGTATGGTCATCCAGACGTTCAATTTGGGGAACGTCCACCATTTTAAGTTCTACCCAGGCATCGGGTTGGTCTTTTACGCGCTGTATAAAGGCTTCATGAGGACCATCAATGGCCAAAAACCGACATTTTTCCTCAAAAACACCCAATTGTTGGGCAAAAGCAGTGATACAGCGCCCCCCATTGCCACACATACTGCTTTCGCGGCCATCGGCGTTGAAATACACCATTTCAAAATCGTACCCGTCCAATTGTTGCAACAGGATAAGCCCATCGGCGCCAATTCCAAAACGTCGGTTGCAGTAATGCGCAATTTTGTCGGTATCTTCCCGTTTTATCCATGTTTGGGTGCGTTGGTCAACCATAATAAAATCGTTTCCGGCACCCTGGTATTTCCAAAAATTCATATTTTTTTCCTTTAAAACCAAAATGTGGTCTTATTTGTTTCGTCAGACCGTGTTAGTGCTTATTTAAAATGCGGCCATTCGTAATCACAACCAAAATCCGTTTGAATGCAAAAGTACCTGTCGCTTGTTTTTGCCTGTGTTTTGAGTTCGTTGCTCTCTATTTTCCTGTACACGCGCTTCATCCAGTCTAACCGCGTTGTTTGGTCGGGGGAAGCGGGCGACGCACGTTATACAGGTTTGGTTGATAAATTATTCAATACGCGCTCCAATAAGGGTTTTTTATCGGCTGCGCCCACAAATTTTATCGAATCTGCCGAAGTCGCTACGCCTGCAGTGGTCAATATTCGCGCCCTGATCCAATCGGGCAATGGTATTTGGGGGGGCAGTGTTTCGGGGTCGTCGGGTTCGGGGGTGATCATGACACCGGATGGATACATTGTCACCAACCATCATGTGATTGACAAAAGTACGGACATCAAAGTGACCCTTGCCGACAAGCGCGAATATAAGGCGAAACTGGTTGGATCGGATCCTTCAACCGACATAGCGCTGTTAAAAATAGATGAATCTGATTTGCCCTTTATTCTTTTTGGTAACAGCGATTCCTTGCAAGTAGGGGAGTGGGTGTTGGCGGTGGGCAATCCGTTCAACCTCGAAAGTACGGTAACGGCGGGCATTATCAGTGCAAAAGGCCGCAACATTAATATTTTGGGTGGCGGCACCAGTATTGAGTCGTTTATTCAAACCGATGCTGCCGTCAATCCGGGAAATAGCGGCGGGGCATTGGTAAATACCGTGGGTGAATTGATTGGCATTAATACGGCAATTATCACAGAATCAGGAAGTTATGAAGGGTATTCTTTTGCGGTGCCTTCCAACCTGGTGCAAAAAATTATTGGCGATATCCGCGAATTTGGCGTGGTCCAACGTGCTTTCCTGGGGGTTGCCATTGAAGATGTCGACAACGAGCGTGCCCGCGAACTGGGGTTGCCGTCTGCCCAAGGCGTTTATGTGACGCGGGTAAATGCCGATGGCGGCGCTGCCGATGCGGGTTTGCGCGACGGTGATGTCATCCTCGGCCTCAATGATGTGCGCCTGAAAAGAACGCCCGAATTGCAGGAATTGGTGGGCCGATTCCGCCCCGGGCAAGAACTTACGGTAGAATACTGGCGCCAGGGGAAAAAATATAAAACCCGTGTGGTGCTCAAAGATAGCCGCAATACCACCAGCGTGGCGCGGGTAGCGGGCGATGAATTGCAAGATGATATTGGAATTGAACTCCGCGACGTAAATAAAGAAGAACAACGCGTACTGCGCATGCCCGGTGCTTTGGTTACCTCGGTAAAACGCGGAAGCATTGTATATGACACGAATATGCAGCCCGGATTTTTGATTACCAGCGTAAATGGCAACCGGGTAAGCAATGCCTCTGAGGCCATTGATGCAATTAAAAGGGCTTACAATAGTTTGGCCTTAGACGGATACTATGAGGGGGAGCCCGATTTGTATTCTTATCGCTTCAAAAAGCGCGAATAGATACATTACGGTGGGCTGACCAAACAGCCCACCGTAACAAACAGTATAGTTAGCGGCGTTTCAACACCAGGCTGTCAGCAGGATAATGCGCTTTGATGCTATCCATGGTGGTTTGGGCCCAATTAATCAGCAAATTTTTCTGTTCCGGGGTCAGGTTTGCCTCTTTGTGTATCCAGGTATAGGAATTGAGGGGCATTTCGCCTTCCTTCAATTGTTCGATCACTTCTTCCAGTTTATGGTTTTGAACGGCAATTTTTCGGGTAGTGAATTCCGAAAAGTTGAGGTGCTTTTTTCCGTCGTTTACATGATCGGCCAACCACCAGGCTACGGGTTGGATATTGGCGTACCACGGGTATACGGTACTGTTGCTATGACAATCGAAGCAGGCGGTTTTGAGTACGGCCAGCACAGGTTCCGGCACATCGTAACGGGTGGTGATGCTGTTGGTGTTGTTGTTCGACTGGTTTTTGTCCGGGTGGATAAACTGGATCACGACCAATGCGACACCCAGGGCGATAAGCAGGTATTTTAGATACTTTTTCATAATGAGGAGGCTGATTTTGATTGATTTATGCAAGAAAATAGCCCATCCTTTACTTTAGCGCACACTGGCAAACAATTGTTCTCCAATTCTTTCCAGCAGACCTTTGTCTTCTGTAATGATATCAGCCTTTCCTTGCAGTTGTTGTTCAAACGGTATTTCGCGGTGAAAGGTAGTAATTAATTTGTTATCTGTTTTCGTCAGGCTAATGCTGATGGCGTATTGGTCATTCTTTGGAACGAGCGATTTGGTGACGACAATTCCTTGTAAGGTTCCGTATTCGTGGTAGGGATATCCGTCTAATTTGATCAAAACATGCTGTCCAGGGGTCACTTTTCCGCTTCCGGCCACGGCAAGGAGCATTCTTCCAGTCAGTGCGCCTTTTTCAGAAGGTACGATGGTGAGTACCTGATCGCCTTGTTTGACGTATTGGTTGGCACTAAAAAATGAGGTGTTGAGCGAAACTGTGCCGGTAATGGGTGCGGTTAGCAAATAGGTTTGTTTCCATTTGTCCAGGCTGCTGCGCAAAGCATTGAGGCTGTTGCGCAACCGGGTAGATACACTTGCTTCATTTTCATCGCGGTTGAAGGAGACATCGGTGATGCCCCTGCGCAAATTAATGATTTCATTTTGTTTACGAATTACGCTTTCGTTGTATTCATCGTAGGTGCGTTCCAGTTCGGCAATTTTCCCGCGTTCGCGTTCGTAATCGGATTTGGACACAATGCCCTGGTCTACCAGTTCTTTTTGTTTTTTATGCAATTCTTCGGCGCTGGCCAATTGATCTTTTACCCGGCGCGTCGCTTTTTTATCATAATCAATGCTTTGCTCCAGTCTGCTGATTTGAAGGTTGATGGATACAATATTGGAACTGGTGGTGGCAGTACGCGTTTGTTTGCCAAATTTATACAATTCGAGGTTTTGGATAAACTCGGAATATTCTGTTTGCAGGTCGCCCAGATCGAGTGTACGGGGTATTTCTACGGCGCGTAATTGCTCCATGTCTTTGCGTTGCCAGGCTTGTACGCAGGTGTCGAGGATAAGCACATCCAGGTAGTTGGCGGTGCTTTGTAATACGGCAAGTAAGTGATTTTCAGGCACTTGAATCGTGTCTTTTACCAAAAAACGCGCAATACGCCCGTCAATGCGCGCAACCACATCGGCCGGTGGCGTAGCCGTGGTGATCACCACTTTGCCTTCTACGACATCCGGGTAGCGTACGAACCAGGCAGCAATGAGCATCATCAAGAAGCCCATTAGTACAACCATGGTGCCCCAACGCACCAGCCAACCGGGGGGCGTACCCAGGATTTCTTGCACATCCTCGGAGCGTAATTCTACATATTCGCGACTTTGTGTCATAAGTATAAAATTTTACTATTTGTAAAATATTGAAAATGAGTTTTTTGAAACACGTTGGTTTGTTTCTAGGGGCATTACACGCCCAATTCCAGTTGATCTTTTACCAAATGGTAGTAGGCGCCGCGTTTGTCGGTCAGTTCCTGGTGGTTGCCCTGTTCTACGAGTTCGCCTTTTTCCAATACAATAATATGGTCGGCATTGCGCACGGTACTAAGTCGGTGTGCTACAATCATCACGGTTTTATTGCGGAATGCGTGTTCGAGGTTGTGCATGATCACCCGTTCATTGTAGGCATCGAGGGAGTTGGTGGCTTCATCGAAAAAGATGTAAGCGGGGTCTTTGTAAATGGCCCGCGCAATGAGCAACCGTTGGCGCTGTCCCTGGCTTAAGCCCACGCCGTCTTGGCCGATTTTGGTGTTATACCCCAAAGGCAAGGATTCGATAAAGTTTTGAATATTGGCCACTTTGGCGGCATACAGCAGTTTTCGGCGGTCAATATGTTCTTCTCCCAGGCCGATATTACGCGCAATGGTATCTGAAAAAATAAAACCATCTTGCATAACGACCCCGCATTGACTGCGCCATAACTGGTTGTTGATGTTGGAGATATTCAAATCGCCCAGGCGCACGCTGCCTTCTGAGGGTGGATAAAAATTGAGCAGCAGTTTTAACAAAGTGGTTTTACCACTGCCACTGGTGCCCACAATTGCGGTCGTTTTTCCTTCCTTAATATTCAGTGAGATATTTTTCAACACCCAGGGATCGTGTGGCCCGCCGTATCGAAACGACAAGTTTTGCAGCATTAAATCGCCATTGGAGGGTAAAACCGTCACTTTTGAATCGGCATCCGGCTCTTCGTTGGGGCGGCGGTGGATTTCATTCATACGCTCCAGGCTTATTTTAGCCTCTTGAGCCGCAAGAATAAACTGTACTAAGGATTCAAGCGGGGCATTCATGTGGCCAATAATGTATTGCACGGCCAGCATCATACCCAGGCTCATGTCGCCTTTTATAACGGCGGTGGCTGCAATGATGGAAATGAGGATGTTTTTACCCTCATTGATAAAAGCCGCGCCTGCCCGTTGAAACTGGTCGGTTGCGAGGTATTGCACATTGATTCGAAACAAACGCGCTTGAATGCGTTCCCAAGCCCAACGTTTTTGGCGTTCGGCATTGTGCAATTTGATTTCCTGCATCCCGTTGACCAACTGGATGAGGGTGTTTTGGTTTTCGGCCATTTGTTCGAAACGCCGATAATCCAAAGCGCGCCTGCGTTGCAAAAAAAGCGCAACCCAGCCGAAATACAGCGCCGCCGCCACAAAAAAGACCAGGAAAATGACGGCATTGTAAAATAACAAGACCAGTCCAAATACAAACAGGCTGACGACCGAAAACAAGGTGGTGAGCGAAGACGAGGTTAAAAAACGCTCAATCCGTTCATTGTCATAAATGCGCTGCAATAAATCGCCCGTCATTTTCGAATCGAAAAACGACATGGGCAATTTCATCAGTTTGATCAAAAAGTCTGATACCAGGTTTATGTTGACGCGGGTACCAATATGCAACAAAATCCAGCCACGAATAAATTCCACGGCAACCTGGCTCAAAAATAACATGCCTTGGGCCGCCAGAATCAGGTAAACGAAATCGAGGTCGTTGAGTTGTACGCCTTTGTCGACCAAAGCCTGCATCAAAAAAGGGAATACCAGTTGGATCAAACTGCCCAATACCAACCCGATGCTCAGTTGGAAAATCAGTTTTTTATATTGGGTGAGGTAGCCCCACAAAAAACCAAAGCCAGAGTGGTCGGTTTTTTCCCCGTCGCGTTTATAAAATTCCGGGGTGGTTTCGAGCAGCAATAAAATGCCCTGTGGTTCGGTGTTTACCACATCGCTGATCCAGCCGTTCAGAAACTCTTGTTCGGAAAGTTCGATTTTGCCAATTTTGGGGTCGGCTACAAACACTTTTTTATCGGCCACCTTATATACCACCATAAAGTGGTCTTGTTGCCAGTGGGCGATACAAGGCAGGGGGATATCAGCAGCAAGGCGTTGAAAACCCGTTTTAACCCCCAGGGTGCGGAAGCCAATTTTTTCTGCGGCATCGGATATGCCCATCAACGATACCCCTTCCCGATCGAGGTAGGAGAGTTCGCGCAGGTTTTCCAACGAATAATGCCGGCCGTAATGTCGGGCGATCATCCGCAGGCAAGTCGCGCCGCAATCTGCCGCGTCATGCTGTTTGTAAAAGGGGAAATTGTCGAATGCCATTTGGGTAAGTCTCCTGTGCTTCTGGTTTTTGAAGCGTAAAGATACGACTTACAATTCCCGTACCCAAATATTGCGGTAGCGTACCAAATCACCGTGGTCCTGCAATTTGAGTGGGCCTTTTCCGTGTGCTTCGTTTTTTGGCAACCCAATATACTCGGTCGTGCCTTTCACGGCAACATGATTTTGGATCAGAATGCCGTTGTGCAACACGGTCACGTACGCGGGCGTGAGCAGGATACCGTCCTGGTTGAACCGGGGTGCGGTATAGAGTATTTCGTAGGTTTGCCAGGCGCCCGGTTTGCGACAGGCATTGACCAAGGGGATGCTTTGTTTGTAAATGGCGCCGGTTTGACCATTCGAGTACGTGCGGTTTTGGTAACAATCGAGTACTTGCACCTCGTAGCGGTTTTGAAGGAAAATGCCGCTGTTTCCGCGTCCCTGACCTTCTCCTTTGACGATTTCGGGGGTAGCGAACTCCAAATGGAGTTGGAAATCGCTAAAATTGCGTTTGGTGATCATGTCTCCGGTGCCTGGTTTTACGGTCATGGCGCCTTCCGATATTTCCCATTTTGCTGCCGAAGAATCCTTTGCGCTGAGCCATTCATCGAGTTTTTTTCCATCAAATAAAACAATGGCGTCCGAAGGGGCTTGGGTGCCTTCGCCGGGTGTAACGAGGCGTGGCTCCGGTGTCCAAACTTCGGTAGCTTTTGGATCCGTGATTTGTGCCTGGAGGGTAAAAATGGAAGCACTCCAAAGGGTAACAACGCGCAGAAAACTTTTCATTTAACTATTTTTTGGTTAAAAAAAGACCTGCAAGATAGCGGTTTTTTATTTAAAGAGGCTCTTAATCCACCAGGGAAACGGAACCCTGCAAACGAATCGGCTCCTTGCGTGGACCAGTCATGTTGATTTGGTAAATATATACGCCCGGCGGGTACACTTTTCCGCTGCCCGATTTTCGGCCATTCCATTGATCTTCAGGCCGGTTGCTTTCGAAGAGCAATTCGCCCCAGCGGCTCCAAATTTTCATGTTAAAATCCTCATAACCAGGTATAATTCCCAACAATCCAAAACGGTCGTTGCCATTGCCATTGTCGCTTTGTGGTGCAAATACATTGGGCAGATACAGGCGCAGGGTAGGTACGATGTCGAGGATGCGCACCAAGGTATCCGAACAGCCGTACTGATTAGTTACGCGGAGGGTTACCGGCACCAAACCGGTATCTTGTTGGAAGGTGTATTTCGGATTTTGCTGAAAAGAACGGCCATTGTCGCCAAAAAGCCAGTTCCATTGCACCACGGATGTATCTGAAAGGTCATAAAACTGGGCTTCGTTTTCCAGGTTGCTCAGTTTGGAAGGCTGGTAATTGAAATTTGCCACGGGGGAGGGACGTACAGTAATCTGGTCGACAAACGTGTCTGTTGAAAAGCAATCGTACGGCGACGTGACCACCACGCTGGCGGTGTAAATACCGGGCTTCGTGTATTGATGCACAGGACTTTTTTCGGTGCCGAGCGGGCTGCCATCGCCAAAATCCCAGCTTATTTTATAGTCGGTCAGATCCAGGGAGTCGAGGTTGATAAACCGGATTGGTTCGGGCAAACAGGCAAATAAGTCGCCCGGATTGGGTATTACTGGCGGTAATTTAGGGTTCCAGTCCAGGGTCTCAATTTTTTCATCGGTACAACCATCGGAGTCGACCAGTTGCAATTTGACCACATATTGTCCATACACACTATATTGATAGTTGACATCCAAGGTTTTGAGCGTATCGCCGGTACCCATGACCCAGTTTCGGCTAACTATACCACTGCTTGCACCGGAAAAGGAGCTGTCGGTAAAAATAACCGGTCCTTCCGTGCAGAGGTCCCATTCGTACCCATAATTGGCCTTCACGCCGGGAAAAGCGTTGAGGGTAATAAAGGCGGTGTCCTTGCAGTTTTCAAAACGGTTGAGGTAAAGGCGTGCCGTATAGGTGCCAAAATCGGGTAAAGCCACGGTTAAATGCCAGGTATTAGCGCTAAAGATGGTACCATTTTTCAGGTCGACTTCCCATTCCCAGGAGATCAAATCGGCCGTTTGTTGGCTTTGATTCAGGATAGAGACAATTTTGTCGCCACAGCGTTCAACGAGGAATTTTTTGGGTCCTAAATTGGCATTTGCCGCTACATTGGCAATGACGGTTGGGGTACAATCGACCACATTGAACTGGAAATCGCGCAAAACCATGCCGAGGTACACGCCATTGCGGTATTCTTTTACACAAATGCCGACTACAAATTGTCCCAAAATTTTGGGAGTTCCGGTTAAATGGCCACTGAACGTATCCACCACGATCACCGGGTTACCGCCCATGGGCGCCAGTGCGGTGTACACGCCGGCAAAAGGGATCAGATCGAAAGCCGGTCCGCAGGGAGGTGTAGGGACAGGGGTGTCGCATGCATTACCACCGCCCGGTCCACCGCCTTGTCCGCCGCCATCCAAGGGGTTGCAAAAGGAATACACCAGCGAATCGCCGTCTGCATCGGTGGCACTGTGGTCAAAATCCAGTTTAAAATTGTTGCAAATAAAAGTAGGCGGGTAGTTGAGAAAAATTGGGCTGCTGTTTTGTGCAGCCTGTGCAGCCGGGGTGAGTTCCACCATGTAGGTAGCGCCCGAATTGCCTGGATTGAGGATATTGAGAATTTGTTCGGTGCGGCAACAACGTTGATACACCACAAAATAACTTTCTACGGTATTGAGTGGCAAGTCGCGGGTAAAAACATACACCCCGCGTTGCACACAAGCATTCGAAACGGCAGACGCATCGGCACAGGGCGGAATGACCGGACTTACCGATACCGGACCTTGTAGGTTTACGTTAAAATCGGTGTATAAGGTTGCGTCTAACGCCGTTCCCCGGTAAATGCCGATGCTGGCCGGGTTATCGAGTGTGCCGCCGCCGCTGTCGCAATCGCGGTACACGACCAGGGTGAATTCATAGCGCAACAGCCCGTTTCCCAAATCTTCTACAAAACGATAGGTCATTTCTCCGCCGATAATATGGCGTGCCATGACCAACATGGGCATGGACAGGAAACAACAGAAAAGCGCACTTTTTAGCAAAAAGCGATAAAAGGAAGGGAGGCTGTTGACTGACAAGGTAGTATACATATAATAAAATTTATAACAGACTAAGTGCTATTGCGTTTAGTCCAATTCGCATGCAAATACGGTTAGTTTATTGATTTAATGGTAGTCGTTTGCCGATTTTGTCGGAGAATTGCAAATTGAAAGGGGACACCGTCAAAGGGAACACTGAATATCGAACACCGAACACCGAATTTCGAAGTGGGGGCGTTGCTTCTGGCCAAGTAAGAACAAAAGCCAGGGGTAGCGCACCCTTATTTCGGTGTTGGATATTCGGTGTTCGGTGTTCGATATTTTCTTTAAAAAAATCCTTAATTTTGCATAGAAATTAAATTTACCATGCAAAAACGCATCTTAGTCAGTTTCGATTGGGCTTTAAAGAAACTGTTACGACAAAAAGCCAATTACGGTATTTTGGAGGGGTTCCTCTCTGAATTGTTGCGGTTTGATGTTACGATTGAAAATATCCTGGATGGTGAAAGTAACAAAGACGACCAGGATTTGAAGATCAACAGAGTAGATATTTTGGCCCAGGATAGCGATAAACGTTTGTATATCATTGAATTACAATACAGCCATGAGTTAGAATATTTTCATAGAATGCTTTTTGCAACCAGCAAAAGCACGGTAGAATACCTTCCTGAAGGTTTTGATTACAGCAAGGTCCGGAAAGTGTACAGTGTCAATTTGCTTTATTTTCAGTTGGGTCAAGGCAGTGATTATGTGTATTATGGCACAACCCGGTTTGTCGGAATGCACCACGGAGATGAGCTTAAATTGAGCCCTTTGCAGAAAGAGAAATTCTTTGTCAAAGAAGTACATCATATCTTTCCGGAGTATTATGTGATTAAAATCAACAACTTCAACGATGTCGCCAAAGACAAGTTGGACGAATGGATTTATTTTTTTAAAAATACTGTTTTGCCTGAAAAATATTCGGCACAAGGGCTTCAATTGATGGAAAAGGCATTGAATGTCAATAACTTACCGGAGCCAGATCGCCGAGATTACGAATCGCATCAAAAATCGATGGAAGTGGAAAAAAATGTAATGAATACGGCCAGGTTGGAAGGTCGAGCGGAAGGCGAACGGATTGCCATTGAAAAAGTGGCTGTTCAAATGTTCAAAGATGGCTTGCCTCTAGAAACTATTTCCAAATACACGGGCCTTAGTGTACAAAGTATTCAAAGTCTATTGTTGCGTGAAGGGCTTGTTTAAACAAGGGAAATTGAACACCGAATATCGAACACTGAACACCGAATTTCGAAGTGTTGCGTTGCTCCTGGTCAAGCAAGAACAAAAGCCAGTGGTAGCGCCCCCTTATTTCGGTGTTCGGTGTTGGATATTCGGTTTTCGGTGTTTTTTTAGAGATCGCGAAGCCTTATTTCGGAGGTTCTCAGCGGGTTGTTAGAAGACAATGATAAATATCTAACCCTGCAATTTGAGTTTAGTGAAATCAAATTTTTCATTGTCAGCATTAATGCACAAAAAGCTGTACTGAATGAAGTGGACCTTGGCAGTCCGAACCAATACACGCATCGGGTGGTATTGAAACGGTAACAAAAATCAACGATTATGAAAAATCTATTGCAATTGCTCTTTTTGGCCATCCTATTCATTGCCTGTAAAAAAACCACCGATGTTAACGGAACTTTCACCAACAACGCGACCGGACTGCCGATCAAAGGGATTCGTGTTAGATTAGGTGCCTCAAATACCGATATCAAAGGTAATATAACTACTATTTCAGAGGATGCGGATTCTACGGACGAAAATGGCAAATACCAGCTGCATGTTGAAGCTGGATCGGCGGATATTCTATTACAGGCAGACGTTCCCAAAGGTTTTGTAGAGCCTAAAACGCGTTACATCAAAAATGGTAAAACCCGCACTGAAGATTATGCTTTAAACCCTTACGATGCCTATTTGAGATTAACCTTGCAACATGACTCCAGTAGTGCCTCAAAGATCTATTATTATTTTATAGGAGCATTTTATGAGGACAAATCCGATCCTTCAAATCCAGGAGCATTAAAAGGTATTGACATTCCTGTGGGAGAAGATAAAACCTTCCTTCATTTGGTACCGGGCGGGCAAACAATCACGATCGTTTGGGATACTAAAAAGTTTAATATCCCATTTAATCCTTTCCCTCACATCACCTCAGTTGATTGCCCGCGTAATGATACTACGGATTTTATACTGAAGTATTAAATTTGGAGGGAACCTAACTTGATTGTGGGTAGTACTTGAATATCGAACACCGAATTTCGAAGTATCGCATTGTTTCTGGCCAAGCAATAATAAAAGCCAATGGCAGCGCTCCCTTATTTCGGTGTTGGATATTCGGTGTTCGATGTTCGATATTTCCTTCAAACTGCGCCTACGGTCGTTCCAGCACAAACGCGTTATATCCTTTTATCAGCGATTGATACAACAATTTGCCTTGCACCGCATAGCCTGCTTTGGTGTAATGCACCGAATCGGAGGTCATCAGGCCGCTGGTTTTCCAGCTGATGGCCGAGTTTTCGCCGCCCGACATGTAAAACAGGTCCCAGAGCGCGAAGCCTTTGTCTTGGGCAAATTTTCGAATGACGGCGCTGGTGGTGGCCATGTTTGGGTTAAACCCTTTGCCACGCAGATACGAATCGGCGGGTGTAGTGAGCATGATGAGTGCGCCCGGGGCGTTTTCGAGCAATTGGTTCACCAGGTTTTCCATGGTGCGGTACAGGTAGGCGGGCTCTGTTTTGCCTTGCGATTCGTTGGTTCCGAACGACAAGATGAATAAATCGGGTTGCAGTTCGGCGATTTGTTTGGCGAAGTATTTGGCGCGTGCAAAATCCTGGAATTTGGCGCCATTTACGCCGATAGAATGATAAATCACCCCTGAAAGTTCGTTTTCAAGGTCAATACCGTCCAATCGGAAAAACTTTTGCTGGCTGGTGCGGCGGTCGGCGGCAATGGTTACCTGGCTTACGGGCCGGTCGAAATAATAGGTGCGCGCGTATTCATTTTCGAGAAACAATTGGGCTTTTTGGTTGCTGATGTCGTCGCGGATCTCCAGGTCGTAATCCAGGGCGGTTTTGCGCTGGAAGATGGTTACTTTGGTAAATTGTTTGGTTTCGGCGGTTGCGGTATCGCGCAGGCGGAAGGTGAGCAAGCCTTTTGGGTTGGATGTTTCAATCATAAAACCGGAAAGGCCAAACGGGGTGGACACATCAAGGTCGCGCTGGCAGCTGGCACCACTCCAGCGGCAATTCGATTCTGCCAAAAAGTCTTTCGGGCCATTGGTGCCTGCCAGTTTATAGGGAAAAAGGAAGCCACGGCCGGCATCGCCAAAAGCCCGTTGCAGGCGCTCGCGCACCTCGCGCGTGAGGAAATTGCCGAGGATGTGGGAGTCGCCAATTTGAACAATATTGATTTTTTGGCCACCTTGTACCCGTTGTTCATACAATTTGCTGAAAAACGGGTTCAAATGGGCAATATTTTGGATTTCATTGGCCTCTTGCTGGATAAAACTGTAGCCAACCGTGTCAGCAGGTGTGATATCTACCTGCGGCGGACGAAACTGCGATTGGCATTGACCGATAAACAAAATCAGGAAAGCGGCGCTGATCAGCAGGCGCAATCGGGTAATGCGGTAAGGAGCAAGGATCATCAAAACAGCCATAACAAGTTTAATATTAATAGTGGTCCACTGATTTTCGGTATTTCCCCTGTTCTGCAAGGAAGAGCCGGGCAAACATGTACCCCACCTGGCGTCCTCCATCGTGGGTAAGGTGGGTGTAGTCTTTATTAGCAAGCATGGGTTTTTGGTTGGCCATCATAATCATGGTGCCGGGGCCGCCCATGCCATTGAACATATCGTAAAACAAAAAACCGTGTTTGCGCGCCAAATCCCGCTGCATCGCCACAATATAAGGCACACTGCGCATGGTTGCGAGTTCGGCGCCCAATTTTCCGCCGCGGTCGCCCACACTGATCACCAAAATGGGTCGATTCGGGAAGCATAAGCGCAAATGGTCGAAGGTGCGATCGAGTTCGGCTTTGTACCAATTGATGTTGTTGAGGGAGTTTGTTACGGCATTTAATCCCACCTGAATCACAATCAGGTCGTATTGCTGGTAGCGATCAAACTGGCGGATCATGTCCGGTCGGATGTGCATCAAGGGTCCGCCGGTATTGCCGCGCACCGAAAAATTATCGATGTAAAAACCGGGGCCGTTTTCGAGGGAAGCGCCGTATAAGCGCAGGCTGTCTACTTTCGGGAACCGCATGGAAAAGGCCGTCATGCCGGGGTAGGGGAGTTCCCATTTCCAAACACTGATGCCGCCGTTTTTAGCGGGAAGTATACCTTCCTGGGGCGCCATGTCTTTATTTTGCCATATAAACGGTGTGTTGCCCCCTGCTGCATAAAAAAGGCGGATGGTGTTCCAGTTTTGGGTATGCCGGAAATATTTGGCCCCTTCGTAGTGTACTTTTGCTTCCGGTTCGGGGTAATACACAAAGCCGTTTAGCCCAAAAGGCACCTTGGATTCGCGGTTTTTGACTACCGAAAACGTTTTCCAGCCTCGGTATTCGTGTTGCAGGGTGCGTTTGAACCGGGCAACCTCCGAAGTGATGGGCACAAACCCGACACCGCCGCCGCCCCAAAGTGATTGCAGGGTGTCGCGCAAATCGCCGATCAAAATATCGCCTTCCACAAAAGAATCGCCGTAAAATGCCACCCGAACGGTATTTCCTTGCGATTTAATAGAGTCGATGGCGGCATAAAACCGTTTCAGACCCGATTGATCGAAGGTATAATCTTCGATGGTGCTGCCAAAAAACAGGGAGTCTACCGGCGGCAAAGGCCCGAAGGTAACCGCGCTGTCCTGGGCCAGACTATCCACCGCCAGGGTATCCGAGGCGGCATACCCAAGGGTGTCCGGGACAAAACCATCGATGGAATCCGATTGAAGTTGGGTGTTTTCGCTGCGGATATCATAAAAAATATCCATTTTGCGCAGTTCAAAATTGCCCACGCGCAGGCCTTCCGGAATGAGGGAAAGCGCGATTAAGCCACAAAGTACCAGGGCGGTGAGTCCAAGACCTTGAACAAGGTAGTTTTTCATAGGGTGCAAAAGTACAAAATGGGCGTTTCCCTAATGCATTTATATATTTACATTTGTGCCTGAATTATTTATACCTGTCTATGCAAGACCACCCGTTGAACTTCGGATTTTTGGAATCTGCCACAGAATCCTTGCGCGCGATCGCGCATCCGCACCGCTTGTTGATTGTAGAAATGCTCTACAAGAACAATGCGATGAACGTGTCCGAAATTCACGATCAATTGGGCATCGAACAGGCTGTTGCAAGCCACCACCTGCGTATTTTGAAGGATCGCGGGATTGTATCGGTGCGCCGGGATGGCAAGAACAGCTATTATATGCTGACCAAGCCCGACTATTACCAGATTTTGGAAGTGCTGATTCGGGTGTCTTGATGTTTCGTGTTCCCTCCCACTAAACAATTACATTTTCACCACCTTACCCCCACAAACTCGTTCACCCGCCTCCCGTACTTCCCAAAAATAAATACCCGCTGGCAAATCGCCTGTTTCCAGTTCCCGGACACCTGTTAGGGTAGTCACTTGCCGCACCAAGCGCCCTGAAAGATCATATAAATAAAACATTCCATGTCGCAGATTGCTACCCGCAGCCACAGCCAATTGCGTGTGGAATGGATTGGGAAACACCGAAATACGCTCCTGTATTTCTGGATCAGCGGAAGCAGATACGCCTAAAAAGAGCGTCCGACAAAAAGTATTGGTTGCATGGGCATTGCTTACTGTCAGGCAAACCTCGTATTTACCCGCCGAAGCATACGTATGCACGGGATGCCGCGTTGTACTGGAGGTACCATCCCCAAAATCCCAAGACCAGCTGGTAGGTTCATAATAGGAAAGATCGTGAAAGCGCACGCTGAGTGAATCCATCGTATCCCGTTCATACCGAAACCAGGCAATCGGGAGGTTATCGAGCCCCAGGGTGTCGCAAGAGGAGCCGTCTAGGGGGCCGAGGCGGTGGTTGGGGGAGATGGGTATAGAAAATGAATTGTACGTTGGTAATTGGATTCCATGCTGTTCATATTGGCAGAGCATTCCAGGCTCATCTGGTTGATGGATAACGTGTAATACATCTACGCCGGTTGGCGTAGCAGAGTATATTTTACCATCAGGGGCTAATTGCATCAGGTAAAATGTAGTTGGGAAAGGAGATTGGTAACCATCCCAGTCCGCAATTTTCACTTTGCTTGCCAACACATCCGGCGCATCGAGGTCGTATTGATATACCTCAAGTTCAAAATTGTGGTATAAATACCGGGAATTGGGAGAAATAGCCAAACCGCCCCATCCTCTATTTTGATGTGATTGCCGGTGATTGAATAATAAACCGGTACAACGATCAAAGTTATAAATATCAAGATAAGAGCCCTCACTTTGAGAGACGCTGTTGTAAGAACAAAAATGTGTTCCATCTGGAGAAAATAACGATTGGCCTACACCATTAAAGATTAGAGGTCCAATAATTTGCGTACCAATAACTTGGGCGCCAAGGGGGGAAACAAGAATCCTGTAAAATACATTAGTGTTAATTTTATTTATAATCATCCACCAATCTCGGCCATTTGCATGCTTAACCATAGCAAGATGCCCAAGTCGAAGCGAATCCTTTAAAACGGTTTCATTTACATTCATTAATTCTCCAGTAGTATTGTTTTCAAAATTTATGGTTGTCCTGAATATGCCTGTCGCATAAAAGGTTAGATTATTACTATAAGAATAATTTATATATAAAACTAAATAAGACTTTTCATGCCCGGGATATGGAATTGAAACAACACATTGTGGAAAGATAAATCCGGATTCTTCATAATTATCATTCATGAAAAAATTACTACCGTTTATTATTTCTGAATTTGAATTACATACTTTAACCGCATTCGTACAAAAAATAAAATTGCCCGAAGAGTCTGAAATAGAACTGTTGGAGCCTTGTAAATTTAATGGAAATTTATTATTTTGCTTTATGATTGGAATTCCATTGTAAAAAGTAATGGTACTAATTCCATATTCATCGGTAGTGTCAATATTGTTATCATATCCAAAAAACCACGTATTATCAATTAACTGGCAATAGGATGGAATTGTAAGAAACAGACAAATCAAGACGGGAAAAAATAGTTTAAACATTTTAAAATGGTTAAAGCCGGTCATTACAATAGTATACACAATGACCGGCATTTAGAAAAGATAATTATCATTCTCCCTGCTTCACCAATTTCCCGCTCTTCACCCGCTCCCCCCGCGTTTGCAGTTCCCAAAAATACAAACCTGCGGGCAATGGACCTGTTTCAATGTCATTTACCCCCCATACGACCGACGTTTTAGCGTACAAACGCCCCGAGAGGTCAAACAAACGAAACTTCGATTCAGGCATCAAACTATTGAGGATGACGCTTAGGTGGGTTGAAAACGGGTTCGGGCCTACTTGTACACCTGATACCCAGGCTGGTTGCCCGACGGAAACCGTAATATTTAGGGGTTTACAATGTGTGTGGCTGCCATTGGCATTGCTTACTGTCAGGCATGCGGTGTACGCGCCTGCGCTTGCGTAGGTATGCGTCGGATGCCGAGCAGTACTGCTTGTACCATCGCCAAAATCCCAGAACCACTCGGTCGGATTATGGTACGATAAATCATGAAACCGCACCGTTTCCGGCTCCAGCGTATCCTGCGCATAACGCCACCAGGATACGGGATCGTTGTCGATACCAAGCGTATCACAATTGGAACCGTCTACTGGACCGAGGCGGTAATTTGCAAAAGTGGGGAGGCTACTATCGTTATTACACAATAATCTAATTCCATTTTGCTCAAAATTGCAGGCGATGCCTGCTTCATCAGGGTCATGAATAACGTGTAAGGTTCTTGAGCCGCTTGTAGTTACTATATATATTTTATCATCTGGTGCAAGGAATGACCAAAGAAATTTGGTTCCAAAAGGATCATTATAGGGTTTATATGTTGCGACTAATGTTTTTGAATTTGCAACAGGACTAGATGTTAAATCAAATTTAAAAAGTTCAGTATTCAACGAAAGATATAACCAGTGTGAATTTGGTGAAATCGCAATTCCTCCGGCAATTGAATTATCTGGTATTTCAAAATGCTCGTGGTTGCTAAACAAACCGGAACATCGATCAAAGTCATATATGTCTAAATAGCGTGTGTAAGCACCAGCCCCGAAAGCACTATACATCACATATTTTGTGCCGTCTGGCGAAAAAAATGATTCCCCGATACCATAAATACGTTGCGTTCCTATGGCCTGTTTTTCATACAAATGGATACCACTTGGGTCTATTAATACACGGTAAAACGTATTTTCCCAATTTTCACCTGTTGCCAACCACCAATCCCGGCCGTTGGCATGTCGTACTATTGCCAATTTTCCATATTCAAGGGTATCTATCAATAGTGGTACCTTCCGTTCCACTACTTTCCCCAACCCATTATTGAAATTCATATTTATAATAGAGTAATACAATCCTACACTTGCAGGCCCCCAAGGCTCCACATATCCGTCTTCCATGTAAAACAAAATATATTGTTTTGGGTGGCCAGGATTAGGAATTATCATACCGCCTTGCGGAAGATCATACCCAAATTCATTAAATTCATTCAACAAACCTCCATTTTCCATTAAAACATGTGAAGCATTGTAAATATCAATTCCATTAAAATAAAACAATAAATTACCGTCTTCGTCACTTACAGCAGCATCGGTATCATTAAAATTCATTTCGCTGTTTTGATTACTGGTAATTTCTAAGTTCCCTTTGGAAAAAGATAAAATGTTGAGACAAAACTTGTCATCTCCTGTTGATTGCATTCCGCCAGCGTACCCAAAAATCATCGTATTTTCATATCCTTGAGCGTTCAGGAATAGCGGAAAAATTAGGGTTAACAAAAAGAGCAATAATCGTTCTTGCATGGTGGGAGTTTGGATTTGGATACAATTTTTGATGTTCCAAATCTAAGCATCCTAAAGTAGATTTTCAAATGAGACGGAAGATAAAAGAAATCGAATCACCCTTTTTTAACTGCCCCCTTCATACGCTCCACATCGGTCATGGGCCAACACCCGTGGTTAGCAAAGGACGAGATTGCCAGGCTCTTAGGATTTTGACAGAAGTACCCAGCGTCTAAATATTATAGTTTTTAGTTTAGTGATCGCCTCCGTACCGCGCATCTCAACCACCCTTTACCCTTCGTGCCGCTCCATGCCTACATATTAAATCCCCGCGCATTGTATAGAAAAACTGAACTTCCTGCGGTCAAAACACCCCAAACAAGGCAAATCTTCTGTGGTTTTACCCCGTCGAAGAATTTTCTTCCAAATTTTTAAAAAATATTTTACCTAAAACAAACAACATATATAGATGTGTATATACTTTTGTCTTCAGGTTAAATAACCAAATCATTTTTTGTTTGTCTTGCTAATTCGAAATTTAAACTACCTTTTTTATGCAAACATCTACAACGGATCATGAAAGCATGAGTGGCCAAGGTTTGATGAAAGTAATCTTAGCCTCTTCGGTCGGTACCCTGATCGAATGGTATGATTTCTACATCTATGGCGCGATGGCACCCATTATTGCCACCCAATTTTTTCCTACGGGTAATCCTACTGCGGCCTTTTTGGCGGCATTGGCCACGTTTGCGGCCGGTTTTGTCATTCGTCCTTTTGGTGCGCTGGTATTTGGGCGTCTGGGCGATTTGATTGGGCGCAAGTACACCTTCCTGCTTACGTTGGTGCTCATGGGCCTGTCTACTTTCGCCATTGGTTTGGTGCCTTCCTATTCGAGTATCGGGATGTTAGCACCGGCCATCATCCTTACGTTGCGTTTGGTGCAAGGTTTGGCGTTGGGTGGTGAATATGGCGGCGCTGCAACCTATGTTGCCGAACACGCACCGGTAAAAAGACGCGGTTATTACACGGCGTACATTCAGACAACGGCCACTTTGGGCTTTTTCCTGTCGCTGGGTGTCATTCTTGCTACCCGCAAAACGGTGGGTGTAGAAGCCTTTAATGAGTGGGGCTGGCGTGTACCGTTTATTGTTTCGGCGTTTTTGATCGCCCTTTCGATCTATATTCGTTTGAAAATGGCCGAATCGCCCTTGTTTTCAAAAATCAAAAAAGAAGGCAAGATTTCCAAGAATCCATTGAAAGAATCTTTTGCCAAAAAAGGCAACTTGAAAATGGTGTTGCTTGCTTTGTTTGGTGCCGTGATGGGCCAGGGTGTGGTTTGGTATACGGGTCAGTTTTACGCACAAACCTTTATTGAGCGCACCTGTGGCGTAGAGTTTGAGCAAACTCGTTACCTGCTTTGCATCGCTATATTGCTGGTAACGCCTTTCTTTTTGGTATTTGGTGCCTGGTCGGACCGTATCGGTCGCAAAACCATCATGTTGGGTGGTATGTTGCTGGCCATTTTGAGTTATCGCCCCATTTACCAAACAATGTACGGCTTGGCGAATACCAAGGCTAAAACCGAAATTGCAGAACGAACGGCCGTGAATTTTGCCAGTGCCCTCAATCCGGCGGGCGACTCGGTGTACACCACCACGACGGTGAAGGCTTACACCGATGGTACCACCTTGAAATTAGTTGAAAAGAAAACAGTGCTTGCAGATAAGTCCAAACCTGCTCTCAAACCTGAAACTGCAAAAACAGTGTGGTTGTCGGCCTCCAGTTTCTGGATCATGATGTTGCTGGTATTTATCCAAATCCTGTATGTTACGATGGTGTATGGCCCGATTGCGGCATTTTTGGTGGAATTGTTCCCAACCCGCATTCGTTACACGTCGATGTCCCTGCCATACCACATTGGTAACGGTATCTTTGGTGGCTTGACGCCGTTTATCGCTACCCGTTTGTTTGATGCGAGTAAGACAACAGAAACCCCTTCAGGCGATCCGTATGTAGGGCTTTGGTACCCCATCATTATTGGGGCAGTGTGCTTTGTGATTGGCTTGTTGTACTTGCCATCCAAAAAAGATCAAAACCGATATGAAACAGAAGAATAATGCGCTGTTGCGCAAAAAAAGTCGATCGAAATAAAGTACGGTTTTGTGCTTTTACACGAACGATTTTCACACAAAAAAATCATTCCATTCACATAAATCACCATTATATATGGATTCGTTGAAAAGAATTAGCGGTTTTCTTTGGATCGCATTGGGTCTGGCAGTGGTTTACCTGATGTTTAGTCAGGCGGGAACCGAGATTGCTGCGGCGGTAAAAAACAATAAGGCGGTACTGGACACGCAAATGTTTTGGTACATCATCATTCCAATTTTCACCCCTATTATGTTGGGTTTGTGCCTTTTTGGTTGGTATGCCTGGAAAGGTGAATATGACCAAATTGAAGTTGAGGCCTAAGGCTTAAAATCCATACCCCAATACAGGGGAAGCAACCCGAATAATAGGTTGCTTCCCACTTTTTTCCTGTCATTTTTTTGCATCATTTTCCTGCAAAGTGACTCAGCTGTCGTCACATTGCCCTGGAAATCAACGTTTTTTGGACAGCATTTTCCAATAATTTAAATACTTCTTTGAATGAAAGCACGTATTTTACATACGCTTGTTCTGGCATTGCTGTGCACCGTTTTGGGGTATGCACAACCAACTACTACGCCACCTGCCACGGCCCCTGCTACGAATTCGGTGGTGATTGCGCCTCCTAAGCCCGTCGACCATTCTTATAAACCCCTGACCCTCAAATTGAGTGAAGACGGCAGCAAGTATGTGCGCTTTATAATGTGGCATCAGATTTGGGTAACAGCCACCCAAAACAACCCAGGTACCAAGGACGTGAAAGGCGAGCTGATTGATGGATCTGGTGATACGAAAGGTTGGAGCCAGGATATTGCGCTGCGTCGTTCGCGTTTTTTGGCGTATGCGCAGATTTCTCCTCGTGCCTTGATCCTTACCCACTGGGGTATTAATAATCAGAGTTTTATCAATGGCGGTGCTACGGCGGTTGGTTTTCAGGCCGCAGCAACTACCGGTGCCAACAATGGGGGCAAAAAACCGCAACTGTTTTTGCATGATGCTTGGACGGAGTATGAGTTGTTTAAAGATAAACTTTACGTTGGAGCGGGTTTGATTTACTGGAATGGTATTTCGCGCCTGACCAGCAACAGCACGTTGAACTTTATGACCCTGGATGCGCCCATCTTTAACTGGCCAACGATTGAGGCTACGGACCAATTTGCCCGCCAGTTTGGCATTTATGCAAAAGGTCAGTTGGGCCGCTTGGATTACCGCGTTTCGTTGAACAAGCCATTTGTGAATGGAAAATTGCCTGCCGCAGTGGGGAAAGGTGTTGCGGAAAACGTAGTGACCGAAACCTGGGCCCAGGCTGGGTACGTAAACTGGATGTTTTGGGATAAAGAAAGCAATAAATTGCCGTTTTTTGTCGGTTCGTACCTTGGTTCTAAAAAGGTGTTTAACTTGGGTGCTGGTTTTTATCGTCATAATGATGCATCTTTGTATAAATCAATCGATGGCCGCGACTCGTCTTACCAAGACCATTTGTCAATAGGGGTAGATGCATTTTTGGATATGCCGATCAATAAAGAAAAAGGTACTGCTTTGAGTGTGTTGGCCACTTTTTACCACAATAATTTTGGCACCAACTATATTCGGAACATTGGTATACTTAACCTGCATGCAACCCCACCGCCATCGGCTGAAAGTTGGGCCGGGGGCGGTAACGCGCAGCCTACGATTGGTACCGGCAACATTTTTTATGTACAGGCGGGTTACCAATTGCCCAAATTGAAAAACGGAACCGCATTTATGCCGTATGCAACGACCACGTACAAAAAATTTGATCGTTTGAAAGATGCATCTACGCAGTTCGGACTTGGGATCAATTATTTTGTGACCAGCCATCATGCCAAAATTACCCTCGAATACCAGACGCGCCCGATTTACAAATTAGAAAACAGTGAAATCGTGCGCACCGGGTACAAAGGCGAGTTGATCCTGCAAACGCATATTTTCCTGTAAATCAAATAGTTGTTATCCCGTTATGGACATGGCCAGCGATCGCAGCAGTACTTTGATCATCGTTTTTATCTTGTTTCTTTTGTTGTTGAGCTACCCGATTTTGGGCATCTTCGACGAGCGTCGCTTGGTATGGGGCATGCCACTTCAGTTCTTTTACTTCTTTTTCATTTGGATCGCATTGATTGTCGTCGTAGCTTTGGTAGTTCGAAAACGGAAAAACTAACCATTGCATGGGATTAAGCCTTGTTGTCGGGTGCTCGTTGTTGTATATTACCTTGTTGTTTCTGATTGCCTGGCGGGTAGACAGAAGGGCGGATCGCGGTGCAAGTGTGGTGAATAATCCGTATGTGTATGCACTATCATTAGCAGTGTATTGTACGGCCTGGACTTTTTTCGGGTCGGTCGGTCGTGCTGCTACGGGGGGGCTGATTTTTCTGGGGGTGTACCTGGGCCCGACCTTATTGGCGCCTTTATGGTACATGGTGTTGCGCAAAATGATTGTGATTTCTAAAAATCTGCGCATCACGTCTATTGCCGATTTTATCTCTTCCCGTTATGGAAAGAGTTCTACGTTGGCCGTTTTGGTCACAATTATTGCCGTTTTGGGTATTGTTCCCTATATTTCCATCCAATTGAGGGCGGTCATATTCGGGATCAATACCCTTACTGGTTATTCGATGGCGGGGGCTGGGGCCGGTCATACGCCCCTTTGGCTGGATGCCGGTTTTTATGTTACCGTGGCGATGGCCTTGTTTACGGTATTATTTGCCACCCGCAAATTAGATCCAAATGAACGGCATGAGGGTTTGGTGGCCGCAATTGCTTTTGAGAGTTTGATCAAGTTGATTGCTTTTTTTGCCGTTGGTATTTTTGTGACCTTTTTCCTGTACGATGGTTTTGGTGATTTATTCCAGCAGGCACTGCAACGCCCGGATACCGCCGTGTTGTTTTCATTTAAGTCGGTCGGTGTGTCGCCGCTTGCCTGGAACATGTTGATGATGTTGTCGTTGTTTGCCATTGTTTTGTTGCCGCGTCAATTTCATATTTCGGTGGTAGAAAACAGCACGCCCCGGCATATTCCGACGGCCATGTGGGTGTTTCCGCTCTATCTTTTGCTGATCAATATTTTTGTGTTCCCGGTAGCCCTTGCAGGGAAAATGTTGTTTGATGCTTCGGTGTTGCCGGATACGTATGTGCTGAATTTGCCTTTAAAATATGGCGCACCCTGGTTGGCACTGGTTGCTTTTATTGGTGGTTTTTCGGCGGCAACCAGTATGATTGTGGTAGAAACCACGGCTTTGAGTATTATGTTTAGCAATCATATCATTGTGCCGTTGTTGATTCGTGCCAATCGTCTGGAATACAACAAGGATTTGGTCAGTGGTATATCCCGGTTGCTTGATATTCGGCGTTTGAGCATCATTTTAATGCTCATATTGGCGTATTGGTATCAAAAAATTGTAGGCTCCACGTATGATTTGGTTTCGGTCGGGTTGATTTCCTTTACGGCAGTGGCGCAGTTGGCACCTGCCGTCATTGGTGGTTTGTACTGGAAACGCGCCACCGAGCAAGGTGCGATAGCAGGCATGTTTTTGGGTTTTTTGATATGGGCGTATTGTTTGCCACTGCCGAGTATTGCTTTGGCGGGTTATTTGCCCACCCATTTTTTAGAAAACGGCTTGTTTGGCCTGCAATTTTTGAAGCCGAGTGCGTTGTTTGGCTTAACCGGCCTGGATCCGATTACCCATGCGGCCTTTTGGAGTTTATTGTTTAATACCTGGGTTTATGCCATTGTTTCGGTGAATACCCGTCCGACCACGCTCAATCTTACCCAGGCCGATTTGTTTGTCAATATCCATAAGTATAACAGTGGGCAGGAATGGGATATTTTGAAGCGTGAGGCTAAAATTGCCGATTTACGTCAGGTTTTAACCCGTTTTTTGAGTGAATCACGCAGTGCGGCTATTTTTAATGAATTTGAAAAAGCCAATCAGGTTTCCTTGGTAAATGAAAAAACAGCGCATGCCGATTTGATCAGCTTTGCAGAGACAAACCTGGCGGGTGCCGTCGGTGCTGCCACTGCACGCATTATTATTGAGAGCATTACCAAGGAAGAACCCATCAGCATCGATGAGGTGATGCGTATTTTAGAACAAACAAAAGAAGCCGTAGCGTACAGCAGGGAGATGGAGGCAAAAAATAAACAATTGGAGGCCCTGACGGATCAACTTACCCTGGCCAATGACCAATTGAAAACCCTGGATCGGATGAAGGCCGATTTTATCACCACCGTCACCCATGAATTACGGACGCCCGTTACCAGCATCAAGGCCCTTTCCAAAATAATGCTCGATTACCGCAGCGAACTTCCCCCGGAGAAAGCAGATGCTTATTTGCATATTTTGGTAACTGAAAGCGAGCGCATTAGTCGGTTAATTAACCAGGTGTTAGACCTTGAAAAACTGCAAAATGCAGGCGCCGAAATGCCCAAAGAGCCGCTGGATTTGCGTACCGTGTTGCAACAAGCGGTGGAATCCATGGCGCATCTTTTTACCGCCCAACATGTATCCATAAAGGTCGATTTACCGGATGAAGCGGTGCTGGTACAGGGCAACAACGACCAATTGGTGCAGGTGGCCGTCAATCTTTTATCCAATGCCCTGAAATTTTGCGATCCTGAAAAAGGGGCGGTCGAAATTGGTTTGTTATCGGCAAGTCCATCGGCGGTATGGTGGGTGTCGGACAATGGACCGGGCATTGCTCCGGGTGCGCGTGCAATCATTTTTGATAAATTCACCCAATTGCACAGCGCAGAACTGGGCAAACCCAAAGGCACGGGGCTGGGTCTGTTTATCTCCAAAACCATACTAAATCAACATGGAGGTTTTATTCAGGTAGACAATGTTAAGCTTGGCCATGGTGCAAGGTTTGAAATACGGTTGCCCTTGCTGGATACAGCATCAAAACCACCTAAAAGAGAAGATTTCTATTGATTTTTTGAAAATTATCCTATTTTTATTATAACAAATCGAATTCTACCTTACTTTTATATCGAAAAAAACGAGCCTTATGACTTCTGCCGGGTTAAAAGTTCTGATCGTAGATGACGAGCCCAATATTGTAATTGCCCTTGAGTTTTTACTCGAGCGGGAAGGTTTTGCGGTGCATAAGGCCTATAACGGTCAGCAAGCCATCGCGCAGGCCCAGCAGTTGGTTCCGGATATTATTGTACTGGATGTAATGATGCCTGGGATGGATGGCTTTGAGGTAGCGCGCCAAATTCGCAACAATCCGGCTTTGGAGTACACTAAAATTGTGTTTTTAACGGCAAAAGGCACGCAACGGGATAAAGAAACCGGCTATGCCCATGGCGCAGAGTATTATTTGATCAAACCCTTTGATAATGAGGTGTTTGTGGCAACAATTCTAGAGATCATGGAATACGGATAGGAAAGGGCCACGGAGATACACAGAGGTACGGAGTTGCGCGGAGAAAAAAGGGTATCACGGAGAAAAAAAGGGTGCCACGGAGGAGCTCGGAGGTATGGAGTTACACGGAGTTTTTAATTTTCTCTGTGCAACTCCGTACCTCCCAGCTCCTCCGTGGAACCCCTTTTTTCTCCGTGTAACTCGTACCTCCGCGCAACTCTGTGGCCCCTTTTTTCTCTTTTTCTCCCTATCTCAAGTACTCAAATTCCCCGTGAGCGCCACGCACCGTAACCTGGGTAGCATTGTTTCCGGCCTCCACGCGCCCAATTACGCGTGCTTCGATGCCAAATGACTCCGCCACAGCGATAATGCGGCCTGCATAGCGTTTGGGTGCATACAATTCCATGCGGTGGCCCATGTTGAATACCTGGTACATTTCGCGCCAATCGGTGCCGCTGCTTTCCTGAATGAGTTGGAACAAGGGCGGTAATTCGAACAATTGGTCTTTGATGATGTGTACGTTTTCTGCAAACTTGAGCACCTTCGTTTGTCCGCCGCCGGTACAGTGGATGATGCCGTTGATTTTTTTGCGGTATTTTGTAAAAATTGCATTTAAAACCGGCAAAAACGTGCGGGTAGGGGAGAGAATCAGTTTGCCAGCAGGTACGTCAAAGGTATTGCCGGCCGGATAGGTAACGGAAATTGGGTCGGTTACCAGGCGATTGCCGGTGTACACGACATCTGAGGGTAGGTTGGGATCAAAACTTTCCGGGTATTTTTCAGCATATACTTTTGATAAGACATCGTGTCGGGCGGCGGTTAAACCATTGCTGCCCATCCCGCCATTGTACGCTGTTTCATAGTTAGACTGCCCCGAGGAGGAGAGTCCAACGATGACATCACCAGCTTGTATATTGTTGACAATCACCTGACTGCGGCGCATGCGGGCAAACGCGGTAAAACCCACGTCGATGGTGCGCACGATATCACCCACATCGGCCGTTTCCCCCCCTGCGAGTTGGAGTTCGACGCCGTGTTGGCCCATGGTTTCAATAAAATCGGACGTGCCTTTAATGACCGCAGCAACTACGTCGCCATTGACTAATAATTTGTTGCGGCCAATGGTGCTCGAAAGCAGGATTTGGTTGGTACAGCCCACGCAGGCCATATCGTCGAGGTTCATTACAATAGCATCCTGGGCAATGCCGGGCCAAACCGATAAATCGCCCGTTTCGCGCCAGTAGAGGTAGGCCAGGCTGGTTTTGGTACCGGCTGTGTCGGCATGCAGCATGTTGCAAAAAAGCGCGCTTCCTCCTGCATAATCGGGCATAATTTTGCAAAAAGCAGTCGGAAACAGGCCTTTATCCAGGTGTTGGATGGCGGCATGCACTTCGTCTTTGGAGGCAGAAACCCCCCGCCGATCATATTTCAGGTTATTCATCCGGAAAATTTATTTGTCCCAGCTACGGTACTGTGCCGTGCGATCGTAAATATGGTATAAAATGGCCTTTTCCAATTCATTAAAAGGCACATTTCTACGCGCCATCACGGCCTCCGCCGTAACGCAGGCTTCATTAAACTTATAGGTGCGGTAGCCGCCATCAGCGCCACCCCAGGAGAAATCGGGCACAAAATTGCGGGGATAGCCAGCGCCGAAGACATTGGCAAACACGCCTACCACCGTTCCCGTATTAAACATGGTATTGATACCGCATTTGGCGTGGTCGCCCATAATCATGCCACAAAACTGGGTGCCCGTTTTATCAAACTTTTCGGTAGCGTAATTCCAGAGTTTTACCTCACTGTAATTGTTCTTCAGGTTGGAATTGTTGGTGTCGGCGCCAAGGTTGGTCCACTCGCCCAACACTGAATCGCCGAGGTAACCATCGTGCGATTTGTTGGCATTGGCCATCAGGATAGAGCGGGTTATTTCGCCCCCTGCCCGTGAGCCTGGACCAATGATGGTGGGTCCGTAAATTTTAGCGCCCATTTTCACAATCGCCTGTGCACCAATGGAAACGGGGCCACGAAGGATGCTGCCTTCCATCACTTCAGCGTCTTTTCCAATATAGATGGGGCCGTCGGTAGTATTCAGGATGCAGCATTCAATTTTGGCGCCTTCCTCCAGAAAAATCTGCTGACTGGCACCAATTACCCGGTTGCTGGGAGACAGCGCCTGGGTTGCCCGGCCGGAAGTAATCAGGTTGAAATCGCTTTCAAACGCCTGACCTGCCAAATGGGTGAGTTGCCAGAGTTGATTGATCGGAAAAATCGCGATGCTCTCATCCAGTTCGACACCCTGGAGTTCGTGTACTTCTTCGTCTTCAATCAAACTTTCGAAGCGGGCTTCGTTTAGGCGTGCGGCAATGAGCTCGCCATTGAGGAGTAAGGCCTCATTTTGTTGAAGATCGGCAATCTTTCTGCTCAATTGTTCGGTAGGCAGAATACCTCCATTAAGAATCAGGTTGTCCTCTTCAATATGAATGGGGTATTTTTCCTGGAGGTATTCCTGGGTAATATAAGATACCGAGCCGCGGAGCAGGCGTTCCCATTTTTCACGAATGGTTAAAATACCGATACGCAGCTCGCCCATGGGTCGAGTTGCGGTGAGCGGAAGCAAATGCATGCGCGCGTCGGAGTCGAAAAGTATAATGTTCATCATAGGACTTTTACAAAAAAAGTCCCAATCTGCCGTAGCCTATCGGGACTTTCCAACAACGCAAAGGTTGCGCAATTACTTCGCGAATTTTGCGAATTTTTTGTTAAATTTATCGATACGACCAGCGGTATCCACAAATTTCATTTTTCCGGTAAAGAAAGGGTGGCTATAAGAAGAAATCTCCATTTTAACCAAAGGGTATTCTTTACCGTCTTCCCAAAGAACCGTTTCTTTAGAGTTGGTGCAGGTGCGACCTAAAAACATGTCGTCCGTTGCGATGTCTTTGAACACCACAAAACGGTAAGCGGCCGGATGAATATCTTTTTTCATTGTATGAATCGAAAATTATTTACAAATTTGAATTTCGGGCTGCAAAGGTAGTAAAAGGTTTACCGTTTACCAAAATATTTTTGAAGGATATGTTGGTGAATTTTCCAAACTTGTCGTATCAGGCTGTGGTGCCCGTCGTTGAACACGATAAAATCGACCATTGGCATCTTTTCTGCTTCTGGCATTTGGGCTTCAATTCGGGCCATTACCTGGGCTTCGGTCAGGCCATCGCGGCGCATGACCCTTTCTATGCGCATTTCCTCGGGCGCGGTAACCAGGATAGCCAGGTCCATTTTTTTATGGTTGCCACTTTCAATGAGCAGGGCGGCTTCTTTCAGGGTGTACAAAGCGCCGTCTGCGATTTGTTGGGCATTCCAGGCGGCACTGTGTGTTTCTACGGCCGGATGTACGATCTGGTTGAGGGCAAGGCGTTTTCGGGGATCTGAAAACACTTGTTGGGCTACGAAGGGGCGGTTGTAGGAACCATCGGCCAAATAACTTTCAGGTCCCAAGAGCGTGGTGATCGCGGTTTTTATACCTGGATCATGGACAATCAACCATTTCGCCCAGTAATCGGCATCGTAAATGGGTACGCCCAAGGTTTCGAATAGACGACAAACGGTGGTTTTGCCGCTGCCAATTCCGCCCGTGATGCCTATTCGGGGATGTATTTTATTTTTCATAATGTTTTTAGGAACGGCAATTGTCGCCACAAGGCGCGTAAAAAGGGTAGGGGTGGCGGACTGGATATTACCCGCAAATCCTCTGTAAAGGTACTGTCTTCGTCGAGAAAACGAAAAATGATTGGGGCAGGCCTTTTATAAAACAATTTTGAAAAAAAGGATTTTCCGGGGTACAATTGATCGCGCAGCACCCGCAGCATGATGCTGTCGTATAGCCGGAAACGATAACCCGATCGCAGCAGGCGCATGTTGGGCGTACCTGTGCGTGCCCAAGCCTCGGTAAATTGTTGCAGTTTGCGTCGGGTACGTTTGAAGGCATAGCCACTGGAACCTTTTACGAAGCCGCCCGCTGTTCCGATATGGATGATATTGCCTTGTTGGGCGGGTGAAAAGCCAAAATCGGTCATGGGAATTACGCCAAATTCTTCTTCTAAAACGTTGAATTCGTCAATTTTCAGAAAATTTTGTACATAATGCTGCAATTCGGCCTGATATTCGGCTGCGGTACAGAGGGCGGGCGAAAAAACGGTGTATTCTACCAATGCTTTTGATTCGGAAAAAGGCAAAACATACACAAACCGGGTATCGCCCTTTTGATCGATCCGAAAATCCATCAACGTTGCCGTGTTGGTATCGAAGCGGGGCAGGGGTGTTTCGATGATCCAGCCTTTAAAATGTTGTAAAAACCAGGTGTGGGCCTTGGTTTTTTCCTGGGGGGCATTTGGAATTGAAAATGCCGGATTCGGGTACAGCGCGCTGGCCTTGGGCACCAGTTCCGTTGGCGTAATGGCGCTGTTGAACACCCATTCCGCCGTAAAAACGCCTTGGTCGGTGTGCACGGCACCCTTTTCTTCCAGGTTTAAAATCTCTGCTTGAATACGTTGTATATTTGGAAATCGCGCGATTTCAGCCGCAGCCCAGTTGTAAAAATCGATGCCACGCACCATGTGGTACCGAAACGGGGGCATTTTGAGCCGCTTTTCCCCTTTTGTGCCATAAAAAAGGCAATGGTCCCAGGATCTGAACAAAACGGGCGGCAAATCTTCTGCTTCTGTGGCCCAAAAACACCAGGTTCGGTCATTTTGTTGCTTAGCGTCGCGCTCAATGATCAAAATCGACTTGTTTCGGAAAAAGTCGCGCTTGCCCAACTCGATGGCCAGGGTAAGTCCAGACAAGCCACCGCCTGCCAAAATAATGTCGAAATGATGCATAAAGCAGAAATGTTCATGGTTCTAATGCCATTTGTTAAAAATGGTTCACGTAATTGCCAAAGAATCTTCAATTTTGCCCCTTATGAAACCCGAGCGTGTTGCAAAGATAAAATCCGTCATTCGGCAAAGTCAGCCCGACCTGACGGTAGTTTTGGAAAATATATTCGATCCGCTCAACATCAGTGCGGTGTTGCGCTCCTGCGATGCGGTGGGCGTGCGCGAGGTGTTTGTGGTGTACACCAAGCCGTATTTGGACAAACGCGGGTTGGTATTGGGCAAACGCACTTCAGGCGGCGCTTTTAAGTGGATCGACGTTTATGTTTTTGAAGACCTGGCAGAGTGTTTTCGGCGGGTAAAAGAACGGTACGGACGTGTTTTGGCGACTGCTTTGGGCGAAAAAAGCCAGACTTTGTACGAAATGGACCTTACCGTACCGACTGCTTTGTTGTTTGGCAATGAGGATGACGGATTGAGCCCTGAAGCATTGGCCTACGCCGATGGTAATTTTTTAGTGCCGCAAGTGGGCTTTGCCGAAAGTCTGAACATTTCGGTAGCCTGCGCCGTTACTTTATTTGAAGCCATGCGGCAGCGCAGTGCGAAAGGCATGTACGACGCGGCGTCCAAATTAAGTGCCGCGCAACAGGAATTATTATTTGAGCGTTGGAGCAAAATGTTGCGGGAAAAATCGTGGCACCAGCAATTTGCCATTCCGGTTACCCAGGATTCGGAACCGTTGTTGCCCATTTATGCACAGCGTGACGCCCGTTTACCACCAATTAAACGTATGAAACCCAAGCCCTTGACCAATTTTGAGTTATGAATTTGAGCATTGTAATACCTTTGAAAAACGAGGTGGAAAGCCTCACCGAACTGGAAGCCTGGATTCGCCGTGTGGTGGAAAAGATGGGCATTACCTATGAGATTATGTTTATCGACGACGGCAGCAATGATGGCTCCTGGGCGCTGATCGAGCAGTTGAAAAAAGGCAATGACTATGTGCGGGGCATCAAATTTCGGCGCAATTATGGTAAAAGTGCGGCTTTACATGTAGGTTTTCAGGCATCTTTAGGCGATGTTGTGATCACGATGGACGCTGATTTGCAGGACAGTCCGGACGAAATACCCGAATTGTACCGCATGATTCGGGAAGACGGGTATGACTTGGTGAGTGGCTGGAAAAAAGTACGCCATGATCCGCCGAGCAAAACCATTCCGACCAAATTATACAATGCTGTAACCCGCTGGATGAGCGGGATCAATTTGCACGATTTCAACTGTGGTTTGAAGGCATATCGGGGTGAAGTGGCCCGCAGTGTAGAAGTTTATGGAGAAATGCACCGTTATATACCGGTTTTGGCCAAATGGACGGGTTTTCCGAACATTGGAGAAAAAGTCGTGGAGCATCGTGCGCGCAAGTACGGGTACACGAAATTCGGCGGCTGGCGGCGTTTTGTGAATGGTCCGCTGGATTTGATGATTATTTCGTTTGTGGGTAAATTTGGCAAACGCCCGATGCATTTCTTTGGGTTGTTGGGCTTGATCGCCTTTCTCACCGGCTTTGGCATCCTGGCCTGGTTGAGCATCGAAAAACTCATTTTCAAAGAAATCGGCATTGCGGATCGGCCTGCGTTCTTTTTGGGTATTTTGGTATTAATGGTGGGGACGCAGTTGTTTTTGACGGGATTTGTGGGGGAAATGATTAATCGGAATTCTTCTGTGCGGAATAATTATTCGATTGATCAAGAACTGTAACTCCGACCCTTGCGGTCGGATAGCGCTTCGGATGATTCCCTTACCCATCCGACCCTTGCGGTCGGATAGCGCTTCGGAGCCCGATTGAGATGTTTCGCGCAGATGTTACACGGATTCCTTTTCGCAGATGTTACACAGATTTTTCTGCGTAACATCTGTGCTTTTTTTCGGCGTAACATCTGTGCGAAATAAAAACGTCGAGCAAATTGCCCACCCGACTACACTGCTGGAAGTATTTCGCGCAGATGTTACACAGATTCTTTTTCGCAGATGTTACACAGATTTTTCTGCGTGTTGGGGCGGTATCCAATTGTTTATAAAGGAAGATTAGATATATTTGATATATTTACCGCTAAAATCACTTTATATCTTTCTTGAAATCATGAAGCACCTATTTTTTTGGATCACCGTATTTTATGTACAGATTGTGCCTGTTTTCGCACAAACGACCGAAACTTCTGGTATTTACGTTTGGGATTTTAAAATGTCCGATGGGCGTGAAAATCAACTTACCAGGGACGTGACGGCCTATTATCAATCGTGCCTCACCAATGAGTGGACCGATGTGAATGTGCTGGAACGTCGGATGGAGGCAGAATTGACGGAACAGCGCAAAAACGAGGTTACTTTTTTAAATAAAGAGGTTAAAATTCCGGCAGATATTGCTGCGGAGTTTAAAAAAATTGGCGCTAGTATTGTGGTTTTTGGAGAGATTTATGAAGATCAAGCACAAGGGGCTTTTACCTTAAAGATCAAATTTGTAAACATTTACACTACGCGGATCGTAGCCAATCCATATAAATCATTAAACGAAGTAGACTTTAAAAATAAGGAAAAACGCGAAGTATTTATTCAGACCTTATTGCCGAACAACCACAGTCGTTTTATAAAGACGATCAATGAACCTGCTGTCGCGCCCGAAAAAAAGCACTTGGTTACGGTGGATCATTCAAAATTGCTCAATAGTGAGGCATGGAATTCAATCCAAACTGATTATTTTGAAGATTTTACCAATTGGAAAAATCGCAAAGATTTCCCGTTCAATATTTGGGGTAAAACGACATTGCAGGGGAAAGAAAGTTCCCTTATCGACGAGGAGCGTTATAAAATAATTATTCAAGCGCCGCTTTATGTAAAGCATAAATATTTAGATGTCAAACCCGTCAATCAGCGCACCGATTTTTCCAATGCGCAGCCCTATTCCGTGACGATTCGCGTGGAGAACCCGCCGAACTGCAATGGAGACGGCGGTTGTTTGGGGCGCGGAATTTCCATTCGTTTTGATAAAGCGACCAATGCTGGGTATGGTTTTACGCTGACGGATGCCGGTGATTTGAAGTTTTTTAAGTTTAATATTCACCATCCAGAGGATATTGTTCCTTTATTCAGCAAAACCATTAAAGTGGTGCAGGGGCGTGATTATCAGTTGGGTATCATTGCGATGGGGAATGAATTTTTTCTATATGTAGACAGTAAATTTGAAAAGAAGGTAATTGATGATACTTATAAAAGCGGGTTAATGGGCGTATTGGCAATCGGGAAGGGGACGCATCATTTTGATAACGTGGCCATTTATGAGGAAATTTCTGTAAAATGAGTAAAACAGTGACAGATAAATCTCATTTTGATCAATTATTTAAACTTGATCGACTTGACTTAATCATCCAGCACTTGCATGTCGTTTTTCAGCAACATGCCGATGATCAATTGCTCCAGGAATTGCAGCAATTGGATGGGCGTTTGGTCGCAAATCAAAAACAGGTTTTGGTTGAAAATACGGAGCGCAATCAAATTCGTGCACGTTTGTTGGACATGGTTAAGGAGGCAATTGCCCTTGGGTATCTTGAACCTGAAAAACCCGATAGGCCACCTAAAACTTGGACTTTTGTGTTGTTGACAGCAGCGGTATTGCTCTTGGTGGCTTTTATAATATGGGTAAAAATATTCAATTCACCGGTGCCTGACTCAAGTGCCTCCGTGCAACCGCAAGCACCAGTTGGCCTTGATACGACCAAGTTGCAAAACCCAAGTGCAGGAAATCCTGTTGCTGTTAAACCTATAAAAATAGAAGGTAAACAAGACCCCGGGCCTAGTGTCCAGCCAGAAAAAAAGCCAATACTTATTCCAGTTTTGCTCATACTCAATGCTGTATGCAAAGATGCCGATGTGTTGGTGGATGGCATTGTTGTACCGGCTGAGCAAGTAAGCAGTACTCGAAAGCGGGTTTATGTTCAAGGAGGCATGATGCATACATTTAAGGTAGGTTCTGCCACTCAAAGTAAAATGGTCGACATGGGGCCTTCCTCCGATTTGATAGAGATTGTCTTGAATTGCTATTAGATTAAAAATAGGATATAATCGTTTTGAAGGCAAAATGGTGGTTTTCAAAACCGTAAAATAGTAGGCTTTTGAACATGCTTTAAACCCATTCCTTCGCGTCGTGTTTAATAGTAATACCCACTTAAACAAGATAAAACACGGTAAACCATGATAAAACGCCTGTTTATCCGCTTAACTATACCATTTGTTATTTTTACTTATGTGAGTTTGATCAGCTCGGCGTATGGACAAATCGTTATTTTTACCGCGCGCCTGGGACCAAACCCGCCCCAATATGTTTTCCAGATCGATTTGGCCACCTGCACCTTTTGCCCCATTCTGCAGAATCCTGTCGGTACCATCCAGGAAACGCTCGTGCTTCCCAATGGTAATATTGTGATAAGTACACAGTTAGGGAGCGTGTCTGTTTATGAACCACCAAATCCGAACCCAATTGCTACCGTTCCTGGCCCCTACTGGTTCGGGTCGCTTATCCATCCGAACGGGAACATATACGTTACTGCGGGCGGTCAGCTAGGTATCTTCGATCCAATAACGAATACGGTAACGAATATTGGGCCGTTCCCGCCCTCGGTTCAACCTTACGATCTGTTCCTGGTGGGGAGTACTATGTATGCCTTCTGCGAAGTCGTTGTTAACGGAGTAGCCGTTCGACAAGTGTATGAGGTCAATTTGACGAATCCTGCAGCAAGCACCCTCGTCTATGCCAATGTGCCCAACGCATTATATACGGCGGCTACAGCCGCTTCGGGGCAAATTATTTCTACGGTCAACATCGGTGGTAATGTTGATTTTGTGGAGTATAACTTCTCCACCAATTCGTGGACGCCCATTTGTAATACGCCATTGACGTTCATTCAGGGGCTGAGCATACTGCCGCCTGGTGTACCTGTTCCGGCGTGCGCATGTCTCCTTTCATCCGCAGGCACGCCAATGGTTACTACGGCTAATGCCTGTGTGCCCAATGCCTACACTGCCCCGTTCAACAACAATACCCAACTCGACCCCGACGACGCGGTTGGTTATATCCTCTTTACGGACCCAGCCAACCCAATCGGATCGGTTTTGGTACAAAATAACACCGGTGTTTTCCCCTTTGTACCGCCATTGGTGGCAGGCACCACCTATTACATTTCGAGGGTAGTGGGCAATGCTGTGAATGGTCAAATCAACCTTAATGACCCTTGCCTCGACATTTCTCCGGAAATTGCCGTCATTTGGCGGCCCAAGCCTACCCTTGTTTCGCTTACAACGCCTTCAGGCGCTATATGTGGCGGCGCGTGCGGAACTGTTGAACTAACCTTAAGTGGTACGCCCCCTTTTACCTATTCCTGGCAAGTACAGCAAGGCGGGAATGTGCTCACGCCCTTGCAGTTTGTCATTAATAGTTTTGTGAATCCATCTACGTTTCAGGCTTGTACCCCGGTAGGGACTTTGGGTGCGGTGAATGTCGTTATTTGTAGCGTGCAGGATTTGTATTGCTCGAGTCCGTAAGGAACATCATGGCAATAATTTTCATGCGCGTCAAAAGATTTATCCAAAAATTCCCATCTGCTTTCGCAAAATGTTCGATCTGTATTTTATAGGATTTATTCTGATATAAATAATTTTGTGTATTTTTTCAACCGCCGGCAGGATTTCATCCGTTCTGTTTTTTGCTACAAAGGTGTGACCCCGCTGGGGTCAGGAGCGTTGGGTAATGATATTGATTATCAAAGTAATATCCATTACCTGTTCGCATTTCATCGGGAGAAGGCCTCACCTCGCCGGAGATCTTGGCCCTGCTAAACGACTACTACCAGGCGCTGCAAGATTCAGGTAACCTGAACGGGGCCAAGCACACCGCTACACTTCGGCAAATCGACATCTTGCGCGCCAACTTGCTGCAGAACCAGATCAATATAGCCGACAACCAGATCGCCGACAAGCAATTGGCCAAATTAGGGGCCGATTTCCAGGCTGAAATGGTCGAATCGGTTGGTAAACTGGAACTCGCCCGCCGCCGCATTGCCAATACCTTTGGTCCTTGCGATATCACAGCGGGCGAGATCGTGGTCAAAAGTGCTGTGGCAGGCAGGGTGTCTTTTTTGTTTGAAGGAGAAAAAGAGATCAACAGCGGGGCCACTGTGCTCAAAATCAACAGCGCCAATGATGCTACCTACGCCTTTTTGAAATGCCCGCCTGCCGTGGTGGGCAAACTGCAAGCGCAGCAGCCGTGCCACCTCAAAGTATTATCCTTTCCTTTTTATGAATACGGCAGCGTACCTGGGCATATTCGACAAATCAGTCTTACGCCGGACGAGGGCGGTCAGTACAACCTCTACGTCGCTTTAGGTGATCCGGGGCGATTAAAAGGGCTCCTACAACCTGGCATGAATGGCACGGCAGTGGTGATTATTGAAGAAAAGACCCTGCTCCAGTATTTTTTCAGAAACCTGAAAAAGGGCTACCATCGCGTAGTTGGCGGCGATATTTTGTAATTTGATTTGCCAAGCTTGCAGGAAAACCTTTGACGGCATCGAGTGCGGTTTACCTGAAGGCCAAGGGAGGAAAAAATGAATACTTTTAAATATGTATAGGTGATTGGTTATGATAATAATATCCAACCGCTCACTAGGCGCGGCGGTTTGACAGCTTTGCTTACATTAGCCCCAATACAACCATAAACATCCACCACCATATTATTCCTCTAAAGCAGTTCCAACAAATAAGCTCCGCGAACGAATCAAGTAATAAAAAAGCCGCCACCCGATCCAATCAGGAAGCGGCTTATCTTGATACAATTAACATGGAGCAAACAATTTGTCCATCGTTATTTCATGATCCACGGCTTCCAGAAAGTATCTACCTAAATTCAAACCCCAACACATCACCCGCCCGCACTTTGTCAGTATCTTGCAAATCACCCACTCCATCCCCAATACTTCCCTCAAAAAGGTTTTAATTGTGCGGTTTTTATTCACCATCCATACCTAAGACCTGTCTTGCTGATGAAATTTTCTAAAATCTTGAGTTTTTGCCTGCTTTTCCTGTTTGGGACTGCTCTTTCGGCCCAAATCAATTTTACCAATCAAAAAAAACTGCTCAACCCCGTAAACCAATACAATGGGGTGGCGATGGCCGTGTTGGACATGAACAGCGATGGCCGCGATGACATTGTGCGCTTAAACCAGGCTAATTTGCTTTCCATCGAATTTCAAAACGCGCCCAATGCACCTTTCGAGCACTTAGAAATCGGACCAGTGTCGGGGGCGAATATTTGGGGCGTTTGTGCTGCTGACATTGACAACAACGGGAAGCCGGACGTGTTGTTGGGTGGAAGTTACAACGGTATTTTTGTTGCCCGCGCCAATGCCGATGCCAGTGCTTACACGCTTTCAACCTTGACGGCCCCGGGTACTTTTGTGCAGGGTGTCAATTACGCCGACATCAACAACGACGGCTGGTTGGATGCTTTTGTGTGCCATGATGACGGCCCGTCGCGCTTTTTTATGAACGATGGAACCGGTGCGTTGAATTACAATCCGAATGTAATGGACTATACGACCGTGCCAGCGTCGGATAATTCGGGCAATTACGGCTCAATTTGGAGCGATATCGACAATGACGGCGATGTGGATTTGTATGTGGCCAAATGCCGGCAAAATGTAAATGAACCCACCGACGGCCGCCGGATCAATATGCTGTTCATCAACAATGGCGACGGAACGTACACGCAGGACCTGACCAATGCTTCGGGACTGCGCATTGGCGCACAAAGCTGGACGGCCGATTTTGGCGACATTGACAATGACGGCGATTTTGACTGTTTTATCACTAACCATGATATCACCAGCCAACTGTTGGAAAACGACGGGGCGGGGCATTTTACCGATATCACGGCTTTTTCCGGATTGTTTAATGCAGTAGGCGGATTGCCGATTCAGGGGGTGTTTCGCGATTTTGACAACGATGGCTTCCTGGATATTTTGGTGGCGGGCACTGCGCAGTATCTGTTTCACAACAATGGCAATAAAACGTTTACGGAATTGCCCAATTTATTTGGCACAGCGGTCATGGAATCGTGTGCGGTGGGTGATTTAAACAACGACGGATTTCCGGATATTTATGCCGGGTATGCGGGTGTGTTCAACCAACCGAGCACCATACCGGATGCACTTTGGATGAATGCGGGCAATGACCACCATTTTTTTGGGCTGAACCTGCGCGGTACCACCAGCAATTACAATGCGGTGGGGACGAAAGTGTTCCTGTACAGCGCCCTGGGTACGCAGGTGCGCGAGGTGCGCGCAGGGGAAAGTTATGGTATTGCGAACTCTATGCAGGTTCAGTTTGGCCTGGACACCTTAAAAGTAGTTGATTCTGTGCGGGTTAACTTCCCTTCTGGCTTTACCATCCTTTTGGAGCAGCCTGCTATTGACCAATATTTGACCCTGGAGGAGGCGAAATGTTTGGTACCGCCTGTGCCGATCTATGCAGACGGTCCGACTACTTTTTGCAGCGGACAAGGCGTTAATTTGCTTACGGGCGGGTTTTATGCTACTTATGCCTGGAGTACGGGAGACACAACATCGCAAATCCATGTGAATACCGCTGGAATGTACCGGGTTACGGTGAGTTCCCTCAATGGCGGTTGCACCGTTATTTCGTCGCCCATAACGGTGGTGGCCGATCCGGTAGAAACACCACAAATTACGGTGATCGGGGATACCCTTTTATGCGAAGGCACCAGCGTATTGCTGCGGGCCAATGATGCGCCGAAATATTGGTGGAGCACTGGTGAAAATACCCAAACCATTGAAGTACATACCCCGGGCGTTTATTCGGTGGCAACCCAGGGCTTGTGTGGAGTAGATACCTCGGCCGTGCTGTCGATCACGGTGTTTCCCAATCCTTTACCGGTAACCACCAACGATACGGTGGCGGTAAATGGCCTTGCGCAGTTGCAGGCAAGCGGCACTGAGGTGTCCTGGTTTGATGCAGCAACAGGTGGCGCGGAAATATTTACCGGAAATAATTTTCAAACGGGCAATTTGACGGTCAGCGATACTTTTTGGGTTTCGAACCGCAGTGCTTCGGATCTTCCAAATGTGTTTACCGGCATGCCCGACCATGCAGGCACTAGTTTTGCGGGTGCTGGATTTAACGGTGCCGTTATTTTTGATTGTTTTAAGCCTTTTAAACTGGCCAAAACCAAGGTTTATACGGATTTAGCAGGCGTTCGGGAAATAGTATTACGCAATGCCGATAATGATTTATTGCAATCTGCCCTGGTTGATATTCCAGCCGGGACGACGGTCATTGATTTGAATTTTGATGTTCCGGTGGGTACAGGATTGGCTTTGACGACCAACAACCAAACCAACCTGGCTAATTTTGGAACCGCCAGTCCGCAGTTGCGCCGCAGTGATGCCAACTTGGCTTATCCATACGTGGTACCGAACGTGGTATCCATCAACCGATCGAATACGGCACAAGGCATTGATCGGTATTACTATTTTTATAACTGGGAAATTGATTTTTACGAAACAATTTGTGAAACGGAACGGGTGCCCGTGTATGCGGTGGTCGATACTGCCTTGGTGGCGGTTTCTGATTTGAGGTTGAATACGGCCTGGCAGGTGTACCCCAATCCTGCTACAACGGAAGTGTACGTGCAAACCACACAATTCGAAGGCGGATCCTTGGCGATCACCTTGCGGAATGCACAAGGCGCCCTGGTTCATTCGGTGCAAACCCGATCAACCGCAGGCGCCTTCCGCTATCCTTTGAATTTAAATCAATTACCGGCCGGAATTTATTTTGTTGAAATTGCTACAGAAAAAGGCCGGGTAATTCAGAAAGTAGTATTGCGATAGCCGGAGTTTATTTTTTTCGGAAATAAATCTGGCAACCGATTGATTTTGTTTCATGTACGGCAACTGATTTGCCTGCTAACAGGGCATCGACGGCATTGGCGACAAAGGCCTGGGTGACGGCTTCCGGCTCCCCGCCATTGTCGTCGATGGCGCCGTTGTACCGAATGTCCCATCCGCCTTTTACCTTTTGCAGCACATACGCGTGGGGCGTTTTTTGTGCCTTAAAGTTTTGGGCAACCGATTGCGTTTCATCAAATAAATAAGGGAAATTGAACGCCTCGTCGGTCGCTTTTTCCACCATTTTAGGATAGGTATCTTCCTCGTATAAAATCGTGTCGGTCGAACTGATGGCAATCAACGGGTAGCCCAAGGGTTTGTATTTTTCATTCAATGCATTCAAGCGGGGCGGGTACAAATTGGCAAACGGACAGTGGTTGCAAGTAAAAATGATGATAAATCCTTTCGCATCCGGAAAGTCCTTCATGGAAACCATACGCCCATCCACGTTTTTTAACCTAAAATCCTGGATATCAGATATTTTCGGCGCCTGAAAATCAAAACTGGGCAAGGAGATTAATACCACGGCAAGGAGCGCCAAACTGGATAAAAATGCGTATTTCATCATGCAAAGGGTTGTGTTTTTATGGCTTGGTTATCAGCTATTGCCGTTGGGTTTATACCCGTTCTTTTAGATGCTGTTGTTAAAAAAATCTTGTGGTGGATGCACAGGAGACCACTATTTTACAGACTTAATCCGCTTTCATCCAGCAGGGGCGAGCGGAAAATTTGCAAGCAAACAGACAAATTATGGCCTTTATTTTCATCAAAAACCCTTAAATTTGTGATAAAATTTAAAAAATGAAATTCGTAGATATAAAAAATGATATTGCTTTAAGTAAAATATTTGGAAATCAAAAGAAAAGCATTGTCCTAATTTCTTTTCTAAATGCCGTTTTGGATTTAGACGGTTTGAACCGTATTAAAAAGGTAAATATCATCAATCCTTTTTTACTCCCGCGTATCGTTGGCGAAAAAGCAAGCATTATTGACGTGCGTGCAACGGATCAGCGTGGCCGCCAATTTATAGTAGAAATGCAGGTAGCGGATAAAAAAGGATTTGAAAAACGGGTTCAATATTACACTGCGCGCGATTTTTCGATGCAAATAGAAAAGGGGGACGATTATCCTAAGTTAAAACCTACTTATTTTATTGGTATATTGAACTTCAAAATTGGCTTTGGTAAAAATTACTTAGCCAAGCACTATAGCATTGAAGAAGAAACTGGTATGTGTGTATTGAATGACATACACCACCGCTTTATCCAACTCCCAAAATTTAAAAAGAAGGAACACGAGTTAATAACTTTAGTGGATAAATGGACTTATTTTTTAAAACATGTCAACAAACTGGAGGTAATCCCTGAAGATACTGGAGATGAGGGATTAATTACAGCCTATAAAGAAGCAGATAAACACGCCTGGAAAAAAGAAGAATTGATCGCTTATGATAATGCAAGTATCCGTGAACAAGATATTAGGGGCGAAATGGAATTTGCACATGAAAAAGGACGCGAAGAAAAAGAAAAAGAAGCAGTCCTTGGATTTTTCGAGAATGGCGTACCCATTTCAGTTATCGCAAAATCATTAAAAATTACCGAGGAGCGGGTGGAAGCAATCATTAAAAAACACCAAAATCCAGAGGATCTTGATGTTGAATAAAAGTCGCGGGCACGAGAACATGCCCGTGCGCGCGACTTAAACAATCATTAAATTCATCGATAAGTTCCTACCGTTGTACCACCAATTTTTTCATCACGCTATTTTCCCCATTTTGCAAACGCACCATATAAATGCCACTCGGCACAGTACCCACCTGAATACTCAAGCCCTGGGTGGTAACGGGTGTCGAAAAATAAACCCTTCCATGAATATCAAGAATGTCCAGTTGGCCATCAAAGGGCAGGTCGCGCAACGTGATTTCCTCCCGGGCCGGGTTGGGCGCTAATTGAAAGTCTAAAACCGATACAGGTGCATTGCTGGAGGTGGTAACTTGCTGCAATCCGGCAAAAAACAGCAGTGTTTGAATGAGCGCAGGGGTAACGCAACCGCCATGATCCTGGGTAGAATCCACATCAATCACCTGAAAATCTACTGCGCCCAATGCGCTCATGGTATCGCGTGCTACAATGCTGTTGCGGTAAGGCACCTGGTCGTCGGCTTTGCAATAAAACACGCGGGTAGGGGTTGTCGGTGCCCATTGGTACACATCATTGTCGCGCAAAGCCAGGTTAAACGGATGGTTCGGGTTGTTGATTACTTCATTTACAATGCTTTCTTGCAACATTTTACGCGGAATGGATGCGCCAAATTCGGAAGTAAGTTGAGCGATCAACTGGCTATTCAGCGTACCCAGGCTTTTTGTGCCATTATAAAACGGTTCAATGAGCGTGGCGTAATTGGGTTTAAACACATCTTCCAGGTTTACAAACAGGTTTTTATACACTGTTTGATAAGAAAGGATGGTGTTTGGCAGGTAATTCGGGTTAAAATAGGGTGTTTCCGACAAAATCAGGTCGCGCATCACGCCCGAAATGCTATACGGGCCCGACATCGGTGCCGCAGCGGTGGTGACAAATCCCTGAGCAGGGTCCTCTTGAATGGTTTTATGCAGGGCCATTGCGCCATGGCCGCCCTGCGAATATCCGGTGATAAACAGTTGGTCATTTACCTGAACGGTACCCAATTGGGCGACAAATTGTTCGGCAGCGCGCAACATATCGAGTGCCGCACTTGCCTCCGAGGCAGCATGTACATAAGGGTGAAAACCGCGGGAAGTGCCCAGTCCTAAGTAATCAGGCAGCAAGGAAAAGTAGCCCATACCCGCAAACAGACCGCCTATTGTGCCTTCTCCATTGCTTGCGTTATAAGAGGGTACATCTAATTTCGACGAAGAAGTTCCATGCTGGTAAACCAGCCGCGGGAACACTTTGGTTGCATCGTTGGGTACACCGACAAGGCCGGAAGCCGTATCCAATACGCCATTAATATCGGGTGTGGTGTAAGTAATGCGGTACAATTTTGCACCATATTGTATAAAGGGTACCCCAAACTGTGTGTTCAGTTGCGCCTTGGTTTTGGTGAGCAGGAGGGTACTGGAAATGAGGTTTTGTGCAGTGAGCGCTTGGGCGACAAAGAACAGGAATGCAAAAAGAAAAATTCTCATCGTAGCAACGGTGTTAAAAGTGAAAATATCAGGATAGCATGCGTAAAAGCCAGTTTTTATCGGTCAAAAGTGGTTGTTGTTCAACTTTAAGGCATAGCGCCGGGTATTGCTCGGGCGTTGCACGCAACATTTGAGCGACAATAGTAATAAAATTCAAATAAGTTCGGCGCAATTCCTCTGAAATTACTTTGTTGCGGTGCAGAAAGGTTTTAAAAGCGTGCAACAAACTTTCCAAGGCATCGCTGGCGTCGGTTTCGTAGTATATTTTCACTAAAAGTACTTTGGCACCTAAATTATAATGAATATCGGAAAAATCTACTTTGTTTAAAAATGTCATAGCGGCATCAAAGCGACTGGTGTAATAATACAGTTCGGCGAGGTTGTAGTGGTAGGAATCATCGCGGTAAGCGTCTTCGAGCAGCCAGGTGTTTTGAAGGATAAACTGTTCGGTCCATTCAAACCGTTTGAGCCGCAGGGCCGCTTTAATGATGTTTTTGTAATGCCAGGGGGAAAGTTTGCCGTTGTGTAGCAAAATACCGGAGTCGACCCCTTTGATGTACAAATGCAGCGCTTCTTCTACAAAGCCTTCGCGCAGTTTCAGAATCTGGAAATTGCAATAATTGATGGCATATTGGTATAATTCGGCCAATTCTTGTTTGGAAAAGCGGTTTTCCTGGGTGTCCAACAGGTTTTTAAGTGCTTCAAAGCTGGCATGTGCCTGATCGTCGCGCAACAATTGGAAAATGTAAAAATAGGCGTGGATGATGGGCGCGCTTTCTGGCAAGGGGTGCTGTTGTAAAAATCGGTACACTTCATCCACCAATTGCAGGTTGTACGGCGTTGCAATGATGACCTGGCTGGTGAGCATATAGCAGGTGCAGCGCAGTTTTTCGGCTAAGTAAAAATAGTCGAGATGGTCGGTGGCTTCCTGCACCGATTCGTTAAAAACCCGGGCGGCCGATTGAGAGCGGCGGTTTGCTTCCAGGTTTTTCAAATAATATTGCGCATAGTGGTATTGGGCATTCCGAAGCGGTACTTCGTTTTGTTGGCGGGCCGTTTTTTCATATAAATAGTGGTAATGTTTATCCAAGCCGCGCTCCAACAAGCCTTTGAGGGTGTAATGTGCACTGGTAAAGGTCTGTTGCTCGTATTGGGCTTGTCCGATAAACTGCTCGGCCAGTTTGAGCAGAAAGGACATGGTATGGTTGAGCAGGGCATCCTGATAGGGTTGTTCGGGAAAAAGTTGGCTAAAAATCACCGAGCGTTCTACCGATTCAAAGGCGGGGGCTTGTTCCCGCAATAGCATACACAGCGCAGTTACTGCCTGGTTTTTATTGAAATAAGGCGAGGCCACAAAATCCTGAAAATTGCTCCATTCCCTGCCCGAGAAACTGCCCAAGAGTTCGATCAGTTTGCTTTTTTTCATAACAATTCATTTTTACCATGCTAATTGCCGACAAATATAAGGCTCCATGCGCTGATTTGTACTGGGTTAAAATTGATAGTTTTTGATTTTTTTAAAATTTAAGATTTAGTAAAATATTGATTATTAGTTATTTGTGTAGTTTTTATTGTTTTTGAAGGTGTATTTGTTTTTGATAAATCTATTATTTTGTGTTTGTATGCTGCCCAACCGCGCCGCACTTTTGTATCGTAAAGCAAACAAAGGCTTGATACCATGTTTAAAAAAATACGAATTCTTCCAGCGCTTGTTATTGGTGTATTGCTCTGTGCAACGGGCCAACCCCTTGGTGCGCAACAACTGATTGTATATCCGGGTGATGTAACCAACAATGGCGTGGTGAACAATGTCGATTTTTTATACCTGGGCTTAGGGTATAATTTTATTGGGCCACCGCGCGATCCCGGCAATGGCAACCCGCAAAGTTTTACCCCGCAATTGGCCAATCCCTGGCCGTTGATTTTACCCAACGGTACCAATATGGCGCATGCCGATTGCAACGGAGATGGCATTGTTAATTATTTTTATGATGCATTTCCGGTGTATGTCAATTATGGCGAGCGGCGCACCGATATTCCGGTGGTGGAAGATGTTTTTACACGCGGAACCGAAGGGATTGATCCATCCTTGCGCTTCAATGCTTCGGCGGTACCGACCAATTTAAATCCCGGATCGGCTTTTAGCATGCCCCTCGAATTTGGTACAGCTGCCTTGCCTGTGGAGGATTTGTATGGACTTTCTTTTTCGGTGTTGTTCGATTCGAGCTTTGTCAACACCGCCACGGCCAATTTTGATTTTTCGCCGATTTCCTGGGCCAATCCCGACAATGATCGGGTGTACATGTACCGAAGAATCGACGACCACCGCATAGATGTAGCGTGGACGCGCACCGATCACAACCAGCGTTCGGGGCAGGGCGTCATTGGTTCTGCAGATTTTATCATCATCATCGATATCATCGGTTATCATGAATTTAGCATTATCATTGATTCGGTTAAAATGCTGGATAAATTTGGCAATGAAACCTTGGTTGCAGGCGATACGGTATTGATTAATGTGAGTCCGGCGGCACTTTCCTCCGAGCAAGAACCGCAGGCCAACCTGCGTATGCAAGTGCAACCCAACCCGGCTAAAGACCGCCTGTGGATATCCCAGGAATCGCCCATCGAAACCCTTATTTTGTGGGATGCGCTTGGCCGACCTGTGCAACGTTGGCACCCCAATTCAAATCAGACAGAAGTGCATCTCCCCAAGTTACCTGCTGGCTTATACTTACTGGAAAGTCGCTCTCAACAGGGCCGTTCCTTCCAAAAGATACAAATACAACCCTGAAGGCTATAAAAACAAAAACACCCGGGTACATTCATTCCAACATTCAACTTTTAAATTGAGCACAAAAACATGAAAAAACTGATTTTTAACTTGCTTTTCCTGCTGCTTGCTTGTGCCATGCAAGCGCAGGTTAGTGTGACGGGCACCGTTACTCAACTATCTAATGGCGCAGTCGTTCCCGACTGGTACGTGGATGCGATTGCGGTCGACTCCAACTACGTGGGCTATGGGGAAGCCTTTACCGATCAGAACGGCAACTACACGATTACCTTCCCGGACGCTCCCAATGCTGGTGTATTCATTAAAGTGTCAACGAATAAAGCGTGCAACGATCCGAACAATGACTATGATTCAAAAACAGTCGTTCCGGTAAACGGGGTCGCAACAGCAGATTTTCAAATTTGCAACTTTGCAGCGCCAGAATGCTATGCCTTCTTTTCCTACTATCAATCGGCGGGCTTAAACTTTAACTTTAACAGTTATTACTTCGGAGTGGATAGTATCACCCCGCTAAGTTATGCCTGGGATTTTGGCGATGGCACCACCAGTACAGAGGCGAATCCACAGCATGTGTATCCTTCAGAAGGGGTTTATCCGGTCACCTTGACAGTTGTAGGTGTAAACGGGTGCATTTCAACCGTTACACAACCTGTTTTTGTAAAAGAACTACCTTTTTGCTGGACGTACATTGATGTAGAATTGGGCAATGACGACCTCGAATTCGTATTTTCCAGCACGTATTATGCTGCTGATAGCACGGAGACTCCGGTAAGTTATTTATGGACCTTTAGCGATGGTACAACCAGTACTGAAGCGACTCCGGCCCATACTTTTCCAGCGGAGGGCTATTACATTATCACCTTAGAAATTACGGGCTCTAATGGTTGCGTAGCAACAACCGATTTGGGTTTCTCTACGGCTTTTGTGCCAGAACCTGATTGTTTCTCCTACATTAAATACGCGCAACAGGACTCAACTACCTTTAATTTCTTTGCTTTCAATTACAATGTATTGAATCCAAACGGCGATTCAACCAGTATTTTGAGTTATACCTGGGATTTTGGCGACAGCACTACTAGCAATGTGGCCAATCCAACCCACACGTACGCACAGCAAGGTATTTATAATGTGACGTTAACGGTTGTAACCCAGGACAGTTGCATTTCGCATGCCGGTGAGGTCGTTTTTGCCTACAATTGTCCGGTGGATACGTTCTATTATGGTTGTCAGGCGATGTTTGGGGTAAATCAATACTGGGGTTGGGGTGATTCCCTGGGCATTAATGACCCGAATGGTGGCAATTTTGATCCACTTACTTTGAGTTTCTTTGATTATTCATTTGGTAGCGTCATTGAATGGACCTGGGATTTTGGCGACAGCACCACCAGCAATGTGCAAAATCCAACGCACACGTATGCAGCAGAAGGCGATTATTTGGTGACTTTGACCATCAAAACGGTGGATGGTTGCGAAAGCACAACGGCTTATCACGTGTATGTTGGCGACAGTGCGCCTTGGGAACCAGAATGGGATTGTCAGGCGCTCTTCATCCCGCTTCCGGACAGTTTAGGCAGCAACGGATTCCAGTTTTTTGACCTTTCTTATGCTTCTAATCCGATTACGAACTGGGTCTGGGACTTTGGCGACGGCGGTTTCAGCTACGAGCAAAATCCTTTCCATACCTATAATGAGGCAGGCGTTTATACGGTTACACTTAAGATTGGCAGTGATTCTTGCAGCAGCGTATTATCCTACACCTTGAATACCGAAAGTCCCTGGAATTTTAATGCAACCCCGGCTACCCTTGGTTTGGCGGCCACGGTTACCAGCACCAAAACACCCTTGGCTTTGGCGGGTTTGAAAGTATTCCCGAACCCTGCCACAGATTTGTTGCGCATTGGATTTAGTACCCAACAAGCCGGTGATTACGAATTGCGCATTACGAATATTGCGGGTCAGTTGATGAACCGTCAGGAATATCAGGTGGTCAATGGCACCAACCTGCTTACAACCGATGTAAGTAAATTGGTTCCAGGCTTGTACCTGGCCACTTTGCGCACCGATGATCAAGTTCAGACAGTACGTTTTGTGAAAGAATAAGGCATTTTTCGAAATAATCCACCTGTCAGGGGCCAGCATTTCTTTCAGCGGAGAAATGACTGGCCCTCGTTTTTTACACAAACCCATTCGATTATAGCCAACTTTAATCTTGGTATAAAATTCTATACAAATTCTAATTTTATCGAATGCCGAATCACCTTCCTTTGCAGTGTGGCGCATTTAGCCAATTTTATTTTGCGTTTTCCATAAATATCGCTGCTACATGAAGGTTTTCTTTTATTTTGGTGTAATTCTTTTGGGTTTATTTGAAATCGCCAATGTTTATTTCATCATGCCCTTGCCGGGTAGTCAGCGGATGGACACGCTACCCATTGCCTATTTCCTATACACCAACCGCTGGGTTTTTCGAATCGCCTTTGGTTTGTGTACTTTAATTGGTCTTTTTCCTGCCTGGCGTGCTTCCAAATGGATCACCCTTGCCTGTTTGGCTGCAACAGGATTCATCGCCTACCAGTTCAATTTTGTGATGAGCGCTGATAAAATGTTTTATCAGCCACGCACCCTGCGCCTCGCCGCTACCGATGAGAACAAGGTTGCATTAGACAAATTGGTATTGGGCCTCGAAATAAATGGCGCGACCAAGGCTTATCCCATTCAATATTTAGGGTACCACCATCAAGTGCTGGATACGGTGGGTGGAAAACAGGTGATGGTGACTTATTGTACCGTTTGCCGCACTGGCAGGGTTTATGCGCCGGAAATCGACGGTAAACCCGCGCAATTCCGTTTGGTGGGCATGGATCATTTTAATGCAATGTTTGAAGACGCAGACACGCGCAGTTGGTGGCGACAAGGTACCGGGGAAGCCGTGGCGGGCCCCTTGAAAGGGAAGGTTTTGCCAGAAATATTTACGACTCAAACCACCCTGCAACAATGGCTTGGCATGCACCCGGGCAGCTTAATCATGCAAGCAGATACCCTTTTCAAAGCCGATTATGCCGATTTGGATACCTATGATGTTGGTTTAGGCCGCGGCAAACTTACTGGTACGGATACCATTTCATGGAAAGACAAAGCCTGGGTTGTTGGCATTGAGCAAAACAATATTGCCAGGGCTTACGATTGGAATCGTATTAAAAAAGATCGGGTAATTTTGGATACCCTGGGTGGGCAGCGATTACTATTGGTTATGAGCGCCGATCAAAAATCCTGTTATGTATATGAATGCCCCGCTGGAGATGGTATGTTTGCGCTGCAAAACGATACTATTGTTGGAGGTAATCTTTTCTGGCATTTGTCTGGAGCACCCATTACCCCGCAAACTCCCGCCTTAAAACCAGTACAAGCATATCAGGAATTCTGGCACAGTTGGCGCAGTTTTCATTCAAACACTACGCAATATTAGTTGATGACACAATCTGAAAATCGGTATTTATACCTACTCTTTGTGCTTTGTTTTTTGAGCATGACCTTTGGCGCCATGAATTCCGTGCTGGCCGCCCCTTATTTACCCGATATGGTACACGATCTTGCGGGACTTGCCGCAGATGAATCCCTGAAAGGCAAAGTGGGCGCATTTATCAGCTTTTTTATGCTGATTGGTGGCAGTATTGGCGGTATTTCGATGGGCTACTTGTCGGATCGGATCGGTCGCCGCACCGTTTTATCCCTATCTTTATTGTGTTTTAGTGCTGGTTCTGCGTTAGGTGCATTATCAGGGAGTTGGGAAATGTTGGCGTTTTCGCGCCTGATTGTAGGCATGGGTGTCGGTTCCACGCTGGTGATTACAGCCGTGATGATCGCCGAAGCCTGGCCCTTGCGTACGCGCGCGATCGCCTTGGGCATTTTATCGGTCGCTTACCCGGCAGGCATCATTGGTTCGGGTCTGATTACGGCCAATGTAAGCAGTTGGCGCATGGGTTTGTGGTTGGGTGCGGCCACCGCGCTCATCGTGATTCCGGTGCGCTGGTGGGTGCAGGAATCCCGGGAATGGTCGGAAGTACACACGAAAAAAGATCCCGTTGCACTCGGTCCATACAGAAAAGAAGTGATTTCAGGTATCCTCATCTATGGAGCCATGTTGATTGGTATATGGGCCTCTTTTGCCTGGTTGCCTACGTGGGTACAACAATTGATCGGTCCCGAATCAGGCGCTGGTCAGGTACAACGCGGGCAATCGGTTATGTTTTTAGGGATGGGTGGGGTAGTAGGCGGTGTATTTTCGGGTGTATTATCCAATTGGTTTGGGGCAAAACAAGTGCAGCAAGTTTGTTTTTTGATCTGTTTTATCCTGTCTTATTGGTTATTTGAGGTAAATATTACCTACAATTGGCAGGTTCCGGTGGGCATTACCTTGTTGGGCCTTACGTTTGGGGTGAGCCAGGGAGTATTACATAATTACATCCCTGAGTTATTTCCGGTGGCCGTTCGATCCACCGCAACCGGATTGAGTTTTCATGGCGGCAGGATTTTTACGGCGATTTCTGTGTTTTTTGTAGGGGCTTTTGTCGTTTGGTTTGGCGGTTATGGCCACGCTATTTTTGCCTTTTCCAGTGTTTATTTGTTGGGTATGGTGGCCTTATTTTTTGTTCAAAAAACAAAGTAACAGGCAAGTTTTTATAGTCAACGAAAATTGGTTATGAAAACAGCTGGCTTCTAATCCATTGAAAATCAATATTTTTATCCATCCTTCAAATCCATTTAAATCTGGGTTTAAAACGATTTTCTTATGCCTCATATTGAATTGCGCAGTGATTTGTTTGGCATCACCAGTTTGCTGGATTACCGAAGCGCAACCGCCGGTCCGATTTGCGACCTGACCCAGTTGTTGTTGCGCGGTCCGTCGTCTTTATTGGAATCGGAGCGGGAATTGATCGCCACCTATGTTTCCTATTTAAACAATTGTACTTTTTGCACGGCTGCGCACGCATCCGCCACGTGTTTGTTACCGGAAGGGAATTTGGAACAAATTGAAGCCTTGAAACAATCGTTGGCAACCGCGCCGTTGAGCAATAAAATGCGCGCGCTCCTACGTATTGCCGCCAAAGTGCAGCAAAGTGGGCAGTCCGTACAGCTTTCGGACGCAGATACTGCCCGCGCTGCTGGTGCTACAGATCTGGAAATACACGATACCGTACTAATTGCCGCCCTGTTTTGTATGTACAACCGGTATGTAGATGGATTGGCGGCTGCAACGCCGAGCGATCCGAACTATTACGAAGCTTTGGGCAAGCGTATTACCACCCGTGGATATGCCGCGCCCAGCAATGGTTATCAAACACTTACGTACGAATCTAAAGACTAAACCATGCCACATATCCAAACACCTGACAACATACCGGGTATTCGCGGATTGATGAATTTTCGTCCCGATGCTGCCCAGGCCTTAAATGCGCTTGCCCAGGCGCTTTTAGTAGAAGCATCGCCGCTTACACGCGGTGAGCGCGAATTGATTGCCAGTTTTGTATCCAGCCTCAACCAATGCACGTTTTGTATGACCTCGCATGGCGCCATTGCGGCCCATTTGCCGGGCAACGATTACGCCTTGGTGCACGCCGTTTGGGAGGATTACCAGAATGCGGATATCAGCGACAAAATGAAGGCACTGTTGCATATTGCGGGCAAAGTACAGCAAAGTGGCAAAGCCGTTTCGGAAGCAGATATTGCCGCGGCGCGTAATTTGGGTGCAAGCGACCTCGAAATACACGACACCGTGCTGATTTCAGCGGCATTTTGCATGTTCAACCGTTATGTAGATGGATTGGGCGCCACCACACCCGATGACCCGGCTTTTTATGATTTGATCGGCGCGCAACGGGCCCAGCAAGGATACTTGACCAAATCGGTCTTGATGAAATAAACGTCTGTTTACCCATCCGTGCGTATACGCGCATACAAGAGGGAGTCGATATCCAGGCCTTTTTTGCGGTGAAACTTGCGCAAATAGCCTTCTTTTTGAAAGCCTGCCTTTTCCAGCACCCGCGCAGAGGCAGGGTTGTGGGAAAAAACATGCGCTTCGATGCGTACCAAAGGTCGGGTTTCGAACATTTGATCGGTAAGTTTTTGCACGGCGGCTGTTATAATGCCCTGGTTGCGAAAAGGCGCAGCCAGCCAGTAGCCGATTTCATCCAAATGGCCATCCATCTCTTGTTTCGCCATCGCGCCAATGGCACCGATCAGTCCATGGGTTTCATGTCGGATAACCCAATTGGTGAGCGCCCCGTTTTTTAGCAAATTGTTGCGCGTTTTTTCCAAGAAGGTTTCCGCATCCGCTTGCATGTAGGGGTACGGAATATGCAGCGTGTTTTGGTATATTTCCAAATCGTTGAGGTACAACAACATATTGGGAATATCCGCTTGCTGAAAAGCGGTGAGGGAAAGCTGGCTGTTGATCTGGATGGATGTTTGCATGTGGGAATGGAATTGGTGTGTTGAATATGCAACATCGATTGGGGGCGGGAAAGTTCCACTCCGTTCCACTGTGTACCTCCGGTACACTTTTTAAAGGGGTTCCACAGAGGTACACAGAGGAATGGAGATACACGGAGGTTTTTATGGGTTATAGGAGATCGTCCTTTTTTAAAAGATATAAATTCTTTCCTGCCTTCGACCTTGTTCCACTAAAAGCGCTTTGAGCTCATATCGCTTATGCCTCCTGGCTACCTTCCTATAATCGATGGCTTTTTACCAAACTTTTATTTTCACGCAACAGCATATCCTGTATCGGCCCGTAATTCAGGAAATTGCAAACCGAGTACGATATCCTTTTTAGGAATACCTTTATCGGACAATTCTTGGGCAATAAGAACATCCGTTCGGTTTTCCTGAAGCCACACCTTACCGTCTTTTATGTCAAAATGGAAAATAACATAAAACTGGTATTCATCTTTACGCCACCCTGAGTTAAGGAGTTGATAGTGCTTTCCTTCCCGGTCAATGATAACTGTTGCTTCAAGGCCGTCTCGTTGCTGATTGAACATCTCTGCATACTCCTCAAGCGTTTGGATAACAATATCTTCGTAGTTTTTCATGGTAGCCATTGTTTTATCTCTTCCAAATTTGGATCAAAAATAATTATTTTTACATTGTATCTGTTCAATGCTTTGAGGAGAATGGGGGTTTTTTCAATTTTTTGATAAACTTTATCAGGAATAGCCAGAAAAATGACCCGATCTGGTTCTATTTCTATTTATAAAAATTACCTAAAATTCTTTCAAATATTTTAAAGGCAATAGGTTCCTTTTAAGAAAAAAGTGTTCCGCGGCCAGGTACTTCCAAAAGAAACACTGAATAATCAACACCGAACACCAAAGTGTTGCCTCAGAGCAAAACACTCATCACTCATCACTCCTCACTAAACCACTCCTCACTAAATCACTCCTTCACCCGCCCCGCTTCCGCCTCAATACCCGTGCTTCTTTTCCGCGCTTTCACATTTTCATTTCCAAAACGATAACTCAAACTGAGGCTGCCGCGCCGACTGTCCCAATTGCCACCACCATACGAAAGCAGGCCGTTGAAGTCGGAGTAGCCATCCCAACCAGACTGGAAGAAAAGGTCGCTGGCACTCACTTTTACCGTCAGGCGGTCTTTTAAAAACTTGCGCTGCAAGCCTACATCGAGGCTCCAACTGGATTCATACACAAAAACGCCGCCCCAAATGCCTGGTCCGGAGTAATAACCAGACACCTCGGCCTTAAATCCGTGCGGCAAATCAAAGGTATGCTGTTGGTAAATGGTGTAGGTAAACGCCTGTACATCCACCACGGCGCCATTTCCATAATTGGCCTGGTTGTTCAGGTGGGCGGCAGAAGCGTTGAAGTAGGCGTTCCATTTTTTGGAAATCTGCACCGGAACGCTCAGGTTGAGGCTGAAAATGGTTTGGTTCGCTAAATTAGCCCAGGTGATAAATCCGGCGCGCGGATCGACCAAATCGGGTGCGATCAGGCGGGTGATTTGGTCGCTGGTGCGGCTGTAGCCTACTTTTAAGTTGTATTGTTGCATCAGCGTATAGCCTAATTCGATGTTGTTGACAATTTCGGGCCGCAGGAAAGGATTGCCTTTTTCGTAGGATAACTGACTGATCTGATTATTAAACGGGTTCAAAACATTGTAATCCGGGCGGTTGATGCGCCGACCCGCATTAAAGGAAAAAGCGTGCGCATCCGATTGTTGCCAGGTCAGTCCGAGGGTAGGGAACCAACTCAGGTAATTGAGCACCACCGGCGGTTCCTGCAAATTGGGCAAAAAGGCTTTCAAATCGCCCACCGCATCCGTTTTTTCGGCGCGCAAACCACCCGAAAACTGCCATTTTTTACCAAAATCGCGGCTGTAATTCAAATACGCCGCATATACCTTTTCATTGTATTTAAAACGGTTGGAGCGCTTGTCGTTTTGCAGCACCACGCCTTGCAATTCATCGAACACTAAAAAAGTATTGTCGGACACCACCTTACTGAGTTTGGAGCCGAAGCCCAATTTTCCGCCCAGCAGATTGTCTTCATAATCAGCCTGTAAAGTATAAATGTCAATGTCGGTGGGTGTGTCAAAGCGGTTGATAATTTCCGTTTTCAGAACTGATTCAGAGGCATCGTAGTATCGGTTGGGTTGAAAGCGGTATTGTTGGTTGTTGTAGTTGCCATAATCCAGGTCGAAGTTGAAACTGCGGCCTTTGGTATTGTCGTAGCGGTAATTAAGGTTGTAGGTTTGTTGCTTGCGGGTGCTGTTGGCGGTATTGTTCGCAATCAGGATACTGTCGATTTGGGTAGGATTGGCCGCTTGTGCGAGCGTGATATGGTTATAGGACGTGTTGTCGCTGGTTGTTTTGCCGCCGCCTGCGAGCAAGCCAATCGTGTGGTGTTCCGCAATGGGAAAATCGACGCCCGCCCGGTAATTGTAGTTCCGCCAGTCGTTTTTGCTGTCGTTGATTTCCTCCTGTACCATGTTGTTGAGGTAGCTCACAAAATCCATTTCATTGATCCCGACCCCGCTGCCAACGCTGGCAGTCCCGAATGCGTTCAAGTATTTGTTGCGGTAGTTGCCATTGCCGGTGAGGTTGCTGCGGTAGTGTTTGCCTTGACTAACACTCGAATTGAGCGCACCATTGGCCCCCAGGTTTTTATTTTTTTTCAGTCGAATGTCAATAATACCAGCATTGCCTTCTGCTTCATATTTGGCGCCGGGATTGGTGATAATCTCAATGCGATCAATCACTTCGGCGGGCAGATTTTGCAGGTAAGTGCTCAAATCGGCGCCAGAGAGCGGCAAGCGTTTGCCATCCACATACACCAGCACACCTGAGCGGCCGAGCAGACTGAGGTTGTCGTTGTTATCCACCGTAACCGCCGGGGCCTTGCGCAACAAAGAAAGCGCATCGGTGCCGATGTTGTTGATGGTGCCTTCCACGTTGAACACCGTGCGATCGGCTTTTACTTCCACAAAAGGACGGGTCGCGCTGATAGTTGCTTCCGCCAGTTTGACGGAGTTGGACTGAAACGTCAAGGTTTCCAAATCAAGGGTTTGATTCTCCAGCAATTGGATATTGGTCTTTTTCAGATCCGATAAGCCGAGGTAAGTAGATACTACATAATAGTTGCCTGCTTTCAGGTTTTGCAATTCGAAGCGGCCCGCATCGTCGGTCACGCCGGCTTTTGTAAAAACACTATCGGCACTGCGGTATAGGACTACATTGGCAAAAACAACCGGTTCTCCCTCCGGATTTTGCACTTTTCCTTTCAAAACTGCCGTTTGAGCAGCCAATAAACATGGGAGCAATAGACAAGGCAAGGTAATCCAACACTTCATAGCAACATTTTTAGAGGAAGACAACAGGAACTTCAAGCACAAAAAACGGGATACCGCGCGGGCATCCCGTTTTTTTTCGACAAATGGCATGGTGGGAGGCTGGATTGGTCGGATTGGGGGACGGAAAGGGAAGGAAGTCCGAGTCCTGCAAAGATAACCTTGCTTGCTATCCGGCGCACTTCTATTTCTCAAACTCCACGATATACTCCGAGCAATACTTGCCCAGATCGGAATATTTAAAAAACAGCCGGGCGCGTTGTCCCAAGCGTAGCGAAGTATGCTTTCCTGCAATGTCTTCGGGCGTGTTCATGGGTTGCAGGGAGGGATACCACATCGTATGGCCGGGCTTGTCAACCAGCAATTGAGGCTTTGTCCAGTCCTGCGCGTTGTTTCCGGCGCCGAGGTCAGGGTGGGGATTGAATGAAATGAACAATTTACTGCCCACCCACGACTGTCCCGTCACGTGCCCCATCAGCATCACCCAACCGTTCAAATAAGTATTCCAACTGACGGACGGCCCCCAGTGAAACCCGCCTGAAGGCGACGAAGCCGGGCCGCCGCCTGCCTGCATCGGAATTTGAAGTGCGGCCACGGGTTTGCCAATACCGTCCCAGGGGGCGTTGAAGCCCTGTCCGTCCCATCGTTTGGCTTTTCCTTCCGGTTGGTCGAGGTCTGCCAGCGCGATACGGGCTACGCTGATACATTGTCCGCTCCATTCGACAGCCGGATCGTAGTGCGCGGAGTCGTAAACGCCCGGATAACCATATTCGCCGTAAAAAAGATAGAGATAATCGCCCACTGCCACTGCCGAGGGATCGCCGATACCACCGGCAAAGGTTTTGGAGGTATTGTGCGGTTTAAGGATCATGCGGGTTTGTTTGTCCTCCAGAAAAAGGCCCTTGTTGTCCCAGCTCCAGCCGCCATCGGTCGATTTCATGATGCCGATGCGACAAACGGCGGCAGGTGTAATGCGATCCGTCAGGCCGAGGGGCCAATTTTTATCTATGTAACCTTCGCCTGTTTCGGCGTTGAAGGGCAGGGTTTCGGGATAGTTTTCATTGTGATAAACGGCATAAAGTGTGCGTCCGGTGGCATCTTTGGCGTCCTGGTACACGGTTTCGAACCAGACGGCGCCGTGGAGGCCCGGCGTTCCCAGGGGTGCATTCGGGGGAAGTTTGGGAGCGATATAGTCCTTAGCCGCCCTGCCGAACACCTCGTCGGCATGGCTGCCGCTGGCAAATTTAAGTTCCCGTGCGGCGCCCCACACAGGGTCTTCGCCGTATTTGCCGGGAAAAATACGGAGCGTATCGCCTACCCACACTTCCGCCATGTTACAATCGACGAAATTGTTAAAACGAAAGGTGTCGGTCTGGATCAATTTAAATTTTGGCAGCGCGTATGCACCCTTTGATGGGGCGTTTTGCTGACAGGCCACGCAGGCCGATAGAACGAACAGGGGGAACAGAAGATTTTGTCTCATGTTTTTAGGGCAAATATAAAGCGGATATGACAATAATTATGCGCTACATATCAGGTAGCGAGCGCTTGTTTTGCCAAATAAAACATTGAGATGATGGTGGGTAACGCGCATGCGACACACTGTCTGAACCATGATTTCAAGGATTTTTAGATTTTCAGGATATTGATAACCGGATCGCCTCCTCCAATACATCTAAATTAATGTGCTTCAGCGTTTTGAACTTAATACAATATCCCGTTACGCTGGCCTTGCCAATCGTATCGCCAAAAGTAGCGGCCAAATACGTTTTATCTTTAATCCCCATGACATAAACAGAGATGCCCGTTGTATTGGCACTCAACCCAATTTGATAAAATTCCCGGCTGGTACCATCCGCGTATTGAATGGTATAGCATCCGTATCCAATATTTGGGTTTGCAATTACTTTGCCATCGCTGTTTTTGCCGTCACTGAACCATAATTGACAGGCTGGGGATACTTGCAACACGAGGTCATGCAAAGCTTGCAGTTCGGTGCGTTTGGGCTCCGGCTGACTGGAAATGTAGGTGTCGATTTGTACTGGAATGGTCATTTAAAAATTTGGGTTGTAACGGATTAAAATTTAATGAAACGGCCAAAAACACCCCCTGTTTCCACGAAGTATAAACCGGATGGTATCTCCTCTATTCCTACAGAAAATTCAGTGGCGCCGGTTGGGATCGTTCCTTGTTGTAATACCCGACCTGTACTGCTAAGAATACGGTAAGTTTCTGGGTTTTTGCTTGCTGCCGATAAGACGATCTGGATCGATGCAGTGGCGGGATTGGGAAATACTTGTAGCCCGTTGTTGGTCTGTGCAGGCGCTACTGTAGGAATGGTTTCATAAATCGACAAACAGGTATAATCGTTTTGAAAGTTAACGTCCCGTCGGTGATTGGGAGCGGACGCACTGAAACAAATTTTCAAGGGAACGGCAAAAATAGCGGTGTTATAAACATTGTTGATTGAATCAATCGAAACAGTTTGCTCTTCCCCGGGTGCCAAGTTGATATCTGCTAAATGAAAACTATAATGGCTTTTGTTTTTAAGATGGCAACTAGTATCAACTTGTAAAAAACCGTTAATATCGGCTGAAATATCAACCTCCTTCACGGGGACGTTGCCGTTGTTACGCAGGGTCACTACAAATTTCCCACCATTAATATTCCATGTCGTATCATTGGATGCTTTGTTAAAAGTTGGTAGAACTTCGATCGTAGCCTCAGTAATGGCGACGTCCAGGTCTTCCGTATCTTGTGGAGTTCCATCGTAATTAAAGCGGCGAATTAAAAGATTGCTACTCGCATTTTTTCCATAATTGCTAGTAAAATTGGTTCCTGGGCCATGTTCTTCGTAGCCAGCAAGAAAAATAGTGTTGGTATCGAGGTACATTTTTGTGACTTTAAAATTGGCCAGATTAGACAGTTTTGTCACACTTTGCAGCTGAAAATCGGCATTGTAAAAATAAATGCTATTCCCATCGTTGGTTTCACCATATTCCGCATAACCATTCCCTGTTGCCACCCATGTTCCGTACCAAATATGAGAAATGCTTAGGGCTATCGGAGATCCATTAAGCGGCCATTTTAAAATGACACTACCATCTGGAATGGCCCAGATCGTACCTGCTGCATCCACAATTACGTGGTTAAAATACGCCGAAATCGGAAGTAAACCAGATTGGCTTATTGTTGATGCGTCGTTCGGGTTTATTTGAGTAATAGATTTATTTGTAATAACCACTAGATTGTTATTTACAGGATTGATAGCCAGCCCATTACACCTACTACTAGGGTACTTAAATAATATTTCCCCATTGTTTGGATCGAGTAAATTAATAGTAGACGAATACTTTGAATTAAACAACTGGGCTATCTTACCGTCATTTGGGTTAACCGCTAACTTAATTAAATTAAGGTTATTCCAGCGTGGACTAAGTTGAATTGTGTCTGTGTATTTTGTCCATAAGAGATTGCCAGCAGGATCAAAACATTTCATGTAAATCAAAGTTGTTTCCACAGGCCCCGCGCAGCGATATTCCCAACCGGAGGCCACCATATTACCATTGAGAAGCTCCACCATATCGTACAATACAGCTGCACCATAAACTTCCAACCGTTGACTATTCAACAAGCCTGTCTCTGCGCCCCAATCTAATAAGTACACATTTCCGAGGTCGGCATGGAAATAAGGTCCACCAGTCAACGACAGAGATCCAACGGTCCATTCAGGTCCACCAGTTGTACCGGCGATCAGGAAATGCCCGTCTGCCTTTTTAAAAAAAGCAGTAGGGCAATTATCAAAATCGCCGGGAACGTTATATGCGAACGTCTGTGCGGACATGTTTCCAAGAAAGAAGCAGCAAAAGAGCAATAGTAAAGTGTTTTTCATTTAAATATGTTTTAACGATGCTAACAAATGCGGAAATAACTGCATTGGAAAATTTAACGGTTCATGTAAAAACACAACCGTCGCAATAAGTGCAAATATAATAACTATGCTAAACCCCTGCTGATCTAAAAAAGACAGAATCGGTCATTTGTAGATTCAACATCGAATAACGGCTATATAGCTTCGAATAGCGGCTACTTAACATCGAGTAACGGCTATATAGCTTCGAATAGCGGCTACTTGACATCGATTAGCCGCTATATAGCTTCGAATGGCGGCTACTTGACATCGATTAGCCGCTATATAGATTCGAATGGCGGCTACTTGACATCGATTAGCCGATACTTAGCTTCGAATAGCGGCTACTTGACATCGATTAGTCGCTATATAGCTTCGAATAGCGGCTACTTAACATCAATTAACCGATACTTAGCTTCGAAAAATCATTTTTCAGCAAAAAAAGCAAAAAAAACATCCCCAAAAAAGGGGCCTTTTTCGGCCTTTGCGTGGAAAACTTGTTATAAAATGTACAGAAAAAAATTTAGATGCATTTTTTGACTTAAATAGCCCTTTTTTGGGCTTTTTTGATCTATGATGGATGTTCCAGGCCCAGCCATTTCTATCTTTTAATGCCGTTTTTCCCATTTTTTCTGCCCAAATGCCTTGGGAAGGGCCGAATCGGCGCATTTTGGCATGTTATGTTTTATTTTTATTTAATTAATTGTTTTACAGTATATTATATGCGTATCAAGTACTTAAAAATACTCCATTGAGGTTGCACCTTTTTATGTAGCCCCATGGAAAACTTGGCGAAAAATGTAATTTTTTTTCTCAAACGGGCCCTCCACTTTTGCCCCATCAGCGACACCGAAGCGCGCTGAAATCATTGTTTAACTTTTTAAATGTTTTAGAATCATGACACAAAAGATTCGTAAATCTGAATTCAAAACCATGCCTCAGGGCGAACTGGTGCCGATTGCTCAAAACGTGGTAATGCGTATGCGCGAACACCCGGAGTACGCAGAAGCGCTCCCCCAGGTAGATCTGCTGGATCAACTAACGCAAGCCTTCTCCCATACGCTGGCCGAAAGCAGCGCAGGCGGGATGGATCGCGTGGCACTTAAAAACGAAGCCAAAATGCGGTTGATAAAATCCATGTATTCGTTGGCAGATTGGCTGAACATGCACGATACCGGCAACATCAGCTGGTTTACCAATGCCGGCTTTTTCATGAGCGAGGACCGCGGACGCAAAAACGAGGAGTTGCTGCCTCCCACTAAAATGCGGGTATTGCCACAAGGAACGCCGGGCGAACTGGAACTGCGTTTTTCGCTACCCAATCCACGTACAGTGCGCACCACCGGACTGGAATACTCCCTCGACGCTGGCCAAAGCTGGCACAACGGCGCGTACAGCTCGGTTCGGTCGATAAAATTAAGTGGACTTCCTGCGCGACAAACAGCATTGTTCCGCCTGCGCTCCATCGGCAAAGGCCAAAAGGTAAGTGTTTGGACAGAACCGATGGAAGTATATTTATTTTAGGGACTTATATAAAAGTTGAAAGTGTGAAAAGGGGGGTGTTTGGTCGGGAAAATTTCCTTGACTAAACGCTCCTTTTATTTCGAAATTCGGTGTTCGGTGTTCGAAATTCGGTGTTTTTAAAAGCCTTCCAGCCCAAACCGAATCGCCGCTTCCAACACTTCCAAATTAATGTGCTTCAGCGTTTTGAACTTAATACAATATCCCGTCACGCTGGCCTTGCCAATCGTATCGCCAAAAGTAGCGGCCAAATACGTCTTATCTTTAATCCCCATGACATAAACAGAGATGCCCGTTGTATTGGCACTCAACCCAATTTGATAAAATTCCCGGCTGGTACCATCCGCGTATTGAATGGTATAGCATCCATATCCAATATTCGGGTTCGCAATTACTTTGCCATCGCTGTTTTTGCCGTCACTGAACCATAATTGACAGGCTGGGGATACTTGCAACACGAGGTCATGCAAGGCTTGCAGTTCGGTGCGTTTGGGCTCCGGCTGACTGGCGATGTAGGTGTTGATTTGTGCTTGTATGGTCATACAGATTTTGAATTGCTTTCAGTTGTCTTTTCCAATACTGCGTTAAAGAAAGTCAATCTCTTCTTCGCTATACCTTTTTTTAGCAACTTTTTGCTCAACAACGAGTCGATAAAAATATTTTTCGTCTTTATGATGCCAGAAAAAATCCCTGATGAGGCAAGGTAGAAGCGGCTTGGATTTTATTTTTACTGCTTGATCCCAAAGATAAGCCGGTGGCGGTAGAATACTTCTCACGCCGGATCGTAGCACGCTACCTGTAAAAACGTTGTTTTTTGCCTTTATATAGGCACCACCTGCATCTTCAATACATAGCAGCAGCCCGATACCTTGTCCTTTAAGTTTATCTAAATCATCCGGATGTAAGAGATGATCTAGGCCTTGATTTGGTAACCAGGGATAGTTTAACCATTTATTTGTTAAATTTTGGGTTGCCATTTTAGCATACAATAGTGTAATACAGCATGAATGAATGCCATCGAATTTCGAAGTTGGGTGCAAGTGACAGCCACGCAAATCAAAAGCCCATTCAACAATTTGTGCATATTTTTTCAGAGCCCTTGCACGTGCAAATTATCTTTTACTTTAGCAAACGTGCCAACGTTTAGGAGCCATTAAAGGCAGTGGATTGTTCTTTGTCTTTGAGCCTGTGAAAATTTACATTTTTCGCTAATATGACAGTCTTTTTTTGCCATACTTCGTTCCTTTTTTTCGCCGTAATTAGTCCCATTACGTCTGCAAAAAGCGCCTAGTCTGGCTAAAAAATCCTTGTCATATTAATCGAAAATATAATTTTTTACAGGCTCTAAGGCTTTATTTGCTTTTTTAACGCTTCGATTTGCCTTTGTAATTCAAGGTTTTTTTGAATTTCCTCTGCTGCACGTTTCTTTTCCTCAATCAGTAACTTATCCTTTTCTGCAATAATCTCTTCCTTTTCTGCAATAATCTCTTCCTGTTCAGCGATAATTTCATCCTTTTTGCTCATCTCTCGATCAAAAGCGCGTTCCAATTCATCCTCCACATCCATTTTGTCCCGAATTTCTTCACTGGCAATGGCGCGTCCTAAACGTTCTGCCATCTTTTTGACCAAGGGATCGTTCGTATCGCCCTGAAAATCCAACTGATGCCGATCCTTTGGGCTTTGGTAAATTGGACTGAAAATTTGTAGCACCCGTTCTAGTCTGCTTCTAGTGGCATGGCCTAGCATTTGCACCTGAATCAAATAGGAATCGTGCGTCAACAACTCCACAAATTCTTCTTTAATGTCCAATCTTTCCTGGGTAACAACATCAATATATTCTCTATTGATTTTGACAACACCACGCTGAATACTGTTCAAAGGAAAACCTAAAAAATAGATCGTGACGATGGGTAAGGGGCGTTTTTCGGGAAGCCCTCGCTCATTGAGTACTTCATCTTCTTTGCGGTAATTGTCTCCCAAGTAGCGCCGAAAACGCATCGCATTAAAGGCTTTTTTGGCTTTTTGCAACTCAATAAGTACTTTGGTGATTTCTCCGTTCGGCTTTTTGATTACTGCTTTAAAATCAAAACGCAAAATACGGATATCCCCGCTCGTTTCGGTGGCAGTTTCCTGCGGTTTTACTTCTACACTTTGTACTTCCTCACCCAAGATGGTTGACAACAATTCCCGTGCAATTTCCACGTCTTCCAGCAGATACTTGAACACTACGTCATAAATGGGATTGGCGATGATCATACCTAATTTTTTGTTTGATTTCTATCGCAAAGTAAACTATTTTGGGGCGGTTTTGGTTCTTTTTTTGCCTTTTTATTTGTTAAATCTGGTCCGCGCGTACGTGAGCACGGCTGCCCACACCAACGCTTTATGCGAAAGCGCAGCATTTAAGCAACCATTCAATTATACCCAGATTTAAATGAATTTAAAGGATGGATGGATAAAAAAAATGATTTTCAATGGATTAGAGGCCATCTGTTTTCAACACCACTTTGCGTTGATTATAAAAATACTACGAAATGTTCAAAAAACTGATCAATAATTACCAGAATTGGCGGTATAAGCGCATCATCAAACGCCAGCAGTTCAGTTCAAAATCTGTTGCGGAAATATTCACCGAGACCTTTCGGAACCGATATTGGAGAAGCAAAGAATCGGTGTCCGGACAAGGGTCGGAGCTGGGGCATACTGCTTTGGTTCGGACCGCGCTTTCAGCGCTGTTACATGACTACAGTGTCCGCTCGCTACTAGACCTACCTTGTGGTGATTTCAACTGGATGCAAGCCGTTGATCTTGGCGAGATCCGGTACATTGGGGGCGATATTGTGGCGGATCTAGTGCAGCAGAATCACCAAAAATATGGGAATGCCAACCGAAGCTTTTTGCAGATAGACCTACTCTGCGACCCGTTGCCAGCTGCTGATTGTATTTTGCTGCGGGACTGCCTGGTGCACTTTTCGCTGACGCATATTGCACAAGCGCTGGATAATTTGAAAAAAAGTGACATTAAGTATATCCTCACCACGACCTTCCCGCATATCGAACACAATGAAGATATACAGACGGGCTATTGGCGACCAATCAACCTGGAAAAAGCACCCTTTTTCTTCCCCAAACCGTTGTTTTTGCTACAGGAAGCAGGCGGTGGAGCCCAGGGTAGTTATGTTCACAAGTCGCTGGGATTGTGGGAAATTGATTCGTTGAAGGCGTAAATTTTATGTGTGCTTTAAAGTGGCAGGTCAATACCTATAATTCAATACTTCATTCACCAAGTCTGTTTTATACACTTTCACTTGCATTTCCTTATCACCTCTTTTAACAGTTATCAACAATTCATTGGTCTTTTCTCCGATTTCATTTTCTAACCATTCGCAGTAGTCCAGGTAACTAAAATTTCTGTAATTTTTTTCGCCTATTTGTAATATTTGGTCATTAATTTTTAAGCCTGCTCTATCTGCCGAAGAATTTTCAGTCAATGAACCAATGACTAGGGTTTGTTCTTTAAGTCTGCATGAAAATCCAAAAGTAGAATTTATCGAACTTTTATTTTTTTGTGTAGAAACCAATGTTATTTCTTGGTATTTCCAATCAATTGTAACTAAATAATCTTGCAAAAAACGGTTGCCAATTAATGCGCTGGGTGAAATTTTATTGAATGTTAAAAATGAATTTTCAATTTCAGTACCTCTTCCTAATGTTAATTTAGGTATAATTGTTGTCTTAGAGGTCTCGATGCTCTCTGAAAGCAATCCGCTTATAATAGTATTTTTGATAATAAATTTGTTTGTTATCCCAATCTTTTGTAAGTGCTTTTCAGGCAAATCCACCCCTCCGTTTGAGCCAGTATCTAACAGTACTTCATCTATATATTTTCCCTCTACGGTCAATCTGATTTTCGGCGTTTTTTTACCTTCAGCGTAAAAGTCAAAAGTTTTTCTGCTGCTGGATTGCATAAGTGAATCTCTACTATCTGTCAAAATGATTATCTTTTTTTGATAATCTATCTGCCAAACACATTTGTTCAGCACATTTGCGCCTAAAATCCCAACAAAATCAATACAGGTTGTATTTTTTAATTTATCTAAGTCTGAAATACTTGTTACAATATCAGAAAAATCAATACCGCCAATTGATACCTTATTGATTTTGATGACTTTTAGTTTTTTATTTTTTCCTCTCGTGTCTTTATGCTTTTGAATGCCAATTTTTTTATATTTTACTTTTTTGGCAAAGTCATCATCTATTATTGTTGATGCACCTGTGTCAAATATGAAATTATATGGTTCATTATCAATACTGGCTTCAACTACGATTAAGCCTTTTTCATATCGGAATGGTAATGCTCGTTTAAACCCAAATTGCATTATTTTTTCTTCTTGCATTGCATCTCTAACCTTGAAGGCGGAAATTAGCCTACAATTAGAAAATGTTATTAATATCAACAGCAGCAAGACTAATGCTTTCATGTGTTTTTTATTTTAATCGTATGAACGTGAGCATGTTCGTCAATTCCCCCTAATATCGCTACCGATGCACCCACTTTCCTACCCATTTACCATCAATTTCAATAAAATAAAGCCCTGCCCTCAAGTCATCCGTAGACACAGAAGCCGGAGCGCCTGCTCCCAAATCAATCGTTTCAGAGCGTACCAAATGTCCCAAAGCATCATACATACGCACTTGTACGCGATCTGTTTGCCCCTCATTTGCCACAATGGTCAGATTGTCGGCTCCCGGATTAGGTGTCAGCGCAAACTTCCAAGCAAGTGGTTGGGGTTCTGGTAGGGTAGGCACTGCATAACAGTTTTTCCGCCAGATTTGCCCATAAAAACTGCGCATATACACCGTGCCATCATGTGCACAGATATTATCCATGTACGAGCTAAACCCCTGATTGAGCAAAGTTGCATTGGGGAAGCCGATATCGCACCAGGTTTGTCCTAGGTCTTTTGAAATATATAAGCTTCCCGCCGAAAAGGTAGGTGACGGATTAAGGGTATTGAGCAGCATGGTATTGCTATGGACCCGAAATTGAAAGAACGGTCCGGCATCCTGCGGAATAGGTAGCTCCGAAAAAGTAAATCCACCATCAGCAGAGTCAAAAATCTTACGCTGTTCTACTTGCGACAGGTAGATATGGTTGTTCAGCGTATAAAAGCGCGACACATCCGAGTTAATCGGAAAGTCGAATTTCTTTCGGGTTTTCCAAGTCACGCCACCGTCTGTGCTCACCAAAATAGAAGAATCGACACGGGTAAGGAGTTCGTTATTGACCACCAGCATGACATCGCCCGGGAGTTTACCTTGGGTCTGTTGCCAAGTTGTTACATTGGGCTGGTTCGAGGTGTAGATCGCTAAATAATCGGCTGCGTATAGCGTTGTGCCAGCGGTTCCAAAACCAAGAAATGGCGTGATTGCTGGAGCCGGATAATATACTTTCTGCCAATTAAACTGGCTTCCTTTTGCAGCAATTAGGATGTCATTATCGAGAATTCCGCCGTAATGGGTACCCAGATCGAATATCCGTTTAGGCAAATATCCTGAGAGCCCAAGTTGCCAGGTATTTCCTTGATCGGCCGAATAGGCCGTTTGGCTGCCGCTACCGGAAAAACAAAGCAAGGTATCGCCCGCCATGCTTAGCCAGGATACTTCATTGAGGGCAGGATTATTGTACCCATGCCAGGCATAGCGCCAGGCACCGAAATTTTCATGCAAAATGCCATTATCTGTGGAGATGAAACGACCCTGACTCAGTGCCAATATTGCTTTTGGGTTGTGGGAGCCTACCCGATCAATAATCTTTTCCCAATTGTCCCAACCATTGTCACTTCGCCACCAATTACCTTTATAATCAAGTGCATAGCAAGGGAAAGCACCTTTTTGTAAAAGCACTAAATCGGCGGGAGCAACTTTGTATTCCCAACTTTGTCCGCCATCCACGGTACGCCCCAAGGTCGCTTCAAAACTTTGGTTTCTATACATGCATACAACGGAATCGTCTTTTCCAGCCAACCCGAGCGTTCCCTGGGGCGAAATTGGGACGAACGTAAAAGTTAATCCATTGTCGAGGCTTTGCAGGAGCCAGGTATCGGTTTGAACCCAGATATGATCGCCATAGATATGGGCAGCACGTACGGTCTCGTTGGGTTGGTTATGAATGGACTGCCAGCTGCTTTGGCCGGCCAAACGTCGGAATACAATATCTCTGATATAACAATACACATCCCCTTGCGCCGAAATGGTGAGGTGCGGCGGAAATTGATTGATTGGCACAGGCAGTGCGCCTTCATCTTGCCACGTAAGCCCCTGATTGTCTGAGGTAAACAACCGATGCACGGTATCTCGTTCTACCCTGTAATACTTGCCTTGTGCCACATACATGCGAAGACCAGGCCATCTGGGTTGCCAGCTGATTCCATTGTCTTGTGAACTGAAGATTCCGTATTCCCGGTCGGCTACCGCGTAAAGGGTGGAGCCGTCATGGGTCATTTCTGTGAAGCCATGCACCGCCGGTGTTCTTAGCAGCTCCCATTCTTGAGCTGATGCAAAGGATGCCATCAAAAGCAAAACAAACAGGATCGTACGTGCCAGCATAGGACTTTTTTTTCTTTCAAAGGTAAAGATATTACTTATCATCGGTGCTTTCTTCCCAATAAAATCGAGGTTTGTGCTCCAGCAGATGATCTTCCCAAAAAACATTATTTGTAACCCAATAGGTAAATTCGAAAGGATATGCATATTTTTTTCGATGATCATTTCCTTCGGATATCCTGAACCAAGGTTTGTTTGGATTATCCTCAAAATAAAATGATAAATCATTGTAACTAGAAATTAATATTTGCAATTTGACTCCTTGAAACTCATACGCGTAAAGCTCTTCAAAGGATAATTCGTATAAAGACACAATAAATTCTTCATTTTTTTTAATCACTCGACTTGAATCCGTATCATCAAAAATAGGTGTTCCTGTATTCGGATAATGAATATACGTATCATATGCCCAAACGTAAATTGGATATTAATTTTGAGAATGAACGTTTAAATCAAAATTTGATACATTTTTGAGGGTTACTTCAAGAATTGGGCGAATTTCCCTGCGATAATTTTCAAAACTACTATCGGGTATTATACATTTAATATTTTTGATTTCAAAAAGCCTTCTCCTTTCAACAACTTTAGGGGGCACTTTGATTTCAACTTTCTCCGCACAGGAAAAAAGAAATGTAAAAAAAGTAAGTATCAATAGTATCCTGAAAGGCATCATGTGCTTGTGGTTTTAATGGTTTTATTGTTCTGATCAGTATTTTAGACCTGCATACGATTTCAAATGATGTTTTCGCGCTGCTCCTCGTTCGGGTACCTTTGACACGTCGGAAGCGTTTTTTAACGCTTCCGACGTGTCAAAGGTACCCGAACGACTTCCGAACATTTTTACAAAAAGAACACTGAATACCGAAATGGTGTGTTGCGTTTGGCTTATATAATAACAAAGGTTGACCACTAAATATTATGCGTTGCCAAAGTGAAGGTTATGTGCGTCGGAAAACATTTGTAGTGGTATATTTAGTTTGCTGTAATGGTGGGCATTACGAATGTGCCACCCAGCGCGGGTTTTGAGCGTCGGCATTGGGGCGGCATTTTCGAAAAGCCGTTCTCTATTTTATTGATTTATTGGTCATTCTGTTATTTTTTCTTCCAATAATAAGATTTGAACACACAATTCAATGAAGCGTCGCCAGGGTAAATTTTTCTTACTAATTTACCTTTTGAAAGGTCAATTTTAGGTTCATGTATACGCCGGCGCAAATCTTCTTCGTCAATAGGGTAATATTTACTAATTGAACTATTGCCTTCCTCGTAGGAAATGTTGTATTCGCAAGTATCACTAAACTTTCTACCGAGGATTTTAAGCGACTTATTGTTTTTATTTGTTGTTTTTATACCTACATGAACAAAATCCAGTTGGTCAGTTGGGTCAAAGTAGTTTTCTAACAGGATATAATTTTCTTTGTTATTAGAATAGAATAATGTAATACTTTGCAAGTTTCGTTCTCCTTGCAATATGTTGTCGCATTGGTTTATCCAATCCTGAACATCTATTTCGATTCCGAGAAATTCTCGAATATTTTTAAATTCGACCTTTTCAATAAATGAATCGTCATTTTCATCGGGATAGCACACCAGTTCAGAAAAGGATATTGAGTATAGCAATTCTAAATCGTAGTCCATATTATTTCACAGCAGTTTCTACAACAGTTCAATATTAATATCCAGGGCGAATATGGGTTCATGTCGCAAATTTAATCCGTACAAATATACATTAGATATCCAAATCATCCAATGGATTTTTTATATTATCCCTATTTTTTCCACCGCACGTGGTTGTCACTCGGCTGAATTGTTTTCGCGTTGCTCCTCGTTCGGGTACCTTTGACACGTCGGAAGCGTAAAAAAAACGCTTCCGACGTGTCAGAGTGCCCCCATCGACTTCCGAACATTTTCACAAAAAGAATACAGAATATCGAAATGGAGCCTTGCGTTTTAGTTTTATAAAAAAACAAAGATTGAGCACTAAATATTATGTGTTGCCAAAGTAAAGCCCACCCGCGGTGGTAATCTAATTGACGGCGATTTTTCATTTACTGATATACCATTCAAGCAGGTCCAAATTATTCCTAATCCAATTAAATTTGGATTGTTTTAATCTCTTATAAACATTTTTGGTCTCATTTAACAAATCCTGTCCCATAGTTTCATTAGGAGGAATTCCGCCACAAACTGACTCCTGGTATTGAAGTAATAATACTTCATTTAAAATTGAGTTTGGGTACTTGTCTCTAATATCGCGATAAGCATTAAATTCGAATTCACTGGCAGACCGATGGCCAAAAAGCAAAGACTTAAAGGATGGAATTGAATCTTTCATTTGCTGAACAAAATTCATCAATTGAAGATCGTCAGAAGTTGCTGGTGGTATATTTAAATTTATAATCTTGGTAGTTTTTTGGGTATATAGTCCATATTCACTCGTTCGGATTGGACATGAATACCTGATTTGTGCCAAACCTCCAGTTACTATAAATTGCGACAGTTCTGAATAGTTTTCAAGACATATCGTGTATAAGTCAATCAAGATGGGGTATTTAGTATAATTGAATATCCTGCCTCCGCCTCCATCTGAAGCTGTTAAATAGCCCCTTGAATACCATTTGTTATTTATATTTATTTCCAATTTTTGGGTACTTTCTATAAAATCAGCATAGGAAGTGTCGCTAATTCCCTTAAATTGAATATATGCATCTTCCAGAATAAATACGGTATTAATCGTATCCGGCACCAAGAGTAAAATACGGATTGAATCAACTTGCGCATTTACATTGGTTGGAACAAGTTGAAGGGCCCACCAAATGGTTAAGCAACGCGGTATTCCTTTTTTAGAATTGCTTTTCAAATGTCTTTCCGTTAAAAATATATATGCTTCCATCTGCCATCCCAAACCACAATTTCTCATTACTATCTTCGTAAATTGAAAGGGCAAAATCATTGGTTAGTCCATCTTTTTTGGTGTAATTTTTCATTGTTTCGCCATCATATTTCCATACTCCTGCATCTCTGTCTCCAAACCAAATATTTCCTTTGTTATCTTCAGCGATTGTAAAAATGTGCTCAAGTGTACCTTGAGGTGATTTATCTCCTTTTTTTGAACTATTGGGGTGAATCAAGTTGTTCTTATTTGAAAAATTAATTATTGAATCACCATCTTTTAGTAATACACCAATTCCATTATTTCCAATCCAAAGCCTGCCTTTAGAATCCTCGAAAATACTTCGTATGTGCAAAGGTTCTATTTTTCTATCAAATCCTAGTGTTTCATCATTAATGATTGTAAAACCACTCCCGTTATACCCATAAACACCTGCATAAGTACCAAACCAAATCATATTATTTTTTCCTTTTGAAATACCTGTTACAGCAAATAAATTATCATAAGGGTTAAGGACTTTATGAGGAGGAAACGCTAAGTAATTTAATACCTGACCATCAAATCTATAAACTCCTTCTTTGATACCAGCCTCAAACCAAAGGTCGTTATCGGATTTCATCCATTTCCCTTGCAAAGGTTCATTACTCTGAATTTGGAAAGTATTTTGTAAAGTTTCTGTCTCTGCTATGGTGTGATTTATTATCCTTGTTCCATTATAACTGCTCACTCCCTTTTGGGTATTAAACCAAATAACGCCTTCTTTATCTTCTTGTATAGAATGAATTTGGTTATCAGTCAGCCCATCATTATTAGTAAAGTAAATGAATGATTTGCCATTATAAACTGCAACTCCTTCATGAATACTTCCAAACCAATAATTGCCTTTGCTATCTTGAAATATAGAGCCAATTCCTGAACTGAATTTTAAGGTGTCGGGTTTTAAAGTGCTTCCTAATTTAGATTCACTTATTTCTTCCTTGGTTGATTTCTTCTCAACGCAAGAATAATTTAGAATCAATGTGAGTATCAGATAAATCATTTTTAGTGTATTGTTCATTTTGATTTTTGTCTTATGACGCAAAATTCAGCATGTTCGTCAATTCCCCCTAATAGCCCCCATTGCGTTAAGCTTCATTTGTTCCATACCACCCAGTTGCGTGAAGATAACCACGCTAGTTCGCTTCACGCAACAGTTCGATAATAATATCGAAGGTGAATATGGGTTCATGTGGTAAATTTAATCCGAACAAATATATATTAAATATCCAAATCATCCAATGGGTTTTTTATACTATCCCAATTTTTCCACCGCACGTGGTTGTCACTCGGCTGAATTGTTTTCGCGCTGCTCCTCGTTCGGGTACCTTTGACACGTCGGAAGCGTTTTTTTTACGCTTCCGACGTGTCAAAGGTACCCGAACGGCTTCCGAATATCTTTACAAAAAGAACACCGAATATCGAAATGGGGCGTTGCGTTTGGCTTATATAATAACAAAGGTTGAGCACTAAATATTATGCGTTGCCAAGGTGAAGGTTATGTGCGGCGGAAAATATTTGTAGTTCAATATTAGTTTGATGTAAGGCGAGCATGTTCGGTATAGCGTGCTTAGCGCAAATAGCCGTTATATAGATTGTTATACATCGTTTTTTTTATTTTTCAAAGTTGTTGTCTCTGTCGTGATATTTATATTTTCCAGTTCCTAGTTGCCCATATTCACCGATGTCTACAATCCAATAATCTCCACCACTTCTATATTTCCAATATCCATGTTCAAGTTCATTTCCATTGAGTGTTACTGAATATGAATTGGCCCTCTTCAAATGCAAAACACAGGAGTCGCAGTTTGGATATTCCGTTAGGTAGTATTTGCCAACATATTCAAGCTCAGCTTCTCTGTAGTTAGAATATTGACTGTACGCAAATAGTGCCAATGGTAAGAATGAAAGGACGAGGTAAATGGTGCTATTTTTATTAAATTTATTTTTTCTCAAAATAAACAATGCACGCAAAGGAGGAATGCAAAGAATTGCATATATAATCCAAACAATGAGTTCACCAATTGCCGACATTTTGTTTATTTATAATGGTGTTTAAAGTTACGCTGGCTGTCAGGTGCGATGTTTAGGAGGACCTGGCAGCCAGCGATTGTTGGGCAATTCTTATTTATTATTGTGGTGTTCAATAACTTGCGTTATTTAGCCAGAGGGTGTTTCTTCCCGCTCTGCTTTCAGGAACTCCTTAACCTCGCTGCATCGTCATAACCCCCTCGGGTCCTCCACGGCTGGTGCAGCCGTCGCTTAGGCGGGTCATGGTCAAAGTATCGCCCTCGATCTTAAGCGTGTACACCCCAGGTGCGGTACAGTCGCTGCCTTCCGTATCCTGAACGGTTATTTTCCCGCCTTCCACGGTGTATTTCCCCTTGAGATCGATAGTGCCGTCGGCACCGAAATCGATGGCGTAAGTGCCATCCTCTGCTATCTGCACTTTCACGGGCGTCAATTTCCCATTTTGATCGGGAATGGACATTTTCCAAGCCCCAACTGGGCTTTGGGCCATCAAGCCAAAGGGAAGCATGACCATACAGGCAATAAACAAATGAAAGAGTGCTTTCATGATTCAATTTTATTTAGTGAATGAATATATGTGTGCGACTGGGTTGGGCTTTTTTTATCTCATTTTGTCTAACGCAGCATGTTCGTCAATTCCCCCTAATAGAGCCCCTTGCGTCAAGCTTCATTTGTTCTAAACCACCCAGTTACGTGAAACTAATCACAGTAGTTATCTTCACGCAACTGGATGGTATCAAAAAAGTTGAGCAGAGAGATAGGCCAAATGATAACCCAAAAACAAATTGCGTCCAGCTAGCCATTCTGGTTAGCTGGACGCAACAGTTCAATATTAATATCCAGGGTGAATATGGGTTCATTTGGTAAATTTAATCCGTACAAATATACATTAAATATTAAGTATCCAAATCATCTAATGGTTTTTTTATATAATCCTAATTTTTTCCGCCGCACGTGGTTGTCACTCGGCTGAATTGTTTTCGCGCTGCTCCTCGTTCGGGTACCTTTGACACGTCGGAAGCGTTTTTTAACGCTTCCGACGTGTCAAAGGTACCAGAATGACTCCCGAACATTTTTACACAGGATGCCCCCCCTTATTTCACCACCTTCCGCACCAAAGACCGCTTCCCATCCGCCATAACTTCCACAAAATAAACCCCTTGTGCCAAACTGCCCGTTTCCAAAACGGTTTTGCCATTTAAGGTATATTGCAGCACCAAACGGCCGGAAAGATCGCTGAGCCGTATTTGTCCTTGCAAACTGGCATCGGCCGGTTCTACGATCAGTTGTTGGCTGAATTGGGTGGGATACACCTTGTAATCAATTGCTGCGGTTGGATCGGCAACCGCAGAAGTGCCTACCAACAAAACGCTGGTATCGGAACAGCAATAGTTCATTGCCACTAAGGTTACTTTGTATTGCTGGTCCAGCGAGGCAAAGGTGTGGGTCGGGAAACGCTCTTCGGAGGTAGTGCCGTCGCCGAAATCCCAGTGCCAACGCGAGGCGTATTTGCTCGTATTTTGAAACTGGATGGTATTGTTGTTGGTACTCAAGGCAAATGTCGCGTTCGGATTTAACAAACTATCGCCACAAAGGCTTTCGGCACTCAGGAAAACGCCCGAATCATACAGCGCATCTCCAATATCGCTCACACCAATCCATACCTCATACGTTGCGTTCGGCGTTACCGTGGCACTGGCAGTCAACACCTTGGTCAGGCCATCGTATTCTACATATTGGGTTGAGATGGCATTTGAAGCGGATTGGCCACAGCCGAGCGAATCGTTCGGTATATTGTTGATGTAATAACCATTGCCAGCACTCGAGGTGTCATAAACCGTATTAATCGTCACGGGCGTATTTGTACCCGGAATCAGGGCAATATTGGTAGGAACCGGAAAGCCCGGACCTTGAATCCAGAATCCAAAAGCATCATTGAACTGGGAATTTACAAATTCGCAAAATTCTTCTGAACCAAACACATATTTGAATCCGATGGAGTCGATCTGCGGTACAATGGTCATGTGGAACATCGCACGGTCAAAGGATTGTCCGGTAGTCAATTGTGCAATAAGGGTGTCGGGGGTTTGATAGCCATATCCCGCTGAAGCGTTATTCTTAATATTGGGCGAAGCCGCTAAGGTTGCCGCTCCGGTGGTCAGCATCAAGCCGGCGTTTACGTTTAATCCGCTTTGTGCGCCATCAAAAAAGGTGATTTGGGCGGGTTGACCCTGGAAATCAGCGGCCAGTACTTGCACGCAATTGCCGTTAAAAAAATACATCGCCAGTTCTTCGGCCGTGTAAGGTTGGGTATCCACAAACAATTGGGCGCGGCAGGGTAAGAGCGCGATCAGAAGGAAAAGGCAGGTGAGGGTTAATTTTTGCATGGGAAAAGGTTTAGATGATTTTTTAAAAAAATTCCACAGAGGGACACCGAGGAACGGAGTTGCACAGAGGGGGGATTTAAGATTTAAGATTACATGATTTAAGATTTAAGATGGAATCGCTTTTTTGGGCATTCAATCGCATCTTGATGAATTTCAACGAATTATGGTCACCGATTGATTTTCGTAATGCCAAGCGTTGTGCCTCCATCTAAAATCTTAAATCATGTAATCTTAAATCTTAAATCCTTTTGTCAACGGTATTGCCCTCTGCGCCTCGTGACCTCCTTTTCTTAAGGAATGATACACAAAACGATCTTATCGCTGCACCATCACTTTGAACTGCAGCACGTTTGCCCCCGAATTAATCTCCAACAAATAAAAGCCCGCCGCCAAATCCAATTCCTCAAAATAATACAGACGATCGGTTGTGTTCGCAGGCAATTGCACTTGTTGTACTTTTTGTCCTAATTCATTATACAACATAAACTGGATCGCAGCATGCAGGTTTTCAGGCATTTTTACCCAAAAATTGCCCGTATTGGGGTTTGGATATAACGAAAACGCATCTTTTTGTTCCAAATCATCTGTGCCTGTTACGCTGATCTGCACCTGCTGGGTGCCCGTGGTTTCCCCGCAGGCATTGTAGGCGGTTAGCGCCACGGTGTAATTACCCAACGCCGCATAAAGGTGGGTCGGATTTTGATCAGCACTGGTGGTGCCATCGCCAAAATCCCAGGTATAACTGCTGGCATCGGTGGAATAATTGTTGAAAGAAACCGTGGCGGCATTGGTGTCTAAAATAAATCCAAAACCCACGCTCGGCTCGGAAAGGACGTTTACAATGTCTACCTGGCTGGATTTGTTTTGTCCGGCCTGGTTGCTTGCCGTCAAAGTGGCCGAGTACATTCCAGGCACGTTGTACACCACATTCGGGTTGGGTAGGGTAGAGGTCGCCGGGGAACCGCCTGGAAAGGACCAGGCTAAGGTTTCGGTGTTGTCGGAAGACGTTGATTTGTATTGTACCGTCAAGGGCGCACAACCGCTAGCAGGTACATAAATGAAACTGGCGACGGGCGGAAAAACAACTTCGACGGTTTGGGTAAACGAGGCGCTGCCGCAAGGGTTGGTGGCGGTAAGCGTGATGGTGTAGGTGCCCTCCGCAGAATAAGTGTACACTGGATTGCTTAGGGTGGAGCCATTGCCATCCCCAAAACTCCAGTTGTAGGTTCCGCCGCCAATGGAGGCATTGTTGAGGGTTACCACTGCGCCTTGTGCGACCGGATTGAAATAAGCAGCCGGCACATCATTGGCTGTAATGATGCCATTTTGCACCGCCATGTTTTGTCCCACACCATTACCCACGGTCAAACTGGCTGAAAACGAGCCGGGCGTATAAAACACCACCACGGGATTGGGTTGGGTTGAACTCGCCGGGGTTCCTCCGGGAAATGACCACAGGAAACTTTGGCTGTTGGACGAGCTGGTAGAAGTAAATTGTACCGAGAGCGGCGCACAACCACTTGAAACCGAATACGTAAAGCTGGCGGTTGGTTTGGTGGCTACGGTCACTTCCTTGGTGATTTTACGTGTGCCGCATTCATTGGTCACCGTGAGTTGTACTGCATATACACCGTCTTCCGAATAGGTATGGAAAGGACTGGGCTGGTTGGAATTGTTGCCATTGCCAAAATCCCAGCTGTAGGTTCCATTCGTATTAGTACTTGAAAAAATAGCAATCGAACCAAACACCGATACTGTAAAATCAGCTATTGGTGCCGTTTTTACGGTAATTATTTTGGTCTTCACCAGGGTGTCTTTGCCGGCAAGGTTGCTTACCATCAAGGTCGCCGGGTAGTCGCCGGGTAATTGGTAAACTACGGTCGGGTTGGATTCGGTGGAGGTGTCGGGTGTGCCGCCAGGAAATACCCATTGGTATGTCTCTATGTTGTTATCGGGGTTTTCGGCGGTATACTGTACGCTCAAGGGAGCACATCCACTGGTCACCTGGGTACTAAATCCGGCGACAGGGGGTGTTTGCTCGGGAGCCAGGCAATTGTTATCGAGCAGGGCCTGGTATTTGGGTGCTGATTGCAGGTAGGGTGCTGCATTGTCGATGTCACTCAAAACACCCCAGGAGCCATACACGCTTTCCTGACGAGAGCAGAGGCTGAAATTACCTGCTAATTGGCATCCCCAATTGCGAATACTATCGAGCACTTCATCATACAAGGCATACATTTCGGGCGTTCGTTGCGCCGCCCACATGGCTTCCTGGTAATCGTATGGGATGCCAAATACATTGCCCACAAAATGTTGTCCACCTTCATACGCAATGATGCCTTTTCCGAACAGTTTAATTTGGTTGTAGTCCTGTTTTACACCAGAAATGGTCTGATACCAGGCATTTCGGGCGTTGTCTATAATATTTTGTGGGGTGGAACTTTGGTTGAGCACGGGTTTGCCGGTATTCCCGTGATCGAGGCCGAAATAGAAGGTTGGCGCGCCAAAATCCCACTCAGATTGGGGTAATTGCGCCAAAATTTGTTCATTCAGGCTGTTGTACAAGGTTTGAATGCCGAGTACACGTTTAACCCTGCTCTTTTCAGCACCATATACGGTGTGCCAAATGCGAAACACCCGTTTGGCTTTTTCGGCATAGGCCCGTGGGTAATTCAGGTTGCCCGGCCGATTCTGGTCGTTGTAATGGGCTTGCTGAAAAATCCAGTTCCATACTTCATTGCTGTATTCGAGGTACACCTTGCGTTTTGGATCGAGTTTGGATTTAAACAATTGCGCCATTTGTATAATGTATGCGTCGTCGGCAGCATGGGGCACACAAATCCAAACATCTTTTTGGGTCTGGTTTGCCAAAGCAATCATGGTTTCATACGGCACCCCGCTTGGCGTCGCGTAGGTGAAATAGTCGGTGCCTTTTCGATCCGACCATTCCACATTCGGGTTATTGTTGGTTGCCCCCCAATCCATAAAGCGCAACATCCTGAACGGGGCTATTTTATCCAAGAAGCCTTGGTAAAACGGATTTGCCTCGAGATCGGCCAATTCATCTTCCAGGCGCAGGAGGCGTACGTTGCGCAAATGATTGCCTGCTTCCGAAATGACCCAGTGCATCCAAATATTGCCTGCATCGTTTACGTCGAACTGGATGCGGCCAGGTGATTGTAGCACATTCCCAACGCCTCCGCGCATTTCAATGGTACCTGCGCCATCGTACAGGAGCACATAACTGCGGTTGGGTTGCAGGTTGCCGCCATCTGCGGAAAGGACAATACGCAAAAAACTGGCCCCCGCCGAGGTCATTTGGGGTAAAACGGTCGGATATCCATTGCTATCCACCTGAATTTCTTCCAATAAACTGTCAATCGACCAGCAATTGCAGTTGTTGGTGTAGGGGATGGGTTGCCAGCGCACATGTTTCATCAGGTTTTTCATGGGGCGCTCGGGACTCCAATCGGCAAAACCTCCCAGGTTTGTTCCAATCGACATGGCACAAAGGGGGGCTTCCTGACCAGCACAGGCTACGGTATCGCGTACCATGTTTAACTGAAACTGATCGGAACAACCGCCTGCGCCCGTTGCCGTAAATTGGTAAACGCCAGGAGCCAGGTTGTGGAATTCGTTGCCATTGCTAATAGGCACAATATTGTTGGCGGCATTGCGCAACTCCATGATGGTCTGGTTGCTCAACTGAACTTTTATTTGGCCGTCGTTGGCAGTACAGCTTGGCATATTGAGCACCGAAAAGGAGGTTTGGCAGGGGTATTTTCCAGCCGCATCCAATACCGTAATGGTCTGATAATCGGTATGTTGTAAGCCCAGGTTGTCGGTAACCGTGAGCGCAACGGTCAATTGTCCGACTGTATTGAAGGTGTGGGTTACGCTCGGACCTATTGCGCCCGGTGTGCCATCGCCAAAGTTCCATTTGTAACTCAAGGCACTGCCTTCCGGATCGGTGGAAGCCGTACTTTGCAGGGTTACGGTGAGGGGCGCCTGTCCGGTAATTGGATTGGCCGTAACGACTGCATTGGGTGGCAAATTGACCACGGAAGCAGCATTGGGGGCCACGCAGGCATACGTATGCGCGAGCCGAATTTCGTCCACCAGGCCACTTCCGGCATTGTCGCCAAGATACACGCCTACAGACCGAATGCTGTAAACACTGTTGAAGCTTTGACTAAAAACAGGGGTCGGCGCAGCAACATCGCCAATCGCGGTTGGGTTCACCCAGGCATCGACCTGGGTGGTGCCATTTGAAAAACCAAGCCGAAGTACCATAAAAACAGCGCGGTTGGTCAGTACCGTAACGGGGGTGCGATACACTGTGCCGTTGATTTGGACAGACCAATATCGGTTGCCACCCGCATCGGAGGACGACCCAAAGTACCCCATGGATATTTTGGGGTTGGGATTGTTGACGTACCAACTGATGTTATCATTGTGCAAGGAAAACAGGACTGGCTCGCTGTTATTTTCCAGTTTTTTCAATAAAACACTGCAATATAAGGTGCCGGTTTGGCTATTACCTATGCCTTGACCACCCGGACCAATAAAGGTGCCAAATGGGCCATTGGGGTCGGTATTGAGCCTACGCCCAGCTGTGAGGTAGGCGTTTCCACCAGAAATAGCACCCGGTTGTGTTTGTAAGTCGCTAAAAGTCAGGGCGTTAGGGGTGTTGAAGGTTTGGAATCCGGGCAAACTTGCATTGCCACTTTGGACATCCCAGGGCGATGACCAACCCGTTCCGCCACTCAGATTGTTCAGGGGCGTATTGTCTGGGTAGTTAAAACCATCATAAGCAAGAAAGGTGCAAGGTTGTGCACCCAAGCTGCCCAAAACGAGCAGCAAAAGGGGGAGTATTACTTGTATTCTCATGGTATAAAAATAGATTAGCGTGTTTTGGATGGCGCAAAGTAGCTGCGCACTCCCATTATTACCAACAAAGGAATCAAAAAACAGTCCAAATATCATAAAATGTCGGACTATGTTCAATTATTTTAACGCAGTCCTAAGTTTTCCCTCTAAATACTTTAACGGTTTTGTTCGATTTCCTGCCCTAACTTTGCGGCTTTAATAACTAAAAATCCAATCTTATTATGAAACACTTCCTACTTGCGAGCGTACTTGTGCTGATTCAAAGTGCACTTTTTGCTCAAATTTCCCTTACGAGTGCCGACATGCCCTCTGCCGGGGCGGTTATTTACACCGACTATTTGTTGAGTGATTCTTTGGGCGACATTAATGTCGGTAATGCCGGCGCAAACCAAAACTGGAATTTTTCCAATGCGGTGTTGGCGGGCTTTCCGTCTCCCATTTTTTACGTTACACCTGCCGAGGCACCCCAACCCAATCCAATCGCCGGAGCGGATCTTGTTGCGACCGATGAAGTGAGCGATTCGTCCGATTATGAGTATTTCAAAAAAACAAGTAGCCTGTTTGCAACACTTGGTGCCACCACTGGAGGAGACAAATCTACTTTTGGACAGCCCTTGAAAAGATTTGAGTTTCCCACCACTTATTTGAGCACTTTTAACCAAAGTACAACGATTGCGGGTTCTTTTGATGGCATTTCGGTGACTGGAACGGCTAAAACCGCCGTGAAAGTGGACGGATACGGCAATGTAACAACCGATTTGGGTACCTTCCCTTGCCTGCGGGTGCAGCGCATCAATGAACTTAGCCTGACGGTATTCTTCTTTACGGTCCTGCAACGGGATACTACGCTGGAGTGGTGGACAAAAAGTTACGATGCACCGGTGTTCTCCTACATAAAAGGGTATGCTGATTTTGCGGGCGACGAGGAATATTATACCGAGGCAACCATTTTAACCCAACAAACGGTTGCTGTGGCGGATCCAAAGTCGCCGAATGCACCCATCCTGGAGTTGTACCCCAACCCGGCTGTAGCAGGTCAATCGAACCTGCGTTTTGAACTTTCCAAATCTGGTAAAACAGAAATAACGGTGCTGGATGTGCAAGGGAAATTGGTGCGCCAGGAATTCTTGGGCAACCTCACACCCGGCGAATACACCCAAACCATCGATTTAAATGGCGCAAATAATGGCAATTATGCAGTTGTTTTACGCCAGGAAGGAAGGTTGATCGGCGTGCGCAAGTTGGTGAAAAATTAAACTTGCTCTTCGTTCGTGCATGTACGCGCGATTTTTTTGATGCTTAAAATTTTATCAAGGACTTTGTTGTAAGGTTTAGCATGCGTTATCCCGAATTTTGGTGAAAACCAGCATTCGGGATTTTTTATCTATTACCATGAAAACCCGGCAAAATAGTCCTTATTAATACGAAAAGAACATACCATGGCTACCCAAATCAAGCATAACATCTGAAGCCTCCTTTAGTCCCTTGTAAATGCGTAAATTGTATTGACGGGGCGACTTTTTCTGTCACCCCGCCAATACAATTTACACACTACCACAAATGCTTGACCTCATCCGAGGTCGTCGCGTTGCCCAATGATTTATTGATTTAAAACCATTTCCTGGAATCCCAAAGGCAAGGCATTGACCTCCTTGGAGGTCAAATATCTGTAGCAACGCCACATGGTATTTTTTCGCACGACCTCGTTATAGGTCAGATTTTTTTAAGTAAAATTGTCAAAATCCGCGGAAGGGTACTGCGGTCATTTTCATCAAAATATTCCTGCACAGATACGATATCAAAACCGTTGCGCTGGGCCGCCATCGTGAAATCAGAAACATGATGGTCAAAACAGGGCACAATTTGTACCCCCGCTTCGGTTTCAAACCGCGCTTTGGTGCCAGAATATTGTTTAAACGGATGCAATTCACCAATATAAACATGTCCTCCTGGTTGACAAATCGGTGCAAGTTTTTGAAAAATCGGGTCTAAATGTTCAATATGCTCCAGTACAAGGCTAAATGTAACCAGGTCGTAGGCTTGCGTGGCAAAAGTCCAATCCTGTAAAATATCAGCCTGCAAAAACTGCACATGGGGTGCGGTAATTTTGGCTTTTGCCTTGGCCAGCATTTCCTCCGACAGGTCGACCGCCGTCAATTGGGTAGTGATCGTTTGCAGCCATTCGGTGTTTTTGCCGGTGCCGCAACCGATTTCGAGGATATGCGCAACATGCAGGTCGGCCAAGGTTTCCCGAAGGGACAGCGCTTCCAGGTCGCGGGTGCGGTTTTTGTTGGTGTCGTATTGTTCAGCCCAATGGTTATAGGCTTGTTGTACAGAGATCATTGTTTTAAGTTGTTGATTTTCAGACTGTTGTATTGGTTTTTGGTACGTTACATACTATTGTTTCACCCCAAAAGCCTCCAATTTTCGTAAAACAGCGGTTTTACCGTTACTAAACACCTGTATTTCACTGAAATTTTGGGTGGGAAAGTAGATTTCCGTCATTTGAAACAGGCCATTGTCGGCAAAAAGTTCGCAGGAGGCTGCATCAAAATAAAGGTGCATTTTTAAGATACGGTCTTTTACGATGCGCGGTCCGGTAGACACTTTGTTGGCAAAAGCCTTGGAAAAATCGTTTTTACCTGCCTGTGTGCGGTCGCTGAAAAAGTGTTGAGCGCCCACATCGTATCCAATGCGGTAGCGTTCGCCGAGGCTGTTGCGGAGTTCGACGCCCAATTTGCAAGTTGTATCGGCGGGTAATTCAAATTCGAGGACAAGTTCCATTGCGTCGGGCCGGATGCTCGTGCGTGGGTTGAGTTCGAGCGGGGTTTCCAAAGAGGTTGGTCCCATCGACAGGTATTGTTTGTCGCGCATTTGCAGGGTTGGTCCGGGTACGCCGCGCAAACGCCAATCGGTGCCTAATTTTTTAAGGGACAAACTGCGTGGCAAGGTCATGGCGCTGCGCCAACTGCCGGTGGGTACGACCTGGGCATAATCCCAGTTCGACATCCAGCCGAGGAACAAACGTTCACCTTTTGCGCCCGTAAAATTGGAAAAAGTAACACCCGCATAATTGTCGCGGCCCCAATCCAACCAAACAGCCTGTTCGCGTTGCAATTGGGTTGCAAATGCCGCATCTAACTCGAAATCTTTGCCGTCAAAATCGCCCACAAAGTATTGGGTAGCCGAACCCCCATTGGGACCGCCGGGATTAATACTCACCAACAGCACCCATTTTTGCTTTTTGCTGCCTTGTATGGGCAAGGAAAACAAATCCGGACATTCCCAAACGCCGCCATGTGCGCCCAAATTTGCCCCAAAACTGCTTTGGTAGGTCCAATGGATCAAATCGGGGGCTGTCCAAAATTCAACATGGTCTTTCACAGCTAAAGCAACCACCCATCGTTGCATGCGGGCATCCCAAATTACTTTCGGATCGCGGAAGTCGCGCGCACCTTTTGGAGTCGGAATTACCGGATTGCCTGCATATTTTGTCCAGGTAGCACCTTGGTCATTGCTGTACGCAAGTCCTTGATACTGAAAGTCTTCGCCGCCCGATTTTTCCAAGGGCATGTTGTGGTAGGTAAACAGGGCGACCAAGGGGCCTTTCCCGTTTTTACCTAAGCCGCTGGTATTTTTTTCGTCGAACACCGCGCTGCCGGAAAAAATCAAGCCCAGGCTATCAGGATACAAGGCAATGGGCTGATCTTCCCAATGAAACATATCGCTGGAGGTGGCATGCCCCCAGTGCATCGGTCCCCAAACCACCCCCTCGGGGTAATGCTGGTAAAACAAATGAAACGTACCGTCCAAAAAGACCAAACCATTGGGGTCGTTCATCCAATGGGCGGGCGGTGTGAAATGGAAATTTGGGCGATATTGTTCGTTTGGTCGTTGGGAAGCGGGCGATATAGGTGCTGCTTTCACTTGTGCCAGTACGTGGTAGGGTAGGTACAACATGGACAACAGCAGCACCGCCACCGTTGTCCATCCGCACCGTTTTATATAGGAACAGGTAATCATTTCGTCAGTTGTTTTTGTAAATCTTCCAGCGATACCCCTTTGGTTTCGGGCATCAAAAAGGCTACATACAACAATTGGAACACCATCATGGCACTAAAAACGGCAAAAATAGGTCCGCCTCCCCACTTGTCGGCAAATACTGGGAATACATTGGCGATAATTGCCGCAAAAACCCAGTGGGTCAAACTGCCCCAGGCCATGCCCGATGCGCGTACACTGTTGGGGAAAATTTCGGAAATAAACACCCAAATCACCGACCCCTGTCCGATGGCATGTGATGCAATAAATGCAAAGACAAACAACGGCACCGGCGCATAATCTTCAGTGAAAAAGGCGCGTGCAATCAGGGCCAGGGACACAATATAGCCAATGGAACCGATGTACATCAGCACCCGGCGGCCAAATCGGTCGATCAGGTACCAGCCCAGGATGGTGAAAATCAGGTTGACCACGCCCACGCCTGCGGTCGAAAGCAAGGCGCTGTCTTTTCCCAGGCCGGTCATTTCAAAAATGCGGGGCGCGTAATAAATCACCGCATTGATGCCCGAAACCTGGTTGAAAAAGGCAAATAAAAAGGCCAAAATGATGGGCCAACGGTATTTTTGAGAGAAAAAGCGCTCTTGCACGCCACTTTTAGGCGTTGCATCTACCGAAGCGCGAATTTCTTCCACGGCCTGATCCACATTGTCGGGGGCGGTAATGGCCAACACCTTGCGGGCTTCGGCTTCGTCGTTGTTGTGCAGCAGCAACCACCGCGGTGTTTCGGGCGTGCTGCGCATCATCAAAGAAAAAATTAAAGAGGGGAACGCTACCACGCCCAGCATCCAGCGCCAGTCGTTTTCGCCGCCTTCCAACAGGTAATTGGATACATACGCGATCAAAATACCGATCACAATGTTCATTTGGAAGGCAATCACCATGCGCCCGCGAAACTTGGGAGGGGCAATTTCGGAAATATATACCGGCGCTACCACCGAGGAGGCACCGATGCTCAGGCCGCCCAAGAGTCGGAATAGCATAAAAGAATTGACTTCCGGAGCCAGTGCAGCACCTACCGAGGAGACGAAAAACAAAATACCAATCCAGAAAAGCGTCTTTTTGCGTCCGTATTTATCGGCAGGAACACCTCCGAATGCTGCGCCGATGACGGTGCCATACAGCGCCATCGCTACTGCCAGGCCGTGGCTCCAGCTGTCGAGGTTCCAAAGTTTTTGAATGTCTTGTTCTGCGCCGGAAATCACGGCCGTGTCTAATCCGAAAAGAAAACCGCCCAATCCGACGGTAATAGACCAAAGTACGAGTTTGTTGTGCATGGTAGCGTTAAATTGTCAAAAAAGACAGATAAATCCTGGTAGGTTATTTCGATTTCAGGTAAGCGCCCTTTAATTTGGTCACTTTATACTCTGGCAAATCACCTTGAGCACCGATGTTTTTCGTTTCCCATATCCGCAAGGTATCGCCGTGCAGTTGCCATGCAGCGGCAGTTGGGTAATTTTCTTTGCCTTTTTTCACCAAGTACATGATTGGATACTGCGGGTTCTGGATAAAACCACTGCCTATACCGGATGGCCAAGGCTCGTAGGTGTCGAAATCGCCGAAATTCACATGGGTGCCGTCGGCGTGCAATTCATAAAGCGACGCGATGGCCATTTCCCCTTTCTCGGTAATTTTGGTGTAATTACCCGCCAGGCGTTTGCGGCCGAGGTTGACGGTAATGTTGTCCATATTGTTTACATCAATGCCATCTTGCGCCACAAAATCCGTAGGCCAGGCAGTATTGGTGCTATCAGGAGAAGTTACGTGCAAAATACCCGTTTTGTCATCGAAGGTGCCCGTGCAAGTCTTGTTTTCGAAGCCTTCCCAAACGATTTGCAGGGTATTGTTGGCAATTTTATAAATACCGCGGCCGGCATCCGACAAGCAGGCAGTAATGTAAACGGTATCCCCTTTCCCAAAAACCAATTCTGCGCAAGGCAAATTAGCAAGTGTATCCGTTATATTGGGCGCAAACAAAGCGTCATTAAACGATTTTATTACCCAATATTTGTGTTGCAACACGGTGGTAATGTCGGTAGTAGCGGGTTTAACCGGCGCGGGAGTGGGGTTTTGGCAAGCGGTGAAAAGGGCTGCAAAAAACAGCAGTTGAACAAGTGATTTCATGAAAATTAAGGTTTTAGTGCAAACTGGGTGTTGGTAATTTAAAATAAGGTATTGTCCCGAAGGGTCGTCCAAAGAAGGAGTCGGGGCCAAAGTACGCGAAATAATATTGCGCGTTCAAGGTGTTATGCAAAGAAATTTTGCGCTAAGCATGGATTGTTTGATTTTGGTAGCGCACATTAGGTGTCAAAAGTGTTTGAGACGGACAAACGATCATGCTTCATTTACCAATTCCTGGAAAATAGCATCGTATTCAATGATTTCATCCGGGGCAAGTTCATTTAATCTTTGTTCAAGTAATCCTTGTTGAATTGCTGCGTTTTTACCGCTTGCAATACTCGTTTCCGACATGATTTTCCAGAAAAGTTCTTTTGTCATGGTTTAAAATGTTTAGTTGAATTATTTTTCAATAATTGGCCACAGCAGTGACCTTTTCTTGCTGGATTAATAAGGTGCAGATTCTATATCAATTGCCCATTTAAGCTCATTATGCTCACTAGGATAAAATTTGAGCAACAGCACAAATAAATTAAATCGTAGGACAACTTGCTTTTCCTTTTTTTCTTCGGACACATTCTTAACGATACCTTTTACTTCTTCAAATGTTGCGTCGTCAATATCGCTCCCTTTGGCCAGGAGGATGATCAAATTTTTAATTTCCGACAAGCGTACATTGGGCATTACAAGTTCTGTACCGCTGTCTTCCCATCCTCCACGGCCGATTTTTGTAAATCCCCTGCTGATTTTTTGAATATAAAGCATCTCGTAACTTTCTCCATCCTCACCATTGTAATATTCTACTGGATCACATACTTTCTGAAATTTAGATTCAATATATTTTATTAAAGCTGTTTCGATACCATGTCCTCGATGACTTTCCTCTATTTCCAATTCCTCCGGCGTTCTTTTTCGCACTGCTCTCTTAATCGGTGTTGTATTCGGTATCGGCAGCGCACTCAAAAATCCATCAAAAGCATATCCGATTAACGTATCATACTGCACCTTTATCCAATGCCCGGAAAAACCTTCGATGGTTTGAAAGTACTTTTGGGCGGCATCAAAATGATCGAGTACCACCACTTTACTGCCCAGTTTCATGGAACCGATCACTTTGCCGGAAAGGCCAATTCCTTCGCGCAATTTTAGTCCACCCAGGGTAAAAACTTTTAGGGTGTCGCCTACCTGATAGTTGGGGCGCTGTGCAAGACAAGTGTGGGCTAAAAGTAGGAGGAGGGCAATGGTTTTGAGTTGCATGCTTGGGTAATTTATTTGAATGGGCGACCTAACGGATGGTTCGGATCACGATGCGGTCGCAATTTACGTCGACTCCCAGATTTGCCCCCGCTGCCAATGTGAATTTTTGTGGATATTTTTTAGGACCATCATTTCGCCGCATGTGGTCTTCATTCCCGCGGCATTGATGCCCAATCCAGCGTATAAATGTCTATTTTTTACCACTGGGAAGGATGTACTTGCCCATAGTTTTGTGGAAAACTTAACAGAAACATGGAAAGACGCGATTTTTTGCAAACTGCTGGCTTATTTGCCGCCATCGGCATCCTGCCCAATCCGGGTTTAAGCGCGAACCCAGTAACCCCAGCTGCCAACCGCCCAACAGACCCCTTGCTTCCTTTTTATCTGCCACCAATGGAACCTTTGTCGCACAAGGGTAGCATGGATATTCGCGTTTGGGTGCGCTCGAAAGCAACGGGTGGCGTATATTCGTGCGTTGAATGTGCAGTGGCGCCGAAAGTAATGGGGCCGCCGCCGCATTTGCACAAGGAATTAGATGAATTGATGTATGTTTTGGAAGGTACAGCAACCGTTATGGTCGAAAATGAGGTGGTAGAAATCGCTGCGGGGGGGTGGCATTTTCGTCCCCGGAACCTGAGGCACACCTTTTGGAACAGCTCCGATCAACCCTTGCGTTTCGTGGACATGTACTTTAACCAGCCTTTTGAAGACTTTTTGGAGCGTATTTTTCACGAATTAACCCCGGAAAAAGGCTTTCCCCAGGGCTCTGAACAACGCAATAAGGAGCATGAACGTTTGAATGAACAGTATGGGCTCGTGTATGCGCCAACCGCTTTTGAGGAGCGAAAAGCCATTGCGACGAAATATGGTTTGCGTTAAAAGGAATACCCTGTTGTGACGCGTTCGAGGCATTTCACCCTGTCAATTTATGGAAATGCGATGATTTTAAAAGATTTTTTGCCCAATCCGTCGCTTCAGGCACTGGTGCGCTGTTATCGTATTGTCCACATGCGCTTCGATTCCCACGACCCGCCGCCGTTCAAACCGTACACGCCCCGGCCAGAACAATGTCTGGCTTTTTACCCGCACGACCGGGAAAAGGTAGATTTTACCACCAGCCCGAAAAGCGTTTCCAACATTCCCGTGGCGTTGGTGGGACAGGCGCTTTCGGTGACCAATCGCTTTATTCATGGACATTTTATGGTGGTTCAAATCCTGTTCCAGCCTGGCGGATTGTACCGACTGACAGGTATGCCCAGTTCCGAAATCAACGATCACTACATGGAAGCCGATCGGGTGTTTTCTAAGGAAGTACATTTGGTCAACGAAGCCTTTTTCCATGCCCGGAATTACCTGGAAATCGTGGAAGTTGCGAATAAATTCATCCAAAACCTGGCAAATCGAGCCGTAAAAGACAGCCATCCAATGGACGATGTTTGCCGGTGGATGCTGGTAAATCCGACCCTTTCCCTCGACGGTCTGGCTAAAAAGGCCTTTTTAAGCACCAAACAATTCGAGCGGAAATTTCTGGAACGCACGGGCGTAAACCCCAAGTTGTTTGCCCGGCTGGTTCGGTTCGACCGTGCTTTCCGGGAAAAAAACAAACACCCCCACCGTCTTTGGCAAACCATCGCGTTTGATAGTAATTACTATGATTATCAACACCTTGTGCGCGACTACAAAGACTTTACCGGTTTAAAACCGACCGATTTTCATCAATTGGAAAGTCGGGCACCGGAGCGCAGGTTTGGGCTTTCGGAGCATTTTTATGAGACGCAGGTGTAGTTACTAAGCAGACATGAAATAAAGGGTGTTTTTTGCTCGGTCAAGTGTTCACTGCCCCTGATTCCGCATCAAGATCATCAATTCGCTTCTCGATTGTACGGCTAACTTATCGTAAAGATGCTTAATATGGGTTTTGACCGTATTCAGGCTGATAAAATGTTTGTCGCACAGTTGCTGATTGGTGTTGCCCTCGTATAAGTCTTGCATAATTTCGAATTCTTTGGGGGTGAGTTTGTTTGTCCGGTGCGCATTAAACGTTTTAAAATCGAATGGCAGCGCGGCTTGCAATTGCCCAAAATTATACAGCGCAATTTGCAGGGTTGCGAAGAGCGCACGTTCCTCGTAAGGCTTAACCAGGTAACCCATTGGGCGGGTATGTTTCGCGCGTTCGAGGGTACTGGCATCGGCATAAGCAGTCAAGAAAACAAAGGGAATATGGTATTGCTGGCGTATTGTTTCAGCCAGGGAGATGCCGTCCGTTTCGGTACCCAGGTTAATGTCCAGCAAGACAATATCCGGGCGCGTAGTTTCCAGGTAAAACAGTGCTTTGGATACCGAATAAGCGATACCACACACGGCATAATTGATCCCGGTCAGGGTAGATGCGATGTCGTGTGCAACCAATGGTTCATCTTCAACAATCAGGATTTTGATTTGGCTCATGGCATTTAGGACACCGTTTTAAATTCGTGTATGGCGAGTTCGATACACGCACCGTTTTCGTTGCGGACGCTGATGGTGGATGCTAATTTTTCGGCTAAAAGTTGGACCAAGCGCAGTCCAAAGGAAGCAGATACGGTTTCGCTGCTCAATAAGGCGGGATCAAGACCGGGGCCGGTATCCTGAACCGCCAACAGCAAGGTATCGGGCGCTTGGTGCCGCAATCGGATTGTCAGGGTGCCGGGTGTTTCCTCTTTGAAAGCATATTTGAGCGCATTGGTAATCAATTCGTTCAGAATCAGGCCAATAGGTATCGCCGTATCAACATCTAAAAGAAGCGGATCTACTTCATAGTGTACGTGCAGCCGTTCGGGATCAAAATTGTAAGAAGCGAAGAGTGCTTGCGCCAACTTCGGCACATAAACGGCTGCTTCGATTGCTGTTAGTTGCGCTTGCTGGTAAAGGTTTTGGTGGATAAAGACCATGCTTTGTACCCGGTTTCGGCCATCGGTAAGGGCATCCAGGGCTTTGGGGTCTGACAAGTGTTGGCTTTGAAGTTTGAGCAATGAAGTAATAACTTGCAAATTGTTTTTTACCCGGTGGTGCATCTCCCGCATGAGCAGGTCTTTTTCTGCCAAAGCCTTGTTGATCTGCTGGTTTTTCTCTTCCAATGCGCGGTTAGAGCGTTGTTTTAACCGCAAAAAGTAGGCGCCGCCTATGCCTGCCAGGGATAAAATGAGCAATCCAAACAGCAGCAGTACCTGCGCGCGGTGCGCATTTTGTAAACGAAGATCCTTTACCTGATTTTCAGCATTCAGCAACACGATCTGTTGCTCTTTTTGCTCCAGTTCATATTTTTTGACGGCCTCTTGCAACACTTGTGTTTTTTCCTGGCTGTAGAGGCTGTCGGATAACAAAATGAATTTTTCTTGCCATTCAAACGCCTTTTTGAGGTTGCCGGTTTGTTTGTACAAGGTTACCGCTAACCGGCTCAGGCGCACCTCTTGTTCAAGCGCCAAGCACGCCTGTGCCATGGGCAGTGCCGTTTGGAGATGTTGTGCTGCTTCTTTGTATTTTTTTAATTGTAGATATGTATTAGCCAAGTGCTCCAGTTGTTCCGCATAAGCAGCAGGGTCATACTGCTTGTCGAGCAGGAGCAGTGCCTTTTTGTAATAATCCAGTGCGGTACCATATTGTGCTTTTTGAAAAAAATAATGCCCGTAACCCGTCAGGGCTAAACCCTCGTGGTGCCGATCGCCCAATTCCTGAAACCATTGGTAAGCGTTTTGATAGTGATGGAGCGCAGTTTCCAAGTCTTTTTTTACAAGGTAGCGCTGCGCGAGGTTGTGGGATACTTTGGCCATCCAGCTTTTATCACCTAACTGACGAAAACGTTCCATCGCATCTTCAAAGGCGTGAATGGCTGCTTCGGGTTGCTTGCTAATTTCGTAACAAGCCGCTATATTATTGAGCACGATTGCTGCGTAAAGCGTGTCCGCGTTGGCTTCTGCCTGCTTCATCGCTTGCAGGTAATATTCAGTTGCCCGGTCATATCGTCCCTGAATATAGTGTGACATGCCTATGAAATTGAGTCCGATGGCGATGTCATCGCGTTCGTCAGCGCGTTTTGCGACTTGTAAAAAGTCCACCGCAATGGTCATGCCCTTTGCCGGATCATTAAAAATCGTTTGTTTAAACGCTTCTCCTAAGTGAATAAGTCGGATACTATCGTTGGGTGCTTGTACTGCGAGGGCAAGCAAGCTATCTGTTTGAGCGGTAAGCGTTTTGCACCATGGTACGCTCAAAAAGCAGCAACATAGGAAGCGTACGGTTAACTTTATAACAAGGTTCAAGATATGGGAATTAGGTTCAATTGATACAAAAGCCGTCCCGGTGATTTATCGTGCGGCATGAAGGCACCTAAAATCACCTTTACAGGTGATGTAAAGATCCTATGTGTACACCCATCTTTGCAACGGAACAACAGATTTTTTTTCGCTGTTTTAAAACGCCCATAAATTATGATACGATTACTGCTCTTTCTTTGCTTTACAACCCATTTAATGGCCCAAACACCGGGTAGCCTGGATCCAGCCTTTGGCAGTGGCGGGATATTCACCACAGCGATTGGATCTGCCAACGACCAGGGTACCGATGTTGCGCAGTTGTCGGATGGCAAAATTATCGTTGTAGGCAATACGTTCACCGATGCGAGCGCGTTGGAGGATTTTTTTGTGATGCGTTTGGCCAGCAATGGGGCCATAGATCCAACTTTTGGGGTCAATGGAAAAGCGATTATTGATTTTTTGAATGGCGAAGACAAGGCACAAGCCGTTGAAATACAGCCAGATGGAAAAATTTTGGTGGCTGGTTATACGCTGGGCAGTGCTGGATTTAATTCAGTGGTTGCACGCTTGTTGCCGAATGGAACCCTGGATGCCGGATTTGGTACCAATGGTAGGGTTGTTGTCAATTTTGGCTCTACTGATTTTTGTTTGGCCATGCGTTTGTTGTCGGACGGGAAAATCCTGTTGGCGGGCCGTGCGTACAACGGGATCACCAGCGATTTTGCTTTGGCCCGGCTCTTGCCGAACGGCACCCTGGACAATACGTTTGGTACTTCGGGTAAGCAAATGTTGGATTTGTTTGGCGAACAGGAAAGTATCAATGCCATTGCAGTGCAGCCGGATGGAAAAATCGTAGCAGTAGGAGAAACCACCAATGTTACCAGCAGTTTTGCAGTAGCCCGACTTTTAGCCAATGGCAGCCTCGATTTATCCTTTGGCAATGGTGGAAAGCTCAAAACAACTTTTGGTACGGAGGCAGATGCGGCTTACGATGTAGCCATACAGCCTGATGGCAAAATGATGGTAGTTGGGCAATCTAATTCAAATACCATCAGCGACTTGGCGGCAGCACGTTACCTGGTCAACGGGGACCTTGATTTGAGTTTCAGCGACGATGGCAAACTGTTGGAAAATATTTCCATGTTTGGAGATTATGCCTATGCCGTGGCGCTACAGGCCGATGGCAAAATCCTCATGGCGGGTTCTTCATCTGGTCAACAAGAAGATGTCGCCTTGTTTCGATACTTGGCAGCAGGCACACCTGATCCCGGATTTGGCAACAATGGTCGGGTTTTGGTAGATGCTGGGGCAGCAAAACAGGATCGCGCGGTAGCCATGCAGGTAAAAGACGGTAAAATCCTCCTCGCAGGGCAAACGGGTAGTTTTAGCGACAATGACCTGCTGCTTGCCCGCTTTGAACAAGGGCCTCTGATGAGCCCAACGATTAGTCTTGCGGATCCGGTTGCTTACAGACTTTATCCGAATCCTGCGCGTGCCTACACCACGCTCTCCTTCCAATTGCAGGACGCGGGTGCGTTGTTGCTGCAACTGTATAATGCGCAAGGGCAACTGGTACAATCCTGGAACACCGATACGCTTCAGTCGGGTGTGCACCAATTTACCTTGCATTTTGATGGACCATTACCTGCGGGCCTGTACTGTTTACAGGGGTTGGGGAAGGAGGGGATTATCCTAGCCGTGGCTCCGTAATCAACGACCCCTTTTTAACGCACCGCCAATACCACTTTTCCATGCATGCCACCGGCCGAAACAAAATCCTGGGCTTGTGCGGCTTCCGTTAAGGGGAATATTTTGGCAACGATCGGCTTAATTTTGCCTTCCGACACTAAGTTCAAACCATTTTCTAAACTTTTTGCAGAGAGATTAGAAGAAATAAACCGTGCATCAATGTTGTATTTTTGAGCCAATTCTGGCGCGGGCATACCCGCAATGCTCAATAATTTTCCACCCGATTTTAACACCTCAAACAACTTGCTTTGGGTTTCGCCCCCGGCGCAATCGGCAACCAAATCTACATTTTTAACCAGGGTGGTAACATCTTGCGTTTTATAATCAATTACCTCATCTGCTCCAAGATTTTGTAGCAATTCGACACCTTTACCCGAAGCGGTCGCAATAACGTAAATGCCATTGTTTTTTGCCAATTGCACCATCGTTGCGCCAACGGCCCCCGCAGCGCCTTGAATCAGCACTTTTTGCCCGCTTTCCAATTGACCTTCCGAAAACAGGATGCTTTGGGCTGTGCCAAGGTTGACCACCAAAGATGCCGCTTCTGCAAATGAAATATTTTGGGGTTTCAAAGAAACAAAGTCCTCTTTGGCTACGATATATTCGGCGTATGCGCCCATCATGGTGGCTGCCATCACTTCATCCCCTACTTTAAAACGGCTAACCCCAGCACCTATCGCCACCACTTCACCTGCCGCATCCAACCCTGGCGTGAAAGGCAATTGAACGGGGCGCATCTTTTGCATAAAGCCCATGCGTATTTTTATATCCAAAGGATTGACGCTGGCAGCTTTGACTTGAATCAATACTTCGTTGTCATTGCTGATTTGTGGTTGGGGCACTTCCGATAAAACTATAACATCGGAGGGGCCAAATGATTGATATTGAATGGCTTGCATTATTTTATTGGGTTTAATTTTTGTTAAAAAAATGGAGCATATCCTCGTTCAATTCATCACTGCCTTTTCCGAAACTGAAAAAACCGTGGGCTGCGCCTTCATAAATTTTAAATGTTACGTGCTCGAACTTTGGGCCAATATGTTCTGCCCATATTTTGGAAGAGCGCAATAACTTATCATTGCCGGCACCGACAATAAAAGTAGGCGGCAAATGTTCAATATGGTCAAAATCCATTGGCACCATTGGAATATCAGGCGTTGAAGTATTTTGGAGATATACCTTTAAAAAGAGTTTTGCACTCGGAAAGCCATCTTCCACCCAGGAAATTCGGTCATTGACACCGAAAAGGTCAACCACCGTTTTAATTTTGGGCAACGTTTGCACGTCTGTCGAATCCAATTTACTTAACAAGGAAGGGTTTGAAATAAAAATCCCCAACATCATGGCCAAATTGCCGCCAGCCGAATCACCTATGAGGTGTATGGTATCATATTCGGGGTGATTTTTCTTTATCCAGGCTAAAGCTTTTAGCAAAGACTTCAACAAATATGGATGTTGTTGTTTCGGCGCCAAGGGATAATTGAGGCTAAAAACAGGATAACCTGCCTCCGAAAATTTCATCAAGGGTTTGGAATAAAATTTCCCTTTGTTGCCAGCAATCCAGGCACCGCCGTGGATATGGACAATCGCCGATCGTTTTTCTGATGATTTATTGGGCGCAATAAAGTCCAATTTTTCATCCGGCAGATTGCCGTAAGCAAATTCAGTTACTTTTCCCGACGGAAATTTTTTACCACCTATGGCTGCAATAGCGGGCATCGCGATATTTCTCCAAAAGAAAACGCCCAGATGATCTCCAAGCGATATTTTTATTAGATTCGAAGTTTGTTGCATGTGTTGAGTTCTTGATTGAATTGATGTTGCAAAGGTAGGCGCGTTAGTCTATCTTTGCGACTAAGTAGTAAAAAACTACCGGTAGTTTTCAGGATACTTAAACCATATCTGAGATGGAAATCAAGACTAAACAACAGGGAATCAAGGTGGTAGCCGATGTGTTGGACATCGTAGGTGGTAAATGGCGCGGGCAAATCCTTGCCCATTTGTGTGATGACCCGAAACGGTTTAACGAACTCAAAACCGTTTTGAATCGCATCACGTCTTCAACCTTGACCAAAGAATTGCGGTATTTGGAAGATATAAAAATGGTAGAGCGCAAAATAATTCAAGATACACCTATGATTGTTGAATACCGGCTTACAGATCACGGTATGTCCATAAAGGATTTAATTTATCATATAGTAGAGTGGGGGCTTAAACACAGGAATACTGTTTTTGGGAAATAGGAATATAAAGGTTTAATGGTGACCGTTTCATCAATCCCGAAATAAAACCTCCATCGGTACCACTTTTGTTTTTCAACCGGGCGCTAATTGTGTAAAAAATGAAGATTTGGCTCGGTTGTTTATTGCTACTGGGCGCTAAGTGTGTAAAAAACCGAGATTTGGCCCGGTTGTTTATTTAATTGAATCGAGTGCAGGAAAAATCAAAAACATCCTTATCTTTGCACTCCTTCACAGGCACCGCTATTTCTGCGCCGGCTCCAACACTTATTTACCAAGGAGGCACTCCCCGGATTCAAGGAAAGTTGTTGCCGTTGACTTGTCCGGCTACTAGCAACTACGCCCAACCCCCGTTCTGTCTGCCTCGAATTTTTTAGACTGCGAAGCCTTGGTTTTGCACAAAGTGGTGTCTGTGAAGGTTTTGATTATTTTTGTGTAAAACCCCTTTTCCTGTATATTTGCAAAAAAGTTTGCCACTATGCCGACTGCTGAAGCAATACCACAACCATTTACCAACTTGCAATTGGAGTTGTTGAAAATTTACGCCCGCACGGTTGATGAAAAAGACCTCCTGGAAATAAAACGCCTTTTGGGGCAGTATTTTGCAGACAAGGCCTCCGACCTGGCCGATAAACTTTGGGCTGAAAAGGGGCTTTCTGAAGATAAAATCCTCAGCAAGCACGCTCGCACTCCTTACCGCCGCAGATCTTAGCTGTGAAAATTGTAATGGACACAAATGTGTTGTCGGTCGCTATTGCACGGCGGTCGCAATTTTATCCGATTTGGCAAGGCCTCCGCAATGGAGAATTCGAATTACTAATTACGACTGACATCCTTGAAGAATATGAAGAGATCCTTGGCGGAGATCTCAGCCCAGAATTGGCGAACTTCATTTTAGAAACCCTGGAAACCCTGCCAAACGTCCATTATATTCAAAAATACTATTATTGGAACCTGATTGCTGCCGACCTGGATGACAATAAATTTGTCGATTGTGCTGTGGCGGGGAGCGCCAATTTTATTGTTACCAATGATAAGCATTTTAAGGTGCTCCGAACCATACCTTTTCCCAAAGTTAACATTTTAACAGCAGAAGAATTCCTGGAAATGGTGTTGCAGGGAATTCCGTGATTAGTCCCCTTACTTGTCCGGCTACTAGCAACTACTCACCCCCCCGTTCTGTCTGCCTCGAATTTTTTAGACTGCGAAGCCTTGGTTTTGCACAAAGTGGTGTCTGTGAAGGTTTTTAACACACAGCATTATTGAGCATTTCCGTCTTTATCCGTTTTTATAAGTCCAATTTGAAAAAACTGCAAACCGGTTAAAATGTATCCATCGCAATCAGAAACTTGCTCGATGCTAATGCCAACATCATAAGTAGATTCTCCATGCGTTTTAGACCATTCAATCTGACCGTTTTTATCGGTTTTAATTAAGAGCATATCAAAATTTCCTGCCCCGCTGCCATTGGTGTACCCCAATATAATATAGCCTCCTTCCGCCGTGCGTTTGATAGAACTTGCTCCTTCATTACCAATTAAACTGAAGCGATTATCCCATTCTTTTTCTCCGAATTGATTCGTTTTAATTAAGTAAATATCATTCGCAATAAAACCATCGGGCTGTTGGCTCGAACCTACCAGCACAAAACCTCCATCTTGCGCATTTTCGAGCGAAGTTCCCAAATTAATATATTCGTCCCCAAAGGTTTTTTCCCATTCCAGGGCACCGGAAGCATTTACTTTTACCAAATAGAAATCATCTCCTTGTGCCGTTTCATTGGTATAGCCAAGCATTGCATATCCTCCGTCGGGCGTGATTACCAGAGAAGAGGCACTCTGGTTTTCCTGACCACCATAGGTTTGCTCCCATTGTACTTGTCCTTGGGCATCCGTTTTTACTAAGTAAAAGTTGGACGTTCCTGCGATGGTATCTGTAGTGCTTCCTAATATAGCAAAACCTCCATCGGCAGTTTGTAGAATACTGCCCGGATCTTCACGCGAATTACCGCCGTAGGATTTATCCCATAATTTATTGCCTAAACTGTCAATTTTTAGCAAATATAAGTCTGTCGTAGAGCTATTGAGTTGGTCTTTGATGCCAAACAATGCATATCCTCCGTCAGCGGTACGACACATTGCTTTCCCTAAAATGTTGGTGTTGCTGGCGTAAGTTTTATCCCAAACCTTTTTCCCCAGTTCATCCGTTTTCAAGAAATAAAATAAATCAAGGGGATCGGTCTGATTTGACCCAAATACAGCATATCCCTCATCGGCAGTACGAACTACCGTTGCAGGAGATAGCGAGGAAGACGAGCTAAATTTTTTCTTAAACGTAATGGGCTGGATGGTAATATTTTGGTTTTCGGTGCTGGTTTTACCATCCACGGTTACGGTAAGTTTGACGGTATATTCGCCCGGGCAAGCGTATGCGTGGGTAGGATTCGCTTCGTTGGAAGTAGCGGAACCGTCTCCGAAATCCCAACTGTAGGTGCCTGAACTACTAGTCTGGGTACTTAAAGTAACCGTATAACCTGCTGTCGTTGATTGGTTTATAACAATGCTAAAGTCATTGTTGTCTTTTTTGCAGGCAGTAATTAGGCATAACGCAAACAAGATGAGTGGTAGGTTGATGTTGGACTTCATGGAGGTCGATTTTGTTTTGGTTGTACCCGTATTTTTTCTATTTGGGAATGCTAAGATCTTTTAATTTTCCGACATGGGTACAACACAAAGTTACGGACTTTGGAAGCGTTATCCAACTATTTTAGGTGCCCCAAAAGGGAGATTGAGATCCGGCTACTAGCAACTACGCCCAACCCCCGTTCTGTCTGCCTCGAATTTTTTAGACTGCGAAGCCTTGGTTTTGCACAAAGTGGTGTCTGTGAAGGTTTTGTTTATTTCCTCCCCGATCAAAATTGAATCGTCCAGGTCGTTTTTTTTAAAAAAAACTACGGACAAGCACAATTCCCATCCGAAATACTCAAAAATTGTAAATCTAAACTTCCGATTGGGAAGTTCTGACCTGGTGGAGGACAAATAGAAAGTACTTCATTCGGCATATCCGCAGAAAAAACACCGGTCAAGTTATCCATGGACCAGGATAAGTTAATTGGAAAATTTCCTGAAAAAAGAAGCGAAACCTCTGCACAACCATTTGCGCAAACTGCCGAAGGAAAGCTTACAACTTCGAAAGAGGGCAATGCATTCCATTTAACTTTTGCAAAGTAAGAAAGGTCAATACAATTACTCGACCAATCTGGCGCGCCAGCCGGTCCAGGTGCCGCTACTGCTGCAACAAAATAAACCGTATTCACCTCCATGTTGGAAGCATTAAAAGTAAAAGTCGGCGTGGCAGAAATTTGCAAAATCCCAGTTGGCAACGTTGCCGTCGAATCGGTTACCAAAACAAATGAAAGGGCTGCACCCGGATTTAAAACTTCATCTCCAAGATGATCCAGGGTGATACTTTCGTCTGCACATGCTTGAACCAGCGATAGCGATTGAAAATGGCCAGCATCATTGGCGCAACAAGCATTAAATTGTAAACCAGACCATGCGCCCATATCGAAAATGCTTTGTATCGTCGGGCAGACTAATGTAAGCGCACCCGTAGTCATATCTAACTCAAAAACATCATCTGTATTACCATTATTGACTGAAACAAACACTTTTTGAATGCCTCCTACATAAAAAGAGGCTGCGCCAATACCTATAGTAGGATTATCAAATACAAGAAATGTTGCCGCTGGATTAGCTATTGGAATTTGATAAATACCACCAACAAAGCTAGTTCCACCTAACATATATAAAAGGCCATTATAAAAAAACAAATCGCCACCAGAAAATAAGTCGATGGGCAAATCTCCCAAATTGGTAAAAACGCCTGATACAGGATTTAATACGCCTAAAAAACTACCTGTTCCAGCTGCATTAATCCCTACGGAATAAATTAACCCATTTTCAGCAACCACTAAATTATTTGCCCCGCCCGAAACATCGCCTAACAAAGTAGTATTGCCTGTAATTAAATTATATGAAAATACTTGATCGCTACCTAAGTACACAAGATTTTGGTTTTGCGAAACTCCAATGGCTGAAGAACTTATCGTCGGTGCAATTTCCGTCACATCGCAAGTACAAAGATTTAATTCTTTGATACCGCCGATCGCTTCAAGATAAATCTGCGCTTGTGTTCTTGAAAAACATGAAAATAAAATTACTCCGAAAAGAATTAGCGGCCTGGCTTTCCTCATTTTTTATATTTGATTTAGCACCTCTATTGCTTGACAATCTTATGCATCCTGCTATGCTTATCCGCCCGTTTTATCGTTTTAACAAAATACAAACCAGCAGGAAACGCCGAAATATCAACCGTTTGAACCGCTGCACGGGCGTCTATCCTCCGAAGCATTCGACCAACCGCATCGTATATTTCTAGCTCGTACAAATCCAGGTTTCCTTTGATGGTAAACGCCCGCACAACCGGTAAAGGGAAAATCTGAACCCAATCTTCATCCGGTAAATCTCCGTTCACGGCGCTCACACTCGGATCATAAAAGCCAAAATCGACCGTGTTGTTGCCACTCGCATCATAATCAAAATAACAATTGAAGGGATCACCGTCGTTCAAGGGTTCTTCATCCGATTTGAGCGTCACAATGCCCGACATGATGTCCGAAAAAGGATTGCCCGAACCATTGTTATCTTCGTTTACATCATTGTCTGCATTTGCCTGAAAATTCTTGGTTGATATGAAGTTTTCTAAGGGCTGTCCGGGCCCCCAGTTGTCAACACTCCATACAAAAACCACATAGTTCCCAGGTTTCAGACCCGAAAAACGATAGTTTCCATTTGCATCCGTTACCTGAACGCCGCCAAAACCCTGCCAATCGGGGATGCCATCGCCATCAGGATCCGACCAAATCACCAGCGATACCCCTGGAATTCCAGGCTCATCGGGGCCTTTTACCCCATCGCGATTCAAATCATTCCATACTGTATTGCCGACCGATACAATACCGGGCGATACCGGATCCGCACAGTCTTGATAGCAAAATGCCATGTCATTGATTGCCCGAATCATTTCATCCCCCATTCCTTTTCCAATGTTTAAGAACGTAAGGGCATTGTTGTTGAAGTGATAAATGGCGTCTTCCGGCGATTCGGATCGGTTCAGATAATACGGTTTAGTGTCCACAAAACCTGCTTTGCCGCCATATAATGTATCGTTACAGCCCACACTTTGCTGTGCTACAGAAACGATATTTTGCATACTTTGTACCCAGGGATCATTAATTTGTTCAAATCCGCCCTGCCCTGAACTTGCAATAACAACGGGTAAATTCGGTATGTTCAAGTCTTTTCTTACATCGTTGACTAAGTGGTACAAATTGCTTTCGTAACCATTCAAAAAATCGTCCGATGCACCATCGTTCCAACCTTGTAGCCAGCCGAATCCTGAAATTTCAAAATCCGTTGTGCCTATGTTTGGAAATTCGGTTCCCAGGTTTTCAGTGACGTCTTTCACCGTTTGAATCATCGCATGGTAATATGCACCCGTTGTACCGCCCGCAGACGGTGGACGAAAATCTTCTGCCAAACTCTTTCCTCCCCAGGCCGTTTTTATAATTAACACCGGGTCATCATAATAAGCATCCAGCTGATGTGCAAACATTAATTCTGGTCCGATTAGATCAGCATAGGCCCCTTGCCCAACGGTTACATTCGATTTGAGGGTATCGCCATTCCGTGCAAAATATAAGTAGGCATGCTCCAAGATTGTCCAATCATCTTTTTTGCCAATTTCAGACCACTTTCCGCTTATATCTTTTTCAAGTACATCCACCAAACTGCCAGGGTCATTTTCAGCATCTTGGATGGTTCCGTAACCTTCCATATTCGATTGTCCCGCCAACACAAATACCCTTACTTTTTTTGGGGTTTTCTCTTGTCTTGTAACAATCGGAACATACCCAATTTCCAGCCCTGCGGGTGGTTGCACCAGCGCAGCGGGATCAACGGTCGCTATTTTTCCTACCGCGGGAGGGGCTAAATATTCATCGGTATGCCGCCAATTGGCATGTATAAGTTCGATGCGGCTTTGCATTTTCGTACGCACATCCGCTGGAAGGTTCGCGTGGATGATGGCGGGTTGGTCTACAAAACGGTACCAATAATAGGTAACCGTGGTGCCGTCGCCGAGTTCCGCCTTGAATGGGCCTGCGGTCGGTCCGGGACTATTCCAGGGGCCGTTGGGGTCTTGCCAAACACAGTCGGGTTCCAAGGGGGTCAAATAAGCAATTTCTGGTCGGGGCGATCTTGGTACGGCGGTGGTTGTCAAATTTGTAGAAGCCGGGACCGATTCTTTTTTAACAGCACGCCATTTATTATCCGGGTCTAGTTTAAAATATTCGGGCAACTTGAAATTGCGTTCATCTTGCTCCACGACATTCAGGTCATATTCAAAACCCATGTTGTTGGCATTTTGCTGAACATTATCAATGTAATTCAAGTCAATTTCATGTTTTATCCCGTTGCCTGCGATTTCAGCGAACATGGCACCGCCATTGTTGACAAACGGAACACCATACGTCCCATTGGCAGCAATACCCGGCAATACCGCAGGCCCGCCATTGAACCAGTTTGTCAGATCGTTCCAAAGCGCATTTTGGGAATAGACCGAAATTTGATTCAGAATGATGGAATTATCGTCATTATTTACGGGAAAATGTAGTCTTTCCACTTTAGCATAAGGATTTCCTGTGTCATCCAGCGCAATAATTGCTGGAGATCCTGCATGCTCAATACCGAAACCTACATTCGGATCAGAGGGTCTTGTATCCAGGAACAATCCTTCCAAACTGGGCTCCAGCAATACTGGGTCGGTCCAGAACGTAGGTAAAAAGAAGGTTGCCGGGCCTTTGAAGTTGGTCGCGTTCAGGAACAGTGTCCAGCATTGATTGCCCGTTTTGACATTGGTTCCATTTGTATTTGAAATGGGTTCTGTGAGGGGCAGCGGAGTATATCCATATCCGAGCATTTCGCCGTTCAAACTTTGCGCCATATTCAGGCCATCGGGTGCCCACAGTAGTTTGTTGGATAATTGCGCGACCCCGTATTTGCCGCCCGGTGTACTCCAGTCTCGCTCTCCATTGGGTAAAATATCACTTCTGCCGGCACCGGGTCCGTTTGCCCAGGCATAAAAATTATACGAAACACCACCCATGATAAATTTGGGTATTTTAGTACCAAAACGCGTGTCATGCCACCAGCCTAAGCCGCCTTCAATGGTGGTGTAAAACTGGGCAGGTTCATTCCCCGTCCGTTGGGTGGTCAGCCAGCTGCTGCTCAATCCCATTTGGAAGCGGTCTGGTCCTGGATATTGCTTAAATATTGGCCAGGCAGCGCTGTACATGGTATAGCCAGCGCCAAAGGATTTATCGGTAACTTGTTCGGTGGATATCCAGGTGAATCCTGATCGCTGGGCGTCCATGATTTGGGCATTTGCGGAGCTCGATAGTCCCCCAAAAAGGCCCAGATAAAAAATAGCCCAAGCTGAAAAGTGGGCAAGAAGGCAGCAATGCGTGCTTTTGTGAAAATCCATCATGGATAAATTAATTTTCGCAGGTAAAAGTGAAGGTAGACTTAAAGAAACATCATCAGCCGCCTGATGAGCTCCGGATAACTCAAAAGACAAAGTACAATACCCCATCGAAATAAAATGGTGGGCAATGTACCTGGTTTGTCGTCGGGCAAGGCAACGATGCGGTTGGATTTATTGGTTTTATACCAGATCTCTACTTGTTGTCCAACCTGATAATTGCAAGGCAACGTATAGGTCGATGAAAAATGTCGATGTGAACCGTTTTGAGTTTTAAAATCTACAACGGGCGCTTCGGTTCCATCGCCGGAGCGATGGGGTCGGATTTCAGTAACCGTTCCCGTAGTACGGATACCATGCTTCAACACATATTCGATTTCATGCTCTTTTTGGTACGCAATAATAAGACAATACGTGCCAACGAGTGCAAATATGGACAGTACATAGGGCGGCAAATAATCGTATGGATTGATCATGATGTTACCTTTTGACGCAAGGGTGGGCATGCAACGTTTGGTGATGCTTTTTCTTTGTGGCGAAAGGTAATAAGGTAGGAACATTATTTCACTTAATATTTCTCAATGGTAATATACTATACGTTTCCGTCATTTGAAAATTTGGCCTAAAGGTTAGATGAATCTCATTTAAGTCATCATCCGTATAAAATCCAACGATATCATCCGATATGTCATGAATAGCCCCATCTGTATATTTAACGGCCTTTTCAAAACACCATAAATTTTTGTTTAGGATAATGACAAACCCTTGATCCATAAACCCGGTTACAAATCCTCTGGTTGTGATTGAATATGCGCTATTATTGGTGATTTTATATCCACCATCCATACTATCCAATATTGGACTATTTTGCGATAGATTGAAGTAGAAGGATAGGAACACATATAACATACTTATTTGTAGCACAAGCCTGATATAGAACAGTTCTGGCTTTACCCATTTTGAAAGCAAATAATTCAGCGCAAACACAAAAAACAATAAAAAAAGCATATCCAGCCAATCGTAGATAAAGCTCAGATTAAAGGTTACCTCTGTGTATAACCAACCAAAATAAACCAGGACATAAGTAAGTAACATGTAATTTAAAGCCTTGCTTAAACGTATTTGCTGAAAAAGCCGCCATCCGAAAATTGAAATTATGATTAGTAGGATCATCGGCGTTTTTGTTGAAAACAAGTTGCCCGGAAAAATTTTTCAAACCGAGTTAGATCAAAATATGGAGACAATAATGCCTGTAATTGAATGGCTTGAAGGTTAGGTGTTGTCTTGTTTTGTTAATTTAATTTTGAATGCTTCTAAGCCCAATACTTCAACCTTTGGGAATGGTATTTTGTCCAACACCTTAAAATCTTTGTCTTCACTAACAATAAAATGAGCATTTGCAGCAACTGCACAATCGACGAATTTATTGTCGTCCCTGTCTTTCGTTATTAAATCAAATCTGAAATCAATGGTTCGTGAAGAATTATGCTGCGATTTTGCCAAGATTATATAGTATTTGTAATGCCGGATGACTTTTTGTGAGGTTTGGGATATTGGCAAACACTTCAAAAACTCTATCGATCATTAGTTCGTTGAAATACAGTGTTTTAATGTCGGC
>JAIYAP010000069.1 GCA_027488935.1 Saprospiraceae bacterium | reverse complement strand
GGGCAGAGCCCGAATGATCGACACACGCGGTAGAACCGCGCGCGAGCAAAGAGCAATATCTCGTGATATAAAAAACCCAAATTTTGGTGAAAACCAAAATTTGGGTTTTTTATATTCCTTTTGAATTAAAAGGACGCTTATTAGTTTACAATCAATTTACGCACATCCTGTCCATTTTCGGTAGATAAACGCACAAAATACAGGCCGTTTGATAAATCGGCAGTAGGCAAATCCAGGGTCATGTCGCCCGATGGAATAGATACCCCATTTTGTTGGTAGAGGACACGTCCTGCTACATCCACCAGTTGGATTTGAGCATCGAGGGGTAAGCTGGTACGCAAAGAAAGTTGCACTCTATTGCCACTTTGCACGGGATTGGGGGCAATCTGCCACGCATCCAGGCCTTGAATGTCATTGGTAGCAGAAACTGAAGAGGTGCGGAAATTGCGCTGTTTCGATTCTGCACAGGTTACATATTGGTTGAATGGGCGCACGCGCCACTGGTAGTTTTTATTGGCCGTCAATCCGGTTACCAATTTTGAGGTTTCTGTTACCACAAAAGATTGCAACAAGGGCGTACCAAACGATGCAGACAAGTCGATTTCCAGCAAATAATACTGTGCGCCGGTAACCGGTTGCCATTGAAACAAAACTTCATCATAATATTGGGAAGTTTCGCCGCCTGCAGGACTTACGAGCAAATCGGCAGGAGTTGTGATTTCGGTGGTAACCGGAGCAAAGGTATTGTCGAGGTAATTCCGTGAACTGGTGGCCAGATCAGCCAAAATAATGGATTGCTGGTTGGGGGTAAACTTATAATTGATGCCACAATCCTGGAAATAGCCCATAAAATTCACTTCCATGGGGTCAACCGGCGTGCCAAGGGGGTCGAGGGCACCAGCGGTGTATGGATTGCAATTGCCGGTTTCCAAACCAAAATTATAATCTGGTGGTGTATCACAAATTTCATCGGCTGCGGTGGTACAATTCGTACCATTTACGCGCTCGGTGGGCACACCGCCTGGGGAAATAACCGGTGCGGTTGGCCAACCTGCATCATCTGGTCCGAATGGGTCGGATTCCCAGCCAAAAAAGGTGTGATTCAAGGAGAAAAAATGCCCCATTTCATGTGGAAGGGTACCATTGTTGCCGCCTTTGGTTTCTGTTTTGCGCTCTACGATCCAGTCGTTGCCAGGCGTATAATAAGCAAGTACAATACCGGGGTTATTGTTGCCGGAATTGGGGGTTTCTACCACAAAAATATTGATTGCTTTTGTATGTCGGCGTGTGCTCATCAGAAACGTATTATTCTGATTGTTGTACACATTGTCGTTGTTGATTGACCGGTTAAAAAGCCCGTAAGTAGGGTGCGGATTGAGGTAAAAACGAATATCCATGGGGGCATAGGCTGCATTCAAGTCGCACAATTGATCCAATACACCGGCCTCTTTGTGTTTGCCCGCGCCCGCGGTATTGCCTACCAGGTGGTAATGCACTGGCACATATTGAATGGCACTCCGGTCAGAAACACCCTGTGCGGTTTCCACCGTAGTAATATTTTCCCGAAGTCGTGGCCGACTTTCCAATTGATCTGCTACAGTATTGCCGCAAACCGGTGTAGACTGAGCCAACCCGATTTGAATAAAAAAAAGCACGATGGCGCAGCTGCTAAAAATTTTTTTCATAGATTTGATTCCAGAATTTGTATGAATGAACATCAACAAAGGTACGAACAGAAATTTGAGTTCCCTGTCGCACGCTGGCATTTTGTGTTTTTTTGCAACCTTCGCACGGTGCAAAGTGTCCTTAAGGTTAATTTCATCGTACTGGTCTGGATAGGCGAAACTTTTCGTCGAATATTGTTGTTTACTTGGCGAAACGGGCATCATCTTTGCATTAATTCTGAACATTGCAATAATAATCAATTCTTTCAAAATAATCTATCGTTTACCGTCGTTTTACCGCGGTCAATCCCAACACACTAACCACACCCTCTATCCGAAATTCAGAATAAAATTCTGACAACATGAAAACAATTCGAATAATTTTTTTATACTTGGCTATTAACTTGCTGGGTATTTTGCCCCAGGTACAAGCCCAAACGGCACCTTCCAGCCCTCCAATTTCTGTTTTTAACCACTTGACAAAAGTTGAAGCGGCTAAAATTACCATTGAGGCCGACTTCACCACCCTGGTTGCGAACAAAAAAACGAACCAATATTTTCCGGGAACCCTTACCACAGAAGATGGGCAAACCTTGAAAATGGAGTTGCGCCCGCGCGGAAAATACCGCCGCAAAATTTCGGAAATACCACCCTTGAAAATCAAGTTTTCCAAAAAAATGCTGGTGTCCGCCGGGTTTGATACCATGAATGAAATCAAGCTGGTGTTACCCTGCACCGACAATATGGAAAGCGATGAATTGCTGGTGAAGGAGTATTTGGCCTATCGCATGTTTGAACAACTGTCACCCCTGAGTGTGAAAGCCCGACTGATCAAACTCACCCTTCGCGATAGCCACGTGGAAAAATCCAAAAAGACCATGTTTGCGATGCTGGTGGAAGATGAAGAAGAAAGTGCCGTGCGCTTAAAAGGCACCGTGGTAGATAGTTATGGCATTCCACCAGACAGTTTATTGATGAACCAAGCGGCTTTAGTAGCGGTGTACAATTATATGATTGGCAATACCGACTGGGAAATTGCCATGATTCGCAATGTGCGCTTGCTGAAAGCCCCGGAATCGGGCAAAGTGATTGTTTTACCCTATGATTTCGACTTTTCAGGCCTGGTAAGCGCTCCTTATGCCAGCCCTTCATCGGACAGTGGACTAAAAACTGTGAAAGACCGGTTCCTGATGGCTTCCGGTTTGAAGCAAGATGCACTCAAACGCGCTACGCAGCTCATTCAAAACAACAAGGAAAAACTGATGAATATCTGCAACTCCAGATATCTGTCGCGCATAACCATCAATGAGGTGACGGCCTACCTGGATACGTATTTCCAGCAAATTGCCGAAAGTGACGGGGTGCCTTCGCGCTTTGTTATGCCGATGGCCGATTAAGCGCCTATAAAATCTGCACATCAACATAAATTTTTCAACTTTTTTTGGAGATTCTATAAAATGTTGTAAATTTGCGCCGCTCTAAGCGATTGGGGCAAAAAAAATTACGGAGGAATGCCAGAGCGGTTTAATGGAGCGGTCTTGAAAACCGTCGTACTGAAAGGTACCGGGAGTTCGAATCTCTCTTCCTCCGCATCGCCCGCAGGTTTTGCCTGTGGGCGTTTTTTTTTAACCTTGCAACCATGCAACGCGCACCTTTAGAAGTACTGGAGCAATATTGGGGGTATGATGCCTTTCGTCCGTTACAGGCCGACATTATTTCCTCCGCCCTCGCGGGGGTGGATGCGCTCGCACTCTTACCCACAGGCGGCGGCAAATCAATTTGCTACCAAGTTCCCGCGCTGTGTATGGATGGGATTTGCATTGTGGTGTCGCCGTTGATTGCTCTGATGAAGGATCAGGTGCAAAATCTTCAAAACAGAGGCATACCCGCCGCCGCCGTTTATGCAGGCATGAACCGTCGTGCGCTTGATATTACCTTCGAAAATGCTTGTAATGGCGCTTATAAGTTGTTGTATATCAGCCCCGAACGACTTACTTCAGAACTTGCCCGCGCCCGCCTTGCGCGTATGAAGGTGAACCTGATCGCCATCGATGAGGCGCATTGCATCAGTCAGTGGGGCTATGATTTTCGCCCGCCCTACCTCCAAATTGCGCAATTGCGTACCCTCCTGCCCAATGTGCCTTTCCTGGCACTCACCGCAACGGCGACCAAGGAAGTCGTAGATGATATCCAGGAAAAACTCGAATTTAAAGAAAAAAAAGTGTTTCGGCAGGGCTTTGCGCGCCCAAACCTCTCGTATTCGGTGTTGTACGAGTATAAAAAACGGGAAAAACTGGTGCAAATTCTGCGCAGCGTTCCCGGAACAGGCATCGTGTATGCCCGAAGCAGGGGCGAAACCAAAGAAATCGCCCAATTGCTGCAAAAACAAGGAATTCGGGCCGACTATTACCACGCAGGACTTACCCCGGAAGAACGCAATAACAAACAGGATGCCTGGATGAACAACCAGGTTCAGGTGATTGTATCCACCAATGCCTTTGGTATGGGCATCGATAAGCCGGACGTGCGCATTGTGGTGCACCTCGCGCTGCCCGAAAGCCTGGAAGCCTATTTTCAGGAAGCAGGGCGCGGCGGACGGGATGGCAAAAAATCGTATGCTGTGTTGTTGTTTGCTCCGGCCGATGAAGACGCGCTGCGTTTTCACTTAAAAACCGCATTTCCCGATTTTAACCTGTTGCGCCAAACCTATCAGGCGCTTTGTAACTATACCCAACTGGCAATTGGAGCAGGTGAAGGGGAGAGTTTTGACTTTGATTTACAGGACTTTAGCAACCGGTTCAAACTAGAACTGGCCCCTACACACGCAGCCCTGCGCCTGCTGGAACAAGAAGGCTGGATCAGCATCAGCGATGCTGGCAGTAGTCCTGCAAGTGCCTGTATCACGGCATCCCGGGATGTGTTATACGATTATCAATTGCGCAACCGCCAGGCCGATGTAGTCACCAAAGTGTTGCTGCGCGCCTACCCGGGCATCCAACATAATTGGGTGGATATCAGCGAACCCAATGTGGCACGTTTTGCTAATTTACCCCTGGAAACCATCATTCAGGTGCTGGAAACGGCCCAAAAAGAAAATATTCTACATTATCAATCCAAAAAAGACAAACCGCAATTGATTTTTTTGCGGCCCAGGGTAGCGGCCTCCGAGCTGGAAATTGACCTGGTAAAGTTCAACTTCCGCAAACAAGCAGCCGAACAACGGATGGAACAAGCCATTCGGTATGCCACCCTCCGCCGTTGCAGAAGTCAACTGCTGCTCCAGTATTTTGGAGAGGAAAAAAGCCCAACTTGCGGTATTTGTGATGTATGCACCGGGCGCAATGAAAGTGATGTGCCCGCAGCACTGTTCGAACAATATACCCGCAAAATTCAATTGGTGCTGAAACACGAAGCCCTGCCTCTGGAGGAAATTTTGCAGGCATTTGCCCCCAAACGCCATGAAGTGGTGGCTCAGGTTTTGCAATTTTTGATGGAGGAAGGCAAATTGACGGAAACCGAAAAAGGTTTAAAGTTTAAATAGAATTTGTTCTAATGAATTATCGCCCGAAATGATAAGTGCTGCCTGTTCGTAATACACAGATCGGGTTGCAAGTAATTGATGCACAAAGGTTTCCAACGCATCCCCTACCCTGCCCTTCAACAACGGGCGCTGCGCGGTTTCCGGCTTTAGACGCGCGAGCAAGACCGATACCGGCATTTTTAAATATACCGTAAGCCCTTGTGCATTCATCCAGGCCATATTATCGCTAAAACAAGGGGTGCCCCCGCCAACCGCTACGATTCCAACGGGCAATAGCACCAAACGGCGCAAGGCATCGGCTTCCAACTGCCGGAAAGCGGCTTCGCCCGTTTGCTCAAATAAATCGCTGATCGATTTACCCCATTGGTTTTCAATCATTTGATCGAGGTCGTAAAACGGAAGGCCCTGCCGTTCGGCAAGTTGCTGACCCAAATACGTTTTTCCTGCCCCCATAAAACCAAGTAAAAATAAATGCTTATCCATTTTACCATTAACTTTGCGGCAAAATTGCACAAAAACAATCTTTATGAAACAAATATGTATAATTTGTCTTGCAGCCGGACTGTATTTGTCGGCTTGCAAAAATGACGGCGCAAGTGGGGTAAAAGAAATTCGCGACGAAGGCCCCAATGCCAGCATCATCCGCAATCCAGCCACGGCCGATATGCCCCTGGATACCAATCAGTTGGCCCGTATTACCTATGCAGAACCGGAGTTTAATTTTGGTACCGTCAACGAAAACGAGGTCATTACCCACGTTTTTAAATTTACAAATACGGGTAATGTGCCTTTGGTGATCCAAAAAGCGCGCTCCTCCTGCGGTTGCACCATTCCGGAATGGCCCGAAGGCGCAATTTCCCCAGGCGGCACGGGCGAAATCCTCGCCAAATTCAATACCACCGGTAAAGCAGGGAAACAACATAAAGTGGTGTACGTAACCGCAAATACCTACCCCAACGAAACCAAAGTGAGCCTTGTAGGAGAAGTTACGCCCCAAAAATAGGTCCTTTTTTAGGACTACACCAGGTTTTGGTCACGTAACACGATCAAAATAAGACCTTTACAGGCCCGTAAAAATGCAAAAGCGTCATCACCGAACAAACGGGATGACGCTTTTATTTTGAGAGGGAGATTAAGGGGATTCGAACCCCCGGCCTCTAGTGCCACAAACTAGCGCTCTAACCGACTGAGCTATAACCTCCATGTTTCAAAAGCGGTCGCAAATATACAACCATGTATTGGACATAGACAAGGGTATAACCAGAGAAATTTCTAAAAAGTTCAATAAACTTGTTGTACAACACGAAGTTTTTCCCCGTTTTTTTATTTCGCTACTATGGCAGCCTGATTTTTATTTTACGTTCGCGCATCTCCCCCCACCTTGGCTGCAAAAAAATATCCCATATGGCAACGCAAAAACCCGTAATTTTATCCCAATCAAACAAACACATGTCAACAGAAACAACTGAAAAATCAAATGCCGAACGCCTGCTCGACCAGGCCATGCAGCACCTGGACACCCGTTGGGAATATTACTCCATTTTGGCCGCCGAAAAAAGCGCCGAACTGGTCTCTTCCGTGGTGCGTGGATTGGTCGTCGCCATCTTAGCCCTGCAAATCCTGTTCTTTTTTAGCATCGGATTCGCTTTTTGGCTCGGCGAACTCCTCGGAAGCACCGCTGGCGGATTCGCCCTCGCAGGATTGGTCTTCGTCCCCCTCGCACTCCTTGCCTTTTTTATGCTCAAACCCATTGTACGTTCAAAAATTATAGAAGCTTTTTTGCGCTATGACGATCTTAAAGATAAAGCAGGACGTGCATAACCTGGCCGAACTGCAACGCCGCAAGGCCGAACTAAAGGCAAAAATGGACCAGGAAACCACGGAAATTAAAGCCACCCTGGAATTGGTCAAAGAGGACTTAAAGCCCGCTAATTTTGTAAAAAGCGCCTTTTTCTCCCTCATCGGCCTGGATGGCAAACCGAAAACGGACAACACACCCGCTTTACCTGGCAGTGAACACCCCATCAAGCGCCTCGGCCGAAGCCTGCCCATACAACTCATCACCAACCTGCTCATCCGCGACCCGCGCCTGAAACTCCTGCTTCAGTACGCTGCCCCCGTGGCCATGGAAGTGGGTCCAGACTTATGGGAAAAAGCAAGCAATAGCATCCCCAGCCGTAAATCGATGGTGCATTCGATGCGCCAACGCCTGGCAAATTTGCGCAAACGCCTGCCCAACAATGACGCCCCAACCATCCACCCCAACGCCCTGCCTGAGCCCGACACCCAGTCGCTCAATGCCGGCCAATCCAATGATCAACCCTAATTAAAAATCCCTTCCCATGCAAAAACGCAGCACTTTCGAAATATTAGTCGCCATTGCCGTTATCGGCGGCGCCCTTTATTATGTCCTCTACACCGAACGCGGCCGCAGCTGGCTCGATCGCGTCCTCGACCAAGCCTTTGATTCTATGGATGCGTTGTTGGCGTCGTTGGAGAAGGAGATGAAGGGGAGTGATGAGTGATGAGTGATAAGTGATGAGTGATAAGTGATAAGTGATAAGTGATAAGTGATAAGTGATAAGTGATAAGTGATGAGTGATAAGTGATAAGTGATAAGTGATGAGTGATAAGTGATAAGTGATAAGTGATAAACCTTGAAAATTAAGAGAACCCGAATGCCTAAAATTATTTTAAAAAATTGATTTTCAGGCATTTACGACCTCAGAGAGGTTGCGCATTTGTAGAAAAACAAACGATACCCAATACCCCTGATGACTTCGGAGATGTCATGCATTTGTAGAAAAATAAACGATGCCCAATACCCCTCCTGACTTCGGAGAAGTCATGCATTTGTAGAAAAACAAACGATACCCAACGCCCCTCCTGACTTCGGAGAAGTCATGCATTTGTAGACGCATTTGTAGAAAAACAAACGATACCCAACGCCCCTCCTGACTTCGGAGAAGTCATGCATTTGTAGACGCATTTGTAGAAAAACAAACGACACCCATTACCCTCCTGACTTCGGAGAAGTCATGCATTTGTAGACGCATTTGTAGACGCATTTGTAAACGTATTTATAACACCCATTGTATTACACCATATACAAAAAACAATCGGCCCATAACACCTTGGTTATAAGCCGATTGAAATATAACATTTTATTTCCACAAAAAGCCAAGCGTAAAACGCCCACTTATCAACTCATCACTCATCACTCCTCACTCCTCACTAAAAAACTAATTATAAAGGTACATACTACGATTCCGATCTAACTCCCTAAAATAAGGGTCCTTCAAATCTTTGATGAAATAAATCGCCTCGCCCGTCGATTTCATTTCCGGCCCTAAGCGTTTGTCCACGCCGGGGAATTTTTCGAAGGAGAAAACCGGGATTTTGATGGCATAACCGTCCATTTTATTGTCAATATCGAAATCTTTCAATTTGTGGGTGCCGAGCATCACCTTGGTGGCGATGTTCAGGTAAGGTACGCCGTAGGCTTTGGCGATAAATGGTGTGGTGCGCGAGGCACGCGGATTGGCCTCAATCACATACACCTCGTCGTTTTTGATCGCAAATTGGATGTTGATCAGTCCGCGGATGTTGAGCGCGCGGGCGATGCGTTCGGCGTATTCGCACATATGCTGGATCACGATCGGACCCAAACTATACGGCGGCAGCACCGCAGAAGAGTCGCCCGAGTGGATGCCCGCAGGTTCGATGTGTTCCATGATGCCCATGATGCACACTTCATCACCGTCGAAAATAGCGTCGATTTCGGCTTCTTTGGCGCGCTCTAAAAACTGGTCAATCAACACCTTATTATCGGGCAAGTGTTTGAAAATCGACAAAACCTGGCGTTCCAGTTCGTTGTCGTTGATCACAATTTTCATGCGCTGACCACCCAATACATACGACGGACGTACCAACAAGGGGTAAGGAAGCGTCCGTGCAATTTCCAGGGCAGCATCCACATCGTGGGCAACGCCGTATTTCGGGTAAGGAATTTCCAATTCTTTCAATAGATCCGAGAACCGGCCGCGGTCTTCGGCAATGTCCATGTTGTCGAACGAAGTGCCGATGATGTTCCAGCCGTTTTTGTGCAGGTTTTCGGCCAATTTGAGCGCCGTTTGTCCACCCAATTGCACAATCACGCCGTCGGGTTGCTCGTGTTCCAGGATTTCTTCAATATGCTCCCAGTAGATGGGCTCGAAATAGAGTTTGTCGGCCAGGTCATAATCGGTAGAAACCGTTTCAGGGTTACAGTTGACCATAATTGATTCATAACCCACCTCTTTGATGGCCAACACCCCGTGTACACAGCAGTAATCGAACTCGATGCCCTGACCAATGCGGTTGGGACCAGAGCCCAGCACCACAATTTTCTTTTTATCCGTCGTGCGGATGCTTTCGTTTTTTTCGTCGAAGGTCGAGTAGAAGTAATTCGTTTTCGATTCAAACTCCGCAGCACAGGTATCCACCATTTTAAACACCCGGCGGATGCCCAATTCTTTGCGGCGGCGGGTGACTTCTTTTTCAGAAATGCGCAACAACCACGCGATTTGCGCGTCGGAATAGCCGTTTTTCTTAATTTCTACAAAAAAGTCGTAGGGAATATCCTCGGCGACATTAAACCGAAGGATTTTATCTTCCATTTTCACCAGACTTTTGATCTGGCCGATAAACCAGGGATCAATGCCCGTAAATTTTTGCACCGTTTTGGACGGAACCCCCAGTCGCAAGGCATCTTTTACGCGGTAAATCCGGTCGTCCGACACTTTTTCGAGCCGTTCCATGATATCTTCCGTGCGAATCCATTCTTTCATGTCTGCGCCCAGGCCCGTGCGGTTGTTTTCCTGACTTTGACAAGCCTTTTGCAGCGCTTCATTAAAACTGCGTCCGATAGACATTACTTCACCCACCGATTTCATTTGCAGGCCCAAGCGTTGGTCGGCGCCTGGAAACTTATCGAAATTCCAGCGCGGCATTTTAAGGATCACATAATCGAGCGTGGGTTCAAAAAATGCCGAGGTCGTTTTGGTGATTTGGTTTTTCAGTTCATCGAGGTTGTATCCGATGGCCAGTTTGGCGGCAATTTTAGCAATCGGGTAGCCAGTTGCTTTACTCGCTAAGGCCGAAGAGCGCGACACCCGCGGATTGATTTCCACGGCGATCAATTCCTCCGTTTCGGGATTTTGGGCGAATTGCACATTACAACCGCCGGCAAAATTGCCCAAGGCGCGCATCATCATCATGGCGTCGCTGCGCATACGTTGGTAAGCCGTATCAGAAAGCGTCATGGCCGGCGCTACGGTAATCGAGTCGCCGGTGTGAATACCCATGGGGTCCACATTTTCTACGGTACAGATAATCACCACATTATCGGCAGCATCGCGCAGGAGTTCCAATTCAAATTCCTTCCAGCCGAACACCGCTTTTTCCACCAGCACCTCGTGCGTGGGCGAGGCATTTAAGCCGCGTTTGAGGGCTTCGTCAAAATCTTCCTCCTTCATCACAAAGCCGCCGCCGGTACCGCCCAGTGTGTAGGAGGGGCGAATCACCAGGGGAAAACCGATCTTTTGACCTGCTTCCTTGCCTTCGAGGTACGAGTTGGCGATGTAAGAAGGTGCCACACCCATCCCGAGTTGAATCATCAGTTGTTTGAACTTCTCGCGGTTTTCCGTCAGTTCAATGGCTGCCGTATCCACGCCGATCATACGGACGTTGTATTTTTCCCAAATGCCCTGGTTTTCCGTTTCGATGGCCAGGTTGAGCGCCGTTTGTCCGCCCATGGTAGGAAGTACCGCGTCGATGGTCGGCAGGCTCGGGTCGTCCTGGTGATTTTTCAGGATTTGTTCGATACTTTCCACGGTAAGTGGCAGCAGGTAAATATGATCGGCCGTTATAGGGTCGGTCATAATGGTAGCCGGGTTAGAGTTGATCAGCGACACCTTAATACCTTCTTCGCGCAAGGAGCGACTGGCTTGGGATCCCGAATAATCGAATTCGCAGGCCTGACCGATGACGATGGGTCCGGAACCGATGATGAGGACAGACTGAATGGAAATATCTTTAGGCATACCGATAGAATTTAGAACGCTGGAACTGTTTTTTGGCTAAAAAAATGCCGGAAACCGGTGCGTAGGCCCGGTTTCCGGCATTCCGAAAGGTTCGTAAACGTGTGCGTGTGCTTCATTTTCGGGGCGCAAAGTTATGGATAGTTGGGGATTTTTTGTGCATGGTTGGGTGGATTTTTTTGTGGGTTGGTGATGTGCTGTACTTAGTTTCTTTAACAAGAAGATTTATATCAAAAAAACAAGTACAATGATACTAATAGATGCCGTGCTTTTCGATTTGACAATTTTTATCTTGCTTTGTATATATTGGATCATTTTATCTGGCATTTTACCTTAAAAATGCCATTTTTAAGGTTCAGAATCATTTTTAAAGCGGTGCAATATGGCTATTGCCTTTTGGATACTTTTATTCACTGTTCTGTTGCTACCAGGTTTGGGTACCGTACTCAGTTTTGGTTGGTATTTAGCAACCGAAAAGCAAATATTACCTAAAACTGGATTTGTTATATTGCAAATCTGGACCGTTGCGATTGTTCCGATTTTGTTTCTGTGGAGTGAATCTACACAGAAGGTTGACTGCTGTTTTGGCGGTGCAGCCTTTGCTCCTGCGCATCGACTCAGTGTTTTTGTAATGGTTTTTGCTTGTTTAGGAGCCTATTTCTACTCGGCAACTCGGTCAAAAACGGCTCCACCAATTATGGAGTTAGTCATAAACAGCGTCTTACTAATAGGATTGTTTTTAAATGTAATTGTATGTTTCCACCTCGATAAAAAGGAATTTGGACGTTTCCAATGGCTGTTGGGTAATTTACCGATTGTTTTATTGTTTACCATGCAGTTGATCCAAAATCAAAAAATGCTGATCGCCCATCTGGATACTGAAAAAATAGAAATACACAATTGGTTTGGGCGGTTAAGTTGGAGCATATTAAATCTTCGTCCTATCTTTAAATTCCCGCTGCTAACCATATTGGCTTTGCCGATCCTTTGCATTCTTTCTGCATGCTTGCTCATTTTTGGACAAAAACCAGATTCGCTTATCCTAGCATTTACGGAAACCTACAAATACGGATTTTCGCAATTGGATTACTTGTGTGACAACGTAAAATGTGATTATGGTGATCATTATTTGTGCTCTGTTGCGGCCCATGGTCATCTACATCTCGTGAAACCTCAGCGGTATGGCTATCGAAAAGGCAGGAAAATAATTTGCAATCGCCAACTGCTGGTTTCGAATGCCTTTGAGGAACTTTTGCAGGAGCGGCTGCCCTCGCTACATAAATATGTGAGGCGTAACTATAATCGGGTGGGAAGTTTGATTCACCGTTATTATTATGTTTTTGAAATAAAGTATGTATCGGATCTTATTTACTTGATAATGAAACCCTTAGAGTGGATTTTCTTACTATTTCTTTACACGTTTGATCATAAACCTGAAAACCGAATAGCCCGGCAGTATATGGTTGCGTCGGATTTGACAGGGGATCTTAGCCTATTACCTCAATGGTTCGTGAAGAATTATGCTGCGATTTTACCAAGATTATATAGTATTTGTAATGCCGGATGACTTTTTGTGAGGTTTGGGATATTGGCAAACACTTCAAAAACTCTATCGATCAT
>JAIYAP010000056.1 GCA_027488935.1 Saprospiraceae bacterium | reverse complement strand
TGAGCACATCGAAAAATACAAAGATGAACTCAAAACCCTCATGGCACCAAATTTTCAATTGTTCTCGGTTTAGCCGGGGATAGGTACAGGGTATTCAAAACCACTTCGCGTTGGCTATATTAGATGTTTTGAATAATTCGAGGTAAGGATTTTGGTCAACAAAAACAAAATCATAATTTGCATTGTCAACATCTGCTACACTTAGATTTAGAGATTGATCATACAAATTAGCGTTGCCCGCATCAATATCATCAGAATAATAATTTAATGGGAGCGCAGCAACCTTCAAGTTACTGCTGAATACATAATTTGTGATGCTTGTATCGCCCCAAATTGATATTCCAATAGACAAATTGGGGATATATCGAACTAAATGCCCTCTAAAGAAACTGGTACTATAATTGTACCCAACTTGATTAGAGTGGTAAGACAAAAAACCGGCCAATGTTTGGTTTGATGTGATTAACGAGTCTCTGTAATTCCACAAAGAAAATCCCACCTCATTACCTTGATTACGTGCCGATACTTTTTTAAAAAACGTTTGAAAAGATGCGTCATTTAGCCCATGCGCAACTGTTCTTGCCAGCATGTTGACATAGAATGAAATAGAATCAGCCGATCTATCTCCAACATATTCGTTGAAGGCGTTGGTAGAATCCAATAAATCAGAAGGCGTATTCGAGCTTTTTTGGCAAGATTGAAACACCAAATTAGTCGTCAACAAAACGACTAAAATAAAAATTAGGAAATTTAATCCGTTTTTCATAAAATTGCAAAATTTTTGAATCTCGGGCGGTAGCATGATTTCCAAACTGACTGCTATTGCCCGTTTTATCTGCAATTGACGCAGTGCAGATGTCGCGCTGTTTTTCTAAACAGTAACTTGGATCAATTTATGTGATTTACCTGCTACCTTTCGACGAGGCAATCCGAATCAATCTGGGTACCCTAATCCTGTTTGATTTATGCTAATTAATTAGATCAAGTTATAAAGTATTATTGCCTTGGAACTCCGAAAAAAAGTCCACAAACAACTATTGGTATTGCAAAGGTGGGTCATCAAACTTGTATTCCCAATTCTAATGTATCTATGATTTTGTAATTTTAGAAAAATGTGCTAGCCAAATCGACAAAAGTTGTTAGTTTGCTCGCCAAATCGGGGAAAAGTGTTAAAATCCCAGATCAATCGGAGGGAAAGTGTTAATTCCTCAGCCAAATTAGAAAAAAGTGTTAAATTTGCGAACTTCTTATATATTATAGCCTATACCCGAGTTTACGAATTCACTGGACCAAATTCACCAACAAATCGGAGTTAACCCATGAATGCTCAAAATCCAATTCAGGAACAGTTGTTCCTGAATGTAATTAAGAAATTTAGAAATAGATCAGCCGCTATTGCCGATTACCAACGTAATTTTCCCGGAAGTAGTCATAGTACGGCGCGTTCAAGATTTTCCGGGGTAACAGCCATTACTTATGATCATGGAATGGAAATAGCTGCTCACTACGGACTACATGATTTTGATATTTTGCCAGCCATTCGGCCAGATACTTACTCCTTAATCCAAATACCTTCCGTTCTACCTGATATTGATTCATATTTAGATTTTATGGTTCAGGACTTCACGCATTTAAGGAGGGAAAAAAATGTAGTACTGCAATTTGCTATCAGTGATTACCCCTTAATATTACTGAAGCGCTATGAAACATTGGCGGGTTTTATGATATACTTTGCATTGAATATTGAGCAACAGCAAAATTCATTCCCGCGTAATCGTTTTGGGATTCCGTTTTTCAATGAGCCATCTGTAAATAACTGGCTTGAAAAGTGTAAATTTGTATATGATTGTTACCAATTAACTCAAAGTATTGAATATTGGTCTCCAAATATGTTTAATCATCTTTTAATAAAAATTCACTTATTAAAGCAATTAGGGTTGATGGACTCACCCAAGATAATAGATGATTTATATTCTGATTTAATTAACCTTGTAAATGATCTTGAAACGGCTGCTCAAAAAGGTAAGAAAATTATAATAAACAACTTTGAAGGTGCTCCTATTCAAGTTTTTAATCATGAAGGGCTCATTAGTCCTAATTTAATGATTGCTGAATCTTCCAATATTAAACTTTCCTACATTGAGTACGGCCCTCTTAATATTTATCGGAATACAAAGGAATTATTGGTCGACCAACAAAAGAAACGAATTGAAAAAATTGGAAGAATTGGAGGTGAAGTTGGGAATATTAACCTACAAAATAGGGATTTTTTCCATAATTTAAAAACAAGCATCACCGCAAAAATGCAGTAGTGTTTTACTGAAACACAAAATTCCGTAACCAGTGTACTTTGAAAACATTGCCGAGCATGGGGGTGAACAGCTATTTCGAACTTTACCCCCCACTCAACCAAGCATAATAATTTTCGCGATGGATAACCTGCAGTGCATGTTCGGGATATGCCTGCGTAAAGGTTTTTGAAAAAGCCGCTTTTGCTTTGGGCGACCATTTCATTTCGCAGGCCCACATTTTGCCGTCGCGTTCCTCTATGTAGTCAATTTCTTGTTGGTCCTGGGTGCGCCAGAAAAAAGTATTGGCCTGAATTCCTTGGTAATGTAGCGCTTTTTTGCGTTCACTGATGAGCCAGTTTTCCCACAGGGCACCCACATCCTGGCGCAACTCCAGCGGCTGGTATTGTGCAATGATGGCATTGCGCATGCCATTATCGTAAAAATAAATTTTGCGTTTGGTCTTTAATTCTTTGCGCAAATTCCGACTCAAGGGCTGCAGTCTAAAAATGATAAAGGTCTGCTCCAATAAGTTGATGTAATTTTCTACGGTTTGATTGTCCAAGTCAACAATTTGACTCAATTCGTTGTAGGATACCTCATTGCCGACTTGAAATGCCAAGGCTTGTAGCAGCCGGGTAAGTTTTTCCGGTTTCTGGATGCGTTCCCACATCAAAATATCTTTGTATAAAAAACTGTCCATCAATTGGCTCAACACTTCCTGCTCTTGCCCCGGATGGTTCACAACCTCTGGGTAATAACCATACACCAAGCGTTCAGGAATACGCCGGTTTTCCTCTATAAATCCATGATGTGCTTCCATTTCGGCGTACGACAAAGGAAATAAATGGTATGCCCATTTTCGACCGGTTAATGGTTCATTGATGCGATTGGCCAGTTCAAAAGCAGATGACCCGGAAGCCACCACCTGCACTTCAGGAATTTGATCGGTTATGAGTTTGAGTTTCAATCCGATATCAGCGATACGCTGGGCCTCATCGAGTACCAGAACTTTACTTTCACCCAGCATGCGTTTCCATTTGAGGGTAGTAACCTCCTCCAATAATAAACGCGTTTCCGGATCATCTCCATTGAGCCATTGCACGCCAGCTTCATTCCCAAAAATCGTGTGGAGGAGCGTGGTTTTGCCGGTTTGGCGTGGCCCCATCAGAATAATAGCCTTTCCAGTAAAGAGCCGGTCGCGAATGCGTTGTTCAAGAATACGTTTTATCATGATTTTGCGATTGCATTCGCAAAAATAACGCTTTTTTTGCGATTACAATCGCAAGATTAGGACAAATTGAGGTTTTTTGCTAGAAATTGATGGTAATGCGTAATCTCAACTGTCGGGGCGACTTTTTCGGTCACCCCGACAGTTGAGATTACATGATAAGGCATAATGATGCGTGCATATCACGCGTTTTTTTATGATACTTGAGATTTTATCAAGGATTTGTGGTAGCGTGTAAATTCTATTGGCAGGGTGACAGAAAAAGTCGCCCCGTCAATAGAATTTACGCATTTGTATGGGACTAAAGGAGGCTTTAGGTATTGCGCTTAATTTGGGTAGCCTTGGTAACTTCTGTTCGTTTTATTAAGGATTTTTTTGTCTTGCAAATTTCCGCGCTTTCTTTTTCGTGGGTGTTGTCTTATGTCAACGTTTTTGAAACTTGCTACAGTAATTGGTAAGATTGTTTGAGGTAGGCAAACACCGTTTCATTAAGTTCATCCAGCGTTGCAATCCGGATATGGTTTTCGTACCTGCCGGAATAGAAAGTGCTTTTGATGATGGGCGCTCCTTCCAGTTCTTTTTCGGCATAAAACTTCAAATCCAGTTGCTTTTTCATGGGTCGAATGACCAGAAAGGTTTGATTGTGCACGAAAACGATGCAATTTTGGGTAGCACTCACGACCACATTTTCCCAATCAATGATTTCTGAAAGAATCGTATCAAATACAAAAGCCAATTCCGGGGCCTTTCCTTCAAAAAGACTGTCGATGCTAACCTTTACACAGTTGTGCCACTGGTTTGGGTTTTTCAAATCTCGTTCGCAAATTGGGCAAGTCCACGCCATTATTTAAAATTGTCCTTAATAAATTGCGCAAAGGTAATCGGTTCCCGCCCCGTAATTTTTTCAACCCAATCGGTAATGCTGGGTTCTTTTTGAAACCTGGGAAAATAATGCAGCATGATCATCACCAATATGAGCATAACGGGCATTTTTTCTTTTCTCTTGGTCAGGAAAAAACGAATCAGGTTGGGCGATTTAAATTGAATTTTAACCCCTAAAATGCTGCTTAATTTAGCTGCCATTTCAGCAAAAGTTAACTTTTCTTTGTTGGTTAATTCGTAGGATTTATTGGTGTGTAGTATGCTGTTTGTTAACACTTTAGCTGCAACTACACCTATGTCGCGAACGTCTATCAGGGTAAATTTTGCATTTCCCGCAGGTAAAAATATTTGTTTTTTCTGAACCAGCTCGTCGCGCAACGTTGTGGTAAAGTTTTGCATAAAATAGGCCGGACGTAAAAAGGTATAAGGTATTTTACTCTCTACAATCAATTTTTCAATTTTATAGTGCGGTATGATGCGACTGCTTTCAACGCCTTGAACCGATAAAAAGACAATGTGTTTTACACCTTGCTTTTTACAGGTTTCAAGGATCGGTTGAAAGTATTTTTTCACGTCCGAAATTTGGGGTGGCCGCAATAAAAACAGCACATCACAGCCACCCAAAGCGTTCGCGTAAGTCGAAATATCGGTAAAATCAAATTGTGAAAACTTGATTTTGTATTGCTCCAGTTTAACTTTGTCAGCATCCACCTTTCTGACGCCTGCATAAACATCCAATGAATGGTCTATGGTTTGCAGGGTCGCAAGCACGGCAGTTCCTACATTTCCGGTAGCGCCTGTAATTAGGACTTTTGTCATAGTCTATTAATCGTCTGCTTCTTTTTCTGAATTTCCGGCAGGCAATATCGCAGCATTTGTAACTTCGGTGTGCCTTATTTGGCCACCCAGATACCCTGTTCTTGCAACCAGCCCAAAACTTACGAGTGAAATCACTAAAATAACGGATGCTGCGGTACCTGTCAACGATGATTTTATAAAGGTCAAATATAACCCTCCGATCGCAGCAACCCCAAGGGCAATCAAAGAAATCAAGGCAAACAGTGCAAATTCTTCGTGTTCCTCAATCGATGCTTCCAATACGCCTTGTATGTTTTCCACTGTTTCCGCAGCCGCCTCGCCGGTAAATAGGCGATTCCTGCCCCAATTGCAGCAAGTATAAAAAGATAGTATGCTGCAACTTTGGTTTGTTCCGTTTTAGTCCAAATGCCCTGTGCAAGCACTATGGCACCTAAAATGGAACCAAAAATGGGCAAGTGGGTAATTAATAGGTGAATGTGCGTTTGGTTCATGGTTGATTTTTATTGAAACACGATAAATTGAGATCCTTCTGTAAAGGAAAAGTCGCAATGTTTGGGCGGGTTGGTAGCATACGTATTACCACAAACCGGACATACATAATATTTTGACGGTAAACTTTTTAGGGTCTTGCTATTGATGTCGCCCAATGCTTGTTCAAAAAAGAATTTATGCTTTTGCTCTGTTCTTTGGGCAAAAGATAGACTCAAATAAGCCGTTTGATTTCCTGCAATTTCGGCTGTTTTTAAAAAGTCGGGATACATAACTTTGGCCTCGTAGGCTTCACCATTAATATCGTCGGACAAACTTTCTTTCGTGGTTTTTACCGTGTATTCAGGTGTGATCACCGGAACAGTTCCTCCTGCATCTTCAATAACCGCTTTATGGTTCATGGAGTGGATGTTTTCGGCTGCTGATACGGCATTATACAGCAAGGCAATATTGTGGTAACCTTCTGTTTCGGCCTTTTTTGAAAATGCCTCATACTTTGCGGTTGCCGTTCTTTCGCCTTTGTAGGCTGCTTGCATATTTTCAATGGTTTTGGTGCTTGCGTCTTTCATTTGGTTGGTGCTTGTTTTTGTTTCGGTGTTTTCGTTTTCGCAAGCGGTTAATAATAAACAACTTGCAGCGGTGAAGCATGCAAAAAATCCGAGGAGTGCCTTATTCATGTTGAATTGCTTTTTTTGATTTACATTTCCGCAAAGGTCGCCGCCAGGCGTAAGCGGGTTGTTACATAAGAAATCTTAAATGTTGCAGGTTTCACATGTTTTTTCCAGGCGCTTAAACCTTTTTACACAGAAACAGTCCTAAAGGAGTTTTTTACCAAAAGTTACTTGCACGATGCGCACCCTTTTTATAATTCTATTGATTGCCTTGCTACCCGGGATGGCAAAAAGTATGACCCCGTCGCATCCATCCCGCGATTCCTTTACGGTATATTTGTTTTTATTAGAAGATTGCAAAATTACCCAGGCCTACGCCGATAAAATGCAATCCATCTATGCCGAATATGCCAAAGACAGCATCGGGTTTCAAGGCTTTTTCCCCAACCCGATCTCTGAAGACAGCAGCATGCAGGGTTTTATCCAAAAATATAACATCCCGTTCTCCTGCACGCGCACCCACGCCTACGCCCGCGCAAAACAGTTGGGCGTAACCGTAACCCCGGAAGTGGTGGTGTACAATGAAACCCGCCAAACCATTGTTTATCAAGGCCGTATCGATAATTTGTACGAGCGGGTTGGCCAGCGTCGACAAGTGGTAACTTCCCACGAACTGGAGGCGGCTCTGTATTGTATCCGCAACAACAAACCGGTTCCGATTCCTAAAACCACTGCTATTGGCTGTTTTTTAAACTAAAATAAGATGAAAAAAACATTATTCCCTGTCTTTGTCATGGCCTGCCTGCTTATCCCAAGCATAGGTCAATCCCAAACCATCACCTGGAGCGAGCATGTTGCGCCCATTGTGTTCAACCATTGCACCACCTGCCATCGTCCGGGTGAAATTGGTCCGTTTTCACTTACCAATTACGATGAGGCTGCAAGCTGGTCCAATATGATGCAATATGTTACCGAAATCCGGTATATGCCGCCCTGGAAGGCCGATTCCAAATTTGGGGTCGATTACCTGGGTGAAAACTATTTGTCAGACAATGAAATTGCCACCATTAAATCCTGGGTGGAAGGTGGAAGCCTGGAAGGCGACCCTGCTTTAGCACCGCCTACCCCTGTTTTCCCCAGCGGCTCACAGGTAGGCACACCCGATCTGGTACTTTCTTTTGCCCAAACCCACCTCCACAAGGGCACCAATTATGATGAATACCGCTATTTTGTATTGCCTACAGGCCTAACTCAAACGAAAGACCTGGTGGCGCTGGAAATGCGGCCGGGTAATACCAAAGTGGTACACCATGCGCTGGTTTGGGCGGATACTTCAGGCTCGGCAGCCGCTTTGGACGCGCAAACGCCCGAATATGGTTATGTGCCCGGACAAGGTGTGGGCGGCGGACAAACCGACCTCGGCGACCAATTGCCGGGTTATGTGCCGGGTGCGCGCCCCAATGTATTTACCAACGGCATGGCCCAGCGTTTGCCGAAAGGCAGTGATTTGGTCGTGCAAATTCATTACGCACCTACTGCCGTGGATGAACCGGATTCGTCGACTTTTAACCTGTTTTTTGCCGATCAGCCCGCCACCCGATTTGTGAATTCCTATATCATGTTGCCCCCAAACCTGGTGAACGGCCCTTTTATTATGCCCGCGAACACGGTAAAAGAATTTCACGGCACCTTTAAAGTCCCACTTGATGTCAGTTTGCTCGGAATAGCACCGCATTGCCATAAATTAGGTCAAAACTGGCGTGTTTTTGCCGTTACGCCTCAAAATGACACGATTCCACTCATTCATATTGAAGACTGGGATTTCAATTGGCAAGGCACTTACCACTTCAAAAAACTGCAAAAACTACCCAAAAACACGGTTATCCACGCCTATGCCACCTACGATAACACCACGAACAATCCGTTCAACCCCAACAACCCTCCCAAACTAACGACCTGGGGAGAAAGCACTACCGATGAAATGTATTACTTGCCATTGCTTTGGTTGCCCTATAAAACGGGCGACGAAAACCTGGTTTTAGACGGCAACACGACTGCTACGAATAACTTGTTTCACTTCAGTCAGACGAAATTGTACCCCGTTTCACCCAATCCCGTAAATGGTCCGGCCAAAATCGGCTTCACCATAGCTGAAGCCGGGGCGGTAAGCGTACAACTATGGAACCTGCATGGACAATTGATTCAAAATCTCGCCACCTACGAGCAGGCGATGGCCGGTGAACATATCCTGGATTGGAATGCTGCCAATTTGCCTTCCGGCTTGTATTGCATTACGTTGCGGGTAAATGGTTTGGTACAAACCCAAAAAGTGGTGGTGCCTTAAATAAGAAGGAGCATTTTAAATATGCGTCATCCCGAATTTTGGTGAAACCTAAAATTCGGGATGACGCATGTTATTTATAATCAACAATCGACAAATGCGTGCCACAAAATGCCGCATCGTGTGGATCATTGGAGGCAATGACCACCAAACGGTCGGCAGCATAGGTTGCGATCAAATCCTTGTACCAGGCAACGCCCTGGGTATCCAGGTTGGTAGCAGGCTCATCGAGCAGGAGCAAGGGCGTATTGGCGCAAATGGCCAGGGCGAGTTTCAGGCGTTGTTTCATGCCCGACGAAAAAAAGCGAATTTCCTTTCCGCGCGCACGGGGAAGGGCTAAAATATCTTGTAAACGCTGCGGGTCGATACCGTTTTGCATGGGTTGCAGTCGGGTGTGGAATTGCAAGGCTTCCTCCAGGGTGTACTCTTCAATCAGTTCAATATAAGGCGCAGCATAACTCACGCTGCGATACAAATACTCGGGCACAATGGGCTGATCGGGGGTTGTATAAAACGCAATGCTACCCTTTGATGGCGTCAGGTGACCGGAAAGTACTTTCAACAGGGTGGATTTGCCCGAGCCATTGGGTCCGAGGATGGCGTAACGCTCACCGGATTGAAACTTGAAATCCAGGTTTCTAAAAATCCAATCGAACCGGAAGCGTTTGCCTGTATTTTTTAGAAGGATGTGCATTGGTTTGGGTTCGGATGGGGTGATGATTGGGTATGACGGGCTTGCGCCCTAACGGGCCGCTTGCGAGGATGGCGGGCAAGCCGCCAGGCTACAGGACCGCTTCGGCGACTTTACTGCTGCCGTTCATCGCCCGGAAACCTTTCATGAGACCGCGTTTGGCACCCCGTACAAACTCCAATATTTGTGTTCGGTACGCAGAAGGCATTACTTCTTCTTCGATGATTGTAAGGGCCTTGCGTGTACTTAATCCACGCACAAACAAAACCCGGTAGATATCTTCAATATGGTGCATTTCTTCACCTGTAAATCCGGCGCGGCGCAAACCCACTGAGTTGATACCGGCATAAGAAAGCGGTTCGCGGGCGGCCATCACAAAAGGAGGTACGTCTTTGCGTACCAGGGAGCCGCCGCCAATCATGGTTTGTTCGCCGATGCGCACAAACTGATGTACCGCTACCATGCCACCCAGGCGGGCGTATTTGTCAATTTCAATATGTCCAGCGAGGGTCACATTGTTGGCGAGGATACAATTTTCGGCAATCATGCAATCGTGCGCTACATGCACATAAGCCATCAACAGGCAATTATCGCCAATAAAGGTTGTATTCGCAGCGCTGGTGCCCCGATTGAGGGTACAGCACTCGCGAATGATCACATTGTTGCCAATTTGCAGCGTTGTGCTTTCACCTTTGTATTTTAAATCCTGCGGAATTGCGCTCACCACGGCCCCCGGAAAAATCCGACAGTTATCGCCAATACGGGCACCGTTGAGGATCGACACATTATTACCTATCCAGCAGTTGTCGCCAATGACAACATCCTCTTCGATCAAAGTAAACGGACCAATGGTGACATTTTGGCCGATTTTTGCGTTCGGGTGGATTACCCGCAAGCCGTTGGAGTAACTCATCGCAACAGTATGGTTGTAAAGAAGACAATTTGCGCAACATCAGAACGATTGGCGCGCAAAATGTGCTGCGCTACCCTGGATGCGTCAAACGGCTTCAGATTTTTGTTTCCCTCACTGACCACTCGTGTTGGTTTCTTTTGTTCGGCGGACAATCTGCGCGGTCAGTTCGCCTTCAGAGACGATTTTGCTGCCCACATAAGCGGTGCCCTGCATGTGAACAATACCACGACGAATAGGCTCGAGGAGTTCCATTTTAAGGATTAAAGTGTCGCCTGGAACGACTTTAGCTTTAAACTTTGTATTATCGATTTTCAGGAAATAGGTATCCCAATTACCCGGATCTGGTACATTTTGCAAGGCCAGAATACCGCCAGTTTGTGCCAATGCTTCTATTTGCAGCACACCTGGAAAAACAGGATTATCAGGAAAATGCCCCTGAAAAAAGGACTCATTATACGTGATATTCTTAATCCCAACAACATGCTGTTGGTCTATTTCGATGATTTTATCCACCAGCAAAAACGGAAACCGGTGGGGCAACAATTTGGTAATCTGAACGGAGTCAAAAACGGGTTCTTTGTCGGGATCATAACGCGGAATGCCCATCAAGCGCCGTTTTTCCGTCAGGTTTTTTTTCAGCAATTTAGCAAACTCTACATTGGCCGTATGCCCAGGTTTAGTCGCCACGATCTTACCGCGAATCGGTTTGCCAATCAGGGCCAGATCGCCAATTACATCCAACAACTTGTGGCGCGCCGGTTCGTTCTGAAAGTGCAATTTTACCGTATTTAACACCCCTTCTGCGTCCACTTTGATGCCTGGTTTGCCCATTTTTTGAGCCAGTGCATCCAACTCCTCCTGGTCCATTTTACGGTCGGCAATCACAATCGCATTATCCATATCGCCGCCTTTGATCAAGCCCATTTCGAGCAACTTCTCCAATTCATGCACAAATACAAAGGTGCGGCAAGGCGCAATCTCTTTCACGTAATCGGACAGGTTGTGGAGCGCTGCAAATTGCGGCCCCAATACCTTAGACGCAAAATCGATCATTACGGTGGCCTCAAAGTTGTCGGAAGGCAGGGCCAATAATTCAGTTCCTGTTACTTCGTCTTTGTAGGCAATCGGTTCAGTTACGATAAAATATTCGCGCTCGGCGTCGAGTTCTGTCATACCTGCTTCCAGGATGGCTTCCACAAAAGGCATGGAAGTGCCGTCCATAATAGGCATTTCAGGACCATCAATTTCGAGCAAAACATTGTCAATACCCATGCCAGTTAAGGCAGACAGAACATGCTCAACGGTCGAAACCTGTGCTTCACCACTCTTAAGGGTTGTGCCCCGGTTGGTTGAAATCACCATTTTCACGTCGGCAGGAATAACAGGCTGATCGGGCAAATCGACGCGTTGGAATCGATAGCCATGGTTTGCAAGTGCCGGTTTGAAGGTCAAAGTGACTGTTTTGCCAGTATGTAACCCTACGCCGCGCACCGATACCGCATTTTGTATAGTGGATTGTTTCATGCAATCGGTTGGAAATTCAGTTGGCAAAGGTACACTACACGGATGGAATGCGTACCGTCTGCCAAATTATTTTGAAGCATAAGGCGTGCGGGCCACAATTGAACGTCCTAATGTCACTTCATCAGCATATTCAAGGTCTCCCCCGAAGGCAACGCCCCGTGCAATGGTACTGAGTTGCGGACCGAGCGGGTGCAGTTTCTTCGAAATATAATAGACAGTCGTTTCACCCTCAATGGTTGGGCTGATGGCCATAATTATTTCTTTGGTACCGCCTTGTTGTACCCGCTGTAGCAAAGAATCAATTTGTAAGTCGGCCGGACCAATGCCTTCGATGGGCGAAATGACGCCTCCCAAAACGTGATACAGACCCCTATATTGTCCGGTATCTTCGATTGCCATCAGATCGCGTACGTTTTCTACCACACAAATCAGGCTTTGATCGCGCCGGGCATCGCTGCAGATCTGGCATTGAACATCGTCTGAAAGGTTGTGGCAAACGCTACAATCGCGAATTTTTGCCCGCATTAACGATAAAGCACTGGTAAATTGTTCGGTAACCAGTTGATCTTGTTTGAGCAAATGCAATACCAGCCGCAAGGCGGTTTTCCGACCGATGCCCGGCAAGGTCGCAAACGCCTCTACGGCTTTTTCAATAAGTTTGGAAGAAAAGGTCATGCATGGATATTTCGCGCAAAGGTACACAGCCGCAACGAATAAAAGGCGGCGACCCCATTACGGTTCGGTCGCCGCCGAGCAGGAAACTACCCTGTCATGTCCAATCTTTCATGCAAAACAGCAAGATGATCCTGCCGTCGAACATGGCTTATCTTAATGGAACAGCCAATACGGGGGTATTCGCGTGGTTCACTGTATCTTCGGTCAGGCTGCCAAATACCAGGTGGGAAAGTCCCTGCCGCTGGTGGGTAGCCATGACAATCAAATCAGCATTTATTTCTTTCACAAATTGAAGAATGCTCGCTTCCTCATTGAACGTATTGTTGCTTACATGAGTGGCCACATTGGTCAGACCCGCTTTCTCCGCGAAGTTGGACACGGCTTGGTCGATTTCATCGTTGTTGCCAAATCCAGCCGGATTGTTGAGGTACAACACACGCACTTCGAACGGGAAGATTGCCTGCCAGGCAGCCAGTGCCTTGAATGCAGCCACCTGGTCAATTTGCAGGGTGCTCGCAAGGACCACTCTTTTGGGTTCAAATTGATCGCCTGAAGTGATGGGTATGGCTAAAATTGGGCAAACACACGTGCGAATAACCTTTTCGGTATTAGAGCCTACCAAAAACTCTACGGCTCCGGTTGCGCCTTTTGTACCCATTACGATCAAGTCGGCCTGATCCTCTGTTGCCACCCGGTTGATGCTGGAATGCAAAAAACCTTCTTCAATGCGGGTTTCTATTTGCAGGCGTTCATTGCCCGGAATAGCAGCGATCTCGGTTTTCAGGTTGAATAACTCTGTAGTTGCCTGCTCATAATAATCATCCAGGTTGTATTGCACGGTACCTGCATACTCTGGCAGGGGTGGCGCGTATGCCAATGCGGTATTGGCGTGCATGATTTCGAGTACGGCACCAGCGCGGGCTGCGATCTGGGCAGCAATCCGAAGCGCATGTTTGGAGTTATCAGAAAAGTCGGTAGGAACTAATACTTTTTTCATGGCAGAGCATTTATGGTGGACAATTTTGTTCAACAAATGTCTGCGCATACCAGGCGCGCGAAAATGATGGGGGTCAGACGCACCACTGAGTTTTGTCAGCAATTGTACATCGCCACAAGTGTCCATGCCTTATTTGTCTAGTTGCTCCAACAGCCATACTTTTTCGGTTAGCACCGGTTCATCCTGTATTTTGGTGCGCAAGGCTGCTATTTCTGCTGTATTTCGAGGTAGTAATTGCATGAGTTGCTGGGTGTAATATACAATTTTACTATAATTGGTGCGATGATAACCAATGGCGGTATGCCGCCGAATGAAGGTTTTCATACTTGCCAGGTGGCTTTCCAGCAAATCGAAGGCTTCCGTTTCATAGTAGATTTTTAATTGCAAGGTTTTGGCGGTCAGGTTGTTCATCATGTCTTTATAATCGGCCCGTTGCAAGTGCTGTAAGGCCGCTCCAAAATCCTTGCGCGCATACGCTACCCGCGCGAGGTTTAGATCGGCCGTAGCTTCCCGAAACTGCCGTTCCAGCCGGGGTTTGAACTGGGCAATAAATGCACTCGCCCACTGAAGCGCTCCGACCCGCAAGGCAATGGCCACAATATTGTTGAAGGCAAACCGGGAAAGCAGGTTGTTTTCGAGCAATAAATCGCGCTCCAGGGCACTTTTATAGAGGTTAAAAGTAAGATCGAGCCATTCTTCCTGCGATTGATTGATGCGTTTGATCCCAAAATTAATGGCCAATAAATGCAAGGTGCGCAATTCATCGGCAGGCAACACGGCAGAATGCACCAACAACATGGCTGTAAATTGGGTAAAATGGGTAAGTGGCGCTGTGTCGGACAAAAAACAATGGCAATGATAGTACAAGCCAATGGCGGGAAATTCCAACTGCGTGGCCGCCAGGGCCAACACCGGCGCACTTAATCCGATGTGGTATTCTGTTTTATAAACCGCCTGGTGCGAAAGGGCTAAACAGGCCAAACGCAATTTTTTGATTAAAAAGGCACGGTCCATTTGGTCGGACGTTTCCTGCAGGTTGAGGACATCGGTGCGGCGACTGGCAGCATCAAACTGGTATTGTTCCCACTCCATGTAGTAAAGGTCATCAAAATAATGCGCATCACGCCAAGGCTGCGCAACACGGGCCGCGCGGGCCTCGCGCAGGGCGATTTGAAAATGTTTGGGTAAATTGCGTTTGCGATACTCAGATGCCAGCTGAATTTTGGTTTGCTCGGGCACCGCAAAATGCGCCTGATACATCCAGAAATGCTCGAGCAAAGCCAATAGATGGCTGTTGAGCAGGCGTAGTTTTGCATCGTCAAATGCCAGATTGGGAAACGCGGCCTTGAATGCGTCCTGCGCCTGCGGTAATGTTTTTTGCTCCAAATGATGCAACAAATAGGCAAACAAGGCAACTGCCGCTGCCTTCTGATTAAAAAAGGGCGATTGCACAAATTTGGCAAAATGGCGACGCTCCGTCGTGCTTAATGTTAAAAGCGCTTCATATAAAAGGGTTTTTTCCATAAATTTTGCAAGCATTCATGTTCGGGCCTACCTTCGTCCGAAATTTGGTATATGAAAAAATTAGGTTTTACCTTCAGTCTGTTGCTTTGCAGTGTTTTTGCCAGTGCCCAAGCGGCCGATACGCTCACTTTTGTGCAATACAACCTGCTGAAATATGCAGATGCCAGTTGTATACCCCTCACCACCAAAAACAACCGGCTCAAACTCATTTTTAACCACCTGAAGCCCGATATCCTGACCGTCAATGAAATGGCCCCCAACACCACGGCGGTGAATAGCCTGCTCAACAATGCCCTGGTATTTAATCCCAATATGAAAGCGACCACCTTCAGCAACACCACCAACTCGGATGTGGTCAATATGCTGTACTACAACAGCGCCAAACTGGGTTACATCAGCCACAGCGTGATCAAAGGCAACATTCGCGATATCGATGTGTACCGGTTATTTCACAAAGCGGGCACACAAGCCGGCGATACCCTCGATTTTTATTGCATTTCGGCGCATTTTAAGGCCTCCCAGGGCAATGCCAATGCTTTAGAACGCGCCGAAGCAGCAGCCGATATCAATGCCTGGCTGGCACAGCGTCCACAAATATTGCGGTATATGGTTTCCGGCGATTTTAACATTTATTCCAGTACGGAGCCTGCTTTTCAAACCTTGCTCGAACGTTTTGTCGACCCGATCGACCAAACCGAAGGCTGGCAGGGCATCCAATATGCCGCCATTCATACCCAATCGCCTGCCGACGGTACCGATCCGTGTGCTGTAGAAGGCGGGATGGACGATCGTTTTGACTTTATTATGTTGAGCCCAAGCGTGTTTAGTGCAGCCGAAGCAATTTCCTATGCGCCAGAATCATACCAGGTGGTGGGCAACAACGGGGCTTCGTACAACAATGCCTTAAATTGCGTCAATAACTATACCGTACCTTATGGCGTGTGCACCACCTTGCGCAACGCTTCCGACCATTTGCCCGTGACCCTCAAATTGCTGGTTGGCGGCAACACCCCCGTCCACACGCCATCTCGTACGCAACTTCAGTTTCGTTTTTTGGGCAATCCGGTGCTGGGCGATTTCGCGACCTTGTACTGCCTGGAAAACGAAGCAGGTTTATACCATTGGCAATTGCATAATGTATCGGGCCAAATACGCGAACAAGGCAAACAACAACTGGCGCCCAATCAACGCCTGGAAATACCGCTGCACAACCTTTCAGCGGGCATTTATTTCCTCACCCTGCAAAGTTTCGACGGCCGTATCGTTTCCTTTAAACTCGTTAAGGGATGATTTGTGCAACAAATTTATTTTAAATAATTGATTTACAACACTTATTTTAATTTTTTAAAAATAAATAAGTTACAATACCCAAAAAATGTCTTTGAAAATACGGGCAGCAATCTGAAATTTTGCAGCATCAAAAGGTTTATAATCTCATCGCTGTATCCTTTCATGCTGTCTGCTTTCGGGCGGGCATACCCACAAAAAAGAACAACTTGCTTATGATGCCCAGATTTTACACTTCGCTTATGTTCGTCTGCTGCTGGCTGTTAAACGCCAACGCTGCTTTCGGACAATGTACCACCGCAGCTGGTACCCTGCAAGACGTGACACCGCTCACGCTTTGCGAAAATGCTTCGTTCACGGTAGAATCCGCCGGCAACGCGGTACTCGATGGCAACGATATTTTATTGTTTGTGGCTTACACAGGCACTTTACCCAATGGCACCAATGTGCTGGCCACTTCAACCACCGGTAACTTTACTTATCAGACTGCATTCTTAACCGCTGTCGACTTTAACGTTGCAACCGTAGCGGGCAACAATGCAGGCGGCATGGTCGATTGGACCGACCCTTGTTTGTCTGTTTCACCGGCCCGACTCGTGCATTACAATGCCAATCCCTCCTTAAACGTATCGGATGCAGTGCTTACCTGTGTGCAGACGAGCGTTACCCTCACGGCCAACTCCAACCAGCCCGTGGTATTTACCTGGAGCAACAACCAGACGGGCGCCAATGTGGTCATTCCACAACCGGGCTCCTATTGTGTGACGGCAACGAATACCATTACCACTTGTTCTGCCACGAAATGCGTGAACGTAACCGAGGATATTACCCCCCCCATTGCCGATGGGGGGCCCAACATGAACCTGAGTTGTAATAATGGATTAGCGCTGGCACCTGTGCCGAATAATGGCGGACAATTTGTTTATACCTGGTATGGGGCTAATGGGTTCAACTCCAACCTGCTTAATCCCATTGTTAGCGCACCGGGCGTTTATATCTTGGTGGTAACCAATGCAAGCAATGGATGTACCGCCGTAGACGATGTAGTCGTAACCCAGGATGTGCCGGTACCGATTACCATCAGCATAAACTTAAGCCCCGGATGTGCCGGAACCAACAACGGCTTTATTCAGCCGATTGTCTTTGGAGGCGCTTTGCCCTTGACTTTTTCATGGACGGGTCCCAATAACTTTACCAGTACAACCCTCAATATCAATAATTTAGCGCCCGGGCTATATACTTTGCTAGTGACCGATGTAAATGGTTGCTCGCAAACATCGAGTTATGCACTAACGGCACCTGTCCCACTTACGGTTGATGTTCAGATCGCGCAGGCGGTTTGTAGTGGTGATCTGGCGCAGGCAATTGCAAGTGGTGGTGTCCCCCCGTATTTGTACACCTGGAGCAATGGGCAGGTTTATTCAATTAACCCCAACCTGGGCGATGGTCCCTATTGGATTACGGTAACGGATGCCGTTGGATGTACCGTGGTAGATTCATTTATCATTCAAGGGAGTAACAACAACGGCTTTGGTGAATGCGGCTTTTTGAGCGGTTATGTGCGCAGAGACACCCTTGAAAATTGCCAAAATAACATGGAACCGGGCTTGCCGGGCTGGTTGGTGGTTGCTTTGGGGGCCGATACGCTCTACGGAAATACGAACGCACAGGGCAAATTCCTGCTCAGTGTACCGCCGGGCACTTATACGGTAAAAACATTTCCACCCAATGCACTTTGGGCACCCTGCCCGAATGGGTTGCAAGGAACCGTCACGATGCCCGATGAAATTGTACCGGTTGGCGATTTAATGGTACAAGCCGTTGCGGGCTGTCCGGCGCTTACCGTGCAAATTGGCACGGGTCAATTGCGCCGCTGTTTTGCCAACAATTATTATTCGGTACAATATTGTAACACGGGTACTACCCGGGCCGATAGTGCGTACATTTTAGTCGAATTAGACCCGTATTTGACGCTCTATGCCACTTCGTTTCCATCGAGCTATGAAGATTTAGGCAATAATTTATACCGATTTAATGTCGGAACCATCGAACCGCAGGACTGCGGCAATTTCAATTTGTCCGTGGAAGTAAGTTGCGATGCCGTTTTAGGCCAAACCCACTGCACCACGGCCCATATTTTCCCCGATTCCATCTGCACGCCCCCGAATGCACAATGGTCGGGCGCGCTGCTGAAAGCACATGCCTTGTGCAACCCTGATTCGCTGCATTTTATCCTTAAAAATGTAGGTTCAAATGACCTCACCGAATCGGTCAACTATATTGTTATAGAGGACCATGTGATGGTGATGGACGCCAATTTGAGTTTCCTGGCCGCAGGTGATTCGGTTACCGTAACGGTACCGGCCAATGGCGCAAGTTGGTATTTTCAGTCGCAGCAAGCGTCTTTTTCACCGCTTTTGTCGCAGCCGACGGTTGCCGTAGAAGGCTGCACGACCAACAACAGTTTTTCACTGGGATTTGTAAACCAATATCCCAATGGCGATGAAGATCCCTGGGAAGACCTTGATTGCACGCCCAACATCGGTTCTTTTGATCCCAATGATAAACAAGGCATTCCGTTGGGTTATGGCATCAAAAACTATATCCGGCCGGGCACGCCCATCGATTACCGCATCCGTTTTCAAAACACCGGCACCGACACGGCCTTTAATATTGTTGTGGTTGACACCTTGTCTGATTTGTTCGATATTCAAAGTATCCGGACAGGCGCCAGCAGCCACCCCTATCGGTACGAAATAATGGGCGGCGGTATTGTGCGTTTTGTTTTTGAAAACATCATGTTGCCCGACTCAAATGTTAATGAAGCGACTTCGCACGGTTTTGTAAAATTTACCATTCATCCGCGCAACGATGTACCGCTTGGCACATCAATTCCCAACAGCGCAGCAATTTATTTCGATTTTAACGAACCCATCATTACCAACACCACCATCCACACCATTCAGGAGGATTTTGTACAAACCGGCGTATGGTCTGTCAATTCGAAGGTACAACTGGAACTTTCGCCCAATCCGTTTAGTCAGGAAACACTGGTAAAAATGGAGGGTTTGAAAAGTTTCCAGCCCGTTCAATTGTCGGTGTACGACCTGAAAGGCAGTCTGGTACACCGCACGCAGGTTCCGGCGGCATCGTTTGTGCTGAAGCGCAATGGCTTGCAAGCGGGCGTGTATCTGTTGCGCCTGACGCAAGACGGCGTTGACGTTGGTTCCGGGAAGGTTATTATTGAGGATTAATATTTCGGAGTTCGATATTCGGTGTTCGGTGTTCGATATTTAAATATTTTAACACCGAATATCGAACACCGAACTCCGAATATCGAAATGTTAGACCAAACGACCCTCGTCTGCAAAGCTGAAATACCCGCGTTCCGACACGATCAGGTGATCTAGCATAGGCAAATCGAGGATTTCACCGGCTTTTCGGAGGCGTTTAGTGAGGTCAATATCGGCCTGACTGGGCTGTAAATTGCCGGAGGGATGGTTATGTACAGCAATAATGGCAGCGGCCCGGCCTTCGATGCTGGCTTTGAACAGCATTTTTACATCCACGACCGTGCCCGCCATGCCCCCGCTGCTCAGGCGCTCGCGCGCGAAGACTTCATTGGCTTTATTGAGTAGCAAGAGCCAAAATTCTTCGTGGTACAAATCGGTCAGAATGGGCGCAATCACATTGTACGCGTCGCGGCTGCAACTGATTTTGGGTCGTTCGCGCAAATCCGACAGTTGGCGGCGGCGGCCCAATTCGAGTGCAGCCACAATGGCAATGGCTTTTGCTTCGCCGATACCTTTGAAACGTTGTAAATCCTGGATGGACCGTCGGCCGAGTTCGTGTAAGTTGTGGTCGGCGCTTTGTAAAATGCGTTGCGCCAGCGCAACAGCGCTTTCGCCAACAGAGCCCGCGCCGAGTAAAATGGCCAGCAATTCGGCGTCGGTGAGTGCGTTTTTCCCCTTGAGCAGGAGTTTTTCGCGGGGTCGGTCTTCTTCAGACCAGGCGGTAATGGCCAGGGATGGTTGATCGAGCATGGATTAAAGGATTAATGCGGCCCAAAAAATTTAGGCAGCGGATGAATTGTTTTAATGTTGGCTGCAAAAATGGGGGGAATTTTGATGCGGCGCAAGGTGGGGGAGGATTTGCGATTGCTGATTTATTTGATTTTTGATTGGGGGGTAATCCTGTATATTTGCATCTTAAATCATATACTTTTGTAGTGGGAAGTCTAATAACCGACATCAATCATGCATTTAACCTTGCGCCCAGCCTTATTTTGGGATGTAGATGTTCATACCATCGATCTAAAAAAGCACAAAGCCTCTGTGATTGAGCGCATTGTGACCCGTGGCCGTTGGGATGAATTTAAAGAAATGCTGGATTTTTACGGGAAGGATACCGTAAAAAGTGTTGTGCTAAATGCTCGTTGGCTCGACAAACGAACACTTTCCTTTTGCTGCGCCATATTTCAAATTCCGGAAACTGAATTCAGATGCTACAAACTCGCACAGTTGAACCCGGAACACTGGAATTATTAAAAAATCTGATGTCTTTGAGGGCATTAGATGCGTTTTATTTGGTTGGTGGCACCGCATTGGCATTGCAAATTGGGCATCGACACTCCATTGATCTTGATCTATTTACCACAGAATCATTCGACAAACCTGACTTATTAGATTTGCTTAACGATAATTTTAAAGATGTTATAATCGAATCCGAAGGCACAAATATGCTTATCACCAGCATTAATCAAGTGAAGGTTGATTTTGTAAAAATGGGGTATCCGATTCTTTTTCCATACTTGGAAGAAGAAGGTGTTAGAATGCTCGATATTCGAGATATTGCTCCGATGAAATTGAAGGCGATCGCTCAACGAGGAAGCAAAAAAGATTTTTATGACATTTTCTTCCTTCTTAACGTTCTACCAATTTCGGAAATGTTGCGTTTGTTTTCAGATAAATTCAAACAACAGGAAGTGTTTCATATCATTAAAAGCCTGACTTATTTTGAGGATGCGGAAGACTATGCCGATCCGATTGTTTTTGATAAAACCCTCACTTGGGAAAAAGTTAAAAGTGAGGTTTTTAAAGCGGTCCAGGGGTTGGTTTAATCTATACTCTTATTTTTTTGTTTGATCAACGTGCAATACGTGCGTTCGCGAATTATCAACGTCACCCCATCCCTTCATTTAAAAGATTAATAAACGCCTGTTTATCGGGCAGCACCGTTTTGTATTGGCTGGCAAAAATCTGGTCGTTGGTTTCGGGCAGGGTTATTTCTACCAGTGTTTGACTTTTATCTTTGCAAAGCACAATGCCGATGGTTTTGTTTTCGTCGTCCAATTTTACAAATCGGTCGTGGTAGTGTACATACATCTGCATTTGTCCGAGGTCTTGGTGGGTGAGTTTACCTATTTTCAGGTCTATAAGCACAAAACAACGGAGTAAACGATTGTAGAATACCAAGTCCACCCTAAAGTGTTGTTCGTCAAATGTTAATCGCATTTGTCTGCCTACAAACGTAAACCCCTTGCCGAGTTCGAGCAAGAAGTGTTCTAACTTATCAATAATCGCTGTTTCCATTTCTCCTTCGGAATATTGATGGTGCTCGGGCAAATCTAAAAACTCCAGGATGTACGGGTCTTTTAATATATCAGTGGGTTTTTCAATCAATTGTCCTTGTTCCGCAAGTTGCCTTATGCCTTCTTTATCGCGGCTTAGGACCAGGCGTTCGTAAAGTGCGCTATCGAACTGGCGTTGCAGTTCTTTCAAACTCCAATTGTTTGTGGCACATTCAATTTCGTAGAAACTGCGTTCGTCGGGGTTTGCTATGCGCATGAGTTTTAGGTAGTGCGACCAGGAGAGGTTGAATTTACGAGAAGTCGTCTCGTAAATTGAATAGACAAGATAAAATTGCCTCATATTCTGTAAGTTGTCTACAGAAAACCCTTTGCCAAACTCTGCAGAAAGCATTTTGGAAAGTTCTTTCAACACCTGCTTGCCGTATTCGGCCCTTTCTTTTCCCTGCTGCTCGTCTTCCACAATCATGCGCCCGATTTCATAATAGGTGTACACCATGGTTTGGTTTACCGCGCGCACCACATGTTGCCTTGCCGCATGCAATAAATCGGCAATTTTTGAAAATAACTCGGTGGATTGAATTTGGTTCTTCATATTTTGATGGCGATATTTTTCGGTTGTGTATATTAGAACAAATTTACAATAATGCGCTAAAACAGGCAAGTTTAAACACAAATAGTTTTATATTTTTTTTCATCCGGCAATCCCAAAGCCAATTTTGCATTCAACATCAGTCATGCGCATTTTACCATCAGGTGCCTGCATTTTCAAATCGTGACAATTCGTCACGGTTTTATTTCCTTCTGCTTTTAGCCGTTGTTTTAGCTTACGCCAGTATGCATTTGGGTCAATGCTTTCGGTTAAAACCGCTATCACATCCACAATTGATAAATACCATTTTTCCTGCGCGGCATCCCACAGCGTTCTTACCTTTTTATCTTCAAATATTGGGCATCATTGCGCTTTGTCCAACTGATTTCTCCAACCAGTGGTTGGAGTATTTAAAATATCTGCGGGGTGTTGGGCTTTGAATTGCGGGAGGATTTTGGAAGATTGGCAGGTAAAGATTCTAATATTCGACCTCTTACGAGGTCGTGCGGGGTAATCTTGATTTGGCATTGCTACAGATATTTGACCTCTAGCGAGGTCAGCGCGTTGCGTTTAGTATTGCGAATTATAGCCAACGCGAAGTGGTTTTGAAGGAAATGTGCTAATTTTTTTCATTTTGCTCAATTTTGTAAAATTAACAAAAGTTGCAATATAATTTTGTGGTATGAAAAATCACCTACTTAG
>JAIYAP010000079.1 GCA_027488935.1 Saprospiraceae bacterium | reverse complement strand
TGAATTTGTCGGCGAACTTGTTGAACGAAGACTTCGTATCGGTGAAAGTGGGTGACGTGAACGGCAACGCGATTGCAAACAGCGCGATGTCGAGCGATGATCGTTCTACTGGAACTTTGTTGTTCGATGTGGACGACAAATCGGTTACTGCGGGTGAAACCTTCACGGTCTCCCTCCATGCGGCGGAACAGGTTTCGGGCTACCAGTTCACAATGAACTTCAAAGGATTGGAAGTGGTGGACGTAACACCGGTATCAAGAGACATGAAATCGTTGAACTTTGGTGTGTTTGCTGATGCGATCACAACATCTTATGATGGCGAAGAAGAAGGTGCGTTCACAGTGACGTTCCGTGCGACCAAATCGGGCAAATTGAGCGAACTGTTGTACATCTCGAGCTGCATCACAAAAGCAGAAGCTTACAAAAACGGCGAACGTATGAATGTTGCATTCCGCTATAATAACGGCGCAACTTCAACTGTAAGTGGTGTAGGTTTTGAATTGTACCAAAACCAGCCGAATCCGTTTGTGAATAAAACCATGATTGGGTTCCATTTACCAGAAGCGACAACCGCTACATTATCGATTTTCGATGAGGCTGGTCGGATGGTATACAACCAAAAAGGTGCGTTTGCAAAAGGGTACAACACGATCGCGATTGACAAAGCGTTGTTGAACACGGTTGGCATGTTGTATTACAAGTTGGAGACAGCGACGGACAGTGCAACGAAGAAGATGATACAGACGAAATAAGGTAGGGGGCGCCCCTAGCGGGCGCCCTAATTTACCCGCCGAAGCGCAAGCGAATAGCGGGTGGACGTATAAGAGCGACCGCGAGTAGGGCGCCCGCAAGGGGGCGCCCCAACGGGTCGCCCAAACGGACGGCCGTCCCACATAACGTGGGGCGGCCGTTTTTAATTGAACCTATTTTACCTATTTTATCAACTTACTGCGTACGTTGTGCCTCAAATATGAACAATCCCACACAAGTACCAAATGCTACAACACCAATCAAAAAGATTGAATGGTGCTGTCAAACCATATTTTAATCAGCTTGGAAAAATTATCGGAATGACTAATGTTTTATTGATTGCTTTAGCGATGCTTGCGTTTTTTTAATAAATGCGCTATGTATTAGCCTTGGAACGGTCTGTAAAATTGTATTTATTTTGTTATAGGATACTTTTAGTGTGTTTTTCTTAAATAAAGAGCATCCTTGATATAGGAAATATTTTCAAGAGTATGCTTTTGATAAGGAATTTATTGTTAGTTAATATTTTGATAATGAGCGGTATAGGTTAATTTTCGTGCATAGGAAGAGGGCTTTTTTGTGGTTCTAAAACTTGGGAAATGTGCAAGTTTTATGAATGACAAATGCTTAAATTTGCGGTGAAAGGTCAGACTATTAAAATTTTTTGGCCCTTTAATCATAATCAAAGCCGCTCATGAAAACTCCTTCCCGCTATCTCATTCTGAGGTGCCCTACGCAGCATTTGCATGCCCTCTATCCGCTTTTAGCAAATTTACATGCCGATACATTGCGGAATTTTTACGACTTAAAATTGGTATTGGACTGAATAAATGCCACAAATCGTGCTCATAGATTTGGGGCATAGACATTTTTTAAGAACCTGTAATCATTCACCTTCAATTTAAAAAAAAAAAAAAAAAGTTAGTTTCCTCATCCTCTTGGCGGTTTTGTTTACCGTATCACACGTTCACGCACAAAGTATTGGTGTTAATACCAATACGCCCCATGCTTCTGCGGCATTGGATGTTAGTTCCACCACACAGGGTTTGTTGGCTCCCCGCATGACCGATGCTCAGCGCCTCGCCATAGCAAGCCCTGCTACAGGTTTGCTTGTTTACCAAACCAATGGCACCAAGGGTCTTTATCAGTTTGATGGTTCAAGTTGGTTGCCCGTTTCATCTGCGGCTGGTTTGACAGGCACGGGTACTAACAATTACCATGCGAAATTCACCGGAACAACTACTTTGGGCAATTCATTGATCCAGGATAATGGGACGGGTTTATCTATGGGTATTTCTCCAAGTCCGTTATATCAATTGTATGTTTATCGCCAGCAATTGACGGCAACCGGAGATGGCCAGCATTCACTTTATGGCTATCGGACACGGGATTCTCAAAATGATGGTACCGCTTATTCGCAGATCAGTGTAAATTCAGCAACGGAGGGTTTCAATTTTTGGGGGGATTTGTACACTTTTGGTATTTCAGGGCATAGCTACAATGACTATAACCGTACCGGTGGTACTTTAGGCGCTGATGTAAATGGTTTATATTGGGGCAGTTTGGGATATAGAAGTTCTGGGCTACTCAATTATGGTGTGTATGGTTCAAGTGCTTATGCTTCTGGCGCGGGTTATATGGCCAATAATCAGTACACCGGTATTGGCGGTGGCTTTTATGGTGGTGTTATGGGCGGTTGGGTCCGCGGTGAAGTGCTTGGACTTACTGCTGCGGGTGAAGTTTATGCTTCTTACAATGTAGGCAACGAGTACACTTCGGGCCACCAGGCTGATATTGTTACGAATAATAATACGCGTAAAGTTGCATACAGCCAAACTTCTACCACCTTGAAAATTTCCGATGATGGCTATGCCCAATTGGTGAACGGACAAGCAGTGGTTGTTTACAGCGAAGGATTTCAATCTATGTTGGCTTCCAGCAGCCGTCCGGTTATTTCACTTACCGCGGTAGGTCAGCCAGTAGCATTGTACGTTCGTACCATTGATGCCAATGGATTTACGGTTGCAACCGTAGATGGTTCTACTGCGAATGTTGAATTTTCATGGACAAGTACTGCAAAACGTGTGGATGCTATTGATGCAGATGCACCTGCGATGCTGCTGGATGCACAATTTGACGAACGCTTGAAGGGCGCGATGTTTGACGATGGTAAACTCGACCAAAACGGTAAACACCTGTGGTGGGATGGCTTGCAATTGCGGTTTGATGCACCTCCCGCACAGGTAATTAACAAATAAGCACCCTCTAAGCACTTGGTGTTGTGAAAAATTCTTGTTGGAGTGTTTTATTCGTATTGGGTTTCCAAATTCAAAGCGCGTTTGCGCAGGATACCAGCCTGGAACTTGAGCACATGCGGCACGCTGTGTATTTCCTGGCATCCGACAGCCTGCAGGGGCGCGGAGCAGGTAGTTCCGGTGCGGAACAGGCTTCAAACTGGATTATAAACCGGTTTGAAGAATTTGGTATACAGCCCGTTATAAATAAAACTTACGCACAAGATTTTCAGTACTACATCGGCACGCAACGGATTCAAACGAACAATTTATTAGCAGGCACCAACGGTAAAAAGCCTTTTAAAATACTGGTTGCTGCACATTACGACCATCTTGGCAAGGGGAATCCACATTCATTGGAGGTTTTCAAAGACAAGGTGCATAATGGTGCAGATGATAATGCCAGTGGGGTTGCATTGTTACTAAGTTTGGCAGCGTGGAGTCAGGTAAATTACCCACAAGGAGGGATTCTTTTTGCTTGTTTTTCTGGACATGAGGATGGTTTGTATGGTGCCAATTTTTTTGCAAAAAACGCCGGTACGCTGCTCGACAGTGTACAATGGATGGTCAATCTGGATATGGTTGGAAGGCTGGATACACAACAAAAACCAGCACCGCTTTATCTCAGAATTCCGGAAAAGGCAGCAGATTGGTTAGCACAACTGGAATTACCCAAGCAAAAAATGCTTAAAACAGTCCTGCGGCCGACCGCTACACCGCTCGATTATACCCCTTTTTTTGAAAAAGGGATCAAGGTTGTAACCCTTTCTACGGGGGTGCATCCGGATTACCATAAGGCGAGTGATGATGCGGTTCGGATTAATTTTGGGGGGATGATGGAGATTTTGTCGTTTACGCAAAAACTCCTTGAAGCGCTGCCAATATAAACAAATACACAAGTGCTTAAAACTTCCATGCATTCACCTTGAAGGGCTAGCGGATTTATGTACAGATATAAATGTTTGGCATAATCTAATAAACCTTCTCATTGAAAATATTAAAACATGAAAAATCTATTATACACCCTTATAGTAAGCTGTTTGCTCAGCGTACATGCCTTCGGGCAAGGTGCATTGTATATACCCTCAACAGGGAGTATGTACATTGACGGTACGGGCACACTTACTTTAAGCAACGCGAAGATGACCAACAATGGTGTCTTCACCAGTAGCCCCAATGGCACAGTACGCATTGCTGGGAATGCAGCAAATGCAGATGCTAGTCTGAATGGAACTGGTACAACAACGTTGCAAAACCTGGTGGTAAATAAAAGTGCGAATCATGCACAATTGAACCAGGATATTACTGTAAATGGCAATTTGGACCTGATCAGTGGCGGGTTTGAATTGAATAATGGTGATGTTACCTTCGGGGATAATGCCTTTTTGCTCAATGAAACGGAAGCGAATCGCGTATTTGGCACGGGTGGCGAATTGATCAGAACAATTCTGTTAAATGCGCCAAGCGCCATCAATCCGTCGAACCTTGGACTTGAAATTACATCAAGCGAAAATTTAGGTCTCACCGTTATTCGACGTGGTCAAAATGCTTATGTGCTTGCTTCTGGCAATAGCATTCAGCGTTATTTCAATATTACGCCCGCCAATAATAATGGACTCAATGCCATCTTGCGGATGTTCTATTTTGATTCGGAGTTGAATTCGAATAATGAAAATAGCATCTTTTTATGGAAAAGTACGAATAATGGTACAGACTGGACTTTGCAATCGGGCACTTTTTCCCGAAATACAATCCAAAATTGGGTTCAGTTAGAGGGGATCAACGATTTTGCGCTGTGGTCAGCGGCCAATAATTGCGTGGATTTATCAGAGGTATCATCTCCAGATGTTTCCATTATAAACAGCGTGTGCCAGGCCGGATGTGGATTGGGTGGGGGCGTAATTACCGCTCCTGCTAATTTCGCTTGTCCTAATGGAGCAAGTTTACAGTATCAGGTTAATAATGGTACTTGGACGAACACGTTGCCTGTTTATGCACAATCGGGTCCCGCTCAAACGGTAAAAACCCGTTGTTCCTGTGATGCCGATAATACAGTGGTGAGTCCTGCTTCTGTCGGTGTAACTACGGTTCCTGGACCAACCTGTAATTCGGTTACTCCTGCGATTTCAGTGGTTGAAAATTCCGGCTTAATAGCAAATGATGCGATTATTTGTGCAGGTGCTTCCGTAAATTTAACAGCCTCTGGAGGAGACTCTTATTTGTGGAGCACCGGTGCGAGTTCCGCATCAATTACGGTAACGCCTGCATCAACGGCTACTTATAGTGTTACGGTAACATCTGTTGAGCTTGGCTGTACGGCTACTTCAACGCGTACCATCACGGTGAATCCACTTCCAACCCCAGCGGTTGTGGTTGTGGAAACTTCGGGTGCTGCCAATAATGATGGGGTTATTTGTGCCGGAGCGAACGTAACGCTCTCTATTGATGAAATTGACCAGCAACAACCAATTAACGAAGCCTGCATTGCAACCTTTGGCCAACCTGATAAGGCACAATCGTTCAAGCCCTCTACGAATGTTATTGGTGGCGCAGGTGTTTATCTTCTAAATAACGGTGCCTCAACTGCTACGATTGATCTGTACTCTAATTTGCCCAATGCTGGTGGGGTTTTGCTGGGAACAGGCACGGCCTCGATCCCTGAAAGCGGCTGGTTAGATGTCAGCTGGCCTTCTGTAAGTGTCACACCTGGAACAACTTATTATTTGGTTTTCACGGGTACTCCGAACAGCCAATGTATAGGTGGCACCGTAAGTAATTCTTATCCTGATGGGCAATGTTATGCCAATGCTGGTTTTGGGTCATTTCCCAACTTTGACTACACCTTTCGCACCTATGATGGCTCGTCCACTTATGCCTGGAGCACGGGTGCGACCACAGCTGCCATTACGGTAACGCCTGCATCTACAACGACTTATACCGTTACAGTAACGAATGCAAATGGTTGCTCAGGAACATCAACTTCTACCATCACGGTAGATCCACTTCCAACCCTAGCGGTTGCGGTTGCTGAAACCTCGGGTACTGCGAATAACGATGGTATTCTTTGCGCTGGCGCATCGGCAACACTCACTGCATCTGGTGGCGCAAGTTATTCCTGGAGCACCGGTGCGACTACTGCTGCCATTACGGTTACACCTGGCGCAACGACTACTTATAACGTAACGGTAACCAGCGCTGCTGGTTGTAATGCATCATCTTCTTCTACTATCACGGTAAACCCACTTCCAACACCAGCCATTACGCTGGCTGAAAATTCAGGTATCGAACCCAATGATGGTTTAATTTGCTCGGGCGCTTCTGCAACTTTGACTGCAACTGGTGGTGGTACTTATTCCTGGAGCACCGGCGCAACTATTGCCGAAATTACGGTATCCCCAGTAGCGACGACAACCTATACCGTAACAGTAACCAATGCAAATGGCTGTACGGCTTCATCCACACGCACTATTATGGTGAACCCGCTTCCAACGCTAGCCATTGCGGTTGCGGAAACCTCGGGTACTGCGAATAACGACGGACAAATTTGCGCAGGTGCATCGGCTATCTTGACTGCTTCTGGCGGTACAAGTTATGCCTGGAATACCGGTGCAAGCACTGCCGGCATCACCGTAACGCCTGGGTCTACCACGACCTACACGGTTACGGTAACGAACGCAAATGGCTGTACGGCTTCATCCACACGCACTATTACGGTTAACCCGCTTCCAACGCCTGCGATTGCAGTTTCTGAAACTTCGGGCACTACCAACAACGATGGTATTATTTGCTTGGGCGCTTCAGCAACGTTGACGGCCTCTGGTGGAACAGGTTATTCCTGGAGCACTGGTGCAAGTACTGCTGCGATTTCGGTGACACCAGGCGCAACCACTACCTACACGGTTACAGTAACCAGTGCCGCTGGTTGTACGGCGGTTTCTTCTACTACCATCACGGTTAACCCACTTCCAACACCCGCTACAACAGTTGCTGAAACCTCGGGAACAACCAACAACGATGGCATCATCTGTGCTGGCGCATCGGCTACGATTACCGCAACAGGTGGTACTGCTTATGTTTGGAGCACGGGTGCAGCTACCGCTGCGATCACGGTATCGCCTGCTGTAACGACTACTTATACGGTTACGGTAACGAATGCAAATGGCTGCTCTGCCACTTCAACCCGTACGATTACGGTAAATCCATTACCTGGAACCTTTACGGTAACAGGCGGGGGCGGCTACTGCCTGGGTACTGATCCTGGTACTTTAGTCGGCTTAAGTGGATCGGTTGTTGGCGTAAATTATCAGTTGCAACGCGGTGGTGTCAATGTGGGCGCTCCCGTTGCAGGTACTGGTAACGTACTCAGTTTCGGTCTTCAAACCGTAGTTGGAACTTACACGGTGATCGCTACCAGTGTCTCGACCAACTGTTCGAACAATATGACGGGTTCGGTAACGATCTTTACGTTCAACTGTGCCCCATCCATTACGGACCCATGTGTTTGTAAAAACAACGCTACATCCTTAACGAACGGCCAATTCGACGAAACAATTCAGGTAAATGCACCAAGCAACCAAACCTGGATGGTATTGTCGGTAAATGGCTTGTACAGCGCGTTTAGCCCGGCACCGCCTGCTGTGCCGACCCCTATTACGGTTGGTACGGTTTTGACGCCATCGGGCGTAAATGCCTTCCAATTGAAAGGTATCCACGTGGATGCACTGGGTTACTCCTTGGTAGTTACCAACAACCAGGGCACTACCCTGAGCATCGGCAACGCTTGCCAATATCCAAACCCAGCGATCACTGCTGACCTCAGCGGCGATTTCTGCTTGTACTCTGACATCGTTGCATTGACAGGCACACCGGGTGATGCCAACATCGTAAGCGCTGTATTTACAGTAAATGGTGTTGTAGCAACCCAATTCAATCCAGGTGCAGGTGTTGGTCAATACACGATTGAGTACACGGTGAACGGCGGCGTACC
>JAIYAP010000086.1 GCA_027488935.1 Saprospiraceae bacterium | reverse complement strand
TTGGGGGCAACCCTAAGATTTGATTGCTCCACGAGCGGACCAAAAGTAGACACAGTAGGAGCACAAGGCAAGCCTTCCATCCCGCTGGGGCCGAGGCGGTAATTGGGGTATGGAGGTACCATGGAACCCTGGTAAGCATCCATTTTCAGCGCATGTTGCTCAAAATCACAAGCTTCGCCCAGTTCATCAGGGCGGTGGATGATGTGGTAAACCTTGCTCGGATTGCCGGGCGATATATAGATTTGGCAGTCGGGCGCAAGTTGGCAATACCCAAAATTGGCAGCAAGGTTATCAATATACCCATCATAAGTAGCGATATGCCGAAAGGATACCGGATTCATCACATCTTCAAGATCCAGTTGATACAAATCGGTAAGGTTGCTGAGGTATAAAAAACGACTGTTGGGGGATACTGCACAGCCACCATATTGAATCGTTATTTCCGGTGGGTCAATGAAAACGGGATTAGATAATAGACCAGTTTGTCGATCGAAATCAAAAATATACACCCCCTCAGATCCTCTATACCGTATAAATTTTTTTCCATCCGGGCTGAAACATGTTTGACTTTGTGTGCTGAAAGTCAAGGTATTAAAAGTAAAGTTCTGAAATTCAGGCTGAGACGGCCCGTTTTGGGTAATCAGGAATTTAAAATAACTGTTTTTATTGTAAGGTGCTGGTTTGATAACCCACCAATCGGTACCATTTGCGTGTTTTACCGCGCTCATTTCCGCAAAACCCATGGGGCCAGCATAGATAACAACATTTTTTTCGGTAACCTTTCCTTTCCCATTGTTTAAACTCATATCAATTTTAGAATAATACAGTTTGGTAACCGTTGCATCCGGGATATTTTCTATTCCCGTATGTATGAGTATATACTCGTGGTCAGAACCTGGGAGGGGTAAGATGATCGTGCTTTGAAAACCAGAGATATAACCAGTTAACGAAGGTAAGGCACAAAATTGGTTGTATAAGCTACCTGGATTTAGGCCTTCCCCATTTTCGATAATTGAATCTTGTGCATTGCAGATTCGGCATCCATCAGTGTAAAACAGTAGTTTTCCATTTGCATTGCTCATCCCGGCACTACAACCCCCTAAATTAAGTTTTCGTGGGTGAAAATAAGCATTAACTGGAACTGAATTAAAATCTAAGGTAGAACTACCGAAAGGAATGATGCTAGTTTCATTAGCGATGCTAACCACCCATACATAATCATGCTTTTGTGCATGTAGGGAGATACCTATTGTAATGAAAAAAATATATATGAAGTTTTTCATGTTATTTAAAATTGGTTAGGGCTGGACCTATACAGATCCAGCCCTAACATTTGAATTATTTATTTGCAATCATCAATCTACCCGAAATGGGCTTGTTACCTGCGGGAACTATATAAAAGTAGATACCGGGTGCTAAATGATCCAGTTGCATGGCAATATTGCCCGTATCTCCCGGAAGTGTCGTTTGGTACACTTCCTGACCCAGTGCGTTGTACAATAAAAACGGCGTACCCTGGTTTTGTTCAAGTTGATAATATAGGGTAAAACTTCCTGAGTTGGGGTTGGGGTAAATTCTAACCAAATGGTCGCCATGTTGCTCCAAATCTTGCCGATCAATGGTCTGTAGGCAAAGTGTTTCGTCATCATATAAGGTCGTTACGCCCAATACACCTTCCAGCATGGTTCTTGCCCAATATACAGATTCTCCTCCGGACAAAGGACATTGTGTTGCAACACTTTGCAAACTACTTAGTTGGCTGGTTGTGAATCGGTAAACACCAATACCCATTGTATTTAAAAAAATATCATTTACAGTCTTTTCATTTGTATTCCAGGTAGAGGCATCACTTAAAGAATTGTTTTGTGAAAGCAGTGCTGTTAAACCATTCTGACGCGCTTGATCAAGGCTCTTGGTTAAATTGAACCAATTTGACTTGATTACCTGCGCTGCCTGTAAAGTGGAATCTCTTTGAGCCCTTAATGTTGCTTGCTGTCCAGAAAGAAGATCTGGACGTGTAAGTTGCCGATCCAGATCGGACAATTGGGTAAGCTTGCTACCCAAAAGACTTTCGTAAATGCTTAAAATGGAGTCATTAAGCCCACCAATCCTGAAAATATTACGGATCGCAAGATCCATATCACCAAAACTCTTGTAGGTCGAACTTGTGGTGTTGTTGAAAAACTGCTGGATGTTGCTACTTGAACCACTTGGCAAACCAGTTTCAGCTAAATACGTGTAAAAATGTTTTTGCGCCTGCGCCTTTAAGGTACTTTCAAAGTTGCTCGCATATATATTGCCGGTTGCAATACGATCTTTATCATTTTCTTTTGTAACATCGACTGCCAATACCGGGAAGGGACAATCTGCTCCCCCAATTTGGCAGCGATAGGAGGAATTTGATGACTGTAGTTGAAACCAGTCTTGAGGTCCGTTAATTATAGCAGGAAGAAATCTCGAATCTTGACCCGGATCAACTACATATAAATTTTGACTCAGGCTGTTAACATTTCCATTATATTTTGCGCCTGCTCCTAACGTTCCGTTTTCCCAAATATTCCCTCTTTGCACTTGTGTTCCTACCAAAACCGAACTCACACCATTATTAAGGCCATATAGCATTCCAATAGAAGCATTTTGTACGGTATTACCGCGCACGGTTGAAAGCGAACAATCTCCTGAAAAGTTCATTGCAGTTGCGGTACCTGAAATATTATTGCAACCAATGGTTGATTGAAACGTACTATTTGTCCGGATACCCGTAGCATTGGCAGCGTTGGCACCTATAATATTGTTGCAACTGCTGGAAAGGTTTTGTGAACCATTCAACGTAATACCAAACCTGTTATTTCCAGGATTGGTGAGGTTTATGGTATTGTTGACAAGGTTGTTTTTAGCAGCACCCTCTACCCGTATTCCAGCAGAACCGTTGTTCATCGTAATGAAATTCTCTCGAATATTATTTATATTAGTCTGATGGCCTTTTCCTCCACTCACCAGGATACCTGTGGCATAATCTAAACCCGACATGGTAATGACATTGTTAGATACGCCATGATTAGTATTTAGCAAAGAATTATAGTACAGTCCTATACCAATATAAGTGGCATCAATTCGGTTTTCAAGGATACTAACAGATTTGTTCACACCGCCAAACATATCTACACCAGTGCGCACGTTGTGCATATTATTGTTTTGCACGTGAAGAGTGCTGTTAATGGCTTGTACGCCATAATCACAATTTTTAAAGTTTTGAGGCGATGTGGTTGTATACCCCATGCCGGTAACCTTTACAAGGCTATTATTGGCATACACGGCGCTTCCATTCTGGTCCGTTGGGTAACCTTGGTAAGCATTTAACGGATACGTTATATCACTAAAAAGTGCATCATTGATACTAAAGTTACTGTTTACGCCAATTATTCCCATCGTAAGGTTGTTGAAAACGTTATAACACCCGTTTTGATCTTTTTGAATTGCCATTGAAGGAATATCATTCAAATACAGCCCAACATAACCTTTTTCTGTGGGTATTGGGGATTGACCATTGTATGGCGGCTTTAAAGGCGTTTCGGAACATTTAAAATTATTTCCGTTAGCGATCAAATTAATAGGTATTCCACCACCCTGCGTACTCATTGGTTCTGTAAATATACCATAATTGTTTCGGTTAAAAACAGTTCCTGTAACGGTACCTTTTGATGTAGTTCTAAAATATAGACCAATTTGTGCATCCGAGATGGTTGATTGATCGACAATAAGTTCAGAACCACTTCGGGTCTCAACTCCTTCCCACATTTGGTTGCAACCGCTCATACTTACTTGATTCATAATTGTCTTCGTATTCGCTATATCTATACCAGCCCCAGGCGCGAAAAGAATGTTTTTATGCTGTGAAAGTTCATACGTGGGTAGGGAGGTAACATTATCTAAAACCAGATTTCCTTTAATAAAAATGGGCAACGAAGTTGGCCATAAACCCGAATTATAAATAGCAGAGAAGTTTTTTGAAGGAGTTGCATCTACTTCCACAAAAGGCTGGATAAAAAAGTCTGTTGTTCCGGGCGAACCAATTGTCCCACTATATGCTCTGATAAAGAATTTGTAGTTTAGGGGGAAGTTTGGTATATCTGCACGAATGTATCGGACTTTAATCGTAACATTTATTTCTGCATTCGCCATTAAATCAAAAAACTGTTCGGATCCATCCATTTTTAGTATTTTAAACTCCTTTCCACCATTTGGAATCAGAGATTCGGAATTGAAACAAATAGTTCTTCCATTTTGATCAACACAGCTACTAGACAGTTGTATTAGTTCTAAATAGTTCTTGCTGTCATCATTTAGTCTTAAACGAATATTACGAGACGTGGCTTGATCGTTGTTTTTTAGTTTGACCATTATGGTCATTTCATCTTTACCAGAAAAACAATTTCGAATAGGGTTGGGATTATCATTACTAAAGTCGAAACTGATGTTTGAAGAAACCGGGCAAACATAATCAGGCGCACGGTATTGGCTTTCGGTTTTTAAACATTCGCATTTCGTCTGATCAAAAAACCGATTGATACATTTTAAATCACATGTTGAGAAGGAATATCCTCCCGCAGTAGTACACATAAGAGGTATAAACGAAGAGTTACATTCTTGAGCACAAGACGTAGGATTATTAAAGTCATTAATATGACCTAGCCCAAAGTTATGCATCATTTCATGTGCCATGGATTTTCCGGTGCCAACCGGATCATTTATTTTATTTCTGATTATCGTGACTTGAGCATTTGCAAAAGTACCAGGTTCACAAAAAAAAGAATTATTTTGAACGCCATTATAACCTAGGTTTTGCCCTGACAAAAGAATAATCCCATCTTGTTTGATGCAATAACGGGCGGGTATAAGCCATATACTTCGTATATTAGATAATCCCTGTGGTTGGATTTGATGTTGCATTCCAAGAATTTGGTACGACTTCAGTTGGGAAGTGAACTATTTTAAAATTCACAGCATAACCTGCTTGTGCCAACAAACTGGACAAGTTTGATGCCATGCTATTAAATATGTTTGTGGCTGCCTCCCTTGCCGCATTCAAGTCACTATACTGATTTACAAACGCTTGATCTATCATCATACCTGCATCTATTTTGGCAGAGGGACATGATCCTGGTAAATTGTTGTTTTCAGTGCCTGGGTAACAATTTGAGCCAGGCTGTGCGGCAGTAAAATTGGTTAAATGAATCAGAAGGCACCATAGTAAGAGCGCCTTAGTAATTTTTCTGGAAAGTGGAAAATTGTGTTTCATGTAAAAATATAGTTTATATACATCCGAAATTGGACTTCATGATAACTTAACAGAGAGTGAAATATGGATTTAAAGAAGATTAAATTAATAGTACAAAGATATTCCTATAGACATTTCAACAAAAGGACAGAAGTGCAAATTTCAATCCGGGCAGATTGGATGGGGGAAGGTTGAATACAACGTTTTTAGATATAGAAAGGAAAATATCAGTAGGTTTTGGTAATTCCTCGATGATTTTTTAGGTGCTACAAGTACCTCCTTTTACTGTTTTAACTTACGACCAATCATCCCGTTGCAACTTTTGCCAAGCTACCGGATTCCTTATATTTGAAAATAAGATGCTGGTTTGACTATCTATTTTTTGTTGAAGTAATTCTAATTGGCTCAATCCAGGCTGCCAGAGATTTTCCCGCTGCTCTGCATCGGCTGCTGTTATTTTAACATAGTCCAACGTTTTTAAGAATTGCAGCAGCAAAGCATACCACTCTTCATCAATAGTTAAAACCAATTGACGTATGTTTTTTAATAAATATAGGAATCCGTGTAAATCCCTGAAATCCGTGGTCCCCCCCACTAAGCCCGGAACAAATACCCCCACACCTTCCGCTTTTTCTTGGCCCCGCTTTTGGTCTTTTTGATAAACACCGGCGCGCTGCTGAAACTTTCCATATTTACCCGATTGAAACCCGATACCACATAGGTGTAATACTCGCCTTCCACCACTGTTTGGTCTTCAAATATCCATTTTTCATCGTTGTACGGACTGATGTACACCAAATGCCTGGGGTCTTTGAAATCGCCCACTTTTTCCCCCTCAAAGCGGTAAACGGCATAGTAATAAGGCATTTCCGCGCCATTCAGCACATCACACACATTCCAGGCAATTTTTACGGTGCTTTCGGTGCCTTTTATCTTGCAAATTTGCGGCGCAGCAGGCAATACGGTCGATAAATATTCCATGCCCGGGTGCAATGCCTGGGTGCGGTACTGGTTGGTAATCAGCGTGTCCTGTATGCCCAAAGGATTATTCAACAAAGAAGTAACGGAAAAGAAAATGCTGCCCTGCACGTTCGGATTGTCGCGGTTGAGCGTTATTTGTTTATTGATCTGATCTGGCTCATTCCAGTTTTCATCAATATTGTTGTTGGCAATTTTGTAAGCCGCATGGCCAATATATAATTGCTTCCCATAAGTATGCTGACTCCACCAATCTACCAGCACTTCATAATCGGCGGGCGGAAATCCAATGCTCCAGTAAATCTGGGGCGCTACATAATCGATCCAGTTGTTTTTAAGCCATAACAATACATCAGCATACAAATCGTCGTAACTCATGATGCCCGCGCGGGTATCCGAACCATTGATCGGGTCGCGGTCTTTGTTGCGCCACACCCCGAATGGACCAATGCCAAAACGCACATAAGGCTTTATTTTTTTAATTGTAGTGGATACATCCTGGATCAAACGGTTCACATTGTCGCGGCGCCAGTCTTCTATGGTATTGAATTTTCTGGGATTGCGGGCAAAATCGTTGTAATCTTCTAATTCTTCGCCGTTTTCCTTATACGGATAAAAATAATCATCGAAATGAATGCCATCTACATCATACCGCACCACAATGTCTTTGACTACATTGTTCAAATACTGCCGCACTTTGGCACTGGCCGGGTTAAAATAATACCGGCGGCCATACCGAAAAAACCATTCTGCTTTGTTTTCGTCGGGCAACGCGCGCAATGGATGCAAAGGCGAAAGGGCGGCTGTGTCTAAATCAAATGTAGCGCGATAGGGGTTTAACCAGGCATGAAACTCCATGCGGCGATCGTGTGCAGCCTTGATCATATACTCCATCGGGTCGTACAAAGGCTCTGGCGCAACGCCTTGCTCCCCACTTAAATATTTACTCCAGGGTACATTGGGTGAGTTGTAAAAGGCATCGCCCGCCGGACGAACCTGCACAAACACGGCGTTCATGTTCATCGCTTTGAGCACATCCAAAATACTGTCGAACTGAATGCGCTGCTGCTCGGGCGATAAACCCGGTTCGGAGGGCCAGTCAATGTTTGCAACGGTGGCAATCCAGGCGCCCCGCAATTCGGCACTGGGCTGTTTCTGCTCCCGTTGTGCTGCGAGTGGAGACGAACTTAAAAGGGCAATACCAACTAAAATAAAGGGAAACATGGCTTTCATATAGCATCGGTTTTGCGGTAAAAGTATAAGATATGTGTGAATTGATATAAGATTCGGTGGTAATTTATCATGCACGGTTTGTTGAACTTGCGTAATATTCCGGCCTTGGTGGGGCACCGCATCAAAATAATCGCTGCTTTTTCGGAACTTTGGCCCTCCAAGTAACAATCCATTCTACGCATGACTTTTCCACATCCTATTTCGGTTACTGCCTTAGCGGAACGTTTCAACGCCCAAATGATCGGCGATCAAACCCTTTTGGCTACGGGCATCAATGAAATCCACAAGGTGCAAGCCGGCGATATCGCTTTTTCGGATGTCAAAAAATACTTTGATAAAACGCTCAAAAGTGCCGCAACGGTCATTTTACTCAACGAAGCTGCCGATTGTCCGCCCGGAAAGGTGATTTTAATAGTAGAAAATCCGTTCGAGGTGTACGATACCATCGTGCGGGAATACCGCCCCTTTGAACCGCTCACTTCCCCGGTGCATCATGCTGCGCAAATTCATCCTACCGCGGTTATTGAGCCGGGTGTCATTATTTCCAACCACGTGACCATCGGCGCACATTGTTATATTCAAGCCAATGTGTACCTCGGCGAATATACCATCATCGGCGACCACGTAACGATCGGTCCGGGCGCCCTGATTGGATCGGATGCCTTTTATTTTAAAAAATTGCCCGATGGATCTTATCAAAAATGGCGCTCTGGCGGCCGGGTTATCCTTGAAAATCATGTAGATATCGGCGCTGGCTGTACCATCAACAAGGGCGTAAGCGGCGATACCATCATCGGGGAAGGCAGCAAACTCGATTGTCAGGTGCATATTGGGCACGGGGTGGTGATCGGTAAAAATTGTCTGCTGGCGGCCCAAGTAGGCATCGGCGGTAAAACCATCGTGGAGGATAACGTGGTGATGTACGGTCAGGCGGGCATCGCGCAAGCCCTGACGATTGGCAAAGGCGCGTTGATTGCCGCGCAATCGGGGGTATCTAAAAGTCTAGAAGGTGGAAAAACGTATTTCGGTTCGCCGGCGGAGGAAATGCGGGAAAAATTCCGGGAACTTACTGCCCTTCGTCAATTGCCCGCGGTGCTGAAACGGATTACGGATTCGGAAAAACCTGGATAAGTGCGACAAAGATGCCGTCCCGCTGGGACGGTTAGGCTGGGTTGTGATGATGCGTCCCGCTGGGAGGGTTATTGATCTGGTTTTAAAAATTGGATGTTGCGCCTTAATCCTTCGTATTTGATGCGTTTTACGGCTGATTTTTTAAAAATTTTGCTAAACGTGCTACAAAGATGCCGTCCCGCTGGGACGGTTAGGCTGGGTTGCGATGATGCGTCCCGCTAGGACGGTTATTGATCTGGTTTTAAAAATTGGATATTGCGCCGTAATCCTTCGTATTTGATGCGTTTTACGGCTGATTTTTTAAATATTTTGCCAAAAGTATCATCATTTAATGCTTCCCAGGCAGATTTTCGCATGGGTAGCAGCTCCGGGTGGGGCTCAAAAGCGGGTTCTTTATGGCGTTCCGCAAAGCGATTCCAGGGGCAAACGTCTTGGCAAATATCGCAGCCGAACATCCAATTTTGCATTTGATCTTTAAATTCCGAGGGTATTTCGGCCCGCAATTCAATACTCAGGTAGGAAATACACTTGGAAGCGTCTAAAAAATAACCTTCGGGTGCGATGGCTTCGGTGGGACAGGCATCTATACACCGCCGGCAAGTGCCGCAATGATCGCGGATTGGGTTGTCGTATATTAAGGGCAAATCACAGATAATTTCTGCCAAAAAGAAATAGGAACCACGTTTGGGGTGGATGGTGAGTGTATTGCGCCCATTCCAACCCAAACCCGCCCGCTGCGCCCATTCCCGCTCCATCACGGGCGCACTGTCTACAAAACAACGGCCATCAATTTCCCCAAACGTATCCTGCATGTACTGAAAAAGTGCCTTCAGTTTGTCTTTGACCACAAAATGGTAATCGGTGCCATAGGCGTACCGGCTGATTTTTGGCGCTTCCGGGTCTTCCTGCAAGTTGTCCGTAAAATAATTATAGGCCAAACAAATCACCGTCTTTGCGCCGGGCACCAGCAGGGTAGGGTCTACACGGAGGTCAAAATGGTTTTCCATATACCCCATTTTGCCATGTGCCCCCTGGTGCAGCCATTGTTCTAGTTTACGCGCTTCCGCATCCAGGCGTTCTGCCTTGGCAAATCCTACAAAATCGAATCCAAGGCGCTGTGCCTCGGTTCGAATTTGATCGGTTTGTTGCTGAATTGGCATAATGAATGGTTATTTCCCTTGGTTACATTTTAATGGCATGGTATTTACACCAAAAGTGTATGCAGCATTTACAAGCGCCCCTGTATCTTTCACATTACGCTTAGCGCTGCATTAATCATTCGCTTCATCTCTGATACCCATGTATGCCAAAATTGAAAAGCACCTTGCTTGTCGTCGGAATATTTGTTTGTGTTCAAATTGTTTTGAACGCGCAAGATAAGAACCCGCGCCCGCTGATGAAAGATTTTATCGGCATTAACGCACGCGCTTCGGACGATCTTACCCTGCTGCAACAATTTGATTTTGTGCGCGAATACCACGAATGGTCGGACGATACCGGGTTCGATTCGGATAATATCCCCAATTGCCCAACCAATTTGTTGCGCTTCAACCCGAGCAATAGCCTGGCCGGTGTGATCAATTATGACCATTTTTACCAGACCTTAACGCAAAAAGTATCGCCAAGTATGAAAGGGCTGGCACCGGAGATGATCGGTTTGATGCAATACGATGCCGTGCTGCAAGAGCAAAAACCAATTTGCAAACTGGCATTCAGTCAGGACCAAAATGCACCTGAAACTTATCTGGATTACACCAAATGGGTATCCTTATTTGCCATGCGGTACGGAAACAGGCCCGTATGTAACGACCCCGTCCTCGCTGATTATTGCCACATATTGAATAATACGGTTGCCGATGGCGATGTTTTAGGTGCCGGAAAGTCTGGAATGGGCTTTTTGAAATACTTGGAAATGGGCAATGAGCCGGATAAATGGTGGTATGATGACGCGCTGCGCAATACCCCTGAGGCAGTGTATCAAATGATGCCAACACAATATGCCGCATTGCTTCATGCAGCGTACGATGGGGGAGGATCTTCTGCCAATTTTCGGGTTTCGGATAACAGTTCGTGCTTTTTAGGGGTCAAAAATATTGATTCAAGCATTCAGGTGGTCATGGGCGGGCTCTCTGATTTCCGCGGTCGATACCTGACCGAGTTGTTGGATGCTAGTTATGCATTACGCAAGAATCAAAGCAGCCTGATAAAAAAAATCCCTTTTGATGTACTCAACTTGCACCATTATTGCAGCAATGTGTCTGATCTGGGGGCTGCCTACATTGACAATCCTGCGATATGGGATACTTACGACTATTTTGGCCTAAATACACGTGGATTAAGCCCCGAACAATGTAAATTGAAAGAACGATACCAACGTTTTTTTGAAAAACTACTGGATGGCGTAACCGAACCAGCGATCAAAGCAGAGCTCACGGCGCCCACCATGGAATACTGGCTCACTGAATTTGGCTATGACTCAAATAATAATTCGCCCATCAAAGCGCAGTTAAGTTCGGGCCTTCAGTCCTATTTTACAACCCAGGCGCAATGGTTGGTGCGGGCGTACATGGAACTTTCTGCCGTGGAATACCAATATGGCACCCACACGCTGGTATTAAACAAAGTTGCGTCTTTCGACTTGCGCGATGAGGCCGCGTATGGCGAAGGTTTTCAATGGAGTCCCGGGGGCAGTTTGTTCACCCATTGCGGATTGGTTACACGCAATTTTCACCCAAAACGCGCCTGGTATTATGTGCAAACCTTAAAAAATGTGTTGGGAAATACCCGGTTTGTTAAAGATTTGAACGCCAATTTGACCACTCAATTTGATAATGGTGGCACCCCGCCCCGTATTTATTACTACAAAGGAGAAAACAATACCCATATTTTGGCCATTTGGTCGCCCACTGCTACGAAGGTGGTCAATCGCTTGCTCACCTTACCGGTCAACACCTTATTACAACAGATTGGCGCACCCGAACTGACCAATATTTCCTCCTATTCCATCGTGCAAATGGCTGACAACAGCACCGTAGGGTATAAAAAAGCATGGAATGTGAGCAACGGGCAAGTCAAGTTTAACAATACCACCGTGCTAATTTCTGAAACGCCTGTTTTTGTTGTTTTAAATTCCAATACCAACGATCCAAGTATTTCCTGCCCATTGTCCACACCCACTGTAACCAGTTATTGCAATGGTGTTTTGCTTGAATGGAACCCAGCCAACGTACCGCCTGGTAATTGGAACGTGTATTATGCCCAAAAAAGCAATTTGCCGAACAATGCTACCTGCCAATCTTATAATACGACCGATTTATTAGGCAATGGGTACGTACAAACCTATATGACGGGTTTGCAGGCCGATCGTGGCCGCCTGCTGATAGAAGGATTAAAGGCAAATACGCAATATGTTGTTTTCCTGTCGTTTGTAAATGCAGCGGGCGTGGCTGCGCGTTTACCCTGTGTTGTTTGTGTAAGCACGAACACGAGTGCTTCCAGTATTTTCAATCCGTGTGTGCAGGTGACCGCCACCGAAGCATGCGATACCTATACCAGTGATTTTTGTAAGTTATTGATTGAAAATCGCGGAAACGCGAGCAACAACAATTGCCCGGAAGCACAGCCAGGTGATTGTATTGGCGGAAATCCGAACACACTGCCTCTTTGCAATGTTTATAATGCCACGGGGACTTGCGGGCAGCCGTTTTTATTTCCGGAGCATCAGTTGTGGTCGATCTGTTCCAAACCGGAAGTGGTCGCAACCTTTGATCAGCCTGTTTTGCTAAATGCGATCCGGTTTTACCACCACAGTGGCAGTGATCCGATTGCCTTGTACTATAGCACTTGTTTAAATCCGAATGAGAAAAAGTACTTGCTCACATTTTATCCCAATAGTTGCAATACGTGGGTTAGTTTGGTAAAAAACATGCCGATAGATCCGGTTAAAAAACTGTTTTTTCAAAAAATCGTATCCAAAGGGAAGTCTGGTACTCCCGATATAAAAATAGGAAAACTACATTTTTCTGGCACTTTTGCAGCGGATTGTGTTGGTAAAGCGCCGGATTTAATGCTTACAACTGCTCAAAAGGCGCTGCGTGATCGTGCTGTAACCGCTTGGGAAATGTATCCCAATCCCGCCCAGCATACGGTATTTTTTCAATGGGAAATGGAAGGGTATGAACAACTACAACTCTTTGATATACAAGGTCGAAATGTGGTTGCATTACAGTTGGAACCTGAACAAAAACAAGCCCAATTGGAGGTAACCACACTTCCGCCGGGCGTATATCAGGTACGGATGCAGGGCGATCAGCAACCACCGCGTCAACAGTTGCTCGTTGTACGCAAAGATTGATCTATACTTTTTCGAGTACTTTTTCGAGGCGAATTCCCCGTGAACCTTTAATCAGGATCATACTGTCTTCTAAGGCCAGTTTTTGAAACCATTCTCGTGCTTGATCCACGTGCGGAAAATGTAGGGCCTTGTATTTTTGATAGGGCGTTTGACCAAATTCCGGACCAACCAGCACAATTTGATCGAATTTTAGTCGGGCAGCATAGCGCAAAATGGCCTGATGTTCTTTATTGCTGTCGGCCCCCAATTCCAGCATATCACCTAAGATCGCGATTTTATATTTCGCATCAAATTGTTGTAGCGTTTGCAGCGCCGGAATCATGCTGGATGGATTCGCATTGTAGGCATCCAGTAAAATCACCTTGTTTCCTTCCCGAATAAATTGCGAACGGTTATTGCTGGGGGTATATGCCTCAATGGCCGCCTTTATTTTTGCTGCGGGCACTTTGAAATAAATGCCCAGTGCAATGGCCGTCATGATATTCTGAAAATTGTGTTTCCCAATCAGTTGGCTTTCCACGCTCACCCATTCGCCCGCATCGGAGGTAAAGCCAGCGGTAATAAATGGATTTTCGCTGCTTAATTGAATTTCGATGGTGCCAGGCACCACCACGGCTGTTCCGGCTTGCTGATACAGCACTTTTCGATGATTATGACGGGCAAGTGTGCGCAGGTATTTTTCGGATAAATTGAGGAAAACGCAGCCCTTATGGCGCGACAGATAGTGGTAAAGTTCGGCTTCTGCTTTTTTTACCCCATTGAGGTCTCCAAAACCTTCCAGATGTTCTTTGCCGATATTGGTGAGTAAGCCATGGGTAGGTGCCGCAATGCTGCATAGTTCTTGTAAGTCGCCCGGCTGGTTGGTGCCCATTTCAATCACGGCCACTTCGGTATCATCGGGCATGGACAAAAGCGTGAGGGGCACACCGATATGATTATTGAAATTACCTTTCGTAAAATGGCAGGGGTAATGGCTGCTGAGTACGGCCGAAACCAGTTCTTTAGTCGTAGTTTTACCATTCGAGCCGCCAATCGCAATGATTGGAATTTCGAAATGCCGCCGGTGGAACAAGGCGAGTTGCTGCAGGGCTTCGAGCACATTGGGTACTTGGAACAAATGATCACCTTTTAAATTCTGATCATCTACCACAGAATAGGCAGCGCCCGCTTCTATTGCTTTGGTCGCAAATAGATTACCATCAAAATTGGCTCCTTTCAAGGCAAAAAAGATACATCCCGTTGGTAAATTACGAGAATCGGTGCTCACAACAGGATGCTGGAGGTAAAGCTGGTAAAGTTGCTCGATCGTTTTCAAGGTATGCACAAATTGGCCTCAAACCTAATAAACTGTTTCAAAACAGCGTATAGGAAGTGTTTTAAAAAAATAAAAACGGGAAGACAAGGCGTCTTCCCGTTTTCTAGCAGAAACATTTTCATGGGCATTGCGCTTGTTACAGGGCGTTTTGCTTATAGACAAATGTTTCTAATCTATATCCTAATCGTAACGGCGTTTGGTTTTCTTCTTCTTGGTTTTGAAGTAGTTGCCTTCTGGCTCTTCGTTGCTGGTTGGTGAACCTTTACGGGTCATGCTGCAACGGAAACCTACCGTACGGCTTGCTTTTTCTTCCTCCAAGTAACGGCGTGTGCCAGGCGACAACCAGAATGCGCGGTCGGCCCAAGAGCCACCTTTAATTACACGTGCATGGTCACTGATCAGGGTGCTGATACCGTAGCGGTATTCCACCAAAGATTCTTTGTCACCATCGAGGTAGTTGAATTCTTCTGGACGCTTGTAGTTATCGCGCAAAGCCGTAGAAGTTGTATCCATCAGTGCATATTTCAAGCGACCAAGGCTGTCTTTTGCTACAGCGGAACCCGTTTCAGGATCCAATTCTTTGGTTTTGAAAATGTTACCACGGTATGGGTTCAAGTCCTGGTTGCGTGAATCAACCAAGTCTGAGGTCGTCATTGGACGATACAGGTCGGCAGTCCATTCATTTACGTTGCCAGCCATATTATACAGACCGAAATCGTTTGGCCAGTTAGACAATACCGGAGATGGTGTAAATGCTTTGTCGTTCAAAGCGCCTGCCATACCGCCATAGTCACCACCGCTGCGCTTGAAGTTAGCAAGCATGTGGCCTTGGTATTTGTTGCGTTTTTGGTAACGTACGGTGTTACCGTTCCAAGGATAGATGCGACGATCGCTGATCAACTCATCTTTGCTGGTAGCCTGGTTGCCAATAAGCGACAATGCTGCGTATTCCCATTCTGCTTCTGTAGGCAGGCGGTACTCAGGCAACAGGATACCGTCTTCACGACGTACGCGGCGTTCGCCACCTGTTTTTTGATCGGGCAAGTTCTTGCGCACGCTTGGCTCGTATTGACCTACGAGATAAGCATCCGTGTTGAAGTTGTTTTCATTTTTCTGATCTACGTTTGGATCAATGATGCCGCGTTTAACCAAAATCATCTCATTCACACGGTCTGAGCGCCATTTGCAATACTCGGATGCTTGTCTCCAGTTTACACCTACTACCGGATACTCATCGTAGTCAGGGTCGCGGAAGTAGTACTCCACCAAAGGCTCGTTGTACGCGAGTTCTGAACGCCAAACGAGCGTATCAGGCAATGCGCGCTTCCAAACTTCTGGATAAGTAGCAGCATATACACGATCTACCCAGTACAGGTATTCACGATAGTCGATGTTGCGCACTTCCGTTTCGTCCATATAAAAAGAAGATACGGTAACACGACGTGGAACGTTGTTCCATTCGTAGGTAACATCCTGATCAGTCAGACCCATGGTGTAGGTACCGCCCTCGATCAGAACGAGATTTGGACCTGTTTCCTGGCCCTCGTAGTCAGTTTTTTCAAAGCCACCCCATTTCTGGTCGTTGTATTTCCAACCGGTAGTCGTAGAGCTTTCAGATTTGCGTCCGCAACTAGCCAGCATGAAGACCAGCAGGATAAAGCTTAACCCGTGAATGAGAGTTTTTTTCATTGTATTAAAAGCAGTTTTTGAAAAATGAGCAGCAAATGTAGGCAAATAAAACTTTTCGCAATTCCAATTGCACCAAATTTATTGAATGTAGTTGAAATTATTGGAACATCCTTAAACAGTCATTGAGGTCAGCACGCTTTTTTTTCTTTTTCAGGTTTTCATTTTGATCTAATGAAATGCCTAATGAGAACTCGAACGTCCCTCCGGCTCGGTTACTTAAACCTGAAATGGTTGCATCGTAACTTAACCCAAATTTGAACACCCCTTCTTTAAATCCAGCCATCAAAATCGCAGCATCTGCATTGTTGAAGGTGTGTCGGAACCATAATCCGCAAAAAATAGAACCCAAGCCAGCATACGCGCCAATATTGAGTTGTTGATACGGACCTTGGGAAACAAAAAGGAAATTCGGTGAAATAAACGAGGGGGGGTGAAGTTTATTGCCCTTGTTAACAATCAGTTCTGTTCCGCCGTGCAACACATACCGAATCGGCAAACCACGCTCTATATTGTCATTTATTACCAGCACGCCTTCCCTCGGCGTATTCAAATGCTTCATTGCGGCGCCAAGGTAGAATTTTTCACTGAGCAAAAGTAATCCAGTTGAAATATCCAGACTAGAACGACTCGAAATATCAGGCCGCAACTCTTCACTATTATAAGTTATTCCGTTTAATGCATCTACCTGATCGGGAAAAATCAATTTGTCCCAATTTAAATTGGTTTGATGCAAACCGGCTTCTACGCCCAATCGAAGGTCTAAGTGATCGCTCAAATGCAAACGATAGGCATAAACCGCCGAAAAACGCGTGGTTTTTAAAATCCCGTTTCCAGCATTATCACCTTCCAAATTAAATCCAATGCCACTGTTGAGCCGATCCAAACTTTGCTCGTAAAAAGCGCCATATGTCCGATAGGCGCTATTAAAACCGGTCCATTGGTTGCGGTAAATAAATCCCATACGAGGCGCAAAGGCACTGCCTGCAAATCCTGGATTGAACTGCATCGGCACAGCATAAAACTGCGAAAATACTGGATCCTGGGCAGAGACTACCGTCCCAACCAATACCAACAATGCCGTAAAAAATCTGCTCATATCCATTGAATTCCGCCGAAAAGTCGCGTTTATTTGCAAACTTCTAAAGGAAACGCTGCATTTTTTTCCGAATTGTGCTGTTAAGATTCTTTTCCTTGGATTTTTCAGGGAATTCCCTGGTTTTTTCGGCCGCTTAAACCGTAATTACCCTCAATGGCCCCCAACGCAACAGCATTTCCAAAATGAGCAAACAAAGGGCGATGGTTAAAAACCAGAAAAATAATTCAGAGGTACGGATGATTACGGTCGTAGAAACTTTCGTTTTTTCTAACTGCTCGATTTCTTCATAAATGCCTGCCAAATCGTCGGCGGTACGCGCCCGATAAAATCTGCCCCCCGTGATCTCTGCCACATCCGATAATAATTTGGTGTCAAAACTCATATTGCGGGCTACAAACACAAACGAACCATCTGGCCGCTGATATGCTGGAGATTGCACCACACCGTCCGAACCAATACCGACCGTGTACACCTTTATATTCAGGGCTTTGGCGATGGCTGCGGCCTCCAATGGGTGTATGCTCCCTACATTGTCTTCTCCGTCGGTCATTAAAATTACCACTTTACTTTGGGACTCGCTGTCTTTCAAATGGTTCAGCGCGGTCGCCAATCCCATGCCAATTGCAGTACCATCTTTTAATCGGCCTACCTGCAAGTTTTTTATGAATGCCTGTATAATCCGCCGGTCATCGGTAAGTGGACATTGGGTAAATGCGCCACCCGAAAATACTACCAATCCCAACCGGTCATACGGTCGGCGGCTGATAAAATCAATGGCCATGGTTTGGGAAACCGTCATACGATCGGGCTCAAAATCCTGAGTAAGCATACTGGGCGATACATCCATGGCCAACATAATGTCTATTGCCTCGGCTTCTACTTTTTCTTCGTGCCAGGCGCTTTGTGGACGCGCCATCGCAACGATGATCAAAACCAGTACGGCCCAACGCACGCCTTGCAACCAGCTGCGCGCATACACCACCCAGGTTTTCACGCCTTTCATCGCCGTTTGGCGCGAAACCTGCAAGGTTACATGCCGTTGTTTGGCCGCCTTCCGATATTGATAAATAAGCAGCGGCAGCAATAACAACAGTAAAAGCCAAAGTGGTTGGGCAAATGTCACAGGATGCTTGGGTTGATGAACAAATTAAGCGTGGGTTTTTTCAATAATGGTTTGGGCATGGTGCAGGGCTTTCAGGTGGGCATCGGGGGCCGGAATATGGCTGGCGTATTTCACTAAATCTGTTTGCGCCAATAATTTTTCAATGCTTTGCAGCAGTTCGTTTGGTACTGCGGCATGGGCAAGCATTTGTTTGGTTTCGGATGTCGTTGATTCCAGCGCGGGTATTTGAAAGCGTTTTTCAAGGTATTCGCGCACAATCATGCTTAATTCCACATAATATGCCTTGATGGGGCCTTTGGTCCAGGCTTTTTGTTTTTCTAACTCCGCCAGGCGTTGCAAGGCCACTATATGGATCGGGATGGCGGGTTCAAGCGCTGCAACTGGTTGCTGAATAATTTGTGGCTTAGGGCGTTTGGGTTTCCGAAGGTAACGCATGGCCACCAACAGTAATATACCCAAACCAATATACCAGGGCCAGAAATCTTGCCAGTTCACCGGTTCCCGTATAATTTCCCGGATGCTGTCCATATCGCCAATCTCCGTGCCAGCCTTGGTGGGAAATACGTCAAGCAGCAGTGCATTCGTGGGGATTGTTTCTCCTAAATGCGATTTTATCAACAATGGCGGTAACTCGGTTTGCACGCTATCAAACCCAATGAGGGTAAATTGCTGGACCCATTGGGCACCCGAGCGTCGCCAACCAGTATGCGATAGTATATTGTTTCCTTGAAATACCGCCGCCCAAGGTTTGAAATCTACAGGCTGGGGTTCGGAATTGGTGCCTGTTACCAATACCCGTAATGAAAACGTATCGCCCGTTTCTATGCGGGACGGATTGAAATTGGCGTTGGCCGTCAATTGTGCCTGCAAACCACTACCACATAACAGGGCGACCATCCATACGCCTATATATATAGGTATCCGTGCGCGCGCCTTACCCATGTGCGATCACTTTGGAACGTTGTGCAAAAAACTTGAGCAATTCGTGGACGTATGGCTGGTTGGTACACAAACTCAGGAAATCGGCCCCGGCGCGGCGAAATAGTGCCTGGGTCGATTGCGTATGTGCCTCAAATGTTTGCCAATATTGCCGTCGCAAGCGCGTACTGGTTGTATCTACCCAGGTTTGGGCTCCGGTTTCGGCATCGGCGACGCGCAAAACACCCACATCGGGCAAATCACGCTCCAACGGGTCCCAGCAGTGCAATCCGATCAGGTCGTGCCTGCGCGCGAGCACCCGCATGGCTTCTTCGTAATCGGTGCCCAAAAAGTCGGATAAAACGAAACAAACACAGCGTTTTTTCAAACCATTGTGGATGTACCGCATGGCTGCGCCAATATCGGTGCCTTTGCCTACGGGTTTAAAGGTCAAAATCTCGCGGATGATCAACAAAATATGCTGGCGGCCCTTTTTGGGCGGGATGTACAATTCGATGCGATCAGAAAACAGCAAAACCCCCACTTTGTCGTTGTTGGCAATGGCTGAAAAGGCCAAAACCGCGCACAATTCGGTCAAATACTCCGCCTTAAACTGGGTATGACTGCCAAAAACGGCCGAACCACTCACATCTACCAACAGCATCACCGTGTTCTCCCGCTCTTCTTCAAAAACTTTTACATACGGGTCGCCGGTACGGGCGGTCACATTCCAGTCGATGGCGCGCACATCATCGCCCGGGTAGTACAGGCGCACTTCGCTGAACGACATGCCTCTGCCCTTGAACGCGCTATGGTAGCCGCCCGAAAACAGGTGACTGCTTAAGCCCCGCGTTTTAATTTCAATACGCCGTACTTTTTTGAGTAATTCGGTGGAATCCATGTGTGTTGGGATAAAATGCAATTTTTACAATGGATAACACGTGCTATGGGATCACAATCGTGCCCAGAATTTTTGCAATAACATCTTCCTGGGTGATGTTTTCGGCTTCGGCTTCGAAAGTCAGGCCAATGCGGTGACGCAATACGTCCGGGCAAATGGAACGCACATCATCGGGGGTTACAAAACCGCGGCGTTTGATAAAGGCCACAGCGCGGGATGCTTTGGCAAGGGCCAAACTGGCACGCGGAGACGCGCCATATCCGATGAGCGGCCGCAATTGTTGCAAACCATATTTTTCCGGTTCGCGGGTAGCAAAGACTATATCGAGGATGTATTGCTCAATTTTTTCGTCCATATACACCTTTTTCACAGCCTGGCGGGCTTTGAGCAGGGTTTCTACCGACACCACTTTTTTAATCAGCACTTCTTCATCATTCAGGTTGCGGCGCACAATGGTGCGTTCGTCCTCCATATTTGGATAGCCGATTTTTACTTTTAACAAAAAACGGTCGGTTTGGGCTTCCGGCAGGGGATAGGTGCCCTCTTGTTCGATGGGGTTCTGGGTGGCGAGCACCAAAAACGGATCATCTAGTTTGAAGGTTTCGTTGCCGATGGTTACCTGGCGTTCCTGCATGGCTTCGAGCAGCGCGCTTTGCACTTTGGCAGGGGCGCGGTTAATTTCGTCGGCGAGTACAAAATTGGCAAAAATGGGTCCTTTCCGGATGGTAAATTCCGCCAATGCCGGGTTATAAATGGTCGTACCCACCACGTCGGCAGGCAACAGATCCGGTGTAAACTGAATACGGCTGAATTTGGCATCGACCGCAGTGGCCAAGGTTTTGATGGCTAAGGTTTTAGCGAGGCCGGGCATGCCTTCGAGCAAAATATGGCCCTTGGTAAGCAGACCGATCAGCAGGCGTTCGAGCATAGCGTGTTGGCCCACAATGACTTCGGCAGTAACGGCATTCAATTGTTCAATAAAAGCGCTTTCGGCTACCACATAGCGGGTAAGCGCTTCCATATCGACTGATTTTTGCATAGGTAAAAGGCGGATGATGATTTCGTAGGGTGAAGAAACGAAGGATGTGGGAATTAATTTTTGTTACCTTATGATTTTCTTTATTTTGTAGGATTTGTCTTGTTTTTAAAAAGCAATTCTACATTTAGGCTGGCTTGGGCGATCTGGGAGGATTTTACCAGATTCTATCACTTGAGTAATGATCAAAAATTGTGTCAACGCTCAATAATTTCATCCCTTCGCACAGAGATTGAGCAACAATAATTCGGTCAAACGGATCTCTGTGGTGAAAAGGAAGCACGCTACTCATTAAAATATGGTCAAAAGAAATCGGCAAAAGATTTATTCCACTTTCAGTCAAATCCTGAATAATATACTTGAAATCCTTGTCAATGGATAATTTGCCTAAGCTGATTTTTATTGACATTTCCCATAAAGAGGCTATACTGACATAAGAATTATTTTCACTGTCTTCAATCATACGTTTAACGGTGCTGCTCAATTCACGGTTATTCGAAGAGAACCAAATATATGCATGCGTATCCAACAGCAAATTCATTCCATATATGCTTTAAAATCCTCCAATGGTGCATCAAAATCCTCAGACATGATAAAATTAACCTGACTAAAGCCCGCTTTAGGAGTTTTTTTTATCTTTTTATCGGATACTTCCTGGTTTTGTGAAAATTGCAGATATTGAATATATTTCAATGCCTCTTCTTTTAAAGCAGGAGGTAGCGCAATTATTTTCCCGAATAACTTTAAATCCGTTGTCATTATCTACTTTTTTTATGCAAATAAACGAAAAATGGATGCTTTTTCCAAATTTTTAATTTCGTTAAATCGCATTTAACTTTTTGACAAAAACGAAGTACAAATCAAAGTATTATAAATCTTGTCAATAAAGTAACCTACTCCGCACTATTCACCTCTATCCAATACCCATCAGGGTCCTGAAAATACAATTGACGAATCCCATCGGCCCGGGTGGTAATCTGGTTGGCAACGCCCGGCCAGTCGGAATAAGGAATTTTTTCTTTAATCAACAATTGCACCAGGGGCTCGAAATCGGGGGTGGTAAAGGCGAAATGCACGGCTTTGTTGATCTGTACAGGCCCGGGGATGGTGGAAATCAGGTGTAATTCTTTACCGTCCCCTAAGGAAAACCAGCGTATGCCCGGTTTTTGGGTGCGGTTGGTGATTTCCGACAGGTGTAGCACACGCGTATAAAACTCGGCCGAACTATCTACGTTTTTGACGGATAAGGCGAGGTGGTTGAAGGAGAAATGTATGGAGGGGGCGCTCTGTGCGTGCAGGTAGTTAATGCACATGAACTGGAGAAAAAGCAAGATTGTGAAGGTGTTTTTCATGGAAAAATCTGTATTTTATATTATTTTGCCCCTCTTATTCTCAATTTATCTGATTCTAATACCCATAAACAGCCCTTTGGATTGTTTTCGGCCAATAAATCCAGAATCTTAAAGGCAAAACTATATACGTCTGCAAGTGAGATTGGTCTTTTGGGACGCACAACAATTATTCCAGCACTTTCATCTGGCGGAAATCGTAAAATATTACAAAAATCCGTGTCAAACGTAAGCAATATTCGTTCTTCGGATAAGATGGTTTCATATATCACCTGATCACTTGCTCCGGAAAGGTTTTCAGAAAAAACAGTATGCGTATCAATACCAGCATTTTGAAACAAGTCAACCAGGGCTGGACTAAAGTTTTCATCCAGTTTTAGTTTTAAACTCATAATGCAAAGGCAATTTCAATGTAATTTTCTCTACTTACAGCTGATCCATAGGCAATACAGGCAAGGATATCTTCTTTAAGCAAATTAGGATATGCTGCCAGAACTGCTTCAATGGTTTCTCCTGCCGCCAGATAATCCAAGATTAAAGAGACCCAAATGCGCGTACCTTTAATACAGGGTTTCCCAAAACAAATGTTGGGATCAACTGAAATGCGTTTTAACAAGTCTTTTTCTGACATTTCAAAGATTTTTAAACAAATTTAAGCCTTTTAAGGGAGAAATCAAAGTGAAAAATAGCGTTATACCGCTGGGGCAGTTTATACCACCCCAGCGGCACTAGACATTAAAATATCTTTCAATTCAGAGAAACCAAAATACCCAAACTTACCTGATCATTCAGTTCCACTTTTTCGGCTTCCAGTTGTTCTTCCAAAATGATGGATTCTGCGAGCACTTCTGCTTTGATATAATCGGCAAACTGCGCAACAGCATCCAAAATGGCCGGATGTTTTTCAAGGGTAACTATAATGCGGTCGGTTACCTGGAAGTTTTGCTCTTTGCGGACGTTTTGGATACGATTCACCAAATCGCGGGCGGTTCCTTCTGCAAGCAACTGATCGGTCATGGTCACATCCAAGGCAACGGTCAATCCTGCATCGCTGGCAACTTTCCAGCCTGGCAGGTCTTCCGTAGTTACGATCAAATCATCCGGCGTCAACACATAGTCTGTCCCGGCAATTTGCACCGCGTGTTGACCACTTTTTTCTAAAGCATTGATTTCTTCATTGGTAAAGGCCGCAATCAAGTCGGCGGCGGCTTTCATGTCTTTGCCCAGTTTGGCGCCTAAGGTTTTGAAATTGGCTTTGGCGCCTTTTTTCAACAATCCGCTTGCATCGGTTATGTATTCGATTTCCTTCACATTAATTTCACTCAAAATCAAATCCTTAACCCCATCCACTGCGGCAATAAAGGAAGCATCCAATACGGGCAACAGGATTTTTTGCAAGGGCAAACGCACCCGCAATTTTTCTTTTTTGCGGATACTCAACGCCAAAGAACAAATGCGTTGGGCATAATCCATACGCTGCTCCAGATCAAGATCCACTTTGAAGGCATCGGGCAATGTCAAATCGGTCAAATGCACCGATTCGTGGCGCAAGGGTGTATGATGGTGTTTGGCTTGCTCCCGCACGGGTGCGGTGAGGTTGCGGTATAACCAATCGGAGAAGAAGGGCGCGAGACTGGCTGATAATTGACTGGTCACCATCAAACATTCATACAAGGTTTCGTAGGCTGCACGTTTGTCGGCGCCCATATCACCGCGCCAGAAACGCCGGCGTGAAAGGCGTACATACCAGTTGCTAAGATGCTCATCTACAAAGGTTTCGATGGCACGCGCGGCTTTGGTCGGTTCGTAATCGTCCATTGCATTGCGGTATTCTGCTACCAAACTGTAGAGTTTGGAAATAACCCAACGGTCCAGTTCGTTGCGTTCCGAATATGGCATCACATTTTGCTCGTCCATCGCCCATTGGTCCAAATTGGCATACAGGGCAAAGAAGTTATACGTATTAAACAAGGTACCGAAAAACTTATTCCGGCTTTCCACGATTCCACCCAGGTCGAACTTTAGATTTTCCCAAGGGGCGGCATTGGAAATCATGTACCAGCGGGTGGCATCTGCACCGTGGGTGGCAATGGTTTCAAACGGATCCACCACATTGCCCTTTGACTTGGACATTTTATTGCCCTCTTTATCCAACACTAATCCATTGGATACCACGTTTTTATACGCGACCGAATCAAAACACATCACGGCAATGGCATGCAAGGTGTAAAACCAGCCTCGGGTTTGGTCTACGCCTTCCGCGATAAAGTCGGCGGGGAAGTTTTGGCGGAATTTCTCCTGGTTTTCAAATGGATAATGCCATTGTGCATAAGGCATGGAGCCTGAATCGAACCAGACGTCGATCAGATCCGCCTCGCGGTACATCGGACGCGCGCCATCTGTGCTTAACAATACAATTTGGTCAATATATGGCCGATGTAAGTCAAAATCGGGCTGGTTGATTAAATCGTATCCTTTGATTACTGCTTCTATTTCCGTTTGTGACAAGGCTTCCTGTCCTGCACGGGTGTTGATTTTGTAATTTGCCTCGCGTACCCGTTCTTTCAGGGCCTCCACAGAGCCAAAACACACTTCTTCGCTTTCGTCTTCTGTGCGCCAGATCGGCAACGCGATACCCCAATACCGCGAACGGCTCAGGTTCCAGTCCTGCAAATTATCCAACCATTGTCCAAAACGCCCGGTTCCGGTCGATTCCGGTTTCCAGTTGATGGTTTTGTTCAATTCGGCCATGCGCTCTTTGGCGGCTGAGGCGCGGATAAACCACGAATCCAACGGGTAGTACAACACCGATTTATCGGTCCGCCAACAATGCGGATAATTGTGCTTGTATTTTTCAATTTTAAAGGCCTTTCCCTCGTCTTTCAATTTCAAACTGATCAATAAATCGGTCGATTTAAAGGATTTATCGGCGGTAACGTCTTTGGGGTAATAATCGGCTTTCACATACATACCCGCGAAATCAGTCACTTCAGCCACAAACCGGCCTTGGCGATCCACCAAAGGTTGCAAACGGTCTTTGTCGTCCATGATTCCAATAAAAGGCACACCGTTTTCTTTGCAGGCCTTGAAGTCATCCGCGCCAAAGTAAGGAGCGGTATGCACCACGCCGGTACCGTCTTCAGTGGTTACCCAGTTGCCGCCAATTACGCGGAAGCCATCTTTTTCCAGTTCGGGCGATGTTACGTACGGCATGAGTTGCTCAAAATGCAGTCCCAGCATTTGTTTCCCCCAAAAAGTACGGTCGATGCGGTAAGGAATCGCCGGATTTTTAGCCGCGACATCATGCGGCTCCATGGGCAAACTGGCATTTTCGGGATTAAAATACGCCGAAATGCGGTCGGATGCTAAAATTACACTTACTGGTGCTGCGGTGTATGGATTGAACGTGCGCACTTTGGCATAATGAATTTCCGGGCCTACGGTCAAAGCCACATTGGAAGGCAGGGTCCAGGGCGTGGTGGTCCAAGCCATGATTCGCACATCTTCATCGGCTTCCGAAAACAGAAATGCTGAGTTTTCGTCGTTTTTTACCTTAAACATGGCAACGATCGACAAATCGGTCACTTCCTTGTAGCATCCGGGCAGGTTTAATTCATGCGAACTTAACCCCGTTCCCGCCGCCGGACTAAACGGCTGAATGGTAAAACCTTTATATAAATAAGACTGGCCGGAAGGTGTTTTTTTATGGTACAACATTTCGATCAGGTTCCAAACCGATTCGATATAGTTGTTTTCGAAGGTGATATAAGGATTGTCCAAATCCACCCAATAGCCCATTTTGCGGGTAATGTCATCCCACAAGTCCTTGTAGCGCATCACGGTAGAGCGGCAGGCCTGGTTGTATTCATCCACCGATATTTTTTTACCGATATCTTCTTTGGTAATGCCCAGTTCTTTTTCCACCTGGAGTTCGATGGGCAGGCCGTGGGTATCCCAGCCGCCTTTGCGTTCTACGCGATAACCTTTGAGGGTTTGGTAGCGGCAAAACATATCTTTTACCGCACGTGCCATGACATGGTGAATGCCTGGCTTGCCATTTGCAGAAGGCGGACCTTCATAAAAAACATAGGACGCATCTACCGGACGCTGGTCGATGGATTTTTGAAAAATCTGTTCGTCTTCCCAGAATTGCAGGATTTCGGCGTCTAAGGCAGCAAGGTTGAGATGTTTGTATTCGCGGTACATCGTAGTATTGTATTTTAAAATTGGAGGGCAAAGATATTCAAAACAAACCCTTCGACAAATGAATCACTTTGACCGGTATTAAAATCGGTTTAAACTCTGCATCAAGCGTTCTGGTAGTTCCTCCCGACATGCTGCCTGATAATCTTGATAAGAACAAGGCACTAGTCGATGCCGTTCGTGTTTCCGTTTAGTTGGTACAGGCACTTGCATCCACCAGCGGCCGGTTTTGACGCTTTTCCAAAACGTCAATTGATAATTAAGGCGTCGAAAATCCACCACATATTCTGTGAGGCCGGAAGTAGAAACCGGATAATCGCCTTTGCGGTTGAAGAACCCTTCCATAAAATACCAGATCATCTGGCTGATTCCCTGGCTGGTTTGATCGTCGCGGTCTTTTTCCGCCGCATATCCATATATACCAAATGAACTCAACTTGTCACTCATGCCAGCATAGCGACACAATTGGCAGGCTTCTTCCCAAAAAAAGCCCGAAGGCGAGGCGTTCAATACCCCAGGTGCCTCACTTTGCTTGAGTGCGCCCAGGTGAAATGCCAGCAAGTCAGCATCGCGTAGTACGGGTTCGCACTCTTCCAGGGCATTGCGTGCCTTCCCCAGGCGCACCAAATCAAAATATTTGTTGGCCAAAGCCTGTACTAAATCGGGGGGGGATTGATGGGTTTGAAAGCCCAAAAGTCCAAAATGAAACAACAATGGATGCCGCATAGCCACCAGTGGACCGTACACTTCCTGTACATCGGTGCGGCACCGTTCATCAATGACGGCCAGATTTACCAATGCTTTCCGATCCTGGTAAGACAAAAACTGCGCCCGAGCAAGTTCATCCGATCCGCCGAGCAGAATTGGTACAATATGGCCGCTCATCAATTCATGCAGCAAAGGCACCAGGAAATCGCCGCTCGATTTGCGTATATTGCCCAAATCAACAATCGCATGATCGGGAAACGCGAAGGCGCTGCCGTATAGTTTTGTCCGAATGGCATTGCTCTCTGGTTCGGAAAGTCCGATCAGCGCAAGTTGCACTTTTTTTAAATCGGGTACCGCTGCCTGGTGCATGCCAATGCGTGCCCCCAAGGTATGTGCGGGCTGCGCTTGAGCAAATTGGGCCAGTTTGGCCTCCACGGGTTTAAGCCAGTTTTGTAACATGTTTCGCGCAAAAAAGTAGGTTTGGAGGCAAATGAAGTGCTTGCATGTGGTAATTTGAACGGAAAATATCTTCCGCTCACCGCAGCTTGGGCCAAAAGTAGAAGAGTTTGGGAAAAGATTCGAATGGAATCGCGTATAGGCTTTGAAGTTATGCGACATGGCTGCTACTTTTGCGCCGGTTTTGAGCAAACGCGAAGTGTTTTTTTTACCTGACCAAATTTATACCACACAACATGGAAGATTTATTGAACCGGTACAAAGCAAAAAAGCCGGAAGTTGTTTTTGAGTGGCATGATGCCGAAACAGACGCACAAGGCTGGATTGTGATCAATTCCTTGCGCGGGGGTGCAGCAGGCGGGGGCACGCGTATGCGCAAAGGCCTAACCAAAGAAGAAGTCATTTCTTTGGCAAAAGTCATGGAAATCAAATTTAGTGTGTGTGGACCAGCCATCGGTGGTGCCAAAAGCGGTATTAATTTTGATCCTGCCGATCCGCGCCGCTGGGAAGTATTACAACGCTGGTACCGTGCTGTGTTGCCCATTTTGAAACATTATTATGGCACCGGTGGCGACTTAAATGTGGATGAATTGAAAGATGTAGTGCCCATTACGGAGGCGCTTGGCTTGTGGCATCCGCAAGAAGGCATTGTAAAAGGGCATCTGAAACCCACGGAAGGGCAGCACATTAATATAATAGGTCAATTGCGGTACGGTTGCACCAAAATTGTAGAAGACCCGGAATTTGTACCCGAAAGCGGAGAACATAAATACGCCGTCGCCGACCTGATTACGGGTTATGGGGTAGCCGAATCGGTACGGCATTTTTATGATTTGTATCATCAAATCACCCCGGAAGGCAAAACCGCGATTATACAAGGTTGGGGAAATGTAGCCTCTGCAGCAGCTTGTTACCTGGCTAAAGAAGGGGTGAAAGTCGTTGGGATCATCGACCGCGATGGCGGTATCCTGGCGCCCGAAGGCTTGAGCCTAGAAGCGGTTAAAACCCTGTTCAATCAGAAAAATGGAAACCAGTTGGTTGCGCCTGATTTGTTGCCCTTTGCGGTGGTGAATGAAAAAATCTGGAACATGGGTGCCGATATCTTCATTCCAGGTGCAGCTTCGAAATTGGTACGCCGCGATCAGGTAGATCAATTGTTGGCAGGTGGGGTGGAAGTCATTGCCTGTGGTGCCAATGTACCTTTTGTGGATGATGAGGTGTTTTTTGGCCCAACTGCCCGTTTTACCGACGAGCATACCGGAGTTATCCCGGATTTTATTGCCAACTGCGGCATGGCCAGGGTATTTGCATATTTGATGCAACCCGATGCGGTGATGACAGATCAGGCGATATTTAGCGATATTTCGCAAACAATTCGAAATGCAATACAAGAAATGATAAAAATTAACTCAAAACCTAATAACATTTCTACCAACGCCCTATATTTGGCCCTTAGAAAGCTAGGGGCGTAATATGCGCCACCCGGAACTAATCCAAGTTGCAAAACGGCATACCCATCGTACTGAAGAATTTGACCCCAAACCACAACGACAAAACTGTTCTTAATTCACTCATTACACAAAAAGCAACGACCTTATGACGGTTAGAAAATTAACTTTTGCTTTTCTTTTTGCCCTTGTAGCATGCGCCCTTTCAGCGCAAGATGCTGCTGCACCTTACCGCTCTTTCACACCTAAAGATCAATGGGAAATTGGCCTTGATTTGGGTTCTGCATTCGTAACTGGCGACCTCGACGCGAAACCTGGTTTCGGTGGCGGTTTGCACGTGCGTAAAGCATTCGACCATGTGTTCTCCATTCGCGGTAATTTCCTGTTTGCTTCTGCTAAAAACGAAAGTCCAGCGGTTAGCAGCATCCCTGTGCGCACCTCTACCCTGACTTGGATTTCAGGTGATGCACAAGCGGTAATCACGTTGAACAACCTCCGTTTCAACAAACCAAATCGCAAAGTATTGTTCAACGCTTTCGGTGGCGTTGGTTTCAATAACTTCTCTACTGAATTCAGCGGCGTGTTGAGAGAAGGCAACGTTCGCCCAACTGCTACCACCAAGCAAGATGCAACTACCAATGTACACCTGAGCTTCGGCGCTGGCATCGCTTACCGTATTAGCCCTAAACTGAATGTAGGTTTGGAATACACCGTGTATAGCGTATTTGCCAACAACAAAGATTTGTTGGATTCTGACGAAAATATTGGTCAGGGCAGCACTTCTTACGGTGACTTGTTGCACTTCCCGCACTTGCAGTTGAACTTCAACATCGGCAAAAGCAAAGACGGTTCTAAAATCTCTGAGCCTTTGTACTGGGCGAACCCACTGGGTGAAGTTTCTAATGCAATCACTGCATTGGAAGCACGTCCAGTGTACGACCCAACCGACACCGATGCTGACGGAATCATCGACGCAATCGACGACGAAGACAACAGCCCAGCAGGTGCACGTGTAAACACAAAAGGTGTTACTCTTGACAGCGACGGCGATAAAGTTGCGGACTACCAGGATAAAGAGCCTTTCTCTCCTCCAGGTTACAAAGTGGACGCAATGGGCGTTGCTCAAGTTCCAAAGCCAATCACAGAGACAGACGTAAACCGTTTGATCGACGCGAAATTGGCAAACTTCAAATTGCCTGCTCCAAAGGTAACAGAGTGGTTCCTGCCTATGATCAACTTCAAAGACAACAGCTACGGTGTTGAATACGCTGAGTACGAGAAATTGTACCAAATCGCTACTGTCCTGAAGCAAAATCCTGAACTTAAAGTAGTTGCAATCGGTGGTACCGACAAACGCTCTACTGAAAAATACAACAACGTATTGTCTTACAACCGTGCTAAAGCGGCCATCGACTTTATCGTTGCACAACACGGTATTGCACGTGACCGTTTGATCTTGAACTGGGTTGGTGAAGGTACTACCCTCATCCCAGTTGATGGTGCAAACTTGCAAAACCGTCGTGTTGAGTTCCGCGTTGCAAAAGGCGAAACAGAAATGGCACGTCCAGAAGGAAAAGAAGCTGGCAAACCAGCACCTAAGAAAGGTTCTTTCAAAGGAAATAAAGATGCCGGCTACTAAACGCCAGTAATCCTGATCATTTGATGGGCAATCCTCTGATTTGAGGGTTGCCCATTTTTTTACTTATCCAAGAAAAGTTTATATCATTCTAATGATTTGGCTCGATTTTGGGAAAATTAAAACTGCGCATCCATAAGCAAGTTAATCCCATGTCTATTCCACACGCTTTAGTCCTGTTTGTACGCTCAAAAAAGCGCTATAAACGCCTGATTAACACCGGGTTTCAGATATGCATGGTGCTGTTGCTTGCCTGGGTACTTTATGCCGAAATAAAATCCAGGGACAACCTATTCGCAATTTGGCAGGTTTTTCTACAACAGTTATACCAGGCACCACTATGGTACTTGCTTTTCACGCTTTTGCTCTTACCCCTCAACTGGTTGATCGAAGCGATTAAATGGCGGCATTTTATGGTGCGTTATGAGCCGATTTCATTGTACCGCTCCTTTATGGCAGTGTTGGCTGGCATTTGCTTTGCACTCGTTACCCCTAATCGGATTGGTGAACTAGGCGGCCGCCTACTGTTTGTAAACCGAACCAACCAATGGCATTCTATGCTGGCCAACGTACTAGGGAGCATCGCACAATACCTTGTGAGCCTCTTGGCAGGCGTTTTGGGCGCACTGTATCTATCGCGACAACTATTTACAACCCTGCCAGATTGGTGGAACTGGGCGCTGACAGGTGCCTTGCTTGTCCTGTTTTTTACTTACCTGGCCTTCTTCAACAGCCCCGCACTTGTCCCTTTCCTCAAACACCTCACACGTGCCCCCTATTTGCAATTTTTACACCCTAAAATCGACCTGTTGGAACATTTAAACCGCAAAGATTTGCTGTTCACTTATGGTTGGTCGGTTTTGCGGTACCTGACCTATTCTACCCAATATTATTGTATTCTCTGCTTTTTTGGCATTAATCCCGGAATATTCATTGCATTTTCAGGAATTTTCCTGATTTTTATGATGCAAACAATTCTGCCTTTGCCCGCCCTTGCCAGCTTGATGGCCCGCGGCAATTTGGCCATTTTTGTGTGGACCCACTTTGGTGCCAACGAAATCAGCGCCCTCGCTGCTACCTTTTTACTCTGGATAATAAACCTTATTTTGCCAGCGTTAATTGGTACTTTTTCGCTTTTTAGCGTCCATATCACCAAAACAATCGGATATGATACGGAGTAAAATCCCAACCTTAGTTACAGGATTTCTTTTACTGGCGCTCCAATTGCCAGAACATCAGGCGCCAGCAGCGCCCGAAACCAGCGCGCAAGGCATTGACTCCTGCCAGGCTGCCAATTTCACCTTTCAAAATGGTGAAAAACTCACCTATAAAATTTTCTACAACTGGAATTTTGTGTGGCTCTCGGCGGGTGAAGTAACCTTTAAAGTGTTTGATGAAGACAAACAATGGCATTACCAGGCCTACGGCAAAACCTACCCGTCGTACGAATGGTTTTTCAAAGTGCAAGACGAATACGATTCCTGGGTAAACAAAGGAACCCTGCTGCCCAATTATTCAGAGCGCAGTGTAAATGAAGGAAATTACCATATTTTTGAAAAAATTTCCTTCAACCAAAGCACCAAAAAAATGTCGGTGTGGCGCGCACCCAAAAAAGGGGGGGAGGAGAAAAAAACGGAACACAACGTAACCGATTGCGTACACGATATCCTGTCGAGCTTGTATTTCCTGCGCAATATTGATCTGACCGACCCACAATCGGGCAATACCGTGCCTTTCCGTATTTTTATGGACCAGGCCGAATACCCGCTCAAATTGCGCTTCAAAGGCCGTGATGCCAACAAAAACGTACATGGCATGGGCCGGTATAAAGTGCTCAAGTACCAACCCGATGTAATTGCCGGCAGTGTGTTTAAAGAAGATACCAAAATGACCGTGTGGGTTTCCGACGATGAAAACCGCATCCCGGTACTCATTGAATCGCCCGTTTCGGTGGGATCTGTTAAAATGGTGCTGAAGGAATATTGGGGCTTACGGTATGACTTTAAGGCGAAGGTGAAGTAGCATGCCTTACATAAAGTAATTTCGTAACTGCTTCAGCGCAGCGCGGGTTCTTGTTTTAATAGTTCCCAAGGGGACTTTCAATTTTTCGGCCACTTGCTTCTGACTATATCCATAGATATAAACCATGTCGATGATATCCTTGTATTTAGGTTCAATTTTTTGCATAAGTATTTGATAATCAATGTTATTTTCAGGGGAATTGCTGGAAGGGGGAATGTAGTCCCCGCCTATTTCTTCTACATCGCTTTCATCTATTAATCGCTGGTAATTATATTGTTTGCTGCGGAAATAATCTTTGCAGGTATTTTGAGTAATATTGAGCATCCAAGTAAACAGCGTGCCTTTGGTTGCATCGTAGGTATCGATATGTTTCCATATCTTCACAAAAACATCCTGTAAAATCTCCTCAGCAATCGTTTTGTCTTTTACGATTTTGTAGGCAATTCCCAACAAGGCTGGCGCATAGTCATCGTATAAAACAGAAAAAGCAGATTCACGCTTGTTTTGTAATTCGATTACCAATTCCTTGGTATCCATTTTTTTGGTAGTAAACATTGCAGAAGGGATAAGGAGGATGAATTTGCGAATGAACCATTGAATGATAGGACAAAGGTAGAATGCGGCCCAAGGGAGGGCAATAGTGACAATCGCTATTTTGTCGGTGATATTTAATCCTTCTGATCTGAATTTTATTTTATTTACCTTTCTATATTCCAATGCAATGAATTTTGATCAATTGGATTTGACAATCTAGATGATTCACGCAAAATCAGTTGCACTGAAATACAGGACACACCTTTGATCAAAATATGAGTCAAACAGCCCTAACCCAGCCTTTACTTGGACTTCGCAAGGCCGAAGCCATTTATGACCGCGTAGTCCAACTATCAGACTTTATTTTCAGAAAAGAAAACCTGGAACAGAAAGCGGAACACTTAAAAGAATTAGCATTCCTCCTACACGGTGTGAAAGGCGCCGATACGATCCTTACGATTTTTAATCACCAAACTTATCAGCCGGAATTAGAAGTAGGGCATGAAGAATTTTGGGGCGAATTGCCGATGGGAACAACGGATGAAAAAATGAAAAACGTATTGAGTATTTTGCACAACGATTACGCTGCGTTTCCCTACGAATCGGTAAATTGGCTAACAAGTATTTTTCCAAAAATACCTTTTGAATCCCGTGTGAATATGAAAATTCACCATTGCGGCATGCGTTTTGTGCGAACCGATGGCAAACAAATACGACTATTCTCACAAGGCGTTCCTGTGCAGGTAGATGAAGCGCGCAATTTTAAATACACCTTAAACTACATTCAAAATATTCAATACCTGATAAAAAATACAGTGAGCCACTATTGGATTCGGCTCTCTTATGGTCCTGAAAACGAATACGTACAAACCTTTCATTCCGGCACAAAAGAATCTGTAAAACGCGATTTGTTATCTCCCCGCGAAAAAGAGATTTTAAGCCTGATTGCAGAGGACCTTGAAACCTCCGAAATTGCTAAAAGATTATTTATTAGTGTAAATACGGTTGGAAATCATCGAAGCAAAATGATCGAAAAACTGGGAGCCCGAGATACAACGGCTTTGGTACAATTGGCTAAAATGACTGGGATGATTTAGGGGCTTGCTTTCCCTAAGCATTCAAGCCAAATTCTCATAAAGGAGTATTCCTTGGTAAATAAAAATATGGCATTACAAAACTTTGTTATAGACCTTCCTTCCGATATTTTGCTCACCTTGAACGTGTCGGAAAAAGAATTGAAGCAGCGGATCAAGCATGCATTGGCCATTCAATTGTACACCCAACTCAAAGTTACCATTGGGAAAGCAGCTCAAATTGCAGAACTTTCAAGGTTTGAATTTGAAACCATGTTGGCTGAAAATAACATACCGATTTCAACTTTGGAGTTGGAGGATGTGTTGCTTGACGTCGAAAAATTGAAATAGGATGAAAAATGGGCTAGTGATTTCAGATACCGTGCCTATTTTTTATTGTAAAAAAGCCAGAAACATTGCAGAAAGTTTAGGAATACAATGTATCGGCACGATTGGTCTGCTTTCGAATGCTCGAGAAAAAGGAATCTTATCTGAACTGCGGCCTCTTTTTGAGGCTTTTCTAAAAAATAAACGATATTATTCATTGGACTTATTGAATTCAATCCTAAGAGTTCATCAAGAAGATGAGATTAAATAATGTATGATAGGCAATTAGCCTAGAATAGCATTCCATATCATTTAATGCCTTTTTTCAATGAAAAGACATTAAGTTTGTACAAAAACAACCATACTTTTATGAAAAAACTGCTTTTTATAGATGTTTTGATAGTATTTTGCATGTTCGCCTGCAAAAAAGAAACCACTGCGCCACCAACTACCTGGGAAAAAACCTTCACGCCGTATTTGGAAAACAACAACCAACGCGACACGGTGTATGATGATGAAAACATCACCTTTAGCACCGACCAAACACCATCCGATCGGTACATTTGGTCGTGGGGAGATGGAAGCAAAAACGATACCACCCAAACCATCTACGCCATCCATCAATTTCGCCATATTGGCTTGAATATCATAAAATTACGCGTAGAGCGTGGCAATACCTACGGTGAAAATACCGACAGCGTCTGGGTGATACACCACGCGATTCCACCTTGTGGATTCCGTATTGACTCCAATGATTCACTTTATGTACGCGATACAGCACATTTTGTGGCCAATATCGCAACACCTGATTGCCAAAGCACTTGCAGTTTTTCCTATCAATGGGATTTTGGCGATGGAAAAACCGGGACAGGATATCATACGACGCATGCATACGATGCCACGGGCACCTTTACGGTTAAAGTGAAAATAGCACGATGTGAAAGCCCGGATACCATTGCCCAAAAAACAGTGGTTGTTGGTGGAAGTACAGAAAAAAACGATTATAAATGCCAGTGTGTGACGGATGCTGGAACGTTTGCATTTTTTGACACCATTGAGGTTCAAAACCTTCCCTACAACCCAATCAAAGTGGACGGCCGGGTTTTGCAGCGACTTAGCAATTCGAACCGCTATTTTGGTGAATTTAATTGCAAGCCAACCGGTTGCGATACCTATATGTTAGATGTCTTTGATTCGCAGGATAGTGTTCAATATCGGTTTAAAACGCTATTCAATTTTTATGCTATAAACTGTTCGGGAAAACGTTTGTGAGATGGGCGTGGGCACAAATACGAGATTGGAACGGTATTGATTGCATAGTAGCGTTAACACGCTTGTGTGCAATTAGTATTCAAAAAAAAGACCCACGCAAAAAAATCTGCGTAAGTCTTTGATTTTCAATGTGGGCCTGGCAGGAATTGAACCCGCGACCATCTGATTATGAGTCAGCCGCTCTAACCACCTGAGCTACAAGCCCTTCTAAAATATGCCTGAAAATACAGCAGCGATTTTACAAGAACGGCGCAAATTTACAATTAATTCCTGAATAGCGCACTTTTTTCACGCTATTCCTGCCAATAAACCCTTTTTACCCGTTCTGAAATATTGGTAAATACTTCATAAGGAATGGTTTGTAACACTTTCGCCAATTGTTGCACGGGGTGTTGCTCGCCAAAAATCACCACCACATCGCCCTCTCGCGCTTCAGGAATCTGGCTGACATCAATCATGCTCATGTCCATACACACGTTGCCAATGGTGGGTGCCAATCGCCCGTGCAGGTACACGGCATAGCGCCCGCCGCCCGCAAGCCGCAAAAACCCGTCGGCATACCCAATGCTGATGGTGGCAATACGGGTGGGCTGCTCCACCGGACCATTCCGATTGTACCCCACCGTCTCACCTGCCTTAACCGATTTAATCTGACTAATAGTGGCTTTTAAGGTATTCACCACCCGCAAGGCATCTTGTTTACCCGCCGAATCGATGCCATACAGCCCAATACCCAGCCGCACCATCTCAAAATGGTACTCCGGAAAACGCGAAATACCACCCGAATTGGCCAAATGCCGCAAAGGCCTGTATCCCAGGGCAGCAACAATTTGGGTGTACATGTCCGAAAACACCCGCGCCTGCTGATGCGTAAAATCATCATGCACTGCTACGTCACTGGCCGACAAATGCGAAAACACCGATTGTACCCGCAAATTGGGATAAGCCTGCATTTGTTGCAACACAGCGCCTAGTTGGTCGGACTCAAAACCGAGGCGGTGCATGCCCGTATCTAATTTTAAATGGATAGACATTTGTTTTTCACGTCCGGCGTACCGCGCCAGCGCTTCCCACAAGGCCAAACTGTATACTTCTGGTTCGAGTCGGTGCCGGTACAGGGCATCAAAACTGCTGGGTTCCGGATTAAGCACCAAAATGGGCAAATTCACCCCGGCGTGTCGCAATTCAATGCCTTCATCGGCATAAGCAACCCCCAAATAATCGACTTTGTGAAATTCGAGCAATTTGGCCAATTCCGCCGATCCGCTGCCATAACCCGCCGCTTTTACCATCACCATCATTTTTGTGCCGGGTTGTAATAGGCGGTTGTACACGTTCAAATTGTGGATCACCGCACTCAAATTGACCTCTAAAACCGTTTTATGCGCCTTTTCTTCTAAGCGATGCGCAATGCGCTCAAACGCAAACATCCGGGCACCTTTTAACAAAATTAATTCGTCTTGAAATACGATTTGTCCAAAATCCTGCAAAAACGCGTCGGTTCCGGGGTAAAACTGCGCTTCTATATCGGCTGGTAAAAACGGCTTAATGCTTAAAATCGCCGACCCAATTCCAATCAGGCGATGTACCTTAAATTCCACCAAAGCATCGGCTACCTTTTCATATAAAGCAGTATCTGAAATACCACTTTGCAAAATATCCGATAAAATGAGGGTAAAACGCGTTTTTTGTACTTGCTGGGCCGCAAACTGCAAAGCAATGCGCAACGAACTCAAATCATTACTATACGCATCATTGATCAAACTGCAACGCTGAATGGCGGCTTTTAACTCTAACCGCATCTCCACGGGTTCCAATTTGGCCAATCGCGCGGCAATTACCGCCGGATCTACCTGAAAATGCCAGAGTACCGCAAAACAATGCAGCGCATTTTCGATGGATGCAGCATCGGTAAACGGGATTTCAAACACCCGATTTTCGTCTAATTGGGGCACTTTAAACTGCGTTTTACCGGAAAGCGTGGTATTTAAATCGGTTATTTGAAGGGTGGCGGGCGCTCCTTTGGTAGACCAAGAAAGCGGATGGCGACTAGGTTTTGTTTGCCATTGCTTGACAGCGGCCGTTATGCCTGGATGATCGGCGCAGAAAATGAGTTGCGATGCATGCTCAAAAAGCAGCATTTTTTCAGCAATTTTGGCCGCTTCGGACACAAATCCCTCCTGATGCGCGGTACCAATGTTGGTAAAAATGCCCATTTCGGGTTGAATCACGGCCGCGAGTTTGGCCATTTCGCCCATTTGGGAAATGCCCGCTTCGAAAATACCCAAGGAGTGTTGCGCCTGAATTTGCCAAACCGACAAAGGCACTCCAATTTGAGAATTATAACTTTTTGGGCTTCTAACAATTTGAAAATCAGGCGAAAGCAATTGATACAGCCATTCTTTTACAATGGTTTTGCCGTTGCTGCCCGTAATGCCCAGCACCGGCAGCCGAAACTGGGCGCGGTGGGCAGCGGCGACCTGTTGTAAAGCCTGCAAGGTATCCGGCACCCGCACGACATTGCCTTCCGGCATAGCGTCTAATGCAATTTCCTGGCTTACCACAAAATTGCGCACCCCCGCGCGGTAGGCATCCGCCAAAAAACGGTGTCCATCGTGCCGCAATCCGGGCAGCGCAAAGAATAAACTCAGGGTTGGGGCAGACAATTGTCGGCTGTCGAGCGATAAATAGGCGATCGTGGCAGCAGGATTTTTTTGCTGTAACCACTTCGCTTGAAGTAAATCGGCAATACTTGTTATTGAATCGTTCATCGCGGTTTACCTTTGTAGGAAAATTCGTTACCTTTGGAAATAACCATACATCAACCCGAAGCACTCATGGCGCATTTTCCTGCCATGATACAGGCATTTGCCGGGCGACGCAAAGTTGCACTTTATGGCGATATGGGCGCAGGAAAAACGACCTTTGTAAAAATGTTTTGTCGTTTTTTTGGGGTAGCGGAGGGTGTCAACAGCCCAACGTTTTCCTTGGTGAACGAATATCAGTACCGGGAAGCAGACGGAACGATTGGTTTTATCCACCATTTGGACCTTTACCGTCTGGAAACGGCCGAGGAAGTGTTTGATATTGGGTTGGATGATTTATTGGAAGATCCATGGTACTGCCTCATTGAATGGCCCCAACTTGCCGAACTGTTTTTTAGCGACGACCTGGTAAAAATTCAAATTGAAATTTTGAATGAAACCGAACGTCGCATCTTAATTTTGAACCCAATTTAGGCAAATTTTAATAAGCATTCAATCAACATGGAGACCCTTTCCGTATCGCGTACCCAGGAAGAAACCCTGGAAATGTTGCCCAGACATCAGCGGCTATTTATCGGCGTGCCGAAGGAAAATACCATGCAAGAAAATCGGGTTGCATTGGTTCCGCATGCGGTAACGACGCTTACCGCCCAGGGTCATCGGGTGATTGTGGAGGCCGGTGCGGGTGAAAAGGCTAAATTCAGCGACCTCGATTATGCCGAAGCGGGCGCAGAAGTGGTACACAGCAAGGAAGCCATCTTTAAAGCCGATGTGTTGCTCAAAGTTGCGCCGCCGACCCTCGAAGAAATTGACTTGATGCAGCCCAATCAGGTATTGATTTCGCCCATCCATTTGCCGATGCTGCATACCGATTACATTGTCAAATTGCAGAAAAAAAGGGTCATCGCGCTTGCTATGGAGTATATCCGCGACGATGAAACGGGTGTTTTTCCCATCGTGAATGCCATGAGCGAAATTGCCGGCATCAGTGCGATCCTGATTGCTGCCGATTTGCTGGCGACCAACCGAGGTGGTAAAGGCGTTTTGCTCGGTGGCATTGCCGGGGTGCCGCCTGCTAAAGTGATTATCCTGGGCGCAGGGGTGGTGGCTGAATTTGCGACCCGTACGGCCATCGGTTTGGGTGCAGAAGTGCGTATTTTTGACAATAACGTATACAAATTGATGCGCCTGCAAAATAAAGTAGGCCGACAATTGCATACTTCCGTGGTCAATCCGGTTCATTTAAAAGAGCAATTACTCACTGCCGATGTGGCCATTGGTGCCGTGCATTCCGCCCAGGGTCGCTCGCCGATGATCGTTTCGGAAGAAATTGTAAGCCGCATGAAACCTGGTTCGGTCATCCTGGATGTCAGCATCGACCAGGGGGGATGTTTTGAAACCTCCCAAATGACCACCCATGATCATCCGACGTATGAAAAATACGGGGTGACGCACTATTGCGTGCCCAATATCCCGTCTCGGGTGGCGCGCACTGCCTCCGATGCCATCAGCAATATCCTGACCTCCTTGCTTTTGCGGGCCGAACACGGCGGCGTTTTGTCGCTCATAACCTCCAATGAAGGATTGAGAAACGGGGTATATACCTATAAAGGCTGCCTTACAAATGCCTACCTTGGCGCTTTATTTCAATTAAAATCGACAAACTTAGACTTGTTGATCACTTCCGACTTCTGATTATGAATCAATTACATATTGGTATGCGTAAAATATTTTCGCAATTATTGCATCATGCACCCTTGTTGTTGTCCGGGCTTGTGTTGTCGCTCTTCTTGTGTCAATGTGTACCGCCTTCTGCGGAGGACAAAAATCCGAAACAAGGCAGTGTGAATATTGATTTGCGCAACAAGCAAATTCAGCAATTATACGACCTGCGCGATGCCCGGAAAGTGGATAGCCTGCTGCATTATTTGGACAATCCGAATGTGACGCTGCGGTATATCGCCACGCTGGCATTTGCCTCCATCAAAGATACCAACGCAGTACCTGCCGTAATCGGGCGCTTGCAAGATCCGGTAGAAGACGTACGTATTGCAGCGGCCTTTGTTTTAGGACAAATTGGCGCTTTAAAATCAGAAAAAGCACTGATTGCGGCATTTATTTCCAACGATTCCTTGTCGCAGCACCAACGTTTCAATGCAACCGTGTTGGAGGCCATTGGTCGTTGCGGCGGCGCGGCAAGTTTGAAACAAATTGCCTCCGTCAGCACCTATTTACCCACAGATACCCTGCTTTTAGAGGGCCAATGCCGGGCAATTTATCGTTTTGGCGTACGCAACTTAACCGATCCGGTTGCGACTGCGCAGATGGTCACGTATGTAGCCAACGAGCGCATTCCATCGCCTGCCCGTTTGATGGCTGCCCAATACCTGGCACGCACGAAAGACCTTTCGCCCGATAGTTTGCAGTCGGTACTGTTGGCAGCGGCTTTGGTGCGTTCGGTACAAAATCCAGACATTCGGATGGCCTTGGCCAAAGCGCTTGGGAAGTCTAAAACCACCCCGGCGTTTGCAATTTTATCCAAAGTAATCCACACAGAACAAGATTGGCGGGTAAAATGCAACATTGTTCAGGCCATGTCTGGTTTTCAGTTCGACACCGTTCGTTCGATGGTGCTACCCCTGGTGCTTGATACCAATGTGCATGTGAGTCGCACGGCTGCTGAATTTTTTGTGACCAATGGCCATATAGAAGATAGCGATTATTACTGGCGTTATGCCCGCGAACATGCTGCCCAAATTCCCATGCTGGCCCAAATCGCCCTGTATCGGGCATCCAACAAATGGTTGGGCCGTTCCGCACCCGAATCTAAGGATTTTGTCAATTATCGGCTTCGGGAGCTGTTTTTAGGCTCCAAAAACCCTTATGAACGCGCTGCTTGCCTGAATGCATTGTCTGAATTTGGCTGGCAATACCGCTGGATCCACGAAAAAGGTTTTACCGACAGCCATCCTGCCGTAAAATCCGCTGCTGCAGAAGCCTTGCTTACGATCCTGCAACGTCCCGATTTTTATGCGTTTTTCGGCGAATCAGCGCGTACCGCCCGCCGCGAAATGTACTATTATATGCGTGAAATGATCGCCTCGGGTGATCCCGGCATGATCGCTTCCGGAACGGATGGACTGCGTATTCCTGCACTCAATTACCGCACTTTACGCGATTCCGTGCGCATTGAAGACTTTAGAACGGCCTTGGGAAAACTGAAAATGCCCCGCGATGTGGAAGCTTATATGGCCTTAGATAAAGCGATTGCCTATTTTGAGGAACGTCCGGAGCCCTCTAAACCGGCTATTCCGTTCAACCATCCGATCGATTGGCAGCGTTTGAACCTGGTGAGTCAAAAAACAGAAGCCACCATTGAAACGAATAAAGGCAATATTGTGGTAGAGTTTTATCCACAATGGGCACCTGGTTCGGTTGCGAACTTCCTGGATTTGGCGGGGCGGGGCGAGTACAATGGTAAAAGTTTCCACCGCGTGGTGCCCAATTTTGTCATTCAAGGCGGCTGCCCGCGCGGCGACGGCTATGGTGCGCTCGATTATACCATCCGCACCGAAATCGGCATGGCGTGGTATAATGCCGATGGCTACCTGGGCATGGCTTCGGCAGGATTTGATACAGAAGGTACCCAGTTTTTCATCACGCATTCCCCTGCACCGCATTTAGATGGCAATTACACCATTTTTGGCAAGGTAAAACAGGGCATGGATGTCGTAAACCGGATACAACCTGGCGATTTGATTAATCGGGTGGAGATTAAGTACCAATAAAAGGATTTCCGATATCCGATTTGTTCGATTTTTGATTTGCGATTGGATTTTTGATTTCCGATTCAGGATTTGGGATGATTGAAAAAAGTCCAATATTTGTATAGTTAATACACTTGTTGCCATGAACGAACAATTATTAAGCAGAATCACCGTAAATCCAGAAATATGCCACGGAAAGCCAATTGTTAGAGGCTTGCGTTATCCTGTTGAAAATGTGCTGGAACTTTTAGCATCCGGCATGTCTCATGCAGAGATCCTTGAGGATTATGAAGATTTGGAGGAAGAAGACTTGCTTGCTTGTTTGGTTTTTGCAATTAATTGATTATTAAGTAATTAAATCTCTTCCCGATGGTTTGTCGCGGCATTTTATCCAACCAGAATTTACCGTGCTCAATTTGAACTTGGTGGCAAATACGCCTTACCCGTCAAAAACACCCCAATAAGGATCAGTAATAATTCAACAACGAATATAAAATAGTCATTCTGAAACTGCGCCTTATATATTTGAGGAAAAAACATGCGCAGGAAACCTAACACCATACAAAACCAACCCACGACCGTGATTGCCGTTTGCCATTTCCAAACCCAAATGTTATGTTGGCGAACAATTGTCAGTCCAGCAATAAAAAACAGCACCCCGGATAAATACACCAGCGGCACCACTTGTGTATCATAAAGCGTTGGATTCCAAACTTTTAATTCTGATACGACCATTACAATCAGCGTGGGGCCTACAATGGCTGCAATTGACTTTGATTTATCCATTTTTTAACTTTTGGGGTTGCAATGTACATTCAGCATAATCTTCGCTCCCGTTGGGCGCACTACAATATTTTTCGCGCAGATGTTACACAGAAAAAAAGCGCAGATGTTACGCAGAAAAATCTGTGTAAAATCTGCGCTTTTTTTCTGAGTAACATCTGCGCGAAATAAAAATCGTCAAGTAGTATACCCCCAAGTATAATTTGGCAAGAGCTTGTTGCCAAATCGCGTTTGCAGATAATCTGTATCTTCTAATTGACGCATTATGTCATGTGATCGTATAAAAACTACTTCTTAGGATAAACATACAAATGCACTTCCTCCGGCGTAACCACATGGTCGCAAAGGATAAACAAGCGTTCCACCACATTAGCAAGTTCGCGGATATTACCCGTCCAGTTGTAATCCTGCAGGGCCTGAATGGCTTCAGGTAAAAACTGTTTGGCGGGATGGCCATAATCGTCGGCAATACGGCGGTTGAAGTGCTCGATGAGCAACGGAATATCTTCGCGGCGTTCGTTGAGGGAGGGCACTTTTACCACAATCACGGCGAGGCGATGGTACAAATCTTCCCGGAAGCGGCCGCCGTCAATTTCGGCGCGCAGATCTTTGTTGGTCGCTGCCAACACCCGCACATCCACCTTGATTTCTTTGCTATCACCCACGCGGGTCACTTTGCTCTCTTGCAAAGCGCGCAGCACTTTCGCCTGGGCATCGAGGCTCATATCGCCAATTTCGTCTAAAAACAGGGTGCCGCCACTGGCTTGTTCAAATTTGCCAGGCTTATCAGCAATGGCGCCCGTAAAGGAGCCTTTTTTATGTCCAAACAACTCACTTTCAATCAGTTCGGAAGGAATTGCGGCACAGTTTACTTCGACAATCGGTCCGTCTACCCGGTTGCTTTTTTCGTGTATCCAGCGGGCTACGAGTTCTTTACCCGTACCATTTTGTCCGGTAATCAATACGCGGCTTTCGGTGGGCGCCACACGTTCGAGCAGACGTTTAATTTCGAGAATTGGCGCACTTTCGCCGATCATATTCACACCTTTGCTGCTTTTTACCTGTTTGCGCAGCACTTGCGTGGTATTCACCAATTCCGCACGCTCGAGGGCATTGCGCACCGTAATCAGCATCCGATTAAGATCCGGCGGTTTTGAAATAAAGTCAAAGGCGCCTTTTTTCACGGCTTCTACTGCTGTATCAATGGTGCCGTGGCCGCTCACCATAATCACGGGTGTTTCGGGCGAAAGGATTTGCAGGCGCTCCAGGGCTTCAATACCGTCCATTTTGGGCATTTTAATGTCCATAATGACCACATCATACTTATCTTTTTGCACTTTGGCGACACATTCCAGTCCGTCAGAGGCTTCTTCTACTTCATATTGTTCAAATTCGAGGATATCGCGCAACGTACGTCGGATCGGCGTTTCATCATCGACAATTAATATCTTGGCCATGGTATGCGGTGATTAAAGTTATTTTGATGATTTAAAAAGTTGATTTTTCGTATGCTTGAAAGCGAAGGAAGGGCAAACGAAACAGCACGGTGGCTCAGGGGCACAAAGAAAATCGCTTCTTGCGATATTTCAAGATTAATTACATATGATTTTAGGCGGATGTGTGACGAATTTGGATTTTTTGCGTTTTACCTTTGTTTGGCCGCCTTCAAAGGTAGCAAAAATCCGGTACCTTTATCTTAAATCAAACGCACACACAAAACTCAAAATCATGAAAATCAATTTACTCTTATCGTTTTCACTGGTAATGTTGCTCACAACAGCACTTTCTGCCCAATACAACGTGGTACAAGAAACGGAGCGCAACATGTCTTTTGGCAGCCGCCCTTGCTTTCGCCTTGATTTTGCCAAAGCAGATGCAAATTTAGTAGAGAACAATTGGAAAGATTATGTCAAAACCAATTTTAAAGGCAAACTAAAGTCGGACAAGAAAAACGATGAGCTGTTTGCCACCAACCTCAAATCGAGCATGTTGGGCGATGACCCGTTTGGCGTTTATTCTACCATCGAAAAAACCGCAAACGGCGCGGTGCTTACAGTTTGGTTCGATATGGGCACGTATTTCCTGAGTCGGAGAGAAAGCTCGGGCAAAACCGATGAAGTGAGCCGCTCGCTGAAAACCTTTTATTACGATGTACGCCGCGCGCAAATCGGGAAAGAAATCAAAGACCAGGAAGGAAAATTAAAAGACCTGGAAAACAAACAAAAGAAAATGGCCCGCGAAAATGACCAACTGCGCAAAGACATTGAATTGTACAAGATCAAAATCAAAAAAGCAGAGGACGATATTGTGAAAAATGAAAAAGATCAGGAAACCAATATCCTCGACACAGAAGCCCAGCGCCGCGCAATTGACGAGAGCAAGCGCCGTTTGGAAAATGTGGAGAATGAGCGGAATTAGGCATTTTTAAAACATTAGGACGTCGGAGGCGTTCGGAACGCTTCCAACGTCCTAATATCCCATGGTTTGTGGTGCATGTTTTCGTGATAATATTCAAGTGCCAAGGTTCGGTGGTAAAGATTTTGTGTACCAACATAAAGTTGGCATGAATTTTTAAGGGTTTTCCCTGATTCAATATCCAAGTTAATCTGAATAGAGCCCCTGTCAACCTGTAAAAATGTTGAAAATGACCGGAAAATTAAAAATCGCTACACTACCATTTTAGAGGTATATATTTTGCCAAATTTAAGCAAAATTTAGCAAAATAAACCTATTTAACTGCTTTTTAAGACAAAAGCCGTTTGTTTCATTTACAAGTAAACGCACCATATTTTTTTTACGTTTTAACACAAAAAATGGTATATTTGCAATTAGCATCTACACGACATTTATTTTTGAACAGTGGAAAAGTTTTGTCCCCTTTCAACCCTGGGTGACTATATTAAGCCAATGTTAAATCCGTACTTTAAAACCGCCACAGGCTAATGTGTTACATTTCAATCCCTTAAAACATTTGATTTTTCTCCAACCGTAGCCTGATTTTTCCTGTGGATAACTACATGCCGATGTGTATAACTACGCAACTTTTCACACTTCTCCACACCGAATACCCGGGTTATCCACAGATAATGACTATACGGAATGTTTGGAAAAGTAATCCTACAAAATAACAACGTAGGTTTGTAAGCAGTAACTGATCGCAAGTCCCCACGTATGAACGAAGCTAATAAAGACGCATCCAGCAACAACGCCAACCGCGCACGCCCTACCCGCAACAGCGGTACCGGTGATCAATTGTCGAACTACGTATTCGGCAAGGTGCAACCCCAGGCGTTGCCGCTCGAAGAAGCCGTGCTGGGCGCACTCATGCTCGACCGGGAAGCGCTGCCCATCGTGATGGACATCCTGCGCGCCGAAAGCTTTTACCTCGAATCGCACCAACTCATCTACCGCGCAGTTATCAAACTGTTCGAACGCTCTAATCCGGTCGACTTGCTCACCGTGACGGAAGAACTGCGCAAAAGCGGCGAACTCGACAAAATTGGCGGCGGCTATTACCTGGTAGAACTAACCAACCGCGTGGCCTCTTCCGCCAACATCGAGTACCACGCCCGCATCATCGCCCAAAAACAAATTCAGCGTGAACTCATTTCCGTAAGCACCCGCACCATTAAAGATGCTTACGAAGATACAACCGACGTGTTCGACCTGCTCGATGAAGCAGAAAAAGGCCTGTTTGCCATCACCCAAAACAACCTGAGCAAATCGTTCGAAAGCATGGGTACGCTCTCTGGAAAGGTGCTCAAACAAATCGAAGAACTCTCCGGTAAAGTAGATGGCCTGACTGGTGTACCAACCGGCTTCACCGACCTCGACCGGCTGACCTCTGGATGGCAACCCTCGGATTTGATCATCCTCGCCGCACGTCCTGGTATGGGCAAATGCCTCGGAAAAGGCACTCGCGTGCTCCTGCACAACGGAACGACCCAAAAGGTGGAAAATATCCAAACCGGCGATCTGCTCATGGGTGATGACTCCCGGCCACGCACCGTTCTTTCTGTTGCCCAGGGTATGGAACCCATGTACTGGATTCGACAGGAAAATGGCATCGACTACCGCGTGAATGAAAGCCATATCCTTTGTCTGTTGCAATTGGATGAAACGAAACCAGAAGCGACGCCCAAGGTGCTGGAAATCAGCGTAAAAGACTACCTCGCACTGTCGCCACAGGCACAAGCAACCTTGTACGGATACAAAACGGCCATCGAAATGGACGCCCAGTCTTTGCGCTGTGATCCATACCTGTTGGGATTGTTTGTTGGAGGCAATATGTTTGAAATCAACCCGGGTGCGAACCCGACCGTGCGTGGCGCAAGAGCACACCAGGAGCGCGTCGCCCAAAACAGCGCCAAAGCATCCAAACACCACCCAGGCTATGCCGCCACCCACGTGCAGGAAATCCCTACGACCTCCACGTTTCACGAAAATGGCATTCCTGCCCAATACCTGCTCAATTCGCGCAAAAATCGTTTGGCCCTGTTGGCTGGATTGATTGATGCTTGTCCCGCCGGAAATACCCCATGCGCCTGCCAAATGGTGCTCAAAAACACTGCGGCGCTTGCGCAAATTAAATGGCTCTGCAACTCCCTTGGTTTTCAGGTAAAAGTGCAAGCGGAAAATATCCCAAGCCTTTACCCTGGTTTTACCAAATTGGCCTATTTGCTGCGCATTGAAGGCGCTTTGGATGAAATTCCGGTAAAAACCAGTGTTTTGTCCAAATCAGCGGCCACCACGCCCTTGCTGGAAAGTACCATTCGCATCGAACCAGATGGCATAGACGCTTATTATGGCTTCGAAATTGATGGAAATGGCCGTTTTTTACTCGAAGACCTTACGGTAACCCACAATACTTCGTTGATTCTGGCCATGGCACTCAATGCCGCCAAAGACTTTAATAAAGGGGTAGCCCTGTTTTCTTTAGAGATGGCCAATACCCAGCTGGTATCCCGCCTGATTTCCATGGAAGCCGAAATTCCGGGCTCCAAAATGCGGAGTGGCAAACTGGAAGATTATGAGTGGCAACAATTACAGAGCACGGTAGAAAAACTCAGTCAAATACCGGTTTTCATCGATGATACGCCGGGTATCAACATTTTTGAACTGCGCGCCAAATGCCGCCGTTTGAAAATGCAGCATGATATTCAATTGATTATCATTGACTATTTGCAGTTGATGACAGGTGCCTCCGAAAACAACCGGAATGCCAACCGTGAGCAGGAAATCGCCGGGATTTCGCGCGCGCTCAAGGGCATGGCCAAAGAATTGAGTGTGCCGGTGATTGCGTTGTCGCAGTTGAGTCGTGCGGTAGAGGTGCGGGGTGGGGCTAAACGTCCACAATTGAGTGACCTGCGCGAATCGGGTTCTATCGAACAGGATGCGGATATTGTAGGCTTTATTTATCGGCCGGAGTATTATGGTATCCTGGAGGATGAAACAGGCCAAAGCCTGAAGGGCATTGCCGAGGTAATCATAGCCAAACACCGTCATGGTGCTTTGGATTCGGTAAAACTGAAATTTACCGACACCTTTGCCAAATTCGGCAACCTAGACGATCCATCCTTTGCCGGGCTGGCCGATCCGCTTACCGGACCATTTCAGCCCAGTGTCATTACCCGGCAGTCGCGTATGAATGATGAAGATATTCCGTTTTAGGACATAAAAAAAGTTGAATGGAAGGCGACCCAACAAGGGATGGTCTTTCATTCAACTTTAAATGGTATTGTTACGCACAAAACGACCAATAGATAAAAGCCTTGAGCGTGCGTTTCCACACGGCCTTACCCAAAGTCAAAAATGCCAGGCATTTTCTATTTATCGATTGGTTTCTTTTCTGCTTCGCGGATGCCTTGGCGAATTTCATCTTCCACCGAATTTTTTGCATTGTTGAATTCACGGATACCGCGACCCAACCCACGCATCAATTCTGGAATTTTATTGCCGCCAAACATCAGCAACACAACCAAAAATATCAGCATAAGTTCTGTTGTGCCGATATTGCCGAGGAACAATAACGTAGATGTCATAGTCATCAAAAATTTAAACGTTGAAAAGAAGCGCCCCCGAAAGGGCTTTATGTAATATCCGGTTGGACCGGAAAACAAGCACAAAGTTACATTAATGCGCAACGAAAAGATACCTCCCCCTGCGAATTTAACCAATTGAAGACAAATCGCCTGTCATTTGCATTTTTATGATAAAACGATGGCCTCCGTTTAAACCCTACCATGGCTGCGTGTGTTTAATAAATCGATTGCACACTTTGCCTCCACCTTGCCCGATATGCAAATTCAAGCCATTATAGAAGTCCTCGAAACCATTGCACCCCCACAACTTCAGGAATCTTATGATAATGCCGGATTGATTGTGGGTAGCCTAAGCGATACCGTGACAGGTGTGCTTTTTTGCCTTGATTCAACCGAGGCAATTATTGAAGAAGCGGTACAAAAGGGCTGTAATTTGGTAGTAGCGCACCATCCCATCGTTTTTAAAGGCTTGCGCCGTTTGAATGGCAACAACTATGTTGAACGCACCATCATTGCTGCGATTCGACACAAAGTAGCGATTTATGCCATTCATACGAACCTTGACAATGTGCATTTTCGGGGCGTAAATGAAAAAATTGCCCAAAAACTGGGGCTTCAGGAAACGCGTATCCTGGCGCCTAAAAATGGGTTGTCGGATATTGGTGCTGGATTGATCGGCACGCTTGCAGCCCCGATGGAAGAGCACGCTTTTTTGGTAAATCTGAAAACGGCACTTCAAACCAATTGTGTGCGTCATACCGCCCTGCGCAATCGGCCCATTCAAAAGGTGGCGGTCTGCGGTGGTGCCGGGAGTTTTTTATTGCCAAGTGCCTTGCTGGCCGGTGCGGACATTCTGGTGACTGCCGACTTTAAATACCATGAGTTTTTTGACGCTGAAGGCCGGTTGATTATCGCCGATGTAGGGCATTATGAGAGCGAACAGTTTACAATTGAACTTTTATTCGAGCTAATTCATGAAAAATATCCTACCTTTGCACTCCATTGCACGGAACTAAACACCAATCCGGTACATTACTTGTTGTAAGACAAGTAGTTACGTCCAAAAAATGTACCTGGTTTCAAGATACTCAATTCATTCAACCATCATATTAAAGAATGGCCGTAGACGCAACCATTGCTGAAAAACTGAAAATGCTGTGGAATTTACAGCAAATTGACTCTCAATTAGATGAGATTCAAATCCTCAAAGGCGAATTGCCGATGGAAGTTTCCGATCTGGAAGATGAGGTAGCAGGCCTCGATACCCGGATTAAAAAACTGAAAGCAAACCTGAAGGAAAGTGAGCAGGAGGTGGCTAAAATGCAATCCCTTGCAAAAGAAGCGGATGCCAATATTAAACGTTACCAAAAGCAACTCGACGAGGTAAAAAACAACCGCGAATATGAGGCGCTTTCGAAAGAAATTGAACTGGCGAAATTGGATATCCAATTGTCGGAAAAGAAAACCAGAGAAGCCAAAGGTTTATTGGACAGCAAAAAAGAAAGTCTGATTATCGCTGAAGCAAAGTTTGAAGCCAAACAAAAAGAACTGGACGCAAAGAAAGTCGAGTTGCAGGGTATTATCGAAAAAACGGAACAGGAAGAAAATCGGTTGCGTGCCATCAGTACCCAGGCCCGCAATGGAATTGAACAGCGCTTGTTGAATGCCTACGACAAAACCCGCCGGACTTACCGCAATGGTTTGGCCGTGGTAACGGTAGAGCGCGCATCTTGTGGCGGTTGCTTTAACAATGTGCCCCCACAGATCCAACTCGAGATTGGCATGCACAAAAAAATCATCGCTTGTGAGCATTGCGGTCGGATCTTGGTAGACCAATCCATCGCAAATCCTGAAAGTTTGGAAGCAGAAGCATAATTGCTATTGTTAAATATTTATTAAAAGCCCCCCGATTCTTAGCGATTCGGGGGGCTTTTTTGCTTTAAATCCCACGTGTCGAAAAAAATCGTCGGAAAAAATGTTAATGAAGCTTGCACTTATCGCAGAACTTCGTTTCTTGCATTGTTTTTTTAATACAACTGTTTCATGATGCCTTTCGCCCCGTATCGGTCAAGTCTCCTTTTTATTGCTTTGGTCTACTTTTGTGCGATATCTGACCTATCCGCGCAGACCACTAAACTAACAGTTTACGACAGCCTCTCGCAATTAGAGGCCCGTATCAGTCAATCGCCTGATGCCGTATTGGTCGTAAATTTCTGGGCCACCTGGTGCAAGCCATGTGTCGAAGAACTTCCCGCTTTTGAAAAGCTCCAAGAGCAATATGCTGGACAAAATGTTCAGGTATTGTTGGTTAGCCTCGATTTTAAAACTAAAATCGAGTCCAAACTCCTTCCTTTTTTGAAGGAACACCGCTTGAAATCGGAAGTGATCTTATTTTCGGACCAGGATGTAAACAATTGGATTCCACGTATTTACGAAGATTGGGACGGCGCAATCCCTGCCACGTTTGTTTTTAAAGGCAAAAAACGCGGGTTTAAACTCGGACAGTTCTCCGATTATGCTGAAGTTGAAAACTTCGTGCGCTCTTTTGTGCTCGATACTTCAAACTTGGCGAACCCAACACCGCTAGAATACGGCACTGGCAAGTAATAATTTCGAATTTACGATTGTTTAATGGGTGTACTATATACGCATTGAATCTCCCTTTGATTTATACTTTCATTTTTATTCCGCTCGTCATGAAAACGCTCGCTTTTTCGGTTTTTATTCTATTGGCATGCTGTACACACAGCGCCCTATATGCTCAAAGTGCACAATCTATCCCAAGTGCTTATGGGGTGGGTGACCCAGCACAGGACTTTTCGCTCAAAAATGTGGATGGTAGAATGGTCTCACTAAACGACTACAAAGGCTCAAAAGGCGTAATTGTAGTCTTTACCTGCAACCATTGCCCCTACGCACAATTGTATGAGCAACGCATCATCGATCTGCACAGAAAATACAAAGATCGCGGATTTCCAGTGCTTGCTGTAAATCCCAATAGCCCGGACATTGTGCCGGAAGACTCTTTTGGGGAAATGCAAAACCGCGCCAAACAAAAAAAGTACCCTTTTGCTTATTTGTTTGATGAAGATCAAACTGTTTACCAACAATTTGGCGCTACCCGCACACCTCACGTATTCTTACTGGATGAAAATCTGATAGTTCGGTACATTGGCGCAATTGATGACAATCCAGAAGCGCCTAATTCAATCAAAAATCGGTACCTGGAAAATGCTTTGGAAGCCATCTTACTTGGCGGGATTCCAAACCCCGATTTTACCCGCGCAGTTGGTTGCACGATAAAAAAGAAGAAAACCTAATAAAACGGATGAACCGATTTGGAATTATTACGCTCAAAAAGTGCGTAATTCGCCTTTTCCTAATCAACGTTCAGAAAGTTTGAAAATTGCAGGTTTTACTTTTATCCGCAACGCCGTACGGTACGACTATCCGGTAACGGAAGCGATTCGATCCGTGTTGCCCCTTTGTGACTATTTTGTCGTGGCCGTTGGGCATTCCGACGATGAAACCTTGGAATTGGTGCGCAACATCAACGACCCAAAGGTCCATATTATCGAAACCACCTGGGATGATTCGCTCCGGGAAGGCGGGCGCGTGCTCGCGATTGAAACGGATAAAGCATTTCAAGCAATACCCCATGCGTACGATTGGTGCATTTATATTCAGGCTGATGAGTGTATCCATGAACAAGACTACCCGGTAATTCGTGAAAGCATGGAGCGCTGGCTCGATGATACCGAAACGGAAGGCTTATTGTTCAATTACAGGCACTATTACGGCTCCTACGATTTTATAGGTGCCTCCAGAAGATGGTATCGGCGGGAAATCCGTATTGTCCGAAATCAAAAATCGATCAAATCTTATCGGGATGCACAAGGATTTCGTTGGGACAATAACCACAAACTAAAAGTACGTCTTATTGACGCCTATATTTACCATTACGGCTGGGTTAAAAGTCCCGACGCGCAAAAACGCAAATTGTTGAATTTTAATAAATTGTGGCACTCGGACGACTGGGTCAATACCCATCTTGATGCACACAGTGCTTACGATTACAACGGCACCGAACCTCTGGCGCGTTTCAATGGCACACATCCTGGTGTAATGGTGCCCCGCATAGAAAAAATGAACTGGCAGTTCAATACCGACCCTTCCCGCGCACGTTGGTCGTGGAAGGACCGGGCTACCTGGCTTTGCGAAAAACTGCTGGGCTGGCGTCCGGGGGAGTACCGCAACTATATTTTACGGAAATAAGATCGCCCAAATACTTACCATACCTCAAATTCAGTGCGTCGATTTTGTGACCGACCTTCCTCCGTATCGGGTGCGCTACTCAAGGGCTTGCTTTCGCCAAATCCTTTATACCGAAGTCGTTCTGATGCAATCCCCTTGTTAATCAAGTAGTTGTACACCGACTTGGCGCGTGCTTCCGAAAGGGTTTGATTGGCGGCATCGGTTCCAACCTGGTCTGTGTGACCATTGATTTGAATGCGCAACCACGACAATTGTTTTAACATCCTCACCACATAATCTAACTCCGCTGCAGAGGCTGGCACGAGTTCGGCAGATCCGGTTGCAAAAAATACGTTGCGCAAGATAATCGGTGCGCCTTTCACTGGCGTTGCAGCGCTGTCGGGGATGGGCTGCAAAGCGACCTTCAACAAATAAGGTTTCCGATAACTTGAAGTATCCGTCAGGTTGAAGTTTTCGGAATGAAAAAAGTAATGGTCTTTGTTTACCCGCAAAGCATATTCTGCACCCGAAGGCAGGCAGGCAAGGGCAGTTCCGTCTTTTCGCGTGCTTACGGAAACATAAGTTAACCCCGTTTTTAAGTCGATAAAATCGAGTCGGGCCGACAATGGATTGTCATTTGACCAATCACGCACTTCCACTTTGGCATACGTAACTGGTTTAGGACGAGCATATTCGGGCAATTCAAAGGTGTAAATATCAATTTTCTGACTTCCAGGCCGGTTTGTGGCAAAATAAGCCGTTTTACCATCCAAACTTACGGTCATGGCCACCTCATCTTTTGCAGTATTGATGGGGTAACCCAAATTGAGCGGTGTCGACCAACTGCTGTCGGGCTGCAACCGCGTCATATACAAATCTTGGCCGCCCATCCCGGGCAAACTATCCGAACAAAAGTACAGGGTTTGTCCATCCGGGTGAAAAAAGGGCGTTTGTTCTACGCCACCGGTATTCACGGGCATACCCAGATTAACTGGTTTGGTCCACTTTCCATTCGGATTACGACGGGTAATCCACAAGTCTTCCTTGCCTTTGCCCCCCGGACGCCGACTGCTGAAAATGATGCTTTTCCCATCGGCACTGATGCTTGGTTGCGAATCCCACGCACTCGAATTGATGGTATTGCTAAATGGTGCAGGTTTGGTCCAACCATTGGCTTTTTCCTGCGACCAATACAAATCGCAACTACCCTGAGAGCCATCACCGCTGCGGTTGCAAGCGGTAAAAACCAACCAGGTACCATCCGGACTGATGGATTCAGCCCCTTCATTATCAGAAGTATTGACCCCTTCCAGTGGTTCGGCTTTTTGCCAAACACCGGCTACTTTTTTACTGCGGTAAAAATTCTCATCGCCCATAAATCCGCTTTCATTGCGGGTAAACAGCAAGGTTTCTCCATCGGCCGTTAAGGTTGGAAAATACTCATCGTCGGGCGTATTAATGGCTGCTCCGAGCGATTGCGGATTGAAAGGCACCGGATTTTTCACCGCCGCACTGGCAAACAAGGCGCTAGCGAGCAAACGCCGGGCATCTGCTTTATTTTTAATGTTTTTTGATTTGCTGTTCAAATAATTACGCAAGTGCTGAGCCGCTGCATCGTATTCGTTCAGTTCCCACTCCGTTTGTGCCAGGCGAAAAAAAGCCAGTGGGGCATACAGGGTATCTAAGGCCAGGGCATTTTCAAAACTTTTTTTAGCACCGGTGTAGTTACCAAGGTCGAGATGGGTATCGGCCAGGGCCAAATGCGCATCTATAAACTGTTTATCTTCCTTAATTGCTCGTTCAAAATATCCGAGTGCAATGGCATATTGGCTACGGCCAGCTTCACTTTTACCTTCGTTATAGGCGTTTAATGCCTTTTCTTTAGTAGTTTTTACTGTAGTATAAGTTTGTGCCTGGGCATATATACCGGTCAGCAACACAAAGCCGAAAAGAAACATAGTAGTACGCATAATGATATTTTTTTGTCAAAAAAACGAAACAAGCCCTTTAACATTGCAGGCTGTTATAGATTTGCCCTAAATATCTGTACATGCCGCGCTTGTTGATACTGTTGATGCTGTTGTTGCCGGGCCTGATCTCGGCGCAAGAATTGCCGTCCCAAGGTTCTATGACCCTTGGTGCCTTTGTGCAAGCGATGCGCAATTGCAAGGATTCCGTGTTTGTTTTGCGGCAAGTACGCATCACGCCCGATCCTGTACTCGACCAATATTACCTGCAGGATGTTCGGAATGTGCGTCATTCCTGGAATCCTGTATTTCCAAGCGCCGATACCATAAGCATTCGGGCAAAAGTACAACTGGATCGAGTTCAATTTGCCGAAAGTTGTGTGCTGCCGATGTTGCATTTTCAGCAATTGGTTCAATTGGAAAAAGTAGAGATCAGCGGCGATTTGTTTTTCCGTGCATGTTTGTTTGCACAAGGAATACGTTGTTCGGAATTGAAAGCAGAACAATTGGGGTTTGATCATTGCCAGTTTTTTCAAGGTTTTTGGGCCGAACGCATTGTTGGCATCATTCCGTTTACAAACAATCAGGTGGACGGCAATTTTCAGATATCCAATACAGATGCTCCGCTAAATATTCAAATTCGGCACAGTGACTTCAATATTCAAACGCTCGAAATGGCCTCTCAAAAAGGGGGAGAAGTTGTTTTTGAAAACACTTTTGTTGCTGGCATTGACTCCACGGCCTTTATTCATTTGGGTGGTTCGGGTTATTTTGATTACCTCACCATGGAGCGCGACACTTTTCTTTGCACGCTTTTGATTACGGATTGTAGTGTAAAAGAGCGCTTGAATATCTTCAAATGTCGTTTTGCCGAAAAAGTGGCCATGCAAGGCCTGGATGTGCCAGAAAAAAATACAGATGCACGCTGGTACCAATTCGATCAAAGCCATTTGGCGATTGCTACTGAAGGCATCACCGTATTTAGCAGTTCCACAGCGCTCAGCACCGATTCGGAAGATGATTTTTACAGCTTAATTAAGGTGTATTATCAGCTTTTGCGCGCCTACAAGTACACGGGTGATGAAGAAAGTTACGATGCCTGCTTTATAGAAATGAAAGATTTGATTACCCGGAAATCGCGCTGGAACTGGAACCAAGGGCACAAAATGAACGATTTTGCAGAGTGGCAGCTTAATCGCTTTTTGCGGCTTTTCTGCGATTATGGGGTCAATCCGGGCAAAGCTTTGGTGATGTCGCTGTTTTTCATTGCGCTTTTTGGCCTTATTTACTTGCTATTCCCATTAGAGCCGCTGCCCTTTAATTGGTCAGATTTGTTTATCGGCTTATTTGGGCGGCGCTTGAGTTTTATTCAACGGGTTTATTTATTGGGTATCCTATGGCGCTGCTGGTTCAGTGCCTGTGGATACAGCATGAATGCATTTGTGACCCTTGGTTATGGCCATGGTCGCGGTTTTGCCCGATATATCGCGGTCGCTGAAGGATTATTGGGCTGGTTTATGTTTTCTGTATTTAGTGCAAGTTTGATTGGCCAGATTTTGTCGCAAGGCTAAATCGCGTTAGTCTTCCGCATCACATTTTCTGTAAAACCGGGCTTGCATGAGCAGTTCATCACCCGGTCGATTCAGGGCTGCCCGGGGTGCAACTGCCTTCAATCGGGTAATTAACAGGCCTTGTTCCGTATCCCAAAACCATTCTTCTACCAATTGAAGATCATGGATGACCTCCAGATCAAGGCCCGTTTCTATGATTTGAACGTGCTCCTTCCAGGTCTGCGGATCAAACGTCACCACGGTATCTGTACAAGAAAACAAACAGGGGCGCCTCGAAGCCAACACCAGGTTTTCTTCATTGTCGTACAATTGAATACTGGTATCTGTACGGATGCGATCCAAAAACCGCTGCAAAACCGGACCGGTCGTATTTTTCACCTCGGTCCATTGCGCTTCTGTCGGACTGTTTGTATCGGTCATGTACCGCACTGCCCAGGTGATATCTGCTGCATCGAGCATAGATTCGGGTAAAACCATCAAAGAAGTAGGTATTTTCAACCAATAAGGCACTTTGCCGTCTTCCCAGCAAGGGCCAATGGCAAGGGTTTGAATGCTGAAACGCGCCGAGGCATTGTGGTAACTTAATAATTGACGTACCCTGACGTAAGGCGCATCAAAGGGTAAGCGGGATGGCTCAAAATTAACTTTAATACGTTCTTCATAGGTTTCAGGATCGAACGTGAGGGTCGTGTCTGGCTTCGAAAACTTGCGCATTGCCTCTTCAAAAGCCATTTGTCGGGTCAAATTCGCATCGGCGTACATTTCCCATTGCTCCGATTTGGCCATTTGCCACAACTTGGTGTTGAGCGAAAAATCAACATAATCGCGGATGCCATAACTCTCGGCGCTGAGTTTGAGCACCGTCATTTCGGCCTCTTTTCGGAGCGCATCGGGTTGCAAAAAAGGATCGGAAGGAAAACTTAGCTCTATGATCGCCGCCCAATCTGTTTTTGGGTCTTCTTGTACGGACTTTGGGGATTGCGCATGCGCGGAAAGGCTTATAAAAAGCAGAAAGGCAGGTAGTATTTTGCACATATATTAAAAATTGAACAAACGTAAATTTTGGCGAAGCACCTTGTTTTTAGATGGGAGATTGCACCGATTTATGTTCCTAAACGCAAAAAAAAGTTTCAACTTATCAAAACGGGTGTGATTTTCAAAATAAAACTACTTTCATTCGTCGGCCTGCCGACAAGTTTCGCAAGGATTGAAAGGGATATAACCAAAAAGCCATGCGTTTTATCTAATTTTAAGCCTAGAAATCTAAATACGAACTGCATACGTACATAAAAACGTGGTGTAATTCGTTTTGCATCAAAAGCATCCTGAACCTTATGAAAATCGTCATCCTTGGCAACGGAATCAGCGGTATAACAGCGGCCCGACAGATTCGGAAATTGAGTGCGCACGAAATCACGGTGGTTTCGGATGAATCGGACTATTTTTTTAGTCGAACTGCCCTTATGTATATTTACATGGGGCATATGCGTTTGCGCGATACCCAGCCTTATGAAGCGGAATTTTGGACTAAAAACCGCATTCAATTACAGAAGGCGCGTATTGAACGTATTGATTTCGAAGCAAAGAAATTATACACAGCCGACGGAAATTTTATACCGTACGACCAATTGTTACTTGCTTTGGGTTCGCGTTCCAACAAGTTTGGATGGCCGGGTCAGGACTTAGACGGCGTACATGGCTTATACCATTTGCAGGATTTAGAGGCCATGGAACGGCATAGCAAGGATTTGCAAAATTCTGTGGCGCCTAAACATGC
>JAIYAP010000038.1 GCA_027488935.1 Saprospiraceae bacterium | reverse complement strand
TCACTCATCACTCATCACTCATCACTCATCACTCATCACTCATCACTCATCACTCATCACTCATCACTCATCACTCTAAGTCCATCGCCCGATCCTCCAGCCGCTGATACCGGATCCGCAACTGCGCCATCCAGAAACCGAGTAAGGTCCAGCCGATGATAGCGGGATAAAAAACCAGGCGCATCGTGTTGTCCAAATCCTGACTGCCGAATGCCGGATTGCCCGTCGCGCCTGGATGCAGGCTTGCAAACATGCGCGGAACGATGTACAGCAATGGAATCAGGGATGCAAACGCAAAAATATTGTACACTGCTGCCAGGCGTGCACCTTTTTCAGGCTCATCGAACGAACGGCGCAGGATAAAATACGCAAAATAGATCAACAAGGCCACTGCCGTCATCAACTGCTTGATGTCATTGCTCCAGGCACGTCCCCAGGCGTAATGCGCCCATAACATGCCAGTTACAAGGCCCATTAAACCAAAAAACAGGCCAGTTTCAGCATACGCCGATGCGCGTCGATCATTTTCGAGAGTAGGGTTGCGCAAATACCGGGCACTGGAGATGACAGAGGCTAAAAAAAGGAACATCAAAGCGAACCACATCGGCACATGGTAATAGGTGTTCCGGATGCTTTCATAGATGACGTTGCGATAAGGGAAGGTAAAATCTTTGATTACATGCAAATTTGCCACCGGGTCGCTGCTCCAGCTGCTGGTCCCTGCAACTGCCATGGTATCGGTGCTTTTCACCAACTCCAAAGCGCCGGGCAACAAGGAAACGCCATCTTTCGGATGGTCAAGGATGGCGTTGAGGCGCACCGATGCAGTTGCATTGGGCAAATCGGCTGGAAAAGTAAATACGGCTTCAAGGCTGGTATCGCTCAATATTTTAAGATCGCGACCCACCAAAGCGTGCAAGGAATCATATTCGAGCCATAGCCGAAGTTCGTTGGCTGCGCTGCGCGTGTAAAAACTGTTGTAGCCAAAAACTTGTATTTTTATTAGTTGACCCGATTTGGCGGTTTCGGGAAGCGTGCGCGTGATGCCCGGTTTTAAGGGAGCCAGCATGCCCGCAAGCAGGGAATAAACAACTAAAACTACAGAAAGTGCTTTCCACCACATGGTTTTGCAATTTTGATTTTATTAGTCTTTCCAGATATATGGAAACAGAACGAATGTCAAGGTGATTAATATGGTGTCGATGGCCAACAGATTTACGATGTCGCGTTGGTAAGAAGTATCTTGAATGAGCCGCAACGCGATGGCCGACAGCCGTACCAGGGTAAGCAATATCGGCAAAATAACCGGAAAACTCAAAATCGCCATCAAAGTAGCCGACTGATTGGCCCGCGCCGCAATGGAAGAAATAAAGGTAAAGGCAATTGAAAACCCAAAACTTCCCAAAAACAAAACCAGGGCAAACAAAGAAGGATCTTTCACCGGATTGCCCGCCACCAAACTATAGGAAGCAAAAGCCAGCAAACTCAACACCAATAATAATAAGGTGTTGTACAAAATCTTGGCCAAAATAAGCGATACCGGATCGGTAAGTTGATAGTAGTACAATTGTCGGGCACCACTTTCCTGTACAAAACTTTTTACCACCGCATTGATGGAAGCAAACAACACGATGAGCCAAAATAAAATATTCCAAACCTGGGCCTGTACCTTTACGCTCGAGATATATACCACAAACACCATACTAAGCACATACAACACAATGCCACTGATGGCATAGCGTTGGCGGAACTCCAACAGAAATTCCTTATGCAATAACAGAAGCAAACGTTTTAAATTCATATATATAGCGCGTCAAAGGTATGCCGGGAATTGGATGTGTGCCGCGATTTTTTGCATTCATTTTGTCAAAATAATCAATCTAAAGAATTCGCCATCCTTTATCCGTTTTGCTTTGTGTTAAAAAAATCTTTGTACCTTCGACATGCGGGCTATCTTTGCCGCCGCAAAATTGCCCCTTAACCACTAATAATTAATCAAACGATTCACTATGAGTTGGTTTAAACGATTAAAAGAAGGCATTTCTACCGCTACCAAGGCAAAAAAAGATGTGCCGGAAGGTGTTTGGTTTCAATGCAAGCGCTGCAAAGAAACAAGCACTACCCGCGAATTGCGTGACAATTATTACAAATGTCCTAAATGTGATTACCATACTGCCATTGGCTCGGTGGAATATTTTGACATCATTTTCGATGATCAGGAGTATGTCACCCTGCACGATGATATGATTTCGGTCGATTTTTTGAAATTCACCGATCTGAAACCGTACGATAAACGTTTAGAGGAGTCTATTAAAAAAACAGGCTTGCGCGATGCCATGCGTATTGGCGCTGGATCGGTGCGTAGTCACCGTTTGGTAGTGGCCGCCATGGATTTCAAATTTATTGGCGGCTCGATGGGCTCGGTGGTGGGTGAAAAAATTTCCCTGGCCATCGATTATGCCCTGGAACACAAGGCGGGTTTGATGATCATCTCCAAATCAGGCGGTGCCCGTATGATGGAAAGCGCGTTTTCCCTAATGCAAATGGCCAAAACCAGCGCCAAATTGACCCTGATGGCAAAAGCAGGCTTGCCTTATTTTTCTTTGATGACCGATCCAACGACCGGGGGCGTAACAGCATCCTTTGCCATGTTGGGTGATATCAATATTGCCGAACCCGATGCTTTGATTGGCTTCGCAGGCCCACGTGTCATCCGGGAAACGATCAAGCGCGATCTTCCAGAGGGCTTCCAAACTTCAGACTATTTGATGGAAAATGGTTTTCTCGATTTGATCGTAAATCGGAAGGACTTACGCGAGACTTTGGGCGATTTGTTGGCGTTTTTTGATAAAACACACCATGTAGAAGAGGCTGCCTAAGTCTATATCCTTTGTGCCTTTGTGCTAAATTTCCTTCCAAAAGGTATTTTTAACACAAAGGCACAAAGGTTTTTATGATATTTATTTCTAAGATATTACAGTGTATTCCCGCAATTTTTCCCGCAAATCTTCGGCACTTTGGAAATGCACGCCGTTTATGCCCAAACCTTCTGCCGCTTTTACATTGTGCAGGTTATCGTCAATAAACACAGCGCGCTCCGGTTCAACGGAATACCGTTCCAGCAGGATTTTGTAAATATCCGCAAATGGTTTCCGGGTTTTCTCCTCGCCTGAAACAACAATACCTTCAAACCAGTGCAAAAAATCATAACGCTCCAAAGCTACCGGGAAGGTCTCATGGCTCCAATTGGTGAGCGCCAACAAACGATGGGTGCCTTGCTCCTTTAAAGCGCGAAATAATTCCACCGTTTCCGGGATCGGACCACCCAGCATGTCTTCCCAACGGCCATAAAAAGTGCGGATTTCACTTTCCCATTCCGGCCATTGCGCCACCAGCAAATCGGTGCCTTCTTGTAAGGTACGACCAGCATCTTGCTCCACATTCCAATCGGACGTACAAATATTGGCAAAGAAAAAAGCCCGCCGATCATCCTCTGGAATTACCGTGCGGAAAACGTATTCGGGGTTCCAGTCGATGAGCACGCCGCCCAAATCGAAAATAATGGTATCAAGTTGCATAACAGGGTGGTATTAAGTTTTAAAACAATAACTTAAACATTAAAGCGGAAGTGCATAATGTCACCGTCACCCACCACGTATTCTTTTCCTTCCACCGACATTTTACCCGCCTCTTTTACTTTTGCTTCGGAACCTAATGTAATAAAATCCTGATATTTAATTACCTCGGCACGAATGAATCCTTTCTCAAAGTCGGAGTGAATAACGCCAGCCGCCTCTGGAGCCTTAGCGCCATTACGTACCGTCCAAGCCCGAACTTCTTTCACACCTGCGGTAAAATAGGTAATCAAATTGAGCAGTTTGTAGCAAGACCGAATCAAACGGTGTGCACCTGGTTCTTCCAGGCCCATCATTTCCAAAAACTCCGCGCGTTCTTCGGGCGAATCAATGTCCGAAATTTGGGCTTCAATATTGGCGCTCAGGTAAATAACCTCTGCATTTTCAGCCGCAACAGACTGTTTGAAGACCTCGGTAAAGGCGTTGCCGGTATGCATCGATCCTTCATCTACATTGCAAACATACAGCACAGGTTTGGCAGTCAACAGCGACAAATCACCCATCAGGCGCAATTCATCGTCCGACATATCCGGCAGCAGTTCGCGGCAAGGTTTGCCTGTTTCAATGTGTGCTTTTACTTTTTGGAGGGTCACCAGGTCGCGTTGCTCGTCTTTATTGCCTGCTTTGGCCGCACGCGCCGATTTTTCCATTTTTTTCTCCACGGTTTCGAGGTCCTTTAAACCCAACTCGAAATCGATGATCTCCTTGTCCCGCACTGGATTTACGGAACCATCCACGTGTACCACATTATCGTCTTCGAAACAACGTACCACATGTACAATCGCATCTACTTCTCGGATATTGGCCAAAAACTGGTTGCCCAATCCTTCACCCTGGCTCGCACCTTTGATCAAACCTGCAATGTCAAGAATATCGACCGCAGTAGGTAAAATACGTTGTGGCTGAACCAGTTCGGCGAGTTTGTCCAAACGCGGATCAGGCACCGTGATCACCCCCATGTTCGGGTCTTTGGTTGCGAAAGGGTAGTTGGCTGCCAGCGCTTTGCCCCGGGTAAGCGCATTAAATGTGGTTGATTTTCCGACGTTGGGTAATCCAACAATGCCGCACTGAAGTGCCATATATCAATTAAAATTAGGTGTGATGGTCAAAAAATGGGTACGCGTCGTGAGACTTGAGCCTCAAAACGGGCGCAAAGGTAGCAGGAATCCTTTAAAAGCCGAAACAGACACGAAAACTTCATGGATTCTACAAAACGTTCACCTTATATTTGTGTGGCATTTTTGAAGCGGTGTTTTTATTTGGTTTTAGATAAGTTTAATGTATAAAAACCAGCCATTCAGTGCGTTTTCCAATAAAACATTTTAATCAAGCACAACAATTGAACCATTTAGCCCATTGTTTTTTGTCTTTCGGCAACGAAGATTTATTGGTAGGGAATTTTATCGGCGACTTTGTGAAAGGCAACGATTGGCAAAATTATCCCTTGGAGGTACAGCGAGGCATATTGTTGCATCGCACAATTGATAGTTTTACGGACAATCACCCGGCAACCAATCAGAGTGTGGTGCGGGTAAGGCCTTTTGGTCGGCGATACAGCGCGCCGGTCACCGATGTGTTGTACGACTATTTACTGGCGATCCATTGGCAGCAATTTTCTGACGAGGATTTTGAAGTTTTTGCGCAAAAAACTTATCAATCCTTGCAAAATCGAGCCGTGGAAATGCCTTTGCCCTTGCGCGATTGGATTCCGAAAATGATGGAAGACCAGTTTTTACATCGGTACACGACGGAAGAAGGCATGCGCAAAGTGATGCAACGTTTTAGTCGGCGTTTGCCTGTAGAAATTGACACGCAGGCGGTTTTGGATTATTTTTTTGAGCATATTACTGATTTTTCAGCCGATTTTACGGCGTTTTTCCCGGATATGGTGGCGCAAGCGCAGGATTTCATTCAAAAGCCTACCTAAATATTAAAACAAACACAAATCAAATACACACAAACATGAACGCACTTTTATTCAATGCCGTGCATGCACCTCTGGAATACACGACGGCTCCCGATCTTAAACCAGAAAAAGGCGTGGTTGTCGTTGACCTTCATGCGGCGGCCCTCAATCACAGAGATTTATACATTACACAGGGTCAATATGCTGGCATCCAAGCGCCCTGTATTTTGGGCAGCGATGGGGCAGGGGAGTACAAGGGTAAAAAAGTAATCATTAATCCTTCGCTTGATTGGGGGACCAATCCTACTGCGCAACAAAAGCAATTCCGGGTGTTGGGTATGCCAGATAATGGCACGTTTGCAACCCAAATAAAAATTGCGAAAAAGCAACTCCATCCGATGCCCGAGCATTTGAATTGGGAACAAGCGGCGGCACTTCCATTGGCGGGGCTCACGGCTTACCGCACCTTGTTTACGCGTTGCAAACTGCGAAAAGGTGAAAAAGTGTTAATTTCTGGCGTCGGCGGCGGTGTAGCATTGATGGCGCTGCAATTTGCCGTAGCGGCTGGAGCAACTGTTTTTGTCACTTCTGGAACGGGCGAAAAAATCAAACAGGCCGAAAAACTAGGAGCCAAAGGCGGTGTAAACTACAAACAAGGCGGTTGGGATAAAGACCTTAAAGCAATGGCGGGCGGTTTTGATGTGATCATCGACTCAGCGGCAGGCGATGGGTTTGGGCAATTGGCAGGATTATGCAATCCAGGCGGCCGCGTTGGTATTTATGGTGGCTCGTTGGGGAAAATCAATAATTTGAGCCCACAAATCATCTTTTGGAAACAAATCAGCATCTTGGGGTCCACCATGGGTACGGCTTCCAATTTTAAAAGTATGCTTAAATTTGTGGAACTTCATCAAATTATCCCGATCGTAGATAGCACTTTCCCCTTAAAATCGGGCAATCAGGCCCTCGAATGGATGGAAAAAGGGCAACAATTCGGAAAAGTTGTATTGACTTGCGCCTAAAACAATGTATATGAAAAAATATTCAGTATTTGGCTTTTTTATCCTGTTTTGTGCTTTTTTGCCAAGCATTCAAGCACAAAACAAGGCTGAAAAAGCCATTTTAACGGTCATGTATGCCCAGGAAATTGCCTGGAACAAAGGCGACCTCCCCGGGTTTATGGAAGGCTACTGGCATTCTGACAGCCTGACCTTTATCGGGTCGCGTGGGCTCACGCGCGGCTGGCAAACCACCCTCGACAACTATAAAAAATCGTATCCAGATGTTGCGGCCATGGGCAAACTCACCTTCACCATCCTGAAAGTGGAGCAATTAGACCGCAAAAATGCGTTTGTGATTGGAAAATGGCACTTAAAACGGGTGAAAGACGAATTGAGCGGCCATTATACCTTGCTTTGGAAAAAGGTCGGTGGGAAATGGGTGATTGTGGCGGATCATTCTAGTTGATTTGTCACAATCACCCATTTATTACGCTTGAGGCGCACAATGACATGCTCTAATGCCCCTTCGTCTTTTCAATCTTTAACTCCTCAAAAACCCGATCAAATATCGTCACATCAAAATGCTGGTCCTTCAGGTAAGCCCGATCGTCCCGCATTAAATCTTCCCAACTGTATCCGGGTTTAATCATGTCTTTTTGATGCGCCCGGTATATTGCAATGGCGTTGTTGTAATCGCCGTTAAACAAATACAAATGCGCCAAATTGACCAGCATATTCAAATCTGTCGGGTATAATTGTACGCCGCGTTTAAAATAGGCAAGGGACTCCGGGAATTTTTTCTGCTCTAATAAATACCAGCCGATCTCATTTACCACATTGTTCTCCAACCTGATCGTATCCGGATTGGTGATTTTTACAGATTTGGGAAACTCTTTGCCACCTACCGTGCGGGTATATCCAACAGTATTCCCCTTTTCGTCTTTGATAAATTCTTTTACAGCTGGAAATTCTTCATTAAAAAAATTAGTGGGCGACGTAAAATACATGGTTGCATACACCCCATTTGTATAAAAGTGATATTGGTTATCCTTTTTACCGACAGCGGCCCATGATTTATCGTATAAATAAATACCTTCATAGGTTTTTAACACATTATCTGACACTTCTACCACTTTTTTGCGTTTGGGTTCGCGGTAAAAATTTTTCCAATGGTAGGCTTTGGCAACGCTGTTAATAATTTCCGGTATCAGTTTTCCGCTTTCGCTGTTCAGAAAAATAACGACTCCATAACCGTCCTCCAAACTACCGTAAAAATCGCCGCAAAAACCGTCGTTACCAGCCCCGTGTTCGAAGTATTTGACACCGTCGTGGTCTTCAATAAAAGTGCCCATGGCGGTCGGACCGTTATGGTAAGGCGTTAAATGCAATTGCACCATTTCCGGACTTAATACTTTAGAGGCTTGTTTACCCTGGTAAGCCAGTTGCATATCAATAATATAACGGCAAAGATCGCTTGGGGTCATCCACAAACCGGCCGCTGCCTGTTCGGGGTACACGTGAAATTTATCCTCAATGGGTGTACCGTCTTGCCTGTAGGCTGAAGCGCAGAATGGGCGTTTCTCCAAGGCAGGTGGTTGCGCGTACGTACTATTCACCATCCCAATGGGTTTTAACACGTTTTCATACATCCAAACATCGTATGCTTGTTTGGTAATGTCGGTCAGCAACACTTGTGAAATCGTGGTGCCGCCGCCGGAATATTCAAATTTCAAGTCGGGTTCGTACATACTGCGCACGGCGGGGGTAAAAGCCGCTCCTTTTCCGTCCAGTACCTCATACACCGTTGGTATCGGTCCATTGATGTTGTGCCCGGGGAAACCATGTACCGTTAATCCGGCATGGTGGCTGAGAATTTTTGCCAGCGTGATCGGTTTACCTTTTGAAAGCGAATCGTAGGGGAATTTCCAGGATTTCAGATAGGTATTGATGTCCGTATAAAGATCCAGTTTGTGCTCCTGGGCAAGTTTCAAAATACCGAGTGCATTTAATGTTTTACTGATGGAACCGGGCTCAAACAAGGTTTCAGGTGTTACCGGTCTTTTTTCCGCTTCATCGGCCCAGCCGTACCCTTTTGCCCATACGATTTTATAATCCTGAATGACCGCAATGCTCATGCCTTTTACTTTGTATTTGGCCATGCGTTCGGTAATGGTACTTGGTTGTTCGTCATTCAGCAGGATGCTACCGGCTATATTTTGCTCAACTTCCTTTATTTTTTTAAGGGTTTGGGACGGATATTCTGTTTGTGCAAAAATCTGAACAGCGCACAGGCAAAGGGCAATCAACGTCAATCGTTTTTTCATGGAACAGTGTTGCAATTTTATAAATGTAGAATACCGTAAAGTTATCCTGATTGACTGAGTAGAACTCAAAATGGATGTAAAAGAATGTAAAAGGGGTGGATTATTCTAGTTAAAGGGGATTCGTATGTGTAGAATTACTCATCATAATAGTCCATCGAATTACCATATTGGTAACCTTCTTTTCGCCAAAATTGCCCAGGATTTACGCTGCCCGGAAATGTATTGCTGTAAAGTTCTTTATGCTCTTCCCTCACTTTCCTGTATAAAGGGTTTTTCCAGGTAAATTTTAACCTTAGCGAAGTGCTAAAATCACCCTTATAATCAGGAACTTCAAATGTCCAGAATTCATTCGGAAGTAATTTTAATTTGTAGTAACTAACGCCGCACCAACTATTTCGCATGTATTCAATATCTTTCCATATACCAGATGAATTTAAGGCTTGAACGATAATGTAAAGCCTATTGTCTTGACAATCAATAAAGAAGGTGTCTAAAGTAGTGTTATAAATATAAGTTTTATGGCAAGCGTTTCCAATGGGATCCATGCTTGCTTCCTGACTATTTACCCAGATTCCGAAAGTGTTATCGCCAAAATTAAAGGATTTTGGAATAGATTTAGCCTGATATTGATTTATAATGTATTTATTTGAAATACCACTTTCAAATACCGTATAATTTGAAGACGTCATGTAGTCTCTATGAACTTCTATTGGGCTTTTGGGTCTTTTAGTATGAATGGCCTTCCAGACAAAATCGCCCTTGGGGTTAACATATCCATAAAGACTGTCTATTTCAGCATACAAAAGGCCGTCTATAAAACCGGACGGATCTACTTTGGTGAATTTTGGTGGAAATATCCAGTTGCCCTTTCTGTCAATCAGGCCCCAAAATTCTTTAATTGGTTCGAATTTTGGAGAATAATGCTCCATTTTGAGCGGCTCATTTATGGCAACCAACATACCCTCTTTTTGAAAAAGACGATCATGGACATGATTAAATTGAGGTTGAACCAGATAGTTACCCATACTATCAATAATCCCGTACCTTTTAATATCCCGCTCTCCCGGCTCTTGCTTATCCTCGGCTACAATCGCCATATTGTCAGAAAAGTCATTATCTAAAACGAATTCAAATCGGTTCGTGCTGAGTTGTTTTCCTGTTTTGTCCATCAAATACCAGTTCCGGATTGTTCCAGAAAAGGATCTCCCATTTTTGAAATCCATCGCGTCATCGTCCTTGTATTTTCTCAAAAATGGTTTTCCAAGTGTATCATACCATGTAATATATTCATTTCCTGAAAATACTTGCCCGTCCTTAGGGTTTGGATTTACGCTAATTGCAATTACTCCTTCAGACCAATGATTATTATAGGATTGGAATCCTTCCGGTACTAAAAAAAGCAATTGCCCTTTTCGATCGATATAACCGCACTGGTATTGATTTCTTTGGCGAAATCCAGTAGAAACTTGTGCTAAATTGCCCTCGAATGGATAAATATTATCATATTTTCCATACGGTACAATCAGTTTCCCTGATTTGTCGAACAATGCATATTCGGTTTTCCCATTTTTTTCGCGGGATTTAATACCATCCTCTTCCCCAGGCTCCTTAAAAATATCGAGAATAATTTCACCATTTAGTTTCAAACGATATGTCTTGGAAGTATTACCCCTACCTAATATAAAGGCAGCTTCACCATCCATAAAACTGGATATGCGTTGTATACTATCTGGTAATTCATATGATTTGTGGCCAAAGTGGTCAATAAAAAGCGGTTTGCTATCTTTCCAGACCAAAGCATAACCTTCAGAAAATGAACAGGCATAATCATAAATCGCTGGTATAACGAAATTACCTTTTATATCAATAAATCCCCAGGTTCCGTTCAAGCGAGCGGGCGCTACACTGTCCGTGAACGAATCGATCCCTCGAAAAATCGGCTTAATAACTTCTTCTCCTTGCTGATTGATATAGCCCCAACGTCCGTCCTTTTCAATTTTAAACAATGGATCTCCGGGTTTCCAGTTAGATGGTTGAGCGCATTGGTTGAATAACAATAAAAACAGGAATGCTGATAATACCAATTTATACATATGATGGTGGGTTTATGTAAGAAAACGCACCGCATGACTTGTTTGGTATTTGCATATTCAACCAAAAAAAACAAACAAAAAGTTTTTTAAAATAAATTATTTGTTTTATTTTTGCGTCACTATGGCAAAAGATAAAACAAAACCCAAAGCGGAATTTCCCATTGACCCATCGGAGTTCTTGCACCATCCGCACGACCGATATGTTCGATTTGCTTTACAAATTAGGGATTTAGCAATGGAATTTTTACAATTTTCGTTGGATTCGCGCACAAAAGCGCTTATTGATTGGGATTCACTCCAAATATCAAAGGAAAGCTATATCGACGAAAAACTGAAGGCGCATTATTCCGATATCTGTTATACCGGATTGATGCATAATAATGAACCGATACGTATTGCTACCCTGATAGAACACAAAAGCGATGCCCCAAGGAAAGGTGAACTAACGGTGCAATTGAATCGATATATTCTAAATTTATGGATAGACGACTTGAACCATAATCGTCCGCTCACTTTGACGATTCCGATTGTACTTTACCATGGTAATACAACCTTGGCTAAGGAAACAACGAACGTGCTGTTTTCAGGAGCCCCTGATTGGCTGCATGGATTCGTTCCATCCTTTGATTACATATTAGTAGATTTGTCGAATCAAACCGAAGCGTCCTTCGAAGCGCTGCAAATGTTATATTTGGGCAAATTCCTTACCGCGTTAAAGCACAGCAGGGATGACGATTATATTGCATTTTATTGGAAAAAATTCGTTATTTTTGCACCTAATGTGGAGAATCAATCCACTTTGCGCCAATTTTCAGTGGCTACTGTGCTTTACTTAAATGCAACATCAACCGTTTTTAATAAAAAAATAAAAAACATGGACAACTTGTTAACCACGGAAGAAAAAGCAGGTGTTAAACCTTACCTTTTCGAACTTCTTGATCAAAAAAAGGAGGAAGGCAGAGAAGAAGGTAGAGAGGAAGGCACGGAAAACACCATTCGTCTCTTTTTAATCAAAAATCCAAATTGGACGGATCAACAAGTCGCTGAATGTTTTGAGGTGACGATTGACTTTGTTGGCAAAATCCGAGCGAAGTAAGCTTATTCTACCAGCTACCAAACATAAAATGTATCAAATTGTTACATAAAAGAAGGTTTTAGAACTTTTTTAAAATAAATTAAAACAAATAATTTGCTTTTCCTGAAACAGGTTATACCTTAGCCCGCGCATTTGATTCAATTCCATTTAATTAGCAGGAAAAGCAACCATGAACCGCCTTACCGATGCACAAATCGCTCAATTAGCCCCTGATTCAGCCGCTTTAAAGGCAGGCAAGGATCTGGCTAATTTGCGTAAATGGAGCGGTTTTGCCTATAACCAGCGCGTTTTATGGGGCGAAATTCAAGGCTCCGGCAAAGAGCCTTACCGAACGCAGGTGGATTTAAATAATACCGCCTTTCAATGTTCCTGCCCAAGCAGAAAATTTCCTTGTAAACACGGCATTGCCTTGCTTTTTATGTTTGCCAACAAATTCTCCCTTTTTAGAGAAAATAACGAGGAGCCCCAATGGGTAAACGACTGGATGCAAAAACGCCAGGAGAAATTAGCCCAAGGTAGCGAACCTAATCCGGCAGAAAACACCGAATTAGACCCAAAAAAAATTGAAAAGCGCAACAAAGACAAGGCAAAACGCAAAGACGAGCGGCTTGCCCTTGAACTTGCAGGTGCAGAAGAACTGGAACGTTTTTTAAAGGACTTGTTGCGTACCGGATTGCTTCAACTCCCTGAAAAAGGAAGCGCTTTTTTTGACCCAATGGTACGCCGCATGGTAGATGCCAAGGCAAATGGCTTGGCTAATTACGTGCGTAATTTCAACAAGATCAACTACTTCAATAATAACCAATGGCAAAGTAAAGCCCTTCAAAATGCTATAAAGGCCTGGACCTTAATTCAGGCCTTCAAAAGGGTAGGGGACCTGGAGCCCGATATTCAGGAACAGATTTTTAGTCAATTAGGTAGAACGATTAAGAAAAAGGACCTGTTAGAAAACCCGGATGTCCTTACGATCAAGGATCAATGGTTGTTGTTGGGAAAACGCTCAGAACCCATGGAGGATCAAATGACCATGCACCGCTGCTGGTTATTAGGTTGTAACACCGGAAAATCGGCCGTTTTGATCGATTTTGAATCTCCATTTGCACCTTACGAACCCTTGATACTAACCGGGGCAATTTTGGAGGCCGAATTGGTATTTTACCCTTCCAACGATCCTTTACGTGCCCAAATTAAATCCCAAGGTCAATCTTACCATCAACTTCCGCCTTCAATTCCGTTTTTAACAGACTGGGCAGCGGCTCAAGCCAAGGTAGCGCAACAATTGGCGATTTCACCCTGGGCAGATGATATACCTCAATTGGTGCGTCAATTAAGGTTGGTAAAAGGTACTGATTTCTGGTATTTGATGGATCAAGTGGGTGCATTCTGGCCAATCAGCACGCTCTTTTCTGAAGATCAGATTTTTTTCATACTTGCTGTTTCGGGCGCTAAACCCATGGATATGAGTTTGTTGCGTATGGGGGATACCGTCTTCCCTTTGGGTATTTTTCTTGAAAACACCTATCAAATAATACCGCAATGAACCACTGGGATAAATTGATAAAAACAGCCCTCTTGGGTACCGAAAAGTCGGAATTCGACCTGAAAACCCTGCCGGATGCAATTCGGGAATACACCGACGCTTGTCCGGAAAAAGACCCCGAGGCACGGTTTTACACTGCCGCATCCCTGGTATATCTTTACGAAAGAGCAGGCCAATTACCCGAAAATACGCCGATACCATTGTTAGATCCCGCACCGGATGAAACAGATGTGGTTTGTCCTCCAGCAGTGGAGCAGTTATTAGTAACCCTGCTTTCAGAACAAAATCGACAAGTAAACCTGCTGGCTTATTGTTTTCAAAAAATTGCCCGAAAACGTTGGGTACTTCCATACACCCAACTTACCGCTATTTTTAATTTGTCCATCGCTCCCGGCTTTAAAGGTTTGCAGCCCTTTTTACACCCAATATATGGCAACCGGGGTGCCTGGTTGGTCAATTTAAATCCTTCCTGGAACGTTTTGAGGCCCAACGCGACAGATCAGATTTGGGAAACTGGCTCTTTAACAGAACGTCGCAAGTGGCTCATTGCCTTGCGTTTAGAAGACCCAACCCAATGCCTGGCCTTGCTTAAAACAACCATCGAGCAGGAGCGCAACGCCCGGGAACGCAAAGAATGGATCCGCGTTTTAAATGGCCAATTATCCTCTGAAGAACTGCTTTTTATCCAGGATTTATACGAACAATTGCCAGCGCCCAAGGAACAAGATAAGCCGATCGTGCAGGATACCCGCCGATTATTGACAGAAATGTTGTTGAGCACACCACATTCGGTGTTGAGTAATGATGTGGCGGTCAAATTGGAGCGTTATGTGCTGCTGCAAAAGCGTATTTTAGGTATGCGTGCCAAAATTGCCATTGAAATTCCAGCGCAACACGATGATTTTCTTTGTCCCGAAATTATGGTGCAACAATTTGGATTTGAGGCAGTTAATCCTACGCCTGGCTTAAGTACTACGGAGTTTTGGTTCTGTGAGTTGGCGCGTTGTGTACACCCGATTGTTTGGGAAACGGTATTTAAAGACAGGCCTTGGTCTGAAATACTGGGCGCTTTTGCAAAAACAAATGCCTTGCATTCCGGCAGTAAACTTCCATTGTTGCAACACATCGCGCATGCACTTGCGCGTACAATGTACCGAAAAGGTATTCTCGCTTATGTGCAGGAATATGGCGTTGATGAGGCCAATTACTTCATGTTGAATGCTTTATACAATGAGGAATTAGAAAAAATGGTCATGAATCAGTCGCAGGGCATTCTTCCGGATTACCTGAAAGAAGTACTGCAGCGCCCCAATTGGAATTGGTCAAAACCATTTAGCCGTTTCGTATTGCAGTGTTTTATTGCACCACGTACCGGTGGTGTTCCTTATCATGAATATGTTAAAATGTTGTCCATGCATATTCATTTGGATTTAAGCATGTTACCCGAACTAGAAGTCTTGCGCGACCAACCATCCAAAAACCCATTAGAACAACAAATGCAACGCAGTTTGATTGTTCCTCTGATTCATCTTTTACAACTAAGAAAAAGCATAAACAATCTTATATGAAAACCATTCTACGCCAACATGTTGAGGAGCAATTTGCCCACGAACTGGAAGAACTCAAAAAGCAGGACAACGGCCATCGACCACCCAATTGGTTAATGTCTCCCCGTTCGGTACTGACCTATATCATGGGTGGAAAACTGAAAAATGGTTTTGAAGTAAGCCCAAAATACATTGGTAATGGTCGACTGATCGAAATTGCAGTAGCAACCCTCACCACCGACCGTGCATTGTTGTTGTATGGATTGCCCGGAACGGCCAAATCCTGGGTATCAGAGCATTTATCTGCTGCAATTTCCGGCGATTCAACTTTACTCATACAAGGAACTGCAGGCACCAGTGAGGATGCTATCCGTTACGGCTGGAATTACGCACGCCTGATCGCAGAAGGCCCCTCCGAAAAAGCTTTGGTGGAAACGCCCATGATGCGCGCCATGCAGGATGGCAAAATTGCACGCTTGGAGGAACTCACCCGCATCGGCTCGGATGTGCAGGATACGCTGATTACCATTTTATCGGAAAAAACCATGCCCGTACCCGAATTGAATATGGAAATTCAGGCCGTAGAAGGTTTCAATGTTATTGCGACCGCCAACAACCGCGACAAGGGCGTAAATGAACTTTCCGGCGCCTTGAAACGCCGCTTCAACACGGTTATCCTACCTACACCGGATACCGTGGAGGAAGAAGTAACCATTGTACAACAACGCTCGGCCAGTTTGGCGAAGACCTACCAAATTCCCGCAGAAGTACCTGCTTTACAGGAAATCCAACGGATTGTAACCATTTTCAGGGAGTTGCGTTCAGGTGTTTCTGCCGATGGAAAAACCAAAATTAAAATACCCAGTGGTGCCATGAGCACGGCGGAAGCCATTTCAGTGGTAAATAGTGGGGTAGCGTTGGCCGCACATTTTGGCGATGGTCGACTCAATGCTGCCGATTTAGCGGCTGGATTAGTAGGCTCGGTGGTAAAAGACCCAGTGCAAGACAAGTTGGTTTGGAATGAGTACCTCGAAACCATTTTAAAAAACCGCGATGGCTGGAAAGATCTGTACCGCGCCTGCAAAGAGATCAATATTTAAACCATGGCAATTCACCTTTTAGGCATTCGACATCACGGAGTTGGTTCGGCCAAAAATGTGCGTGCCATGCTGCAACAAATCCAGCCGGACATGATCCTGGTGGAAGGTCCGCCGGAGATGGACACCGTGGTGCAGTGGATTGGCACAGCCGATTTGCGGCCACCGGTAGCGGCTTTGTGTTATGATGAAGCGCTGCCACAAAGAGCCGCTTTTTATCCGTTTTCGGAATTTTCTCCTGAATGGCAGGCAATGTTATACGCCCATCAGCATAAAATTCCGGTGCGCATGATGGATTTGCCTTTAAGTATTGCCTGGCAGATGCGGTATGCCGAACTGCCAGCAGATGCGGAAGTGACGCCCGAGCCAGAAACTGCAGAAGCTGCTGATTTTGTGGACTTTAGGCCTACTCCCCGCGACCCCATCGCCCATTTTGCCCATATTGCAGGTTACAAAAACTCCGAATTGTGGTGGGAGCATCAGTTTGAGCAACAATATCACGCAGACCAACCAGCCACCCATTTCGAAGCCGTGCTTTTAATGATGCAAACATTGCGGAATGCCGGCATTGCTTCTTCCATGGATGCCGAAAATACACACCGGGAAGCTTACATGGCGCAAATTATTCGAAAAGCGCAAAACGAACTTTATCAGAATATTGTAGTGGTATGTGGTGCTTGGCATGCACCTGCATTGCTTGATTTAAAATCCACCGAAAAAGCCCATGCGCAAATATTAAAAAAACTGCCCAAAAGTAAAATCAAGGTAAAAGCCACCTGGGTGCCCTGGACAAACAACCGACTTTCTTTTGCCAGTGGATATGGCGCAGGAATCACATCCCCCGGTTGGTACCACCATTTATGGGAGCACCCAAACGATGAAGGACAACGCTGGCTGACCAAAGTGGCCCATTTGTTTCGGGAAAAAAAGATGGACATTTCGACCGCGCATGTGATTGAAGCGTTTCGTCTTACGCAATCATTGGCTGCCTTGCGCAATTTACCAAGACCTGGTCTGATTGAAATGAACGAAGCAACCACCACGGTGATGTGTATGGGCGATACCATTTTATTGGAGCTTGTTCATAAAGAACTCATTGTAGGGAATGTATTGGGAAATGTCCCGGAAGGTTTGCCAAAATTACCCCTTCAAGCCGATTTTGAGGATATGGTGCGGAAACTCAGAATACCGCTGTCGGCAGACAAGAAAGAGAAGGCCCTGAACCTGCGCGATGAAAATGACTTGAAACGCTCCATTTTCTTTTACCGACTGCAAATCCTGGGCATTGCCTGGGCGCGACCTATTTCCAGCAATTCCAAAGGCACTTTTAAAGAAGTTTGGGAACTCAACTGGAATCCAGAAATGCTCATTTCCCTGATTGAAATGGGTATTTGGGGCAATACAGTGGAACTGGCGGCTACGAATTTTTTACAGGACAAGGCAAAGCGCAGTCTCGTAATCAGCGAATTATCCGGCATGATCAGCCAGGCGATCCCCGCTGAACTGTTTACCGTAATTGAAGATTTGCTCTATTATATTAATCAGCAAGCCACGGTTTCATCGGATATTGCCGAATTGATGGCCGCTTTAATCCCACTCGCCGAACTGGGGCGATATGGAAATGTGCGCAAGTCGGACCTGGAAGCCGTCAACAAGTTAATCGATGGCTTGGTGGTGCGTATCAGTATTGGCTTGCCGAATGCAACTTATGGTTTAGACGATGACACTGCGCAAAAAGTGTTCGATCTAATTCGAAAGGTAAACGATGCCCTGCGCGTACTGGAGCGGGCCGACCTTTCGGAACAGTGGCACCATAGTTTAATGAAAATTGCCGAAAAAGATGGCATTCCGCCAATTATTGCAGGTTGTACCTGCCGTTTGTTGTTTGACGCCCATAAAATAGAACGGAGCGAAACCGCTCGACAGGTGCATTTGGCCCTTTCTTATGGCCATTTACCTACATTTTCAGCGGCCTGGTTAGAAGGTTTCTTAAAGGGCAGCGGCATGATTTTATTGTACGATGATGTGCTGTGGAATTTGCTTCACCAATGGGTAGCCGAATTAAGCGAAGATGCTTTCGTGCAATTAATGCCCATTATGCGCCGTACTTTTTCGCGGTTTGAAACCGGAGAACGCAAAAAACTAGGTGAAAAAGCAAAAAAAGGTACCATTTTGGTTGCTCAATCAAACGATATGGAAGCATTTGACGCGCGTTTCGATCCGGCATTGGCCGAATTAGTCCTTCCATTTACCGCAAAACTACTTGGCCTAAAACATGCATGAAACAACCCTGAAACGCTGGCGCCTAATCCTGGGCGGTGATGAAGCCGATGGTACGGATGTAAAACTATCCGGTGAGGAAGCGGGTATGGATGCTGCGCTGGATGCACTCTATGAATTTGAGCGCAAGCAAAAATTTGATTATCCCGGCGAAAAAGGGCAGGGCGGAAGCGAACGTTCCCAACCTAATATTGCACGCTGGTTGGGCGATATTCGGCGCTATTTTCCGCAGTCTGTGGTACAGGTAATACAAAATGACGCCTTAAAACAGCCTGAACTGCAGCGCAAACTGATGTTTGAGCCTGAAATACTGGAGCAAGCCACCCCGGATGTGCATTTAGTCGCTACTTTACTCGAATTGGGCACTATGATTCCTTCTAAAACCAAGGATACTGCACGCCGGGTAGTACAAAAGGTGGTAGACGATTTGATGCGAAAATTGGAACAAAAAACGATTCAAGCCATCACGGGCGCCTTGCACCGAAGCACCCGCAACCGCCGTCCGCGTATACAGGAAATGGATTGGAATACCACGATCCGGAAAAACCTGAAACACTATCAGCCAGAATTCAAAACGATCATTCCTGAACAACGTTTCGGATTTGGGAGAAAGAACCGCAAGTCGCTGAAAGACATTGTTTTATGTGTCGATCAAAGCGGCTCAATGGGTACATCTGTCGTGTATTCGGGTATTTTTGGCGCTGTATTGGCCACTATACCAACGGTTAAAACACAAATGGTCGTATTTGATACAGCCGTTGTTGACCTTACCGAGGAACTAAAAGACCCGGTAGATTTATTGTTTGGGGTACAATTAGGAGGCGGGACCGATATCAATTTGGCATTAAAATACTGCCAGTCGATCATAACTAAGCCGAATGACACCATTTTGGTGATGATTACCGATTTGTACGAGGGCGGAAACGAACGGGAAATGCGGCAGCGCATGCAGGATATAACCGAAGCGGGTATTCAATTGATCGTCCTATTAGCTTTAAATGATGATGTATCACCTTCTTTTGACCGGAATAATGCCCATTTTTTAGCAAAATTGGGCGTGCCGGTCTTTGCCTGCACGCCCGATCTATTTCCCGATTTAATGTCAGCTGCGATTTCGCGGCAAGACCTTCACCAATGGGCGGGTGAAAACGAAGTGGTACTTAAAGGCGCTTAGCCCTTTATTTCTTTGGCGACATCTTTTCTTTTTGAAACTGCATCACCTGCTCCATTACTTTGCTCAGTTCTTCCGCTCCGATGCGCTTCATCAGAATTTCGTGTTTGCGGTCGAGGATAAAAATTTGTGGGGTGGTGCGTATATCGTACAACTGCTTGAACTTACTTTGCAAATACGGGTCAAATGTATTCAGGAACAAGAAATCGCTAAATCCCTTTTCTTCCACACTTTTCCAGCAATCACCCGATTTTTCGCCTACCGCTGTACATAATGCAAATACCTTAACGCCCCGGTCTTTGAACTTGGTTGCAAATTCTACCATCGACGGTGCTGCTTTTTTACAATGACTGCATTCTGGATCCCAAAAGAACAATACCGTGTAATCAGCATCCACATCCCATAGACTAACAGGCTGATTTTCCTTATTTTTTACGGTAATATTGGGTGCAATTTTGCCAATTAAAATAGGTTCCAGGCGGGCAGCATTGTCGCATATTTTATCCAAATCTTCTTTTTTTGACCATGGAGCCTGGCCTTTACAGTAATATTCTTTGGCCAAGTGTACATAACAGGCATCAAAACCCACAATATTGGATTTGGCGTAATAATTCAGGAAATGAATCAGGTAATACTTGTAGCTCTCCTTGGAGTCTTTCATTTTAGAAAGAATCAAATCCATCGCAACGTTTACACTATCAGGATGTTGTGGTGTCACTTTTGTGACATACTGGTCAATTTTAGCATGCAAAACAGGGCTGCGTAAGAGGGCAGGGTCTGCTACATCTAAATTGTCAAAATAATGGGCACGGTACCAGTAGTAGCGTTTTGCCTGTACATCGCGTTCTAATCCTTTGAATTCTGGTGGCTCCGGATCAATGGAAGCCCTTACAATTTTGGCAGAAATACTATTGGGATGTTTGGCCAGTAAGTCTTGTTGCTGTTTTTTTACCTGCTTATCGATGTCAGTCAACTTATTCGCAAGCTTTAACGAGTCATTGGGTTGATTTTTTAAACGTCCCATTTGCGCACGCAGGGTATCCGCTTCTGGCCGGAACTTGCTGAGGGACTGCAAATAGCTGTAAAACAATTCGTTATCCTCCGAACCCTTCACCTTCATTTTAGTCACGCCATCTTTGGCATCCGTTTGAATGGTAAAAACCTGATCATCGGCAGGCATCATCAATTGTATGAAATTATTGTCGGGTTTGAGTACCAATAGATATACACCGCTTGGCAACAAGGTGTCGGCCTTAAAAACAAAGTAACCATCTGCATCCGCTTGCACGGTGTCTTTTACATATTGTTTTTCACCGTAGTGAAAACCCAAAACCAAATCTTTTTCAGGGTAATTATCGAGTTTTACCCGAAAATTATGCCCTTTCTGGGCATAGCCAACAAAAGTGGTGCTCAGTAAAAAAAACAAAAACAGCGTATTACGTAGCATTTTAAAAAGGTTTTAATGATAAATCCAAAAGACGGTGCAAATATGAGTAGCGCTGCCCTGCCAAATTGGACTTTGGGTAATTGTTAACAATTGCGGCTTATTGCAGGTTATATTGTTTTATTTTGCGATACAGCGTACGTTCTGAAATTTTCAATTCTTCGGCAGCTTCTTTTCGCCGACCATTGTATTTTTTCAGGGCGCGCCGAATAGCCTCTTTTTCTATTTCATCCATCGCTAAGGGCGCATCTTCCACCTCGGTTTTTGTAAAACTAGTATTGGCCTTACCCTGTTCAATGATAATCGGTGTGATTTTGCCAGATTCAAGGGAAGGATAAAATTGCTCATTGCGCTCCTCGTCAAAAACGGGTGCGGAATTTTGCTCCCGCTCAACATGATTGAACCCCAAATTAGAATGATTTTGTTGGAGTTGACGCACAGAACCTAGATCGGGCATGCGCAAGTTGTTGCTTTTTACCAATTCATAAATCAATGATTTCAGGTCATTTAGGTCATTTTTCATATCGAACAACACCTTGTATAACAATTCCCGTTCCTGAAAATCACCATTCCCGTTACTTTGTCCATTGGCACCTAAAGGGACAGGCAAAGGCCGGTTAAGCATCACGGGCATTTGACGTTGCACTTCCTCTATTGAAATCAAGCGGTTTTCGGAAAGTACCGATAATTGTTCTGCTACATTTTTCAATTCTCGAATATTCCCTGGCCAGCGGTAATTTTCAAACACCAGGGAGGCGCGTTCGTCTAATTTGACCGGCTGCATGCGGTATTTTTCTGCAAAATCGTGGGTAAATTTGCGAAACAACAAGGCAATATCCTCCCGACGCTCATGTAAAGCGGGCACTTTGATCGGAACGGTGCTCAAGCGATAATAGAGATCTTCCCGAAATTTTCCTTTACGCACCCGATCCAGCAAATCCACATTGGTTGCTGCAATCACCCGCACATCTGTTTTTTGGGTTTTCGAGGCACCCACCCGAATAAACTCACCCGATTCGAGTACCCTCAACAGAAAAGCCTGGGTATCAAGGGGTAACTCAGCTATTTCATCCAAAAAAATAGTACCACCACTTACTGTTTCAAAATAACCCTTGCGATCACCTACCGCACCCGTAAAAGAACCCTTCTCGTGGCCAAACAACTCAGAATTGATGGTCCCTTCCGGAATCGCGCCGCAGTTGACTGCAATGAAATCATTGTGTTTGCGCGCACTCAACGCGTGTATGATTTTGGAAAACACCTCCTTTCCCACGCCACTCTCGCCCGTAATGAGCACTGTCAGGTCGGTAGGCGCTACCCTGGTTGCAGTTTCCAGGGCAGCGTCTAACAAACTCGAATTTCCAACAATCCCAAAACGGGCCTTAATACTTTGCAAATGGTTACTCATTTTTTTTATTTAATGCCTTGATCTGCAGGCACCTGTGTTTTTTTAGGGTGCCAGCCGATGCCCAACCGGAGCACCATACCATCAAACATACTAAAATCGAATGTTTTGGTTTTCTGTTGCTGTTCGGTCAAAGCAGGATTTTTGTAATCACGTATTTCATATCGGTATCTTACCATCGGCAGTTTTAAAGAACAATCAAAAATAAAACGCCTGTTTTCCCGGTAGATAAGTCTAGGACTAATGCCCAAATTTATACCCATTTGTTGAAAAGACTGTTCAAAATCTATGCTGCGTGTCGGGTTTGAAAAACGCGTTTGTTGGTAAAGTGGATTCATAAAAAAGGAAGTGAAAAACGAATGCTTGTTCTCCGGTTGATCACAGTAAGATCCTATACTGAATCCGTATTCCATGGTAAATCCGAGGTTAAAACCTTCCGTTTCACCAATTTTGACAATTGAAGATGAATCCTGATAAGCCGAATAAACATCACTTTGCGGCAGTTTCTTTCCTGAAATACTCATTTCCCACAATCGTTTGCCGGGTATGATTCGTAAAGCAGCAAGTGAATAATTAGCATCCGACCGGATGTTCGTTACTAATAATACCCGATTTCCTGATGAAGCTGGTCTTTCGAAATCTGGCAAATTTCTATACCCAGCTTCAAGATTTAGTTTAATCCAAGTGCCTTGCGCTTGCATAATAGTGGCACAGACACTAAAAAAGACAAATAAAATTGCAGTTTTTTTCATGATAATGAAGTTTTGTTTGTTGTAATTGATTCCATAACTGGATGAATTATCAACAAAAAACGTTGCCTACTGCGATCTTAAATTCTTGTTAAAACATCTACATGAGCATGTTTTAATCTTTCGGGGTTAAAAAAGATCACTCTATGATTTTCTTTTTCCGTCCAGGTATTTTCCAGGCCAATCCCACCCGCAGGAATAGATTAGAAAATGAAACATCGGCTTCTAAAACATTTAATTCGGGTTGCCTTGGCGTCAAACCTGGACCGCTAAAAGTCTTTTTTTGATTTTGAAGGGTAAGCAGGGTGATTTTGGTGTTAAAATCGAGCAGAAAGTTGCGCCCCAAGGGCAACAAGATTCTTGGTGACAATCCAAAACCAAAGCCGAAAACACTATTTTGAGATGGATAATCGAATATTCGCTTGGGATTACTAAAATTTAAAGCCCTATAATACGGATTTATAAAAACGGATGCCCAAAATGATCGCGCTGCATCGAGTTCATTTTTTGTATTGCTGATATTAAATCCGTACTCCATCATTACCTGGAATGCTTTGCGCTCTATATCCCCAATTTGAATAGTATATCTGGATGAATCAACAAATTCCCCTAAGTTGCCTGAAGTGACTGACTTGGAACCGGATACACCCAATTCAAAAAAGGTATGTACGGAAGGAAAATGTATGGCCGACAAGGAAAAGCGTTGGATTGATTTATCGGTCAGCACAAACTGGACAGAATTGCTCGTAACAGAAGGTGTTTGTTCCCAGCGTTGTTCGTATCCAAACTCCAAATTGCCCTTTACCCAGGTTGATTGCGCATACAAGGGCATTGAAAAACAGCAAAAAAGGAGGATAAAAAGGGGTAATTGATTCATTTTCTTGAATTTAGTCAACAATATCACCCAAAAGGGTTGCGCTGCTGGCTTCTCTAATTTTTACATGGGTGTACTCCCCGGGTTTCAGACCCGCTTTTTTAGGGAAAACCACCATTTTGTTCTGGGTATTACGGCCACAAAAGTCCTGATCAGACTTACGGGAATCGCCTTCAATAAGTACTTTAAAGGTTTTGCCGATCTCGGTCTGATTGTGGCGCAGCGAAATGGCATTTTGAAGGCGAATGATCTCTTGTAGCCTGCGTTTTTTCACATCTTCCGGAATATCATCCGGGTATTTTCTGGCGGCTAAAGTGCCTGGACGTTCAGAGTAATAAAACATGTAAGACATCGAATAGTTGGCCCATTCGATCATACTGAGTGTATCCTGGTGTTCTTCCTCCGTTTCGGTGCAAAAACCTGCAATAATATCACTGGAAACGGCACAATCAGGCATAATACGCCGAATCGCCTCTATTCTGCCAATGTACCATTCCCGGTCGTAGGTGCGGTTCATCAATTCCAGCACGCGGCTATTGCCCGATTGAACGGGTAAATGGATATACTTACAAATATTTTCGTATTTCGCCATGATGTGCAGTACGTCATCCAGCATATCTTTCGGGTGGCTAGTACTGAATCGCACCCGTAAATCTGGATGAATCCAGGCAACCTGCTCGAGTAAATGCGCAAACGTGACCAATTCCCCTGTTTCTGGGTTTTCCCATTTGTAGGAGTCGACATTTTGTCCTAAAAGGGTAACTTCTCGATAACCTTGCTCAAACAATTGAACGGCTTCCGCCACAATACTAAAGGTGTCACGCGAGCGCTCGCGTCCACGTGTGAACGGCACCACACAAAACGAACACATATTATCACAACCGCGCATGATGCTGATAAACGCGGTGATACCATTCGATTCGAGTCGAACCGGGTTAATATCCGCATAGGTTTCTTCGCGGCTCAACAGCACATTCACCATTTTATCACCTGCTTCTGCGCCACCAATCAAATTGGGCAAGTCTCGGTAGGCATCTGGACCGACAACAATATCGACTAATTTTTCCTCCTCCAGGAATTTCTTTTTAAGTCGTTCAGCCATACAACCCAACACTCCGACCATTGTTCCGGGGCGCTCCTTTTTAACTAACTCAAACACTTTCAAGCGTTTGCGCACTGTTTCTTCCGCTTTTTCACGGATGGAGCAGGTGTTAATCAGGATTAAATCGCTTTCCTCAATGTTCCGAGTAGGGTAGAAGCCCGCTTCTCCAAGGATAGATGCCACGATTTCGGAATCGCTAAAGTTCATCTGGCAGCCGTAGCTTTCAATATAAAAATGGCGTGCACCAGGCGCATGGGAAGTTTTCCAATGGTCTTTGAACAAAACATTGCCTTGTTGGGCTTCGTCTATCGTTTTAATACCTTCTAAGGTCGGATTTTGATCGTACATAATTCGTTTTTTTTGAATGGTTTTGAGGGCTGCAAAGATAAGGTAAATATTTGTTGCAGGTGCCATTTTGGCAGAAACATCCCGAATTCAATAAATATTGGCAAATGTTTGGACATCGTTAACAGCGTAAGTGTTTCACAGGAAGCGTGGTACCTATACATTTGCCCTATCATTTTTGAAAGACAATATTCAACCATCATTTAAACGGTATTCATCCGATGAAACAATTTCTCACATTACTCGCATTCGTGGTTTTCGGTTCTTTTGTTGCAAACGCTCAAAAACCAGCAGGTGGTCCAGTTATGACCCTCGAAACTACCACTGTTGATTACGGTACAATTGACAAAGGTGCTGATCCAATCCGCATTTTCAAATTTACCAACACAGGCAACGAGCCTTTGATCATTAAAACTGCAAAAGGTTCTTGCGGTTGCACCGTTCCTACTTACCCACAGGAGCCAATCATGCCTGGTGAAGCGAACAAAATTGAAGTTCGTTATGACACACAGCGCGTAGGTGCCTTTACTAAAACCGTTACCTTGACTACCAACGAAGGTGAAGCAACACGTACTTTGACCATCAAAGGTGAAGTGAAAGCGCCTGCTACACAAGAAACAGTTCCTGCAAGCACTGGTGGCTTGCACGGTGGCAAATAATTCAAGCGCATTGATTTTTGGTTTGACGATACGAGCCTGACTGGAACTCCCAGTCAGGCTTTTTTATTATTTTTATTATTTTTATTGTCCTGTTGCAACCTATTCAGATCGGTTGTTGTCTATATTATTACACTTTTGGTCTAAATTTACATTTGTCGTGTAAAAAAGTGCTAACTTTGTACTGGTTTAAGATAAATAGCCATGAAACAAAAACGATTACCCAAATCTTTGCTTCCCTTTGTTGCAGTTGTGAGTATGACTGCCTTCTTGTTTGTAAATGTCCATTCCGGCAATTCTACTCAAAATGTCCTTTCAGCCTCTGAAATTGCCCCTGCTCAGGTGGAACATGAGGAGGATGAGAAAGCATATGAGGTAAAGGTGCCTGACATTTCTTTATTGGGACGCGTACTGGATATTGCACAAAAATTGTTGCCTGTCGCGCACTAATTTGAATGCCCCCTTAACACATCCAGCCTTTTTGGTTGATTATTTTTATGTGTTATTATTTATTCATCTCTTTTTCTACATTTGCCGTTGAGCGTTCATCATCGTACACGTTTAACAATCCAAACAATGAGAAGAGAGATCCACACCTGGCACAGCCCGCGCCTGAACAAAAACATGGAAATTGCCATGTATGGGCATTTTGGTTTTGCCCTCCTGCTTTTACCCACCGCTGCTGCAGATTACCTAGAGTATGAGCGTTTTCAGATGTTGAATGTACTGGAGCCGCTTATTGATGCAGGAAAAATTAAGGTTTTTTCGATCAATAGCATCAATGCGGAAGCCTGGTTGAACAACCGTATGAATCCACGGCACAAAGCAATTCGCCATCAACAATTCAACGCATACGTTGAAAATGAGGTAGTTCCTTTCATTCGCACCCACACCAGCGAAAACACAGCAATTATTACAACAGGTGCTTCTTTGGGGGCTTTGCATGCTGCAAACCTCTTCTTCCGCCGCCCCGATATTTTCGCGGGTACCATTGCCATGTCGGGTGTCTACGATCTTACCGCCTATACCAAAGGCTATTTTGATGAGGATGTGTATTTTAATTCACCTTGTCATTATCTCCCTAAGTTGGAAGATTCATATTTATTGGAAAAATTGCGTCAATCTGGCCATATTCACCTGCTTTCAGGTTCCGGTGATTACGAAGACCCGGATGCTGCACGCCAACTTTCCGGAATACTAGCAGCAAAGGGCATTCCACATGAGCTGGATATTTGGGGAACAGATATTAAACACGACTGGCCTACCTGGCGCTCTATGTTGCCTTATTATCTTTCTTCACGATTCTAAAAAGGATCTGTTTGCGCAAGTTTTTAGTTGTTTTTTTGTTCCTGAATCTCTTTTTTATGCAATCCAATGCCTGGGCTGCAAAGGTGGATACCTTGGAAATTTACAGTAACGCCATGCGCAAAGTAATTCGTTGCCTGGTGATTACGCCTTCCAACTACCAGCCAACGCAAAATCCATATCCGGTTTTGTACTTGTTGCATGGTTGGAGCGGCAACTATTCCAGTTGGCTTTCTGATGCACCACAATTGGTACAACATGCTGATGCCTATCAAATGCTCATCGTTTGCCCCGATGGCGGCTATGATAGTTGGTATTTTGATAGCCCGGTTGATAGTACGGTGCAATATGAAACCCATATTGCCAAAGAAGTGGTGACACAAGTAGATTATTATTACCATACCATTGCTGCTCCAAAAGGGCGCGCCATTGCCGGACTCAGTATGGGCGGACATGGCGCGCTTTTTCTCGCGATTCGACATCCGGACGTGTTTGGCGCGGCAGGTAGTATGTGCGGTGGATTAGATTTGAGGCCTTTCAAGAAAAATGATTGGGATCTTAAAGACGTATTGGGCGACCCCAGAACCTTGGCCAATAATTGGGAGCAATTATCAGTAGTTCCGCAATTGGATGCCCTCGAAAAACGCAATATGCCCTTGTGGATTGATTGTGGTTTGGGCGACTTTTTTCTGGATGTAAACCGCGCGGCCCATCAAAAATTATTGGAATTGAACGTTTCGCATACATACACGGAACGTCCAGGAGAGCACAATGCCGCTTACTGGGGCAGTGTAATTGATTATCAGGTGGTGTTTTTTCACAAATTTTTTGTAAAAAATTAAGCACTAAAACGCCGGATATCTACCTGCGGGTCAAGCGCTGTGCCTTCTAATAAGTGTTGTACAAAATGGTGTGCCCAGTAGGGCGCCAGTAAGGCACCTTTAGTACCAAGGCCATTGAAAATACCTATTTTAGGAAACTGCGAGTGCAATCCGATCAAGGGTCTGCGGTCCTTCACCGTAGGTCTAATCGCGGCTAGATGGGCCTCTACAGTATACGGCGTCGCTAACATGTCGCCCAAATTTTGCTCCAGCCAAATACGGCCCGCAGTACTTGGTAAACTATCCGTGTACTTCCATTCATTGGTGCTGCCAACCCAATATCCACCCGCTTGTAAAGGTGCGATAAGTACGCTTTTTTTTAAAACCTCGGAAGTTGGGAGGGGCTGATCGGTCTTTAAAGTAATGTGAAAGGCTTCTCCTTTCGTGATATTCCAGGCTAAGTGTTGAAACAACGGATGGCTGTTGCCGCGGTACCCTTCACAAAAAATGATTAGGTCAAAATCCAGCGTAAACTTTTCAATATCTTGATAATCAAACTTTTGCTCGATAAGTCTGCCTCCGTTTAACCATTTTTCTCTAAAAATAGGCAATAAGGTTTCAAATCGAACACGGGCAGCATGTTGTATTCTGCCAAATAAATGATCAGATTTTGCAAATTTTTTCCATTGTGCCATCGGGGTAGCATCCCCTATAAAATCTGAAAATCCGGGCGCATGGCTGCGTAAAGACCAATTATTGAGTTCTTCAGGTTGCTGTAACATCCGTTCGATGCACAGATCTTGCCAAATAGGTACACCTAGTTGTGCTTCCAGTTGCAGGTAGCACGCGCGTGCATGGGCAAACAAGGTTTCAAACATCCAGGACTTGGCGAAACGTTTTCCGGTAACCGGATTAATGATGCCAGCGGCTACCTGCGAAGCGCTTAAGGTATGATGATCTGGCGCATCCATCACGTACACATCCTGCCCCGTGCCTTGGAGGGTCCAAGCCAATACTGTACCGGCAATTCCTTGGCCAACAATCAATATTTTTTTCAAAAAGAATTATTTGTAACGACGACGGACCAATTTAATAAAGTTTTTGGCAGCATCAATGCGTTTTTTATCCAACCAGCCGTAGCGAATCACGCAATTTTCGAGCAGGTAAATTTTAGCATCTTCAAATTGAGCAAAACCGTTCAAGGCGTTAATCGTTGCTTCAAACGTTTGACCATCGCTGGCGAATAGTTCACGGGTAAGCAACAGGCGGTCGTTGAGTGCAATGGCCCTTCTCAAATCTGCAATCGGCAAATCGGCCAATTTATCAGAAAGTTCTTTGGCTTGTTTTTCTTCAAACAGGCCCTCTGCTTCAGGTGGAATACCGCCATGGGGTGCTGCCTTAGGCTGTTGAGCGGGCGGTTCGGGGGAAGAGGGTGGGGCAGGCGCCGGTTTTTGTTCCACTACAGGTTGTACCGGTGGGGTTGCTGTTACCACAGGTTCTCGCGGGGCGGTCACGGCCGTAACAGGTGCAGGCGGGGGTGGGGGAGGAGGGGCTGGCGAAGGCGCATCCTGCTCAATGGGTTCGGGCATTTTTGCGATATTTTGACGGCGCGGAGGGGCGGGCTCTTTAGGCAATACCACGGTAGGCGTGACATCCGTCAAAACTGCATCGTATAGTTCGCGAACATAAGACAACATGATGTCCACATCAATTCGGACAATATTTTCAGGATCTTTACTCATCCGCACAAATTCACGGTTGATTTTATCCAGGTAAATTTTAGTTTTCAGCAAATCCATTTCGAAGGCTGCGATTTAGTGTGTGTGGCTATAAAAGACTTGTTGCGAAGGATAGTAACAAGTCTAAAGATTATTTTCAACCGCGAATTTCACAAATTAAGCCAACTTTACCCATGAATTTTTTATTTTTTATCCAAAATTGATTTTCTTTCCTTTGCAAAGCCAAATAAAAGGCACCATGGCCTATGTTTCTCGAACCACATTTTAAAGGCCAGCGCTCGGGCTGGATTGAAGTTATTTGCGGCTGTATGTTTTCGGGTAAAACCGAAGAATTGATTCGTCGACTAAAACGTGCCAAAATTGCGGAGATGAAAGTGGAAATTTTCAAACCCAAGGTTGACACCCGGTACGACGAAAGCAGCATTGTTTCGCACGATACTTCTGCTGTTTTGGCAACACCTGCCGACCATTCTTCGCGTCTGCTGCGGATTAGTGATGATGTCAAAGTGGTCGGGATTGATGAAGCGCAGTTTTTTGATGCTGATTTGCCCGATGTTTGCCAACAATTGGCCCTAAATGGAGTTCGGGTCATTGTAGCAGGCCTTGACATGGATTACCGTGGTATCCCATTTGGTTCGATGCCGTATTTGTTGGCTATTGCCGAATATGTGACCAAGGTGCATGCCATATGTGTGCATTGTGGCAACCTGGCCACCCATTCTTACCGTTTGGCAGACGGCGATTCGGTGGTGCTTTTGGGTGAAAAAGAACAATATGAGCCACGTTGCAGGGCTTGTTACCAAATGGGCAATATATTACGACTCAAATAATTCGAAATTGCGTGCGTTTTACGGTAATGATCCCGGTGCGGCTGCTTACCTTTGCGGTTTATTAAAAATAACCTTTCCGATATACTGGGCATGGACAACACAAAGCAATTGCGTTCCGCACTGATTTCCGTTTATTCAAAAGATGGGCTGGAGCCTATTATCCGTCGTTTACACGCATTGGATGTAAAATTATATAGTACCGGTGGTACGCAGTCTTTTATTGAAAAACTGGGCATTCCGGTCATTCCGGTAGAAACATTGACAGGCTACCCAAGCATCCTAGATGGTCGCGTTAAGACCTTGCACCCAGCTGTTTTTGGCGGTATTTTAGCGCGTCGGGCACCCGAGCATTTGGCGCAGCTAAAGCAATATCAAATTCCTGAGTTGGATTGTGTGATTGTAGATCTGTATCCATTCGAAGAAACCGTTGCTGCTACCAATGACGAAACAGAAATTATTGAAAAAATTGATATCGGGGGCGTTTCGCTGATTCGTGCAGCTGCTAAAAACTTCCAAGATGTGGTCGTGGTAGCATCCAAAGACGAATATAAAATGTTTTTGGACGTCCTTCAGACAGGAGATGGCCAATTTTCGGAAGATCAACGGAGGGAGTTTGCCCGCCGCGCGTTTAAAGTAAGTTCCAACTACGATATTGCAATTTTCAGTTGGTTTAATGAAGGTACCACGGATATTGCGTTTAAATACTCGATTCACCGTTCCGACATTTTGCGTTATGGTGAAAATCCGCACCAGGCAGGCGTATTTTTTGGTGATTTTGAAAAGGTTTTTGATAAATTGTCGGGTAAAGCGATCTCTTACAACAACCTGATTGATATTGATGCGGCCGTAGCCCTGATGCGTGAGTTTCAGTTGGGCAAACCCGCTTTTGCCATTTTGAAACACACCAATGCATGTGGGGTAGCGCGGCGTAATACCTTATTGGAAGCCTGGCAGGCGGCACTTGCCTGTGATTCAACCTCGGCCTTTGGTGGTATTTTTGTTACTAATACAAAAGTAGACCTTGCTACGGCCCAAGAAATCAATAAACTTTTTTATGAAGTATTGATTGCCCCTGATTTTGACCAGGACGCTTTGGATTTGTTGCGTAAAAAAGAGCAACGTATTTTATTGAAAATCAAGTCGTTTGAAGTTCGTGCGCGCAGTTTCCGCAGCCTGTTAAATGGGGTAGTGGAGCAGGACACGGATTTGAAAACAGAAACAGAAGCCGATCTCAAAACGGTTACAGAACGTATTCCAACCCCGCAGGAAGTGGGTGAGTTGTTGTTTGCCGCCAAATGTGCCAAGCACCTCAAATCCAATGCAATTGCACTCATCAAAGAGCGGCAGTTGATCGGCATGGGCTGTGGTCAACCTTCTCGGGTAGATGCACTAAAACAGGCCATTGAAAAGGCGCAGGCTTTTGGATTTGACTTGAAGGGGGCAGTTATGGCTTCTGATGCATTTTTTCCGTTCCCAGACTGTATTGAAATTGCCCATGCTGCGGGTATTACAGCGGTCATTCAGCCGGGTGGATCCATGAAAGACCAGGATAGCATTGATGCCTGTAATGAACGGGGCATGGCCATGGTGATGACAGGATTCCGGCATTTTAAACACTAAAACAGGCACTAAAGCGCAATACAACCTTGAAAATTAGCAAGAAACGCATGCAGGAAAAGGCAGCAGATATTCAAATCATGCTGGAACAATTTTTTCCTGAAACCCCGGTGCCCCTCCACCACCAGGATGCCTATACCTTGTTGATTGCTGTGCTCTTATCGGCGCAATGTACCGATGAACGGGTAAACCAGATAACGCCCCTGTTGTTTGCCCGTGCCGATAATCCGGTGGATATGTTGAAGTTAAGCATTGATGAAATTCGCGAGATCATTAAACCCTGTGGACTTTCACCGATGAAGTCGAAAGGAATTTGGGGCTTGTCGAAGATGATCGTGGAGCTGCATGGCGGACAAGTACCAGCCTCCTTTGAAGCCTTGGAAGCCATGCCTTCCGTGGGACATAAAACGGCATCGGTGGTGATGTCGCAGGCTTTTGGGGTGCCCGCATTTCCAGTTGATACCCATATTCATCGATTGGCGATCCGTTGGGGATTAACGGAAGGTAAAAATGTCGAACAAACTGAGCGCGATTTGAAAGCGCTTTTTCCAGAATCGAGTTGGAATAAATTACACCTGCAAATTATATTTTACGGTCGAAAATACTGTCCTGCGCGTGCACATGTCATCGAAAACTGCCCAATTTGTCTAAAATATAACCGCGAAAAAAAATAGGCGCCTATTCGCATTTTCGTTTAGACGCACTCACAATTTTATACGCCATTTGAATTTCTGGATAAATTGGTGCGTTTTCTGGTTGTTCCAGACTGGCCTTTAGGAGGTCTTCTGCATGTTTAAATTGCCCTTGACTTATTGCATATTCAATATTGAACTGGTGTTCCTTTTGAAAATGTTCAAAAAGATGGGCATGTAAATCCTTGGAGGGCCTGAACACAAAGTACCAAAAGACAATGGCCATTAAAGTTGCCAAAAAGCCACTCCCTAACAAGGCTTTAAATCCGAAACCACCTTTCTGCAAGCGCAAAGATTCATAGTCGTGTTGTAATTGGTGCAATTCTTGTTGAAGCGCATTATTGTCCTGCATCAACCGGTGGGTGCGATGTTCGGAGGTCGAAAAGGCTTTTTCAAGGGCCGCCAGGCGTTGCTGACAATCCAACAGCGGTGTTTGTTCTTGTGGATTTGGTTCCATTGTAATTGGGTTAAAAAACTGCGTACCGCAAAGGTAGGACTTCCGAAAGCGCAACACAAAATTTACATTTCAAGCCTTCTTTAAATATATGAAAGTTGACATTTTAGCAATTGGAATTCACCCCGATGATGTAGAATTGAGCGTGGCGGGTACCTTGTTGCGGCATGCTGCTGCGGGTAAGACCTTTGGCATCCTTGATTTGAGCAAGGGTGAATTAGGTACCCGTGGAACTGCCGAAATTCGTGCTGCCGAAGCAGCAGCATCGGCCAAAATATTGGGTGCCAGTTTTCGCAAAAGCCTGGATATTGCAGACGGGCTTTTTACCCACCATCCGGACAATTGGCTCAAAATTGTGGCTGGCATACGCGCTTGCAAGCCCGATATTGTCGTGTGTAATGCGCCCGATGACCGTCATCCAGACCACGGACGCGCGGCTAAAATGACCCTGGATGCTTGTTTTTATGCCGGATTAGAGCGTATCGAAACTTGGGATGACGCGGGTAATTTGCAGCAAAAATGGCGTCCGAAGGCGGTGTATCACTACATACAGGACAAACAACTTGAACCCGATTTTGTGATTGACATTACCCCGTTTTATCCTAAAAAGATGGAGGCCATCATGGCGTTTAAGTCGCAATTTTACGATCCAAACAGCACGGTGCCCAATACGCCCATTTCCGGCAAAGATTTTATCGACTTTATGGACGCAAAAATGCGGGTCTTTGGTCGGCCTATTCAAGTAGAATTTGCCGAAGGCTTTATACACACCCGGACTTCAGGCGTCCAATCACTTTTTGATTTTATATAATGAAAAAGGTTGATTCACCTTATGCTTAGGAAGCATAAGGTGAATCGTACCCGAGAATACTTAACATCGAATCGGCACCTTGTTCCTGGAACACTTCCCAATCTACAAAATCACCATGGTAGTCACGGTTGATGAGAATGTGTTTGGGAGAAGGAATGAGGCAATGTTTCAGTCCACCATAACCACTTAAGGCCTCCTGGTAAGCGCCGGTATGGAAAAAGCCTAGGTAAAGTGGGCCTTCCTTATCGTGGTCGTAAGAAGGCAGGTAAACCTGGTTGTTGTGTGCTTCTGAGTTGTAATAATCGGCATTATCGCAACTGATACCACCGATATTAGCCCGTTGGTATTCATTATCCCAGTGGTTGATGGGCAGCAGGATAAAGCGCTCTTTAATACCCCAACTGTCTGGAAGGGTGTTAATCAAGGAGTTATCGAGCATGTACCATTCTTCGGAGTCATTTTGCAATTTTTTGCCGATTACGGAAAAGATGGTTGCGCCACTTTCGCCGACAGTAAATTTTCCGAATTCTGAATAAATATCTGGTTCTGGAACGCCTTCATCATCGCAGGCCTCTTTGATCATACGCACGATTTCGTTCACCATATAGGGGTAATCGAATTCGAAACCGAGGGAGTTGCGGATCGGCATACCACCGCCGATATTCAGCGCATTGAGGGTAGGGCATATTTTGCGCAACTGACAATAAGTGCGAATGCCTTTTTTTAGTTCACTCCAGTAATAAATGCTGTCTTTAATGCCGGTATCGACAAAAAAGTGGAGCATTTTGAGTTCAAATTTGGGGTTTGTTTCAATTTTTTCTTTGTAAAACGTCAAAACCTGGCTTTGGCGAATGCCCAAACGGGAAGTATAAAACTCAAAGTTGGGTTCTTCTTCGGTGGCCATGCGCAGGCCGATCGTCATTTTAGGTTGTTTAACCAATTGGTTGTACAACTCCAATTCTTCCGGATTATCGACAACCGGCAGTACTTTTTGGAAACCGGTATTGATCAGTCCTACAATCCGCTCTATATATTGCAACGGTTTGTAGCCATTGTTGACGATCGTGATCCCTTTGTTGAGTTTGCCCAATTTGTGCAGACGCAACACCAGGTCAATGTCGAAAGCCGAAGAAGTTTCGAGCCAGGTACCGCTTTCGAGTACTTCATTGAGTACAAATGCGAAATGCGAACTTTTGGTACAATAGCAGTAATAGTATTTGGCGTTGTAGTTGTACCGTTGAATGGCGTCGCGGAATAATTTGCGGGCCATTTGAATTTTCTCACCAATTTTTGGAAGGTAGGTAAGTTTGAGTGGGGTTCCGTATTTTTGGATCAGTTCGTAAATATCGATCTCATTGAACAATAAACGATTGTTTTTGAGGCTGAATCCATCCTGTGGAAAGTCAAATGTCTGGTTAACCAGGTCGTAGTAAGTGTTTTTCATTGAAAAACAGGTCGTTGTGCGAGCCCAAGTTTGGTTTGTGAACAATAGAAGACCGCAAATTTATATGCTTTTGAGGATATTGGCGGACTTGTTTTTGCACGAGCACTTTAAACCTAAATAATAAACGAAATGAAGATGATCCATGTGGCGGTGGTGGTCGCCGATTATGATGAAGCCTTGGCTTTTTACACCGAAAAGTTGGAATTTGAATTGGTGGAAGACACGCAATTGAGTGAAACCAAAAGATGGGTGGTCGTAAGGCCGCCAGGCTCGGAATGCGCGGTATTATTAGCCAAGGCCGCTAATCCATTGCAAATGAGCAGGGTAGGGGACCAGACAGGGGGAAGGGTATTTTTATTTTTGCAAACGGATGATTTTTGGATGGATTATGAGCGTTTGCGTACGGCAGGTGTCGAATTCGTGCGCGCGCCTGAGGAGGCGGAATATGGAACGGTAGCGGTTTTCAAGGACTTGTATGGAAATTTGTGGGATTTGATTTCGGCTGGGTAAAAATGGAATTTTGATGTAGATTTGCCTGTGAAAAAATCAAAAAACACGTAAGGTTTGCCTGTGAAAAAATCGGAAATTTATTTGAGTCGGTCGATTGACCCTATTTTATTGGATTGGAAAACTTCGTTAGATCGAAAGCCCTTGCTGCTGCGTGGTGCGCGGCAGGTTGGAAAATCTTCGGCTATTCGTGCATTGTCGGCTCATTTTGAGTATTATGTAGAGGTTAATTTTGAAGAAAATCGCTCGATCCATACCTTATTTGAAGGTGATTTAAATCCGCAGCAGATTTGTGAGAACTTATCGGCCGTATTGAATGTGCCGATCATCGCAGGTAAAACACTCTTGTTTTTTGATGAAATTCAGGCTTGTTTGCCAGCGATTTCTGCCCTTCGATTTTTTTATGAAAAAATGCCTGATTTACACGTGGTGGCTGCCGGCTCCTTGCTAGAATTTGCGTTGGATGAACTGCCTTCTTATGGGGTAGGGCGGGTCCGTTCCTTGTTTGTCTATCCTTTTTCCTTTGATGAATTTCTTTTAGCGATAGGGGAGGTGCATTTGTTTAATATGAAGCAAAATGCCCATATTCATGCTCCGCTTCAAAGTATATTGCATGAAAAACTGCTTGATTTGTTCAAGAAATTTCTGCTGGTAGGTGGCATGCCAGAGGCTGTCTTGAAGTATGTGCAGGGTAGGGGACTCCTTGAGGTTCAATTGGTTCTGGACGATTTATTGGTTTCTGTGAAAGCGGATTTTGCGAAATATAAGAAAAAAGTACCTTCTTTGCGTGTTTTGGAGGTGTTTGAATCTGTAGCGATGCAAATGGGTGGAAAATTTGTGTATACCAAAGCGGCTACAGAGGCAAAATTGGTACAGATCAAAGAGGCTGTCAACTTATTAATCATGGCTGGACTGGTGGTTCCGGTCACCCATAGCGCTGCAAATGGCATTCCAGTTGGCGCAGAAAACGATCCTAAAAAACGGAAAATGTTGTTGTATGATACGGGGATTTTTCAGCGCATTTTGGGGCTAAATTTATCGGATATTATACTTTCTGCCGATTTCAACAGCATTAACAAAGGTGCCTTGGTTGAGTTATGCGTTGGAATTGAATTGTTAAAATATAGCAATCCTTACCACGCGGAAAATTTATATTATTGGCATCGCGAGACGGCCAGTAGCAATGCTGAAGTAGATTATGTGTATCAAAAGAATACCGAAATTTTGCCCATTGAAGTCAAGGCTGCGCATTCGGGCGCGATGCAAAGTATGTATCAGTTTTTAAAAGAAAAGCAGCGAAACAAAGGCATCCGGTTTTCATTTGAAAACTTCGGGTCAGTGGACGGGGTTGATATTTACCCGGTTTATGCGGTTCAGAATTTTGTAAATGGCGTATAAGACTTATAGAAGTTCAGTCAACCAGCCATCGATCGAGTGTGTTTCGAAATTGGAATTCACGCCTATGCCATGTATGGTTTTATGCTGCAGGCGGTATTTAACCTCGGTTTTATTTTCTATAATTTATATTATGTTAAATAGAATGAAGGAGAGGTTCCACGGAGAAGCTTGGAGGTACGGAGTTACGCGGAGGTTTTTTGATGGCTGGTTCAAATTATTACCGCAAATCGGCCAAGGTCTTTTGCTCCAACACGCCCAGCACAGCATCCCGGGCTTCTACAAACAAACCATTGATTTTACATTGCTCTTCATCACACGATTCGCAGCGTTCATAAAAATAAAGGCTCACACAAGGCAACATGGCGATCGGTCCATCAATAATGCGAATTACACTGGCCAAGGAAGTCATTTCCGGGTTCGTTTTGATTAGGTATCCCCCACCCTTGCCTTTTTTACTTTCTAAAATGCCCGCTTTACGCAGTTCTAACAGTATATTTTCTAAAAATTTGAGCGGAATTTGCTTTTTTTCGGCAATTTCACTAATTAAAATCGGACATTCCGACTGCCGAGAAACCAAGTAACTGAGTGCTTTAATTGCGTATTGTGCTTTTTTTGATAACATATTGAAAAATTCTTTTTCCAAAGGTATTTAAAACAAGGCACTTCCACCCTATTTGCTTCGTTTTTTGATGTTTTGGTTCGCACCGTGGATCATTTCCTCCCAGGTATCAAACTCCCGGCGGAAGGTAATACCCGCGCCATATCGACCGCGCAACTGCCCTACTGTAATGTCGGGTTCTGTACGTTGGTAAATTTTTAGCCGCCAATTTCTGTTTTCGGTCAACTGAATCTCTACCACCACATCCTCGCCCAAAAAGCCATTGGTTGTGGTGGCTCCTACACTTCCCACCCCAAATTGAGAACCCACCTGCACGGTAATCCGATCATTGGCAAAACCACTGCTTAGCCGCAATTGCAACTCTCGACCAACATCGGCCGTAGCACCCGGGTTTTTCAAAGAGTTGCGGTACTCATTGTAAGCAATATCAAAGTCGATGCTGGAAACTGCTCCACCAAACCATTCAGCGGCCAAACCAGACAAATAACTCGAAAACTGGTTGGTTAAGACCTGGGTCAGGGTGTTAAAGGCTGAAGAAACATAATCGGAGTTTTGTAAAAAGCCCGTTGAATTATTGGGCAAAAAAGACCCCACTACGACCAAGCCAAACACTTGCCGGTTCAACTCGTTTTGATCCGACCGAAGCGAACGCAATTTGTTGTCTATGAACGTTTTAAGTTGGCCGGTTGCATTCGGGAATTCCATATCAAAACCAATTGACGGCTTTAAAAGGTCGCCTTTCAAATGCATGGTTACAATGGTACGGGTTGGCTTTCGGGCATCCTTTTCCAAATCATCCTGGGTGCCGCTGCCAATTTGAATTTCTTCCTGCACCAAATTATATACCGGGGTACTTTCCTCATAGGTCGCATCCAATGAAATTTGTGCACCATAAGGATCGCCATACCAGTTGATCATGCCGCCTTCCGAAACAGTAAATGGCTTGTTGATCCAGTTTAACAAGGTAAACAAATATTCCCCTTTTTTAATCTGGTAGTTGCCATACATCTTGAATTCGCCTTCCCGGTTGATCACTAATTTGATGTTGCCCGCTCCCCTACCCTTGATCACATCGCCTGCCTGTTCGTCAAAAATTAATTGAATTTCGGCATCATCCGTGACACTCATATTCATTTCAAAATTAAGGCCTTTTAATTCCCCAATTCCTGAATGTAGTATTTTATTATTTGTACTATCAAGATCAACAGGTGTTTTTTTAACGAATTTTATAAAATTTACTTCTTGTGCATCCGATGCAGTGGTCAGCGGGATGTACAATCGGGTGTCTTTCCCGGTCGTAGCGGTTACCAGGATATTGGTTCGACTAAAAGACCCGGAAAATTTGGCATCAAACTCGCCCAGCCCTTGCCCGTAGTAAAGGGCATTGTCTTCCGGTAAAGTATTCAAAATCATAAAGTTATCACCACGGCGTGACTTAATTTCGCAATCTATGATCCAGTTGTCAAAATGATCGTGTTTAAGTCCGCCGCGCACAAAAGCCATACTTTTTTGTGTTGCATCCCAAATGGTATCGCCATCGGCCCAAATTTTATATTCTGATAATTTAATTGGTTGGTTTTTAAGATGGTACATGGATTTTAAATAATCCATTTGAAGTTGTCCTTCTCGAATAAGTACATCGCCGTTCATGGCAATCCGATTGAAACGGCCATCGAGGTGTATATTGGCGTCAAATCGCCCAGTTGTTTTGGAGATGCCTGGTACAAACGTTTCAATAATTTGCAAGGGAAAACCATTGGCATCCAATTGACTGTTAAAGTGTTCGGGTTCTACCGACACATTAAGGTCGTCTACATACATCGTCTGGGTACCGGAGGGCAACCAGGCACCTGCGAAACGCAATTTATGATTGGCATTTTGCAAAAATATTTTCCAGGAAAGGGGCGCACTTGGGGTAGCCATGTCGATGTTACCCGTGATTTCGCCATAAGGCACATCATTAATAAACACCGTATCGGAGGACAAGAAGCCACCAATACCTTCCATTTTAAAGACATCCTCTACTTTAACGTCAAAGTCATATACCTTCCCTCTAAAATTAAAATCAGAACCTGCAATGTAGCGATTGATGAAATCGAGGTTAAAATTGGTCATGGACAACGAAATACCCCGGCCATTATTCAGGCTATCGAGCAAAATCCGTTTGTTGGCGCTAAAAAATTCGAATTCTTTCGCCGCAAAAAAACCTTCTCCAAACCGCAAATAGTTATCGTCGCTGATGACCCAGTCTTCGTTAAACATGGCCAATTCAGAACTATTAAAGCGCATTTGCCACAACGAATCTACCACCGACAATACCCCATCGAGGTTCACCCCTTTAATGAAATAGGATTGTTTTGCGGTGTCGCGCGCTAACAATTTAATCCCCAAGGCATTGCGTTTTAAAAAACCTTTTAATTCAATTGGAGGCAGTTTGCCATTTTCTGAAAAAGTGGTGTTCGGTACACTAAAATAATAGTCGCCATTTTCCTTGTTGCCGTCCCAATTTAGCCCAATTTCGGTGGCCTGAAAAGATTGATATTGTAAAACGGGCACCCAAAGGGCCAGGTTTGTTTTGCCTGCCGGTGCATCAACGGAGGCTTTTAGGGTAACATTCTTTAAAGGGGCCAAATCTTCTGAAAGCAGTCCCGTCAGTGTTTTGGTATCTTTAATACGCAGTTCCATTTCATACTGATCGGTCAGCGCAATGGAATCGGAACTTGGCAAATGCAGTCTTTGCGCAAATTCGGGGTGGTACTTTCCAAATAATTTCAGGAGGTTGTTCGCGACCGTGGTAATTTTGAATCGTCCGCTCAAATATCCGTCTGCAATATTAGAGTTCATTTTGAACTGATTCATTCCGTTGAACCCGGTATAGGATGACAGCCGCACGGAATCTATTCGATGTGAAATTTCGTGATCCTGCAAAATCAGCACATTGCGCAGCAGGACGGTACCATTTAAATCGTTGATATTCTTTGCATTCAGGTTAATTTCTGAAATTTTTCCTGATAAAATCCAGTCCTGATTCAACAGGTTCAAGGCTCCTAAATCGAGTCGACGCACATCGGCACTAAAGGCCAGTTGCGGAATGGTGTCTTTAAAATTAATCGCGCCATCAAAATCAAAATCAACATTGGGGTCGTTAATTCCAAGTTTTCCATCAAATACCCTGTTTTGAATGGCCCCTTTCATTTCTACATTCCGATAATTATACCCTTTGTAAAAAAATGTATCCACCGCTCCTTTTACTTTCAAGTTCATCGTTTCCATACTCAAGCCCCGAGATCCTTCTTCAATAGAAACGTGGAAAGTTGTTTTACCAAAATCTTTATTGCCCGTCCAGGAAGCCAAATCGAACTGATTCATGTTCAAACGGCCGGAATATTGTGCTTTTTGCATACCATCGGCCAGGTTCAACTTCATGTCAAACTTACCCGAACCAATATCTGTAATCAGGTACCCGTTTAGGATGTGGTCGTATCCGAAAAATATATCATAGTCTCCTTCGTACCCAATATGTCCTAAACGGTAAATAGCGCCAGGTGGATTGAAGCCCGGAATCAATTGTTTTACCGAAGCGATGTCGGAGATTAGTTTTTTGAATTTCACGTGGATTTGCAGCAAATCGGCGCCTTCATCCATGTCATTTCCGTCAAAATCAGCTTTGATGAGGGTATTTTGACCTATTCGAATATCCAGGTTTCGGCCATTTAGGCGTTTCACCTTACCTTCCACCAAGCCAGTTACATCGGCTATGGTTTCTTTGTTTTGTACAAAAAAAGATTGGGTGGCGGTTGCTTCATTAAAGTACATGACATCTCCTAACCGCAGTTTGGAGCCCGCTGCCAAATGGATATCCAAGCGCACTTTACTATTGAAATTCAAATAGTTATAGTACGAATTATAGTGCAATAGGATCGAGTCGCCCAGGTCACTCCCCCCGGCTGTTTGAATTTTGGTTTGATATAGGGCGGTTAAAGTATCATTCACCACTACCCTACCCGCTTCGCTGTGTACGATTTCGAATCCGCTGCGTTCTTTGGCGGCCAGTTCTTTGAGTACACCGGTGAAGGCTAAATTTTCATCAAATTCAATTTTTTCACCCTTAATGGTGATTTTATCAACAAAAAGGTGATCATAATCCATCACACCTGCCATTACTGGCACTTCGGGTGTGTTGCGGTATTTATCCATTACAAAGCGCCCAGTTTCGAGTGAAAACTGATGCACCAGGAATTTAAATACTTTATTATCAACGTTTTGCGTTGTATCTGGCAGACTAACAGTTTGGGCGTTCGCTTCTGTTGCTGTACTTGGCGGGGCAGGATAATCTTTAAAATCGAACAAAAAACCACGCAGGTCTGCCGACCGAATATCGGCCAGTTTTTCGGCCAAATCCAGTTTGTTTACTTTGACATTGCCATAAGGCACCTTGAACAGCATCCGTTGTCCCCGTTGTTGGTCATCACTTAAAAACTCAACCTCTTTCAAGAGTAGATTTTGTATTTTAATGATAAAGGGCGCTGGTTTTTTATCCGGGTCATTGGAAGGAGGGCCCGTAAAATAATCCATCAAAAACTGGGCATTGTTATCGGCAGCCCCGATTGGCCGCATGATATGCACCTTCGCATCCTGCAGGCTAATCTCATTAAATTCCAGTTTGTTCCAAAAAAGTGAAAAGATATTGGAATTCAGTCCAGCCGTAAATTTGCCCGCATAAACCAAGGTATCGCCCTGCAAATCCTGAATATAGAACCCTTCCAACACTAAGTTGTCAAAAAATTCAATATTTACATGATTGATTCTGACTTCCGTTTTTAATTCGGCAGACAAATACCCGGTTATCTTTTGGATAATCCAGTTTTGTACATAGGAAGTTTGCAGTACAAAGTACAGGATCACCAACAGGGAAACCAGTGCAAAAACGCCATTTTCAATCCTACGCCAAATGCGGCGCATGCGCGTCCAAACAACGTTGCTTGGTTTCACGGGCAATTTGGGATCGCTGGGCGATTGCGTCATATTAATTTTTAATTACTGGAGCCGAAAAGTAGATGCTCCTAACAAACCTTTGTCACAATAAATGGCGACAACATAATTGCCGGCCTTGAGTCGTTCATCCAATTTGTAATTGAAAGATTGGCGTTGTGTACCTTCCAGTACGACTTGTTTTACCATTTGTGCCTGAATTTCAACGGGACCTGTTGGGGAAGAAATGGTTGCTTTGGTTGGATTGGTGCTTACCACAGGCGATCCTTTATCGTTGGTAACGGCCAAATATAGTTTTTGAGGCCCGTGAAACGGTTCCGGCACGTCCGCCAAATCAAAACTAACGAATATCTCCCGCACCTTACGCGCACGGGTGGTCAGTTTGTCGTTGCGGCGTTCCATTTCCACCCGGAAAGAAGTGGCTTTGAAAGTTGCCGATTGCGTTTTGCGAATTTGCTCTTCCAGTTGTTTGGCTAAGCCCTGCATTTGGTCGTTCAAGGTGGTATTTTGGCCTTTTAGGTTGCTATTTTCATCTGTCAAACGCAGATTTTCATCTTTTAACTGGGCGTTTTCACTTTGCAGGGTAGCAATAATGGTTTCCAGTTCAATTTTAGTTTTTTTCAGTCTGTCAACCTGATCTCGTAAACTGGCCAAATCCTTGGTACTCGCCGACTTGATTTGATTGATTACGATTTCCTTTTGGGCAACAATTTCAGCTGAACTGGTAACTTTTCCTTGTAGGTTTTCGTTTTCGGTCCGCAAAGAGGCATAGGCGTTGCTCAAACTGTCAAGCGATGCTTCAATGGATGCTTTTTCCTGTGTAAGTGTAACCCTGTCCTTTTCACCTTGTTCATTTTGCGCGAGGTAAACTTTTGACTTTTGCCAAAAAAAGAAACCAAACCCTGCTGCCAGGGCCAACAAAATGGTTACGATGATACCGTAGATCCGGGAACTTTGATTATCCTGCATAAACTGAAAGAGACTAAAGTGTTTGAAAAGAAATTTGCAGTGTTATGATGCCCACAGAACGCCCAAATGCTGTTTTCCGTATGCACCACAACTGTTTTTACAACATTTTGTAAAATTACTGCAAACCTATCTTAACAAAGTAACATCCCCAACTAATTTTTCAGGTGAATCGCCACAAATTATTTGAATAATGTAAACATATACATCATTTGGCGCTGGTTTCCCATCAATGGTGCCGTCCCAATATAACTGTGTAGTGCTTTCGTACACTTTTTCACCCCAGCGGTCATAAATTTGGATTCCTCCTACGACTTCGGCACCTTCCCGATCTACGACCTTAAAAGTGTCATTTGTGCCATCTCCGTTTGGTGTAAATGCGTTTGGAATGCGCACGTTTTTCGCATCACAGGGCGGAAATACCACAATGCGATACACCACGGTATCGCCACAACCTTGATCGTCAGATATCACCAGGATGTATTCATAATAACCGGCGGTATCGAAACGCACGGTTCCACCCGGGCAATTTGCACAATCGGGCAAAGCAGGCGTCCAGGCATATTGATTGAATCCACCGGCCCCCGTGAGCGTGATATTTTGCAAAATTTGCCCATAAATGGTGTCGGGGGACTGGATCAGCGGGGGATCAAGCGCCACTACATTGACACAATGCGTGCTATCGCAACCATTTATGCCCATGTTGGTGGTGCAGGCTTGGCCGCCATTTTGCACAAAAACCTGATTGTATACTTTCAAGGTATCGCCTTTGCAGAATTGTTGGGTAGATTGCGTCTGTGTACTTGGTTTCACGATCAATTGTTGGCGAATCAAACTATCGCAACCGTTCTGCTTTTGTAACAACAAATTGTACGTCCCTGCAGTAGACGTATTTTGACCTAAAATATTAATCGGTTCACCCTGGCAAGTGATCAAGGCAGGTAACTGGATGGTATCGGACGGCAGCACGGTGATGAGCATGCTGGTATCGGCGGTACAACCATTGCTCCGGGTAACGGTAACGGAATAAGTGCCGGTTTGGATCGGATACAATACCTGGGTTGCAGCGTTGTTGTTGGTCACCCCCGGTCCGGCCCAGGTATAGGTAGCGCCGGTGGGTGTAACGGAAAGCACCAGTTGTTTGCCTTCGCACAAGGTTTGATTGTTGGGCTTGAGGGTAAATGGAAAGCCAAAAGTGTAGGTAAATTGGTATTCGACGCTGCAATTGGGGCCAGTGGCTAGCAGGCTAATCGTTTCAGAATATCCCGCCTGCGCCCCTGCGGGTGGTGTAAATTCAGTAGAAGCACAGGTAGCGCATTGCACGGAACCGTTGGGTACCGACCATTGGTATTGAAAGCCATTTTGGGCCGGAATTCCAACTTGCACCGCTTTAATGCTGCAAATGTCCTCGTTGGGTGCCACAACCTGGAGGTTTTTCAAAGGAAATAATTGATCCGAACACGTACAGTTTTCATCTGCAGGCAAAACCACGATCAAATTGCACAAATCAGGCAAGGTGCTCAAGGCAGGCAAATTTATGGTAATATTGCCACTTGGATTTAATGTATTATTCACAGATCCTGTGGTAATTAGGAGATCATTTGCTGAAACCAGTCCATCGCCATTTTGATCGTACCAGAGTTGTATTTGTACGCCTTGTGCGGGCACGGTGCCGATGTTGCGTACGTTTACCTTGACCTGAAGGGTGTTGTTGATGTTTTGAATATTGGCATCTGTGATGTCCAATTGAGGATGCGCAATTTGAAAGGGCAAAATGGCTGTTCCTGTAGCGAAATATACGGTACAATTGGTACCCAGCGTTGCACAAAATGCTGCGGTGCTGACCCTGGATTGTGCGATGATCAGGTCGTTGCCGCACCCGGCACCCGTTTGGATTTGTACAGAAAAAGTAAATTCGATGACGCTGCCATTGTCCAAATTGGATGGAATTACCACGCGAAACCCTTCCTGAGTGGTGGATGGCGTACCAATCGGAGCATTTTGACCGGGTGTATAGGAACCGCTCACGTATTGTAAAGATGCTGGCAGTAATACATATATACTATCGGTGCCAGAAGGTTTACCGAGTAAGGTAGTCCGTACTTTATATTGTTGTGTGCCACCACAATAAAGCATGGGTGTTCCAGTAGGATTCAGTTCCATGATGACACCGTAACTTGGATTTAACCCATTAACGGTCAGTGAACTAGCGGGTTTATTCAGGGTATTGGTGGCGCTGCCGCAAGGATCGAAGCCGGTTGCGCCAAAAATTGGTTGCGCGTTGGCTACAAAACCACAGTTTGCCAGGGTTTTAAAACGAATCTTGAGGGCATTTTTCGGGGCTTGATCGATCCCTGGCAACCCATTGAGTGCAATGGCCGCCTGCACACTGTTGATATCCCATTGAAACAAACCATTGCTATTTACGGGATTTGCTAATGGCACATATGGACTGCCCGCTGGATAGGAAATTTGGCACGAACCGGGTACGATGTCCAAACCGGGGGGTAAATTGACCGACAAATCAAGGTCATAGGCATACCCTGTTTTGGCGTTGTATAATTCGACTTCGTAATAATCAGACTCCTCGCAAATTTGAATAGAAGCTGGCTCAGCGCGGATATCCATCTCAATTTCCGGGCTTTCTTTGCGTAAAACCACCCAAAAACTGTCGATACCACATATTTCGGGGCTGACATTGGTAACCTGGCTGCAGTTCCAGCCATAAATAATCAGCAAAGAATCCGAAACGCAGGAGGTATTAATACCCGTCAGGCGGTAATTATTGGCATTAAAACCATTTAGGTTATTTAACTGAAAAATGTTGTTTTGCTTTGCAATGGATTGTAATTGAGGCAATTGAAACAACTGAAAACTGCTCGCGTTGCCGGAAGGCGATACCACATTAACCCACATATTCGGTGCCGGAGATGCAACCGAATTGCGAATTGTGAAGTCAAGGTCAAAGTCCTTTTTAGTAATGTATACAATTGTATCGTTGGAGTTTAATTGTAGTCTGGGCTGGTTCGAAAAGTAACCCAAGGTATTGAACTTTTGCTCTACCAGGCTATCTGGCGTGGTCATGCCCGGTTTAAAACCGATGGTTAGGTGTTGCAAGGAGGTATCTGGCTTGCCGAAGCTGCAATCTGGCCCAAACGTTACTTCCGTACTGAAGAAAAAGCCTTCGTCAATTGGATTTGAAAATGCATTATCAAAATTCAGGTCAAAAGCAGCACTATTTTGGGTAAAAGGCAAGGTGGCATTGCTCAAAATCAGCATACTGTCTTGGAGCGCCAGGTATTTCAACTGGGCATTGACCACATTGGCCTGCAGTGGTTTGGATTGGTTGTAATCGCGTATCGTAGCCAGCGGCCGCACTTCAAATGGAAACATATTGCCCCGCGCGATGCGCAACCGGAAATTGAAGGGTTTTACCTGGGCGGAGTTTTGGCAAGGTTTGAGGCTGTAAGCACTATTGGTCCAGCTGGTTTTGAAACCAGAGTACTGTCCGGGTATGGTAAATTGGTTATTGTTGGCTGTAAACCCAAAACCTAAATTATTGCCCGATGTTCTAAAGCCGACCAAAGGTGGGTTGGGGTTATTGTCAGAAGGAGGGATAAAGTTAAAATCCAGTTTATAATCGGCATAAATGAACAAACTATCGCCTTTACCGATGCTCGCTTTGGGCAATAAGCCCTGGTTAAACAGGGTATCCAACCGAATAGCGCTCAGGTTAGCGTAATAACTCACTTCATCCAATATAACCGACGGATAGGTATTTACCTGCTTGATGACTACATAATTTTCATCAAAAGGGAAATTAATGCCTTTATAAAGTGCCTTGTACTCCGCTCCATCCGCATAACGCACCCGCACCGAGTCGGACAACAGCCTAAACTTAGCTTGATTTGAAAAAACGGACTTTGCCAAGAGTATATTGAAACTGTCATTGTCATTTACACCGATATCCGATTTGTAAATGGCTTGTATGATCGACCGGGTGAAAGAACGCATCCCTACCCCACTGTCTACATAAATGCGAAATTCAACCCGCATGGTATCGCCACTTAAATACCGCCGCCGGGCGACATTGATTCCTTTGGCCTGCCCCGGCCCATCAGCGATGCGGTTGTTATCCAGGTCCGGCAGATCGTAATTCAACCGGTATGCATCCATTTTCCATACAAAATGCCCTAGAAATGTATCTTGTGCTATTAGGGTATCCAGCGGATTTGGGTCACCATCATCGGGCTTACAGTTATTTTGGGATAAACTCAAAAATATTTCTTCGCAGGTATTTGCCCCACATTTCAAGGCATCGTCCGCTTTGGGAAGCCAATAGGTACGCACAGGAAATGGGGTAACACAAGATTTACTGCACAAACCGGTAGGATCATAATTAATCACCGTACCGCCTACGTCCTGAAAAGTGGTATCATCTACACAAAAAACAGTTGTATCACAGGTATATTTTAAACAAAAAACCAATAGGTCGGTCTCGGCACTAAGGGGCAAAGGATAGGTCAGGGTCAGGGTCGAAATGGGGCGATCGGGGGCAGGTACCAAGGTAGTATCCGTTGGTGCTACCCCACCCAATAGCAGTGGACAATCACCCGATAGTTCCATGCCATTGGGCAGCTCCATGACGATTTTTAGGACACCGTTGGCTTCCGTGAGGCGTTTCGACGAAATTTTATATTGAAATGGGTAAGTTGTATTGTCTTGTAGGCAGGAATTGGCCGAAAATTGAAGTTTTTGGCGCAGTTTATAGGCAATATCTGGTGCAATAACAAGTCCATCTGAAACGAATCCATTAGGCGGACAAGGTTTTTGGTAGAAATATTCAAGCTGGAACGTGGGCAAAATTTCATTGCATTCCGCACTGCAGTTGTAATAATCGAACAGCAACGTGGTTGAATCTTTGGCCGCTACAAAGGGCAACACCAGGGTAATATCTTTACCGAAACTCTTATTACAATCGCCAATGGTTTTAGGTAAAACGACACTAGGTGGCAAAGGCGTAACGGTACCGTTTGCCGATACCAGGCGGATGCTGGTGGGTTCGATCCCAACAAATTCCTGCTCCGATACTTTTAAGCGCAGGAGTACATCTTTGGCATTGCCGGCACCGATATTTTTGATTTTAATACCTGCAATAGCCCCCAAACTGGCACAATAATCGGCTGGAGGATTCCAAATACCGGCCATTTTCAGGTTGGGAACGCGGGTAGATTCTTTAATGTCAATGCCTGCCAACAAACTATCATAGCGGCACATGCTTTCATCACAACCCCATCCAATCCGTAAACGCGATTGATTGTTATACTCGGGTGTTCCGCAATCGGTGATGATCACTTTTTCAATAAAACACACCTTTTCACCCTGTTCGAGCAAAGCATCACCGTCGCCAAATCCGGCCAAAAAAGCACCCGAGAAGGTATTTTTATAAAAAATCGGGGTTTGACTTACATTTTGGGCATTTGCTACCACGATTTCTATACCCACCTGATGGCTGTCCTCAAAAAATAACTTAGAAATGGGCCCTGAACGGGTGTTAATCACGCATATTTCGCGGTTGATCGTATCAAAACGTTCCCCAGAACTAAATTGGGGATCCACCGAATCGAATAAAACAAGACCCGTTTCAACGGGTATGGAAGTAGTGAGTGCTTGCGCATTACCCGCCGATGTTTGTACAGCCAAGTTGGCAATAAACAATTGACCGGTATCCAATACTTTGGCTGCGTTACAATCCGCATTCAGGAGCACTTTAATGGTTTGGAGGGCGCCAACAGCAATGGGCGGAAACGTAAAAACAGGCGTCTGCGCATTGCTGATGTTGCTTTCAGTAGCGCCCGAAACCGTACTGGGTTCGTACACCAGCCCATTCGGTAAGTTGATGGTCAAACTTCCATTATTGGCAACTTGGGCACTCAGATTGCGGACTGTAATAATAAAGGTGTCTGAATTACAAACAGACAGTGCATCTGGATTTTCGAAGGTGATTAAAATAGTCTGTGATAGCGCAATTTGAAATGAAAAAAGCGCAAAAAGGAGCACGGCGACGGGATGTAATAATTTCATAGGGGAAAATTGATTAAGGAAAATTCAGGTAAAGTCTTGCTAACTTTGCGGGGCAAATTCAGTTGTCGTGTTTCTATTTCGCAAATTTTGGGCCATTTATGCCGTAGTACTGTTTCTTACCCTGATGACCTTCAGCGTTCCTGTACTTTTATTCAATATGCTGGTGTTTCGTGGTCCAAAAGCATTGCGAAATAACATTTGGTATTTGCATCATGTGTTTACCCCTACGTTTCTTTTGCTCATTGGCATTCGGCTTCAAATTGAAGGCAGTGCGCACCTGGATCCCAACCGTTCCTATATTATTGTAGGAAATCACCGCTCTTCCCTCGATTTTATTGTCAATGCGGCGGCTTTTCCTGGCGTTTATCAATATTTGGCAAAGCAAGAGTTGATGAAAATTCCGGTTTTCGGTTGGGTTGTACGCAATATGTGCCTGATTGTCGATCGGACCAGTGCGATGAGCCGTGCGCGCAGTGTAGTGGCCATCAAGCAACAACTATCAGCCGGGTGGAGTGTTTTTATATATCCGGAAGGCAGCCGGAATGCAACCGATGAACCTTTGGCACCTTTTTTTGATGGTGCATTTCGCATCGCTATTCAAACCAAAGCGCCCATTGCGGTACAAACCATCGTAAATATACGCAGTGTAAGTGATTCAACCCGTTTTGGTGAATTTAAACCTGGAAATTTGCGGATTATTTGGGACAAACCCATTGAAACAGCCCATTTACAATCGACACACATCGAATCCTTAAAATTGGAGGTGGAAGCCATCATGCGCAACCATTTACAAAACGAAGCCTAACATTTTTTGCACCATAAAGCGCGTTTGCGATCAAAAAATTAACTGTTTATGCAATACAAAAACAACATCCTCGAAACGATTGGCAATACGCCCTTAGTAAAGTTGAACGGGGTGGCTTCCGACATTCCCTGCCTGGTACTTGGCAAGGTGGAAACGTTCAATCCGGGCAACAGCATCAAAGACCGGATGGCGGTTAAAATGATCGATGATGCTGAACAGCGCGGCGACCTCAAGCCAGGCGGTACCATTATTGAATGTACTTCCGGCAATACAGGGATGGGCTTGGCGCTTGTGGGTTGTGTACGCGGCTATCGCTGTATCTTTACGACGACCGACAAACAAAGTAAGGAAAAGGTAGATGTATTAAAAGCAGTGGGTGCGGAAGTTATTGTTTGCCCAACCAATGTAGAACCCGATGATCCACGCTCCTACTATTCGGTAGCACGCCGCTTGAGCCAAGAGATTCCCAACTCCTTTTGGTGCAACCAATACGACAATTTGAGCAATCGCCAGGCACATTATGAATCGACGGGTCCAGAAATTTGGGAACAAACCGCCGGTAAAATCACCCATTTGGTGGTAGGCGTTGGTACAGGTGGCACCGTAAGCGGTGTAGCAAAATATTTAAAAGAGCAAAACCCGAACATTAAAATTTGGGGTGCCGACACCTATGGCTCTGTATTTAAAAAGTACCACGAAACGGGCATTTTTGATACCAAAGAGATCTATCCGTACATCACAGAAGGCATTGGCGAAGATATTTTGCCTAAAAATGTGGATTTCAGCCTGATTGATTTATTTGAAAAGGTGGGTGATAAAGACGCGGCATTGTGGGCACGTCGTTTGGCCAAAGAAGAAGGTTTGTTGTTGGGTTACTCGGCAGGTAGTGCCCTTGGTGCCTTGTGGCAATTGCGGGATAAACTGACCAAAGACGATGTAGTAGTCGTTATTTTTCACGACAGTGGCAGCCGTTATGTTGGCAAAATATACAACGATGACTGGATGCGTGAACGCGGCTTTTTGGAGGATGAAATGAAATTGAGCGACCTGATTGCACGCAAAAAAGACCGCCGTTTCATCAGCCTGCAAGCAACCGATACCGTGCGCAATGCCTTTGCAATTATGAAAGCCCACGATATCAGTCAGATGCCCGTCATGGATGGCGATGTGATTGTTGGGTCTATTACAGAAACCCAGGTTTTGCATATTTTGTTGGAAAACCCACTGCAAAACTCTGAAAAGGCCCTGCGTATGGTGATGGGGGATGCTTTTCCAATGGTAAAAGACAGCACACCGATCAGTCAACTCAACCGGTATATCAATAAAGAAATTCCGGCGGTTATAGCCTCCGATCGTACAGGCGGCTTGCATATTGTTACGCAATACGATTTGATCCAGGCTATTTAACTCCGCTCGCGCGCGGTTCTACCGCGTGTGTCGATCATTGGGGCTCTGCCCCACGGGTAGAACCCGACAGATCGACACACGCGGTAGAACCGCGCGCGAGCAAGATTTTATAAAAATCCCGAATTTTGGATTTCACCAAAATTCGGGACGATGCATGTTTATATAGAAGACACAATAAAGGCAATTACTCCTTTTTCTTTGCTTTTTCGGCTTCTTCCTTCAGTTTGCGCAGTTGCTCTTCTGCGGCTTTTACTTGGGTTTGCAAAGCAGCCAATTGAGCGGCCGACTCTTCCCTTTTTTTCGTATCCTCCCCTACCAAGCGTGTTGTTTCGGCCTTGTTGCGTTCAAGTTCGGCGGCAGTTGCGGCTTTTGCTTCCGCGATGGCCGTAGCGGCTTGTTGTTTGATTTCAGCCACGCCAGCCGCTTCCGATTCGCGTGTTTTAGCGATGTTGGCAGCCGATTCTTGTTTGGCTTTGTACACCGCATCCGTTGAAGCTTTTTGTGCAGCCGCTATTTCATCATTGGTACGTTTGCGGGCCTCTTCCGTTTCTTTGGCGTATTGTTGGCGCTTTGTTTCTGAATCTTTTCGTGCCGTTGCGATCTCTTCTGCTGCTTTGGTGCGGGTATCCGCGATTTCCTTGGCTGCTTTTTCCTTGGCGTCGAGCGTTTCTTTGGCAATCGCGGCTTTTTTATCGTCGCTTTCCTTTTTTGCCAGCGCAACGGCCTCAATGGCCTGTTGTTTCATCGTAGCAACCTCTTTTGCAGCATTTTCACGGGTATTTGCAATTAAAACAGCCGCTTCATCGCGGGCTTTGGCCACATTTTCGGCGGCTTCCTGCCGGGCTTTCGCTGCATTTTCGCGTGCCGTTTTCACCTCTTGAGCAGCCTGTTGGGCGGTCGTGGCGATTTCCGTTGCGGCTTTTTCGCGCGACGCACCAACTTCACTGGCCAGGCGTTGGCGTTCTTTGGCTGCATTTTCGCGTCCTACTTTAATACTATCTGCTTCGGAGGCTTTAATGGCATTGATATTTTGCGCACTTTGGCGTTTTGCTTCTGCCACGGCATTGGCCGATTCCTGTACGGCGCGCGCCTGATTTTCTCGTACGCTTGCAACTTCGTTGGCCGCTTTTTCACGCGCAGCCGCAATTTCGGCAGCGGCCTTTTCCCGGGCCATTACTACATCTGAAGCAGAAGCCGTGAGGGTTTCTTGTTGCTTTTTCTTGGCATCGGCGATGGTTGAGGCGGTTTCAGCCTGAATTTGCTTCAGTTTTTCATCCACCGTTTGTTTGGCCGTCATCATTTCATCGGCGTATTGTTTCTGGGCCTGGTCAGCCTTTGCATTGGCTTCCATTACTTTCGCGCGGGCCTCATCTGCTGCTTTTTGTGCTTCAACGGCAGCGCGTTCGCGGGCTTTTTGTACTTCCGTGGCACTTTGTTGTTTTACATTACTTTCCTGATCCTTGGCAGCCGCGATCGATTTGGCCAGTTCTTCCTGAATTTTTGTGATCTCCGTTTCGGCTTTTTTGCGGGAGGCGGCTACCTCAATGGCAATAGAATCGCGTTGGTTTTTGGAGCGCAATTGCGCTTCCGCCACCGCTTTAGTCGCTTCTTCTTGTACCTGTTGAACTGTTTGAGCCGCTTTTTGCTTGCTATCGACCACTTGCTTGGCGATTTCGGCCTTTTCGCCTTCCGCTTTTTTCTGCTGTTCGGCAACGCCTAAACGGGTTTTTTCAATTTCTTCTGCGGCGCGTTTTTTGGCTTCCACAACCTCCAGGGCGCTGTTTTCCTTCTGTTTGGCGACATTTTCCTTAATATCGGCCATTTCCGCAGCGCTATTTTGTTGTAGCAGTGCCTTTTCTTCGGCTGCTTTCCGGCGGTATTCCGCTAAGTCAACGGCCAGTTTTTGTTTTTCCAGCACGCTATTTTCACGGGAGAGCGCAATTTCTTCCGCCGCATCTTCCCGGATTTTAAGAATTTGTTCGGAAGCCGTTTTTTTTGCCGTCACCACGTCATCCTGGGTGCGGTTTTGTTCTGTTTTGGCTTTATTGCGGGCATCTTCCACAATTTTGGCGCTTTCTTCCCGAATCCGTTTCAATTCGTCATCGGCATTACCGCGCGCTGTTGAAATTTCATCGGCGTATTGCAGTTTCGATTGTTCCAGTTTTTCACGGACAACGAGCAGTTCTTTCGCGGCATTTTCACGGGCTTTTTGAACTTCTTCGGCAGAAACGACCCGGGCTTTTTGAATATCTTCCCCCGCCTGACGCCGTGCATCTTCAACCGTCATCGAAATTTTTGTCACCGCAGAATCGGCCTTTGATTTATTTGCGACAATATATTGCTGTGCTTCGGCTTTCGACTTTTCAATTTCCGCCAAACTGGCTTTACGTGCTTCCAATACTTCATTGGAGTATTCCAGTTTTTTGGCATTGGCAGCGTCGCGGGCTGCGGCAACTTCTTGAGCCAGCTGTGCTTTTACCGCCTCTGCACGGTCTTTTTCGAGTTTTATCTCGGCACGCAACTTTTCTTTCGTTTTTTCAAGGTCTGTACGCAAGGCACTTACCTCGGGGTCGGCAGAAATAGCCGCTTTACTTCCAGCGCCTGTTGCGGGTTTGGTTGGCGTAGTTGCACCTGGTTTACCGCCAGCGGCAGGCGTTGTGGTTGCAGCAACGGGTTTTACCACTTCTGCACCGGGATTGTCGACAACCGATCCTTTTTCCAGAATCGAATAAAAGCAACTACTGATTTTTTTGAATTCTACCTGCCGATCCTTGTTGGTGGTAAACTTGTACTTCTGGCGGTCAACAAAATTGATAAAATTGATGCCCGTTATATTGCCTTCTGCAAGCCATTGTACTGCATCCAAGTCGAGCAGCAGGTTGTTGCGGTGGGTTGGAACGGCACCCGCAACCAATTCGTCCATGCCAATGAACTTATAGCTACGTTCTTGCCCTTTTTCATCTATGAAAACCACCTGGTCATCTTGGTTGAATTCGATGCCACCAACCGAGGTCATGCGTGCAAAAATGCCTTTTTCATCGGTGAAAAAGTTGATGGAGTAATTGTAACTGCCTCGAACGACAACCGTAAGTTGCGCTGAATGCGCGATCTGGATGCCGGATATTTTTTTGTTTTCTTTGATGGCACTACTACAGTCTTGCCCCATCAACAAGTGCGGCATGCAACTTACCAGCAGCAACAAACAAAAAAAAGAAATGAACTTAGAGGATGATTGTATCATACACAGGGTATTAGCGTGGATTTTAAAATGCGCGGCAATTTATACTTTTTTTTGCATGCATACGCCTCAATTATAGGGCGATGCAATTTTTTACCAAATCAAAAGGTACAAATTGCCGCAAATGACCGAATTTTTTTTTGAAAAAGCCAAAAAAAGATTAGAAAGTAAGCTTGAGTGAATCGCGCAGGTGGTCATCTGCAAGTCCGTGTTGCATCCAATATGGAGACAAAATGCTTGCCTTTAAAACACCGCGGCTCATCAATTTACCCTCTACTTGCTCTTCCCAACCCAAAATTTTATGCGGAAAATCGCTTTCAAACCGCACTACCAATTGTCTGGAAATGCTGGTATATTGCAAAGTCAATACACTTGATTTGGGTTCAACGCCAATCGAAATGGTTGCATCTTCCACTTTCAAGGGCTTATGCCGCATTCGAATATAAGCAAGATCTGGAATCACTTTTACAGCACCCGTGGGTACCGTGGTTGGGTTCATGCGGATTCGTAACATCAATTCTTCCTCCAGGAGTGCTTTGCCGAGTGCAATTTTTTGATCTCCCTCTGTTTCAAAATAGGAGAATGTTTTGGCCTCGTAACCTGTGTTTTGCAGGTTCAATTGCGAAAAAACATGCCCACACCAGTCTTGAACCGTCGAGGTAGACTTGATGGCCATACCACCATTGATGGGGCTAAACACCGATTCCATGATCGAATAATCATAAATACCCGTATGAAAACGGCGGATGGTGTTCAACTTGAGGATGGGCGCTCTGTCTGCGCCAGCAGCGGCAGCATCATCGAGTTTTACCTGTTTTGATTTAGAAAAATCTTCTGTTACAAACACGCTGACTTGTTCGGCGTCACGCAGTTCACCATAACGTTCTTGGGTGACCTGGTACGTATTTAATTCGGCTTTGCCCTGATACCAATATTGTGCAAAACCATTGGCAAGTGGCAAGGGTGCTGCCTGGGCGGTTGGAAGGGCTTTGACATTGGAAGCAGGTTCAGAGGAGGCGGAAGGCTTGCATTGCCAAACAAGCAAGGCAAGGAAAACGAGTGCAATATTGTTTATGATTCGCATGATTATGATTGATTTACACTATCGGGTGGTTGAATGGGCGGGTTGGTAAAGCACTATCCATACACCGGCATACGCAAAACGTTTTCGAGGGATCCATTCCGTCTCTAATCGATGAAAATCTGATGCTTGCAGATCATTCATAACATTAGAAACAAAAATAAGCTGATTTTGGTCAAACTGAATGTCTGAAAAGCGACGCTTATCGTCGTTTAACATTAAATCAATACCCGTATTGAGGTTGGGGAAGGCCGATCCGACCGATGGATAACCAATTCCTTGTTGGTCGAGGTAGGTAAGCGCCTGTGCGCGTAGGGCGTGGTAGGGTTGATGGGCAAGGGTTGCATCCCAATCCATGGAAATACCACGCGGATAAATCCACAGGTTACCGGTAGCAAAACCGATGCTGAGTGCTAAAAACGTTAGGCGGATAATGTGTTGCTTTTGATTACTTTGAATCACCCATTGGAATACCAAGAGATGCATGGCGCAATAGGCAGGTAAAAAATAACGGTGCGCCGACAGGTTTTGGTATAAAACGGCGGAAATGCTTAGAAAAAAGCAGATACATCCGAACAAAAGCAGCAGCACGGTTTCAGGCGCGCGCAATCGTTTTTTCCACCATAACACACATAATGCCAAGAGGGTGAGCCATTCGAAAATTCTTCCGAAATCTAGCCAGCGCCAAATAAGCACCGCAATATTGCGCAAAATCCCCCACCCTGCTACCCGTTGAAATGCAGGTGCCCAAGCCGAATGTGCGTGGTAACCTATCCAACCGGTTTGTGCCCAATGCCAGGCTAAAAAGGCAGTAGCACCTGCAATACCCGGCAAAAAACAAAAGGTCTGATGCCAAAAATACCGAAATCCGGTTCGCAAATGCCAACAACGAGCACTCAAAAAAATGCCCAATCCAGCAGCCGTCATCATACCGCGCATACTGACCAAACTCAATCCTAGTACACCGAAGGCTATGTAAACCAACCGATTACCCAGGATGCCTTCGAGCGCAAGCACAAAAAAACTCAACAAAATAATATCTGGACTAACCAGGATCATTTGCCCTGCTACCACTGGATCAAGCAACACCAGGGGCAACAGCCAAAATGCCCAATAAGGCGTGCCCAGGCGGGAAGCCAATCGATACAAGCCCCAAATGAGCAGGCATAAAAATGGAAGCATGGAAAAATGGCTGACCGGCAAACTGTAGCCCAAAAAAGTCCACATGGTGGCCAAATAATAGCCTAAAAAGGGTGGATGGCCACTGTCAATCAACGACGGCAATACTGCCCACTGGAGCTGATGCTGGTAAAAAAAGTGGGCATGTTTGGATGCCAACTGCACGGTGTCCCAAAAAAAGGGATCATCCCGCACTACCCAGGTCATACCTGCAGCATATAAATAATATGGTAAAAGTCGAAAACGTAAAAGCGCATGCACCGCGCAAAGGTAGGTATTGCACAACAAGTATCCTGCAACCAAATAGCAATATCCCTACCGCCCTTTGGATTCAATTAATCGCAGAAATTCGCCCCGGGTTTCGGCCTTACCAAATTCGCCGGTGAAAGAAGAGGTGGTGGTAATGCTGTTTTGCTTTTGCACCCCGCGCATCATCATACACATGTGGCAAGCTTCGATCACCACTGCCACCCCAAGCGGATGCAAAGTATTTTGAATCACATCGCGAATTTCGATGGTAAGTCGCTCCTGAACCTGTAGGCGCCGGGCAAAAACATCCACGATCCGCGGAATTTTGCTCAAACCAACGATATACCCATTGGGGATGTAGGCCACATGGGCTTTGCCAAAAAAAGGTAAAATATGGTGCTCGCACAAAGAATAGACCTCAATATCTTTTACAATGACCATTTCATTGTAATCTTCCTTAAACATGGCGCCTAATAAAATCGCTGCCGGATCCTGATCATAGCCTTGGGTAAGAAACTGCATCGCTTTTGCGGCGCGTTCGGGCGTTTTAAGCAGGCCATCTCGGGCAGTATCCTCCCCTACCCCTTTTAAAATCTCTTCGTAATGCAAGCGCATTTTTTCAGTAAGCGCGTCATCATACGAATCGCTTTTAGTATAGCTCATTTAAAGTTTCGTTTTGTCTGAAAAACAGCGCTTTATGAAAATTTATTCGCCATAGTATTCGGCGTAAATGGTCTCCGTTTCCCATAATTTAATGGCATGGAGTTTACAGGTTTGGCCTTCCAGGCCTTTTTCGAGACGTTGCCAAATTAGGATAACAAGATTTTCGGTGGTTGGTTGCATTCCTTTTGGAATAAAGTCTACATCCAGGTTGAGGTTGCTATGGTCCAGGTGATCAATCACTTCAGCTTTGATGATTAGGCTGAGTTTTTTTACATCGATAATAAAGCCGGTGAGCGGATCGGGCATGCCTTTTACCGTCACGTGCAGGTTGTAGTTGTGACCGTGCCAGTTTTTATTGGAACATTTGCCAAAAACAATGCGATTTTCTTCTTCGCTCCACGATTCGACCCACAATTTATGGGCGGCATTAAAACGTTCAATTCGGGTGATATAAACCATTCGAGTGTTTTTTTGTCAAAAAATGTATGTAAGCATGGTACACACAAAAAGCGGGCTCAAATTTACGGCGAAAAGCGCGAAAAGCCTGCTTTCATCAAATCCTTTGGTTGCTTTTTAACACGCATTTAGTCCCTTTGTGTTCCCGGTTTATCTAATAATAACATCTATCGGTGGATGTTTGTGTTTATTTGCAAAAACAATTAGGAGGGCTTGGCATGAAATCCCGCAATTTTCTGGATCGCATATATCGTTTTCTAAATCTGCGGCCAGTGTATCACGCACTGTTCTGGCTGGTACTGTTTGGCGTGATGATGCTCGACGGGCTTCAAAAAGGTAATAATTGGTGGTTTACGATATCCAATGAGTTGATCGGGTTGTTTTTTTACGCCATTTTGGTGTATTTTAACCTCTATTTTTTGATTCCGAATTACCTGGCCCGCCATGTTTTGTCCTACTTTGGCATGGTCATTTTGTCTTGTGCATTGATCACCCCGATTGAAGTACTTACGTTGTACTTGAAATTATTCAATTTGCCCGTTTACCGCAACCATTTGGTCGACGAACAATTTGATTTCTTTCTGGGTAATTTGTTTGTCATTTTGCTTTCCACCATGATGCGCCTGGTGATGGATTGGTGGCGGTACCAGAATGAAAAACAAATGTTGCTTACCCAAACCATCCAGTCGGAATTAAGGTTTTTAAAAAGTCAGATAAATCCGCATTTTTTATTCAACACGCTGAATAACCTCTATGCGCTTACCCTTAAAAAGAGTGATCAGGCGCCTGAAATTGTGTTGAAACTTTCAGAAATCATGCGTTACATGTTGTATGAGTGCAACGAAAGGCGGGTGCTGCTTACCAAGGAAATTCAGTATATTCACAACTATCTAGACCTTGAAAGGTTGCGTCAGCCTAAAGAGGCCGATATTCGGTTTACGACGGCGGGTGCAATGAGCGAACAAATGGTGGCGCCCCTGTTGTTTGTCCCTTTTTTGGAAAATAGTTTCAAACATGGTTTAAACCATTATTTACAAGGCGGCGGATTTGTGCACTTGCATTTACACGTACAAGGGGAAGACCTTGAATTTCGAATCGAAAACAGCAAGGCGATGGAAAGTGTCCCCCGGCAAAATCATCCGCGCAGTGGTGGTATTGGCTTAACCAATGTGCGACAAAGACTTGATTTATTATACCCTGAAAATCACACACTTACGGTATCTGATGAGCCCAATTGCTATGCAGTTACCTTGCACTTAAAAATGATTTGAGCGAAAAATGTTTTTTTCTTCGCGATTTAATATCACGGAAATATTACCTTAGAGCCAATCAAAGACCAATTAATTGAAACCCACTGTTTGCGTATGCTAAATGTATTAATCGTTGATGATGAGCCGCTTGCGCTCGACGTTTTAGAAACGTATATTGCTCAAATGCCCGACCTAACCTTGGTTAAGCGTTGTAGTAATGCCATTGAGGCAAATGAAGCACTAAAGGCCCATGATATCGATTTGATGTTTTTGGATATTCAAATGCCTCAATTGACGGGAATTGACTTTGTAAAAACGCTGGTGCGCCCGCCCATGATTGTTTTTACGACAGCCTACCCCAACTATGCCATTCAAGGGTTTGATTTGAATGCGCTGGACTATCTCCTGAAACCTATTTCGCTGGAACGCTTTATGAAGGCGGTAAACAAAGCCGTGGAACAATCCGATTTGCAGCACCGCGAATTGGCCCCTTCCAACGGCATTGCGGCAACAACGCCCGCCAACGATGCGCTCGATTTCTTTTTTGTAAAAGCGGATAAAAAACTGGTTAAGGTGAACTTCGAAGACATTATTTACATCGAAGGCCTCAAAGACTATGTGATTATTCGCCTGATCAATGGCCGGGTAATCACCCTGCAAACCATGAAATCGCTCGAAGATCGGTTGCCCAATGGCCGTTTTAAACGCATTCACCGTTCCTACATCGTTGCGATGGATAAAATCACGGCCATTGAAGGAAATATGGTAGAGGTGTCCGAAAAAAACATTCCCAAACTTTTACCCATTGGTAAAAATTACCGGGATGATTTGCTGGATTTGATTGAAAAAAATCGATTGTAGATCTATGGTTTTCAGTTTTTAAGGCGGGAGGCACATGCTAATTTAAAAAATCTGCAAATTGCTTGCCGCTTTCCAACCCCATCCGCTTACCTTCTGCAACCATAAACCCAAACGCGGCTTCAAAATCATTCGGTATTACCCCGTCCAGGATGGCTTCTCGCACCGCCGTTTTGACGATACCCACAGTCTTGGATGGCGGAATGCCGAACGTTTCCATAATTACTTCACCGGTGATGGGCGGCTGCCACAGGCGCAAGCGATCCTCTGCGCTTACTTCGGCCATGCGTTCCTTGAGGTAATGGTAGCCCTCGAGGTATCGCTGCATTTTTTTTGGGTTTTTGGTCGTAATATCCGATTCGCACAAGTGCATCAAATCTTCTATTTCCGGCCCGGCATCAAACAATAGTCGGCGGACAGCACTTGCCGTCACCTGTTCTTTGGTGAGTGAAATGGGCCGCAAATGCAAACGCACCATTTTTTGGACATATTCCATTTTCGCATCGAGCGGGAGGCGCAGGTTGCGGAAAATTTTTGGAACCATGTTTGCGCCGATCCATTCATGGCCATGGAAGGTCCAGCCGTGTTCTTTATCGTAGCGTTTGGTGGCAGGTTTGGCAATATCGTGCAACAGGGCTGACCAGCGCAACCAAATGTTGTTGCTGCGTTTGCACAAATTATCCAGCACTTCGAGGGTGTGGTAAAAGTTGTCTTTGTGCGCGCGCCCATTGCGATCTTCTACGCCTTGCAGGGCTGCAACTTCTGGCATGATCAATTGCAACAACCCAGTATCGAACAGCAGGTTAAAGCCCACAGAAGGCTTGGGTGTAGCAAGTATTTTTTCCAATTCGGTTGCAATCCGTTCCTTAGAAATGATGTTAATCCGCGACTTATACCGCGCTATTCCCTGCAAGGTGCCTGGCTCAATGGTAAAATTGAGTTGGGTTGCAAAGCGAATCGCCCGCATCATCCGCAATGGATCATCCGAAAAGGTAGAGCCCGGTTCGAGTGGTGTTTTAAGAATTTTGTCTTCCAGATGCTGTAATCCACCAAAGGAGTCAATAATTTGGCCAAAATCCGCTTCATTTAGGCTAACCGCCAAGGCATTGATGGTAAAATCGCGTCTGTTTTGATCATCTTCGAGGGTACCCGCCGCTACTTCCGGTTTTCTGCTGTCTTCGCGGTAGCTTTCCTTTCGGGCACCTACAAACTCAATTTCGGTATCTTCATGCCGGATCATCGCCGTTCCAAACCGGGAATACACGGCAACTTTGGGACGCGGGTACATTTTCGAAGCGACCATTTCGGCCAATCGAATACCGTCGCCCACGCAAACAATATCAATATCTTTTGAAACACGCCCCAACAAACGGTCCCGCACAAAACCTCCTACCACATAGGCAGGTTCTCCCAATTCTTTGGCACATTGATTAACCAGATCGAAGAGTTTTCGTTCGTGGGACTCTATAGAGAACAGCATAAACAGGGTGCTAAAACGTTAAACAACCGGCGTTTCGAGTTCCATGCCGGCATAAACAGTTTCAATTTCATCCAACAGGGCAAACAAGATTTCAGGCTCATTGATGGTAACCAATTGCGCCCGATATGGTTTGATATGGGGTAAATCGCGGAAATAAGGTGCATAATGCCTGCGCATTTCCAGCACCCCTAATTTGGGACCTTTCCAGGCCAGGCTATCGCTCAAATGTTGGCGCGCTGCAGCCACCCGTTCGTGAATATCCGGCGGGGCGAGCAAGGTGCCCGTGGCAAAATAATGCTTGATCTCTCTAAATATCCACGGATAACCAATGCTTGCCCGACCAATCATAATGCCATCGGGGCCGTATTTTTGCCGGTATTCGAGTGCTTTTTGAGGAGAATCAACATCGCCATTCCCAAAAATGGGGATGTGCATGCGTTGGTTTTCTTTTACTTTGGCGATCCAGGCCCAGTTTGCCTCGCCCTTGTACATCTGTGCACGGGTGCGCGCATGAATGCTAAGCGCTTGAATACCAACATCTTGCAATCGTTCGGCGACTTCCAGGATATTAATACTGGAATCATCCCAGCCCAAACGGGTTTTTACCGTAACGGGCTTGTTGGTGCTTTTTACCACCGCTTCGGTCAACTTAACCAGTTGGGGTACATCGCGCAACAAGCCTGCACCAGCCATACGACATGCGACCTTTGCTACCGGGCAGCCAAAATTAATATCAATGACGTCCGGGTTTTTAGCCTCAATAATTTCTGCTGCTTCCAACATGCTATCCAGTTGTCCGCCAAAATATTGAATACCAATGGGGCGCTCATAATCGAATATTTCGAGTTTTTGCAAGGTTGATTTTGCCTCATACACCAATCCATCAGCACTAATGAACTCTGTGTACACCATATCTGCCCCCTGTGCCTTGCACAATTTGCGAAAAGGCGGGTCGCTCACATCCTCCATGGGCGCCAGCAACAGCGGGAATTCGCCTAATTCAATTGCTCCTATTTTGACCATTTTTTGCTTTATGATTTGAACATTCAGCCTTGTCTTAACAACAATTGACTGATCAAAAGTTCAATACAAGGGCGCAAAAATACGGGAATTAAAACAATAATGCACTATCGAACCAGGGTCACTTGCCCTTCTTCCGGTTTGCGCAATGCGCCGCTGCCATCGCGCCAGGTAATTCGGTATACATAAACATCGGAAGGCGCTTCCATATTTTCTATTTTACCATCCCAACTCGCCTGTTGCTCTTTGCTTTCGTACACTTTTTGCCCCCATCGATTGTACACCACCATGTTTTCGATGCGCGCGATGCCGCTTAATATTTTCAATTTAAAAACATCGTTGGTACCATCGCCATTGGGTGTGAATACGTTTGGCACCCGTACAATGGGCGGCAACAAAATGAGTTGCTTTTCAACAGTACGGCTGCAACCATTAGAGGAGGTGGCCATTACGGTATAGGTCAAAATAGCGGTGTCATTTACAGAAACATCGGTGACCACCGAAATCATATCCCCATTTCCATTGAGGTTTTGACCATTTTGTTTCCAAACAAAGTTGAAGCCATTTAGGCTCATCGTAGGCGAAATAATCGCGGTTAAATCGATATTTTCACCTAAATCATACACGTTTTTATTTGGATCGGCCACAATTTTAAGGTTAAACGATGGCTTTACCGTGATGGTGACAGATTCCGTCAGGGTGCAAAGTGCATTATTGCTACCGTACGTAAACAGTACGCCGTAAGTACCCGTTTTGGTAATTGAGTCGAGTTCCAGTTCGGCCATGGTATCGCCCGTTGTCCATAAGAAACTACCCGTTGCGTTGGCACTTGCGAGGAGCCGCAAATCTGTTCCGCCACAAACGATACTGTCCGCTGGCAAGGTTAAGTTGGCCGAATAAACAATCACTTTTATTGAATCCGTTTTTTCACAGATGCCCAAATTGGTTTTTAAGTAGTAAGTGGTGGTACCTGCTGCTGGACTGACGGTTGGTTGCGGGTCAGTGCTGGTCAACCCTGCTGGAGCGCTGGTCCACTGATAACTCGCCCCTGGTACGGTCAGGCTGTTTAGTTCGATGGATTCACCCGGACATAATTCAAGGTCGGCAGGGAAAGCAGTTTCGGCATTTTGCCCCTGTACCGTAATCGTTACATCGTCACTCAGGGTGCAATTATTTCCATACGTATATACAACGGTGTAGGTCGTGGTTTGTGTGGGCGACACGTTGAATAATTGGCGGGTCTCGCCATTGCTCCATAAAAAACTGCCCGGCAAGGAAGTAGATGCGCTGATCAGTGCTGATCCGCCCTGACAGATGGTATCCGCACCAGCGGTCATCAGGCTGGCCGTTTGCATATTTACCGTAAACGTTTTGGTGGTAATACAACCATTATTGGCCACCACGGTGTAGGTGGTAACGGGCAAACTCGGTACAACTACAGGCTGTGCCACGGTTACCGTACCAAAATTAGGATCACTGGATGTCCAAACATACGTAGCGCTGGGATCATTGGCCTGGTTTAATAATATTGATTCGCCGGTACACAGTTCGAGGTCGGTAGGGATCAGGATACTTGGCGGGATACGTACCGTTACTTGTGCCGAAGCGCCTGTTGGACAACCATCAAATGTGCCGCTCAACTGATAAGTCGTAGATGAAATGGGCGATACAATTGGATTCGGACAGTCGGTGCAGGAAATCGATGGGTTATTCGGCGACCAGGAAATATCTATGACTCCATTGGGAATGATGCTGTTGAGTTGCACCGATTCGCCTGGACAAATGGAGGAATTTGGTGGATTGATCACCAAGGTGGGGGGCTGTACCACATTAACCAAGGCAAATGTAGTATCCAGGCAAGCCCCGCTTTGTGCAATGCGTTGATAAACGGTGGTATCAATGGGCGATAACACCATATTATATAAGGTGTCGGAAGTGAGTTGCCCTACCGCCGGGCTCCAGGCAAAGGTAATATTCGGAAAGTCGGATGGTTCATAACTCGTGGAGCGTAACAACACTTGAGAACCGATACACACGGTGGTGTCCGCTGGGAAAATAGTCAAATTTACAGGCAGACTATCCACCCGAACATACAACTGCTCCTGGCGGATACAGCCGGGCAAAGAAGCTGTAACCGTGTACAACCGGGTTTCCTGCAGATCAAGCAAGGCGTCTTTGCCATTGTTGGTCAACTGAATATCAATCAAAGGCGACCAGGAAATATTGGTTGCCGGATTGGAAAGTGCCTGTACGGAAACAGGACTGCCTTTACATAGCAGGAGGGTGTCTGGAACCGACAAACCCAAATTGAGGTTAACCACCGCGATTAACACAGCGTCTGTCACGATACAACCTGGATTGGTGGCGATCAGGGTATAAAGGGTGGTTTGATTGGGAGTGGCCAGTGGATTGGCAGCGGTTGAATCCGATAAGGTACCGCCATTGGGTATCCAAGTGTACATCACCTCACTTTGCACAGCGGTATTTCCAAGCACCACCGATTGTCCATTACAAATCGCAGTATCGGCTGGTAATACCAGGACAGGTGGGGTGTAAACGGATATTTTGATGCTGTCGAAGGCAGAAACCGGGCAAGAGCCGTTTTGCGCTTCCAAATAGTAAGTGGTTGTTTGTGTGGGTGTTACGACCGGATTTGCGATGGTGCTGTTCAGGCCTGCAGGCACAGAAGTCCAATTATAAAAAGTGCCAGCGGCCGATTCTCCGCCCAAGGCAACGGTCCCACTATTGCAAATTGCTTGATCAGGGCCAATAATATATTGTGGTTGTTGGCCGTTCACGACATTAATCCGAAGCGTATCTGCATCTACACATTCCGATGTGGTAACAATTACAATATAGAAATAGATGCCCGTGGTGAGACCACTCACGGTCGGAGAAGGGCAATTATTGCAGCTCAAATTTCCACTGCTCAACCAGGCGTATTGTGCATTGGGCAAAGGGTTGGGATTGAGCATAAAATCAGCATTGTTGCAAATGGTAATATCCGGGCCGAGGTTGATCAAATCGGGGCAATCAACTACGGGAGCCTGTGTCCAGACTTTAAAAAAACAGCCTATAAAGAAGAGCGTCAAAAATTCCTTCATGCGGGGAAACTTTAAATCCAGGCACCACAGGCCTGGATTGTTTGTGATGGTTGGTGGATTAAATATCGGGCAAAATTAACATTCGATTTGTTATCAAACGAACAGTATTGTATGAACCTTTGCAATAGGTATATATCTGACATTAATATAAGCCATTCCCGGCATAGTTTTTGGATTAAGCATAAGCACATTGAGTCAAATCGCTATGTGTTGTACATTTGCTCAAAAAAAATGAATCAAGTGACCATTAAAATTATCAACCGCTCAGGCAATCCATTGCCCCGTTACGAAACTACCGGAAGTGCTGGTATGGACTTATGTGCCTTTTTAGAGCAAGCCATTGTATTGAAGCCACTTGAACGTTGTTTGGTACCCACCGGACTTTACATTCAACTGCCGGAAGGCACCGAGGCGCAAATTCGTCCGAGGAGTGGCTTGGCCCTCAAACGAGGCTTGACCTTACTAAACAGCCCGGGCACCATCGATTGCGATTATCGCGGGGAGATCGGATGTATTCTCGTCAATCTTTCCAATGAGGAACAAACCATTTCACCGGGCGAACGAATTGCCCAAATGGTGGTTGCGCCCTATGTGCAAGCCAATTTAGAGCCGGTTGAAGTGCTCACATTAACCACACGTGGGGCCGGTGGATTTGGCAGTACGGGACTTTAATCTGAAAAAATCATTATTGCTTCAATCATTCATACGCTTTAAAAACATGAAAATTATCATCCCAATGGCAGGTCGAGGTACCCGACTTCGCCCGCATACCCTTACGGTTCCCAAGCCCCTGATTCCAGTAGCCGGAAAGCCGATCATTCAACGACTGGTGGAAGATTTGGCCAAGGCATATCCTGGAAAAATTGAAGAAATTGCTTTTATTGTAGGTGATTTTGGCGCGGAAGTGGAAAAGGAACTCATTTCAATTGCCGAAAAAATGGGGGCAAAGGGAAAAATATATTATCAGGATAAAGCCCTTGGGGTAGGACACGCGATTCATTGTGCCTGGGAAAGCTTGAATGGCCCTTGTATGATCGCATTTGCCGATACACTTTTTAAAGCCGATTTTTCGTTTGATCTTAATTCAGATGCCTTTATTTGGGTACAAAAAGTAAAAGACCCTTCTTCATTCGGGGTTGTAAAACTGGATAGTGCGGGTTTTATCACCGAGTTTGTCGAAAAACCTACCACCTTTGTTTCAGATCTTGCGATTGTTGGTATTTATTACTTCCGCGAAAGTGAAAAACTGCGCAAAGCATTGCACCATATCATCACCAACGAAATCAAGGAAAAGAACGAATACCAACTCACCACAGCACTCGATATCTTGAATAATGAAGGCGTGCGTTTCAGAACAGGCGAAATTGAGGAATGGCTCGACTGTGGCAACAAGGACGCAATTTTGTATTCAAACGAGCGTATGTTGGAGTTCAACCGCGACAATGGGTTGGTGGCCGAATCTGCAACGATTGAAAACAGTGTAATAGTGCCGCCTTGTTTTGTTGGGGTAAATGCGGTGGTAAAAAACAGCATCATTGGGCCTTACGTGAGTGTAGGCAACAACTCAACGGTTGAAAACACCGTTATTACCAATTCGATTATTCAAAATAAATCCACAATCAAAAATGCCGTGCTGGATAATTCCATGGTCGGTAATTCCAGTAAGTTTGTGGGTTCAAAAGATGAACTTAACCTGGGAGATTACAGCAATTTTACACAGCGATAAACGCAAATTGCCGTTTTTGCCCGCCAGCAACGCATCAAATACTATGCAATATCGATTATTTCTCCTGTTTTGCATCCTTTTTTTGGCTCAAACAGGATTTTCCCAAAATACCATTGGCGGCGTTGTAAAACTGATTCCTGAAGTAGAGGTAGATCGACAAAGCGATTTTGTGCTGGCAGAACGGGAGTTTATCCTCGAACGTTGGGGCCCTGCCACTGAATTGTACAAAAAATTCACCTACGAAAACCCCGACAACGATGCTGGCTGGTATGGATTGGCGCGTTGTTATGCCGCGGTTTCCGATTATATCAATGGACTCGACGCCATCTCAAAAGCGGTTCTGAAATCGCCCGAAAATGATTGGTACGCCCTGTTTCAAATTGATTTATTCGAAAAAACAGGACGCTTCAAGGATGCAGTAAAATCCATGGAAGCGGTCGTCAAAAAACACCCAGGCACACCCGATTATTGGCGCAAACTCGCCTACCTGGCCTTGTTAAATGAAGATCCAAAACTGGCGCTCCGATCTTTGGATAAATTGGAGGCATTAACCGGCATAACCGAGGAAACGGCCGAAAAAAAGACCGTTATATATGAAGGAATGGGCGATGTAAAGAAAGCCGGCATTGAACTACAACGCCTGGCCGATGCCTACCCGAATACCTTGGACTACCGCCGCAACCTGGCTGCTTTTTACGAAGAGAAAGGCGATTTGGTCAATGCTCAAAAGACCTATCAGGAAATTCTGCGCCGCAACCCGAATGATCAACAAGCAAAAATTGCGCTCATCGGTCAGGAAAAACGCAGCTCGGATGCTGTTTTTTTAAATAGCCTGCTGCCCATCGTGAGCAATCCGCAGGTGCCCATTGATGCCAAATTGAAGGAATTGGTGCCTTATTTGACCAAATTAAAAGATCCCAATACGGCCCCCGGACTGGTGCAACCTATGACAGATTTGGGGAAAGCGCTCACGACGACCCATACCAATGATCCAAAATCATTTAGTTTCCTGGGGGCGGTGTATTACCTGAGCAACCAAACCAATGCGGCCCTGGAAGCATATCGGATTTGTATTCGCCTGAATCCCAATGTGTTCGGGGCCTGGGAAAACACCCTTTCGATCCTGGAGGAGTTAAACCTGTATGATGAAATGCTGCAGGTTGGCGAACAGGCAATTGATGCTTTTCCCAATCAGCCGCGTGCTTATTTGTATTACGGATTGGCCGCAATTGCCAAAGGAAAATACGACGATGCTGCCACCCAATTGGAACAGGCAAAGTTGATGTCCGGCAATTCGCCGGTGGGCATCGACATTCAGGATCAACTGGCCTTGATTGCTTTGTTAAAAAAGGACTTTAATGCCGCAACGGCCCAATACGACCAAATTTTGAAGGCAGGGGGCGACAAAAATGCTTCTGTGCTGGAACATTACGGCGATTTGTTGGCTGCCAAAGGCAAAAACGCCGATGCTGTGCCCTTTTGGCAAAAATCTTATGATTTAGGTAAAAACCCGGCCCTTTTACAAAAAATTAAAGGGCAGTAAGCGCCGCCCCAAACCGGTACCGAAATCCATCCCAACCTTGCAGTCCACCCGTGTGTACGGCCACAACCTGGCTTTGGTCGGGAAAGAAGCCTTTTTCAAGTAAATCAAATACACCGTACATCATTTTAGCGGTGTAAATTGGATCGAGTAAAATGCCTGTTTCTTGTTTAAAACGGCTTGTAAATGCATGTAAAACAGGTGAAAAACGGGCAAATCCATCAAATAAATATTCCTGTACGCATTCAAATGGGGTATCTGCGCGATAACCGGCAGCAAGGCAATATTCCCTGATTTTTGCTGCATCTACTCCATAAGGTGCCGCCGGAAAAACCCAAAGTTGCCCTCGGCCGCCCAATCCCGCCAGCGTACCCGCAGCCGTGCATCCCGTGCCCGCAGGCACACATACGAGTAAGGGCTTGTCGTTTGAAAAAGCAGCAATAATTTCCTGTCCAATGGAAACGCAACCGGCTACCCCCAATGAAGAAGCCCCGCCTTCTGGCAAAATAAAATATGCAGGAAAATCCTGTATAATCGCTTGAATATCAGGCGATGTTATTCCAAGGTCATAACTTTTTTTAGGTACCGGAAAGCAGATCATACCCGCAGCCTCCAAGAATTGCAGGGTAGGATTATTGGGATCCAACGCACTGCCCCGCAGGATTGCAGCCGTTTTAAAATCAAAGTGCTGGCCCGCAGCCGCCACCGCATGCAGGTGGTTGGAAAATGGGCCACCAAAACTCAAGATACCCGGAACAGCATCTGCGCGCAGGGCCTTCAACTGTAAGTGCAATTTGCGCCACTTGTTGCCTTGCACCACCGGATGCAACAGATCATCGCGTTTTAAAAAAAGCCGAATACCCTGGTTTATACCCGGATGCGACACTATTTCGGTGTGTGGTGTGGTATTTATCGCGGTTTCCATCATAAAGCCTGTAAAATTGCAGTACTTTTGCGAAGATGATGGCAGAACAACAAATATTTATTGCAAAAACCATGTACGGGCTCGAACCTATACTAGCAGAAGAGTTGCGGCAGTTGGGCGCAAAAAACGTACAGGAAATAAAGCGGGCAGTTCTTTTTGAGGGCGATACCCGTATTTTATACAAAGCCAATTACAGCGCGCGGAGTGCCTTGCGCGTCCTGGTTCCGGTCCATTCCTTTGAAGCGACCAACGAAAAAGAATTTTACGCCGGGGTGCGTACCGTCGATTGGAGCCAATACTTGAACCCTACGGATACCATTGCGGTTGATTCATTTACCCAAGGTGATGTGTTTCGGCATGCGCAATTTGCCGCCCTGCTTACGAAAGATGCGGTGGTCGACCAATTTCGCGATAAATATAGTCGGCGGCCCAACGTAAATGTGGTATCGCCGCATTTGCGCATCAATGTGCACGTACAGGGCACCAAAATTGACCTTGCGCTCGATGCCAGCGGCGATTCGTTGCACCGACGCGGATACCGGACCGCTACCGTAGAGGCACCGCTCAATGAAGTGCTGGCAGCAGGTATGATCCTGCTTTCGGGCTGGAATGCGGATGGGGATTTTGTCGACCCCATGTGTGGTAGCGGCACAATTCCGATTGAAGCGGCTTGGATGGCCACCCGCACCCCACCCCAATTTAAAAGGGTCGCAGGATTTGGTTTTTTCAAATGGCCTAACTTTGATGAAACACTCTGGAACGAAGTAAAGCAGGCAGCCGATGATCAAATCAGGCCTTGTCCCGTCAAAATTTATGGATCCGACATGGACAGCCGCGCCCGCAATGCAACTGCGGTAAATATTATGGGTGCTGGCATGGAAAACAATATCCGCCTTCAATCTGTTTCATTTGATAAACTGCTGCGTCCTTCCAACAGCGGGGTGCTCATCACCAATCCGCCTTATGATGAACGGATGCGGGTTGAAGACATTACTACGTTTTACAAAGGCATCGGCGATCGTTTCAAAAAACAATGGATGGGCTGGGATGCCTGGTTGATTTCGTCGAACCGCGCTGCATTAAAACAGGTGGGTTTGCGCACTTCCAAGCGATTGTCCTTGTTTAATGGACCGCTTGAATGCAGTTTTCATAAATTCGAAATGTATGAAGGCACAAAAAATACATATCCTGGTGTTTAAATCCGTGGTAGTTGCCTTGCTCGGATTTTATGCTTTTTCCGCGAAAGGCCAACAAACGGGGCTGCACAATCGGTTTAGCAACTTGATGGTGCAGCAACCCATGCTTGTATTTCCTACACGCCCGTCTTCCATACCGATTCCTGCCGACCGAAAATCCGCTTTGCCGCCACCGCAATGCGCCTTACCACCCAAATGGTCGGCTGAAAGCCTGCCGTTTTTTTGTAAAATAGAACATAACTGGGCAAAAACCAACCATATACCGGTAAAATTCCGCCTGGGTTCGGTAGAATACGTAGACCGACTGGAAGGTAAAATTCGATAAGCTGCTGGTTGATTTACAAATTCCAGCTGCCGAGGTATTTCAAAAATAGTTTTGTCAAATTTTCGGCGTCTGAAATACCCCGATGGTGGGTTCCGGTAAACTCAATGTCCTCCATTTCAATAGCCTTGCGCATACCCACGCCCTTTTTCATGCGTTTTTTGATGCGGTATTGCTCCTTTAAATTGGCGTGTTTTTCCGTCCAGTCATCGTCCAGTCGATGTAGGCGGCAATCGGCCGCAAACAGGCGGCGGTCGAAATTACCCCAGGAGCAAAGCACATACTCGTCTTCATGGATATAGGCCCACTGCTGAAACTCCTCAATGACATCCGGAAACGTCTTGGCCCGGTTTACATCTTCCTGGTTGATGGTTGTCAGGTTGCGGCAAAAGGGCGACAAGGTTGGATGCACCACCGGCCGAACAAAGCGGTTGAATTTGCCCCGCACTTCCCCAAACTGATTCACGCGAAATGCCCCAATTTCAATGGTTTCCTGGATAAATCCGGGCGGCGGATTTTCCCAGCAAGTGGCTTCCAGATCGTAAATTATATAATTCATAACGTGCGCTTAACGCAAACCAACCTTTTTTAATATATACCACAATAAAAGGCGGAATCGTTTTTTCTGAGAGGTATAAAAAAAATGCGTTTCTAATATTGGGTCCGGCTCGCGTTGCGCCGGATGCACCAATGGAAATGAAATGGCTTGTGCCCTGCGTTGGGCACTGCGGTTTTTGCCTGTGGTATGGGTTGCACCCGCTGCGCCTACGCCTGTGTTTTCCACCAGGTTTACTTTAGGAACAATACACAAACCGCGATGGTTCAGTATGGTATAAAACCAGGCATACGCCCAGGAGTTGTTGGTGCCTGCTTTGGTTTGCTGAAATTTATCCAACATATAGGTATCGGCCATGTTTTTGACTTGAAAATGCTCCAATCCGGGCAAATCCAGCGCCATACGTTCCCAGGCACGCCGCCAGGAAGCCCAGCCCCACACAAAAGAAAAATTGGAAAAAACATAACTGGCAGCGTTACTTTCCGTAAAATCTTCGGCCAAATTAGAGCATCCAATATGCATTACCTGTTCGTCGTCTTTGTATTTTTCTAATAACTCGGCGCAAAATGGGAAAAAACTCAAATCCGGCAAGCAATCATCTTCCAAAATAATACCGTACGGTTCCTGGTGAAAAAACCAACCAATAGCGTCGAATACACCCGCCCGCAAGCCCTTGTTGGTGTCCCTGTACAGGGTTCGAACCGTGCAATCCCAATCGATCCCATGGTCAATCAGGGCACGCACGGCTGTTACTTGTTCCGACTCCCCTACCCGATCGGCACGCGGACCATCGCCATGCACGTACAAGCGGCTGGGTTGTGCAAGGCGTATGCGCTCCAGGCTCGCTTTTGTCTGATTTGGGCGATTAAACACTAAAAACAGAATAGGAACATTCGTAGGCATCTGATATGCAACTTTTTCCAAAAAAATACTGAATTTTGGCCCAAAATAACGGTAATTTTTCATGCAAAGTATCCTGCGGCGTTTTCGTACCAAGTTTTACAAGTGGACCGAGCCTTCTCTTAAGTTGCCCATTCACACTGAGATCGCCACCATGCGTCTCGGAACACCCTACGGCGGGTGGATTATCCCTCAAAATCGCTTACATTCGGATGCAATTTGCTATTTGATCGGCGCCGGGGAGGATATTTCATTTGATTTGGCCTTGATTGAAAAATTTAATTGTCCGGCCCATATTTTTGATCCCACCCCGCGTTCCATCGAACATGTGCTTGGGGTAAAACAAAATATAACTGAAGGTAAACCAAGTGCCTGCAGCACCAGTCCCGATGGATTTTACCCACCTTATCCGCCCGCTTTGGCAGATAAAATCGTGCTGCATCCGGTTGGTATTTGGAACGAAGATACCAACTTGCGCTTTTTTGCCCCACCCAATGAGGCCTACGTTTCACACTCTTTGGTCAATTTGCAACAATCCGACCGTTTTATTGAGGTGCCCGTAGAACGCCTAAAAACCGCCATGACCCGCGCTGGACACTCACGTATTGATTTACTTAAAATGGATATAGAAGGGGCTGAATATCAAGTAATTGAATCGATTATTGCCGATAAAATTGACATTGATATTTTGTGTATTGAATTTGATGAATCGGCGGCCAACCATTTCGACGGCAAATATATGCAACGCATACAAGGCGCACTCCAGGCCTTAATAGAATTTGGCTATATTATTGTTGCCAAGGAAAGTAGTTGTCATAACTACACGCTGTTGCATCAACGCACGATATGAAAGTATTAATCCTCAATACGTATACGAAAGGCGGCGCAGGTATTGCCGCCGGTCGACTACAAAAAGCCCTGATTGCTGCCGGGGTACAGGTAGATATATTGACGGCAGCCGATACGGGCAATCGTTGGCCATTTTATGCCGAACGCTTGTCGTTTGTGCCTTTTGAACGCAATAAATCGGTGCGTTTTTCTTTTTCGCTGGCTAATTTCGGTAAAAACATCACCCAACATCCCATGGTGCAGGCGGCGGATGTGTTGCACCTGCATTGGATCAATCAGGGATTTTTAAGTTTAAACGGCATCTATGCACTGGCAAAATTGGGCAAACCCATCGTTTGGACACTGCATGATATGTGGACCTTTACCGGGGGCTGCCATTATAGCCGGGGCTGTGACCATTTTAAAAACAACTGCGGAAATTGTCCATACCTGCGATTTCCGACGAACAAGGACCTTTCCTACCGGATTCTAAACCGAAAAAAGCGATTATTTCCTGCTGATATTCAATATGTTACCTGCAGCGGATGGCTACGTGACACCGCGCACACGAGCGCACTCCTGCGGGAAGCGGCTGTTCAGGCGATTCCTAATCCGATCGACACCACCGTATTTAAACCTTCTGATGCGGTGGCAAGGGAAAAATTCAAATCCGAACTCGGGATGCAGCCGGGCGCTTTTGCCTTATTGTTTGCTGCAATGAAAATTTCGGAAGAACGCAAAGGGTTTCAATACCTGGCGGAGGCGCTCGATATTATTAAAGCCCAGCACCCGGATTGTGCCATTGAAATTGTCGTAATGGGTAAAAGCGAAATCGAGCCGCTAATGTCCCTGCCCTATCCGGTGCATTTGTTGGGCATGATTCAAAATCCGGTAGATCTTTCCCTGGTTTATGGCGCTTGTGATGTTTTTGTGATTCCTTCTTTGGAAGACAATTTGCCCAATACCGTCATGGAATCGCTCGCTTGTGGCACGCCGGTGGTGGGATTTGATACCGGGGGCATTCCTGAAATGGTCGGACACGAAAGCGAGGGCATCATTGTGCCGCAAAAAGACAGTAAAGGCCTGGCGGAAGGTATTGTGCAGGTGCTAAACAGCGGAGCACAAGCAACGGAACAGTACAGAAAGGCTGCAAGGGCAAAAGTGATGAACCACTACACGGAAACGATTATAGCGCGCAAGTACCTGGATTTATACGAAAACATGTTGGGTAAATAAAAGAAAATCAACGAATTACAACATCCTTGATAAACTCCTCGCCCAATTCTTCATTGAGCAGGGCTTTGATTTTCTCGCGGGCAAAGGTTAATTCGTGCTTGAGGGGCGCCGAAAGAATGGTCAAATACAGCACGTTTTTACGTACACTCAAATTGGCGGTGTAGGTACTAATGGTTTTGCCCATCAGTTGTTCCCACAAAGATTTCACCTTGGCTTCATTGAGTTGAGGGGCCAATTTAAATTCTTGCAGCATGTCTTTCATGGCATCCTGCAGCGTCGATTCGTTTTTCTTTATCACCCGACAAATTTAGGCATTTAGCCAATCAATTCCCTTTTGTAGCTGTGTTAAAGTTTTGCTTTCTGCACTATCGGGGGCTGGCTGAAAATTATACACCCAATTGGCGCCCGGAGGCATACTCATGAGGATGGATTCGGTGCGGCCGTCCGTTTCCAGGCCGAATTTGGTGCCACGGTCCCAAACTAAATTAAACTCCACATACCGGCCCCGGCGCAACATTTGCCATTGTTTTTCTGGATCTCCCCAGGTGCGTGCCTGGGACCGTTGTAGCATTTCGGCATATAAATGCGGGAAAAGTTGGCCCAAAGCAAGCGCAAAATCAAAGAGTTGGGTGTGGCTTAAACCCGATTTTTCGTCGAGGTAATCATAAAAAATACCACCAATGCCCCGGGTTTCCTGTCGATGCCGTATAAAAAAGTAATCATCGGCCTGGTCCTTGAATTTTTGGTAAAAGTCGGGATGGAAATCATCACACACCGATTTCAAAGCCGCGTGAAAATACCGCGCATCTTCCGCAACCACATAATGCGGGGTTAAGTCGATGCCGCCGCCGAACCACCAGCGCCCATCGCTCGTTTCGAAATACCGAACGTTCATGTGTATAATCGGGGCCATCGGACTGTGCGGGTGCAAAACAATGGATACCCCGGTAGCAAAAAAATCGGCAGGCTCCAACTGCATGCTTTTTAAAATCGCCGCTGGCAACGGACCGTGTACGGCCGAAAAGGCCACCCCACCCTTTTCAATTTGTTTGCCCGCGATGGTACGGGTACGGCCTCCCCCACCTGCTGCGCGGGTCCACAGGTCTTCGTGAAATTTCCCTGTGCCGTCGGCCAATTCTAAATGTTTGCAAATGTAATCTTGCAATACTTTGAAACGCTCGGCAATTTCTTCTTTGGAATGCATTGTGCTATTTTGAAACGCAAATTTACAAATGCAAAAAAAAGTGCCTCATAAGTGGTTAACTTACAAGGCACTATGCTACTTTTAAGTAGCCTGTACGGGAATCGAACCCGTGTTTCATCCGTGAAAGGGACGTGTCCTAACCCCTAGACGAACAGGCCAGTTTCTACCGGAAATATCCTTCTCTCGAAAGCGGGGCAAAGGTAATACCACCTGAAACACATTTCCAAACTTTGAGGAGATTTTTTTTACAAAATTGGTTTTTATTTCAATTAGTACCCATACCCCTGTAGCAGTTGCTTTGCTTTTTGTTCCATATCGGCATCCGGGATCAATTCCGGTGCGTGCTGTGGTTTTTTCCGGGCATCCAACACCAGCGGACCTTTGCAACCCCAGTGTTTGTGTTCGGTAAAGGATTGCACACCATATATATCATGGCTTGGATTGGCCCTGGTAAAGGCAACCCACACAAAATTGTTGATCGTAGCGGCGGTAAACGAAGCATCATCCACCAAGACGATCATGGGTATGGTGCTGAGGTCGTAACGTTCCAACCAGGTACAAAGTTCCGTCGCCTGCTTTTGCGCTTCAGCGATAATTTCAAATTTAGGCGCATTGATGGCTAAAACGCCTGGCATACAAAAGACGGGATTGGAAAAGCCTTGCGGCAAATCAAAATATTCGGGCAAACGGGTGCCTGCATCGCGTTTTTTATCGCCTCGACAGGCAATTACCACTTTTGAGCCTGCATTCCAGCCGCTTCCGGAGTAATCGAGGGTATCCATGGTGGTGCGGGTGTAAAAGTGCAGATCGCGGGTAAAATCGACGCGCTCCAGGATATGTTGAAAAAAGTGGGGTAGATCATGGGTGTCCAGTGCCGGATTGTCGTCTTCGGCAGCAATCCACAAAAATTTGGCTAAAGAAGTTTGTCCACTGCCCAAGATGCGGTTGGCTATGGTCAGGATTTCCTCGGGTACCCTTGGACGAAACGGCATATACCGCTCATGCCCAATGGCCAACAGCAAGGGATGCACCCCTGCTGCATCCACGGCGTGAATTTCTTTCAGCCCGGGAAATTCCTGCGGCGTGAGCGGTGCCACCAATTCATGGATCAACCAGCCAAAACTACTGTCTTCCATGGGCGGTCGGCCAACCACACTGAAGTGCCAGAGTGGATTTTTGCGGTGATACACTTTATGTACTTTCATGACCGGAAAATCGTGGGTAAGCGAATAATACCCTAAATGGTCGCCAAAAGGCCCTTCCGGTTTTTTTACATTTTTTAAAATTTCGCCGGTAATCACAAAATCAGCGTCGCTGCTCAAAAAATGGCCTTCTGTGCGTGTGTATCGAAAGCGCCGGCCGCCTAACATGCCCGCAAACAACAATTCACTCAAGCCCTCCGGCAAAGGCATGATGGCCGAAAAAGCATGACTCGGCGGACCGCCCACAAAAATGGAGCAATGAAACGGTTTATCTAAGGCGTTGTATTTGGTGTGGTGTACGCCAATGCCACGGTGCAACTGATAATGCAACCCGATTTCTTCGTTCGGAACATAATCATTGCCCGATAATTGGATGCGGTACATGCCAAGGTTGGATTGCATAACGCCGGGCTTATCGGGATCTTCGGTGTACACCTGAGGCATGGTAACAAAAGCCCCGCCATCCATTTGCCAACTTTTAATTTGCGGCAATTGGTCTATTTGCGTGGTGCCATATGCCACTGGTGCGGATCCCCAGCTGCGCATCGGTAGGGCGGAAAAAGCGGTAAATGGTGCACCAATATATCGTCCGGGGCTTTTCAAAGCCGCTGTTGGGTCTTTTTTGAGTTCAATTATCCGTTTTACCCGTTCGATTGTATTTCGGAATAAAAAAGCCGTTTGTTCAAAAGTGCCGTATATGTTACTGACCGCCTGAAATGGGCTGCCTTTTACCTTTTCAAACAAAATCGCGGGGCCTTGTTGTTCAAAAATCTGGCGGTGAATCGCTGCGATTTCGAGGTTCGGGTCCACTTCTTCCCGGATGCGGAGGAGCATACCGTGGCGTTCCAAATCATTGACTGCCTGCCTTAAATTTTTATATTGCATAGTTCGTTTCGATCGTAATGGACACAAAACAGCCCTTTCGGCATATTGTTGGCGAAAGGGCTGTTTCTATTTTCAATCTAAATTATTCCTTTATGTAGGTCAATTTAACCCGTTGATATTTTGGGTCTTTCAGGATATTGCGGATACTTTTGATGGTTTCACGCGGGCCAACATCAATTGCCAAATTGATCAGCCATACAGGAATGCTGCCGCCCGGATCGGAATAGATGTAATATTCGCTGTATAGCCAGCCGTTGGTGCCTGGAAAAATGGTCCAATTGGTGTTGGCGTTACGAATACGCACAACATCTTTATTTACCGGCAAGTAATCGGGCATTGCGACACTGATGGCTACGATTTTTTTAGAAACCGGATCCTGCGTCATTTTGGAATGCATGATTATGTCACGGTCGCTCATGGGCCATGGAAAGTCTATTTTAGAATAATAATACATTTCAGTAGGTGAAACCCGGTGCAATAGCCGCGCTTCAATGATTTTGTAGCCCCATTTTGGGTACAAATCTACTTCAGAAAACAATTGCACCATGCCGCTCATACTCGAATTGATGGAGGTGATTAGTTTGATTTCCTGAATATTGGAGGAGTTTTTATAATAAACTTTTACGCCCTCCTTTTCATTTTTTAAGGCCCAACCATCTTTGGGTTGCGCATATAAATATATAGAAAGAAAGAGCCAAAGTGGCAGAAACAACAAGCGCATACCTGGGGTAATTGAATGAATCGGTTATTAGACTTCAAGTGGGCTGAATTGTTGTTTTCGCTCCACCGTTGAAGTTATTTTTACAGCATAAAAACGCTGTTTTGCCCGTTATGTTTCGTTTTTATTAAATTAAACGGGTGCTTTCAAAAGAAAATATTGTTTGATTTGAGCGAAAATCTACGTTTTGAAACAAGATATAGCAAAATGGACCTACTTTTACCCGATTTTTCAAACATTTGAAACTAAATAAATATGCGATTACATCTACTTGGCCTACTGCTCCTTTTGATTGGCAATTCATTCGAATCCAAAGCCCAATGCGGTCCAAATGAGCGGTATGTTCGTTTGGAAATTGACCCTGATCCATATTACGATGAAACACAATATGAGTTAGGTACCGAATCAGGTACCATATTATTTTCAGGTGGCTTCAGTTCAGACACCTTTCAAATCCTGGAGTTTTGTGTTCCAGATAATCAGTGTACCATTTTTAAAATCAAAGATGCATTTGGAGACGGTATTTCCCCAGATGGGTACTATCGCTTGTTTATCGATGATTCGTTGGTTTATCAAAACCTACAGGGGCTTTTCAATTTTGAAGAGACCGTTCGTTATGGCTGCCCTCCCGGTTTTTTCTGCGACAACCCCTACCCCATCGACACGATGGGCGTACGTACCAACCCTGGTGCTTTCGAAACCTGGTATAGTTTCATGCCACAGGAAACCGGTACGTATGTGATTAGCACTTGTGATTTGGGTAATCAGTGTCCATCCAAAATTTGGGTGTATGACCGTTGTCAGGGCATTACGCTTTCAGAAAACCAAACCGGTGCGATCTTTTTTGCCAGTACTGGTTGTGATAATGGTGCGACGGCAACCTTGTATCTTGCAGGTGGCAAACAATATTTCATTCGCATGAAGTACGCCGCTGATAATTGCAACAATACTCCGCTTCAGTTTTCCATGCAATATGCTGGTCCGGTGATTGGTTGCACCGATCCAAGTGCCTGTAATTACAATCCGTTGGCAACCATTTCGGATACTTGTATTTACTTTGGTAATCCCGCATGTGTAAACACGCCCGATTTGGTCGTAATGGAAGCGGTGTTGAGCAATTCGGTAGAACTCGATTTTATAGCCGACGCCGACCCTTGTATGGTGCAGGAGGGTTGTTTGCGGGGTACGGGTAGTCGTTATATCGTGCGGTTTACCACCCATATCAAAAATAATGGCAACGCTGATTACTATATTGGAGACTCCCCGGACGATCCGAATACGCCCAGCGATCAATTCGTTTGGGATCCGTGCCACAACCACTGGCACTATAAAGGATATGCCGATTACCTCTTGTTTGATGATAAAGGCAATATTGTGCCCATCGGTTCTAAAAATGGCTTTTGTGTGTTAGATTTGGAGTGTGAAAACGGTGGTAACGCCCAGTACACGTGCAATAATATGGGTATTGCTGCAGGTTGTGGGGATATTTATGACTCGAATTTGCCTTGCCAATGGATTGATATCACCGATTTGCAAACAGGTGTATATACCTTGGTAGTGCGCGTAAACTGGGATCAGAGTCCGGATAAAATAGGCCGTATTGAATCAGATTTTACGAACAACTGGGGTCAGACCTGTTTTCAACTTTCCTATTCCGGTATTTTCCCTATCGTAGAAGTACTAGACCAAGAATGTCCACCGGTAGTAGACTGTTATGGTATGCCGTTGGGCAATGCGCGCTTAGATTGCGAAGGAAATTGTGCCGGAACAGCCCTGCGCGGCGACTGGAATAAAGATTCCTTGCGCACGGATGTTGATGTAAATGCCTATTTGACCGCCGCGTTGGCCGATAGTGCATCGGTAACCCCTTGTACCGACCTTTATGATGACGGTCAAATTGACTTGTACGATGCCGCTTTGTTGCAAGAGTGTGAACTGCACGAGAACGACGCCAACCACTGGGGCGTCCGGTTTGCCTGTCAGTTCCCAGCCGGTTTATTGAATAATGCAGAACTGGTCTATATTTTACCGGGTACTTTAAACGAAGCCGCCAAAACCTTTGATGTACAGGTGGTCAACCCTTACAGCAAAATAATCGGTTACGAGTTCAATGTAAGTGGCATCACCATTGATTCGGTGGAAAGTTTGACCCCTACTTTTGACGGTGCCATCACTTTTGATCAAGCGGGTGAAATCATTGCCCTTTCCCCTACAGAAACCAGCATTAAGAAAAATATCCTTCCTGGCGGTTTGGTACGCATTCATTACAGTGGCGTACCTGCACCAAAAGTTTGTATTTCAGCGGTTACTACCATTGTCAACGACAAATACCAGCGCAGCATAGGGTTGGTGAGCGATCAAAACTGTGTAAATACATCTACCGTAGGCACCAAAACGGCTTATTTGCGCAACAGGGAACTGTTTATTCAGCCGAATCCTTTCCAGGAGTCCTTTCAGGTGTTTTTTGCCAATCCGGAAGCAGAGCCCCTCAGCATCACCTTGAGTGACATGACAGGTCGGGTGGTACGTTCTTTCCAACAAATTCGCGAAGAATCCGTGACCTTCGCCCGCGGCAACTTGGCTGCTGGCATGTATATGGTGTCGGTACGTGGAAAAGACGGCGTACGCACCGGGATCGTGTTTGGAGAATAGGTTATAATAGCCTGTGTTTGCCCAGACTTAACGTATTATACTCGTTAAGTCTGGGCTTTTTTGTTTTTGGTGGTTAATTTGATGCCGGAGGTGTCACCTCGGATGGTTATTTAAAAAACGAAAGAAGTGTTTTGCCATATTTCCGCACGTCCGTAAGATGTGGGTGTTCAAGAAAATCATTGTGCGGATTGTGTTCCAGCACGAATATGCCATCGGGCAAAAGCATGTTTTTTTCAAAAACAAGATCCGGCAAGGTATCAAGCGCGGGCATGCCGTACGGGGGATCGGCGAAAATATAATCGTATTGGGTGGTGCTATGGTCGATGAATCGGAAAACATCCATTTGAAAAATCTTTACAAATGGCCCTATTTCGAGTTTTTCTACTGTTTTGCGCACAAATTGAACGGCTGGTGCAAATTTATCCACATACGTTACATCTTCACATCCCCGCGAAACAAACTCGTAACAGTGGCTGCCCGATCCACCAAACAGGTCGAGCATTTTTACCGACTCAAAATCAAGTTGATTGTTTAAAATATTAAACAAAGCCTCTTTGGCTGCATCCATGGTTGGACGCGTAGGCCAATGATCGGCTGGCGGATCAAATCGACGGCCTTTAAATTTTCCTCCAATAATACGCATGGTGTTCGGTTAGTTGTTTTTCAGACAAACCAGGTCGAAAAAACAATGTGGTGGTAAATTGCTGGCGGCAGCGCCCAATGAAACATGGTTGGGCAGCGCAACAAAATCAATTTTTTGGATAAATCGACTCAGTAAGCGGTACACTTCGGAGTCTTGTAACAGGTTGCCCGCCACTTGAAGCGGTAAATCCAAGGTGCTTAAACGAAACTGATCATACACCAACAACAGGGCATACAACAAATCGTTGGGGTGCTGCCAGCTAAAACTATTGAAATAACGCAAGTTTTGCCGTTCGAACACACAAATTTGAATCATGTGATTCCGAATATTGGCAAAAATAGCATGATCCCGACCCGCTGCAATTTTATTAAAATTTCGAATCAAGGTGCCTGCCAAATGTACTTCCGCCCCATTTGCAAAATAGCGGTGGCAAATGCGCAATACCGAAGTTTCAAGCGCGTAAACCAGGTGACAATCAAAGTCGGGCAAAGGCTCGCTGCGATACACAAAATCGCCTGCGGGTAACAGCAATTTGAAATACGTTGCTAAATCGTCCGAACGAAACAAGCGGTTGGGTACCAAGGTAACTTGCGCATTGGCAAAACCATACCGAATATAGCGAAACGGGTACGTAAAAACGGCTTCTTGTCCCAAAATACGCCGCAAAGCCGGTTCTGCGCCCTCAAAATGCTGGCTCGCTGTAGCAAAGTGCCAGCCTTGCAAAGCCAGGCATTCTTGCGCAGGGTTCAGCACCATCAGCGTCAAACTTTCAGTACCAACCGTGAGGTACAAAGCGCATTTGCCGGCTTCCGTCAGGGTGAGTTGTCGGTCTTGATACGAAAAAATGAGTTTGTCCATCGTAAAATAAAAGGGCCGGAAATTGGAACCGGGCAGCAAATATCCGCATCGCTGTCGCAGTTTCAAATTTCCGGCCCCGATTTATGCAAAATTTGCATCTCTGATCCGTCTTGAACGCAAATCGTCTTATTTTGTTTCGCTGGCGCTGGCCGTTTTATTGGCTGTATTCGGAATGTTTGCACCAATCCGACAAGCGCCGTTGTAGCGTGCGCCTTCTTCCACAATCATGGTTTTGGCGGTAATATTTCCTTCAATCACGGCCGTATCCATTAAATGAAGGGCTTCTTTCACGTACACATCGCCCTTGATTTTTCCTTTAATGGCGGCATCGCGTGCGGTGATATTGCCTTGGACATAACTGGTATCGCCCATGACAAAGCGCTTTTCTACCACGACTTCTCCATGAATAGCGCCGTCCAGACGTACATTTTCGGCGCAACTGAATTTGCCTTCCATCAGGGTGCCTTTGGCAATTACAGTGGTCGTGCCACTGTCCTTATCGTTCGCGCCCGGTAAGGAAGTAGTGCCATTGGTTGTTTTTTTGTCTTTCGTACTGCTTGAAAACATAACGGTTCAAATATTTAAGCTTACTGTTGTTAAATCGGTTGCAAATGCCAACGCAATCGGCTCGCGTCTCCTGCACATGCGAATAATCGTGCCAATGTCGTACTTTTGCTTCAAATATACGCAATAAAATCCATGCATACAATTATTTTGGCTATAGAATCTTCCTGCGATGATACCAGTGCGGCCATTCTGCAAGACGGGGTAGTGTTGTCCAATGTTGTGGCGGGTCAGGAGGCACATGCACAATATGGAGGCGTTGTTCCGGAATTGGCTTCGCGGGCACATCAGGCACATATCATACCGGTCGTCGATCTTGCCCTTAAAAAAGCGGGCATCGCAAAAAATCAAATCACTGCCGTAGCCTTCACCCGCGGTCCGGGACTCATCGGTTCTTTGCTCGTAGGTACTTCTTTTGCCAAATCTTTTGCCTTGAGTTTTGATTTGCCCTTAATTGAGGTAAACCACATGCAGGCACATGTAATGGCGCATTTTGCTGAAGATCCCAAGCCGCGTTTTCCGTTTTTGTGCCTTACGGTAAGCGGTGGACATACCCAGATTGTTTTGGTAAAAGACTATTTAGACATGGAAGTGGTAGGAACCACCCTCGACGACGCTGCGGGAGAGGCATTCGATAAATCAGGCAAATTATTGGGGTTGGGCTATCCGGCTGGCCCCTTGATCGATCGGTATGCGCGGGAGGGAACACCCCGTTTTCCGATGCCTTTACCCGAAATACAGGGTTTGGATTTTAGTTTCAGTGGATTCAAAACGTCCATCTTGTATTTTCTGAAACGGGAAATTGCCTTGAATCAGGACTTTGTAGAACAAAACCTGGCTGATATTTGCGCCTCTATTCAACAGGGCATCATCACCATTTTGATGAAAAAACTGCGCAAAGCGGCCAAGCAATATCAAATCAAAGAAATTGCCATTGCAGGCGGCGTAAGTGCCAACTCCGGTTTGCGTCAGGCTTTAACCGAATTAGGTGCCCAAGAAGGCTGGAACACTTACATACCGGCTTTTCAATATTGTACCGATAATGCGGGCATGATTGCGGTGACGGCTTATTACAAATATTTGAAAGGGGAATTTGTGGGGCAAGACGTGGGGCCTTATCCTCGGTAGCTTCCGTGGAAGCGATTTTACACAAAGTATTTTGGATTGTATATTAGACTTGTTGCGGTGGGAAGTCGAAAGCAACTTATTGTATATTTTCAGGCAAATCAAGTTATAAGGGCCATTTTGTGAAATGTACACCCAACGGCCCTTTTTTTAAACATCAAAGTACAAACCCTTCTACCGATTCAGTCCAAGGGCTTTTCCGTTCAAAAGTTCCCATAGATCGAACCCGAAACAAAATAGATTGCCGGGAAGGTAAGTCACGTAAAGTTACTGAACTACGTGAAGTATACGTTCCATTATTCCAATTTTGGCCATTGTCTAGTGAATATTCAATGCTGTTGTTTGTTACCCGTGCCGCGTCTGGAAGTTTAAAACTTAGTTTTAGTTCGCCTTTTACACCTTTATTTATTACCTGAAACTGATAGGGAGCCTCTAGTCCCAACCGAATCGTTTTTCGCTCACGCACCATATCCATGCCTGCATTGATAATAAAAGTGGGTTCGTTGTTGTAATGGTAATTAAGTTGGAACGCAATACGATCCAAGGCAAGTAGTAAATCTTTTTTAGCGGCATCTTTCATGGCCACTAAATCCGTTCCACCTTTGGCGGCTTTTACTAAAGCAATTTTATAGGCTTCACTTTTTTCTTCTAATTGCGTAATTTCGGTTGCAAAACTTGCGTATGCGGCCTTATCAACCATACGGTTATGCACATTCATAGCAAAGTTGGGCAAGGCATTTTGTGGGAGGCTTTTGTAAGCCGCTTTCCGAACAATGGATTTTAACATGTTTAAATAATGTTTAAGATGTGAAAGAGTGTTTGTTTGGCGATCGATCTGGTTTCAATCGGCACTCCACAAATATTTCTAAATGGGTCTCAAAAAAAAAATTACATTTTTGACGAAGTTTTCCACGGGTACTTTAAACCTAACTTCAAACTGCTATTTTATGGGTCGTATTTGGGCAGTTTTGTTTAAAAAAATAGCAAAAGCAATCGTTTTTTGTCTAAAGTCAATGTGTTTTTGAGGAAAAATAAACTTTTTATCTGTTAAAAAATGATAAAACAAAGTAAAATAGAGGATATTCATAACAAAAATGACAGTTTTCATTGTAAAATAAGTCTCTTATGGTTTAAGAACCCGGTATTTTCGAAAAGATTACCAAGGAATTCATCAAAAGCATAATGTTTTTGTCCTAAAACAGCATTCAAAAGGACTTATTTTTGTTTCTTTTACAGGATGCCGTAAAACTTTTAGGCAGAACAGAATCATTTTTGCTATAAATTGGATTGTTTTTTGCCAAAAAGAATGAATAAATACGTAATATAAATTCGTTATATAGAAAATATAGTACGTTTAAACCTTAACCTCCTTAATTTTACCCAATGTTTTAACTCCAGGCCAAACTGTCCGTTTTCGTACACCCATGTCCACCAACGAACAATACGCAATTCAATAAAACACCCTAAAAAACTGACAATCAACCTGTTAAAATAATGGCACGGCGCTTGGCTATTCGTATCTTATAAAACCTTCCTGCTTATGCTGATCAACTATTTTCAATTAGCCCTGCGTCATCTCGCCAAAAACCGAACGTATGCCGCGATCAATATCATTGGACTGGCGGTGGGCATTGCTTCGGTGCTGCTCATTTTTCGAATGGTGTATTATGAAATGAGTTTCGACTATTTTCAAAGTAAATACGACCGGATATATCGCGTTGTTACCAATGATTTTAGTCCCACGGAAGGCGAAAACTTTACCCCGGGCATCCCTTTGCCTGCTCAGGATGTGATGCAACAAAGTATTCCTCAGTTTGAACGGTTTACCCGGATGCACCAGTTTTGGCCTACCGTAACCATTCCAGATGCAAAAGGCGAACCTTTGGGGCCTAAATTTCTTACAGACGAAGAACGCGAATCAGCCTCTTTTGCAGAAGCAGATATTTTGGAAATACTCGACTGGCAATGGCTGGGCGGCGATCCGCACACCGGATTGACTGCACCCGATTGTGGCGTAATCAACGAGCACTCGGCCATTAAATATTTTGGTTCCTGGCAAGCGGCCCTGGGGAAAACGATTCTGGTTGACAATGTGTTTCCCATGCGTATCCAGGCTGTTTTTAAAGATATTCCGGTCAACTCGGATTTTCAGTTTTACATGCTTGCCTCTTACGAAACCTTAAAAAAACACGCGAAAGACTATAACTACGATCCCAACTGGGGCAGTACCAGCAGCAACGACCAGTTATATGTACTCCTACGGGATGCACAGCAATTCGATGCAGCCAATGCGCAATTGGCCTTAATTGGACAAGACCACTATAAAGAAAATCTAAAAACGCTGGATAAAAGGACGCATATTTTGCAGCCTTTGTCTGCGCTGCATTTTGACCGGGATTATGGTGGTTCGTTTGGTACCCACGCGACCAACAAATCGCGGCTTTGGGTTTTGTCGATGATCGGCGCACTCATTCTGGCCATGGCAGCCTTCAATTTTGTGAATCTTGCAACGGCACAGGCAGCTAAACGCTCGCGTGAGGTGGGCGTGCGTAAATCCCTGGGTGGTCATCGGTACCAACTCATTGGCCAATTTATGGGCGAAACCGGGGTCATTGTATTGTTTTCGGTGGTACTGGGCGGTCTAATTGCCTGGTTAAGCGCCCCTTTTTTAAAATACATTTCAGACGTACCGGATCAATTGGCCTTTTTTACCAATCCAGCAGTATGGTTGTTCTTAGTGGCCACTACCCTATTGGTCACCTTTTTAAGTGGTTTTTATCCGGCCTTGATCTTGTCGGGGTTCGAACCTGTTCGGGCTTTAAAAAACAACATTACGGCCCATACGATTGGGGGTGTTTCGGTGCGTAAGTTGCTGGTCATGTTGCAGTTTATCATTGCCCAAGGCTTGATCATTGGCACCCTGGTAACTGTTTCACAAATGCATTTTCTGCAAAACATGGACCTTGGTTTCAAGCCGCAACAGGTGTATGTAATCGACGGCATCAGTTCGGATAGTTCCAGTTTGCTGCGTTTTGAGCATTTTAAAAACGAGTTAAAAAAGATACCCAATGTTGGTTCGGTTAGTTTTTCGAGTGATGTGCCTTCTTCCAACAACAACTGGTCGTCCAATTTTGCCTTGGGCAGCAGCGAGGATGCACCTTTTTCTACCTTTATGAAATACGTAGATGCGGATTATTTTAAAACGTATCAAATAAAAACCATCGCGGGCCGGGAATTGATGCCTTCCGATACGGCGCGGGAGGTGATGGTGAATGAAACCCTGTTGAAAAAACTGGGTTACAGCGATCCACAAGAGGCCATTGGCAAATTATTCAAAATTGGAAGTAGCAAGTTGCGGCCTGTAGTGGGCGTTGTGAAGGATTTTACGGCCAATTCGGCCAAAGATCCGATGAAACCAATTGTCATTTTGAGTCGGCAGGAATATTACAGCAAAGCCGGTATCCTGATCGCGTCGGCCAATGTCGGGCCCACCATTCGACAAATTGAAGCCACTTTTAACCAGGTATTTCCCGAGCAAGTATTCGACGGCGAATTTATGGACGAAAAGATTGCCGATTTTTACCAAGATGATGCGCGTTTTTCGGCACTATGCAAGGGTTTTGCCGGTTTGGCTATCCTGATTTCCTGTCTAGGATTGTATGGTCTGGCAGCACTCATGGCCGCCCAACGCACCAAAGAAATCGGCATCCGAAAAGTCTTAGGAGCCTCTGTGGTATCCATTTTAACCCTTTTGAGCCGCGAATTCATGATTTTAGTGGTTTTAGCAGCCATAATTGCCATTCCACTCGCCTATTTTGCCATGCAGGCCTGGCTCCAGGATTTTGTATACCGCACCACCCTACCCTGGTGGATTTTTGCCGGGACTGTGGGCCTCACTTGCTTGGTGGCACTGATCACGATCGGAATTCAGATATTGAGTGCGGCTCGGTCGAATCCGGTGAAAGCGCTCCGTAGTGAGTGATGAGTGATGAGTGATGAGTGAGGCGTTGAATAGCGATGAACGAGATGCCTTGGTTTGGATTTGTGAAACACCAAATAAGCCGAAGGGCTAACAGAATTATATAAATATCAATAGAAAACCACCAAAGCCCGAAGGGCTGACATGATCATAAAAAATATCAATGTCAAAACATCAAAGCCCGAAGGGCTGACCCAATTATAAATCTATAATCGTGTCAGCCCTTCGGGCTTTGATGTTCAAGTCAACGGCTCACTCATCACTCCTCACTCATCACTCATCACTCCTCACTCATCACTCCTCACTATTCACTACATTTTAACGATGCGTGGTTTTTTCCGTCCATCCAAATACCCGCTAATGATCCGCGATGCTTCCGGGTCGTCGTAGGGCATGTTGAGGCATTCCAGCAAATCTTCGGGTAATCCGAAATTGGGTGTTTCGGAATCAAAAAAGCCGAAGCCGACGAAAACACCGTCTTGTACCCCGATTACGGCCTTTTCTTGTTCGTGGCGGCCGTTTTCAATAATAAAAAAACTGCCTTGGAGGCGCCGATCGAGGGCTTCAATGACGGCACGGACGCGTTCGTTGTATGTTTCCGGTGCTTCTTCGCCCACACAGGCGCCTTTGCATAGTTTGATCGAGTAATGGAAGCAGGCTCGGTCAGAGGCATCGAGGTTGGAGAGTCTGTAGCAAAGCTCGTATTGTTTCACCAAGGTCATAAGGTGGCCTTTGGCGTGATCTAGTTTGGGGTAATCAGCTACAAGATCCAGGGTTCGGGTATTTTTGACTGTTTTTTTGCCTACTGCCAGGCATTTATAGCCATTTTGATCCTGGTACGTAAAAATGCAGCCGGAGTACACCCGCATCCGTTGGGCGCGGTTGATGCGTGGGAGCAGGCGTTTAATTTCGGCACTTTCGAGCAAAAGTGCGTATAATTCGCTGCCGGTCACTTCATAACTGATGTCTGCCACCCCTTGCCGCATTTTTTCGCCTTTGGCCGATTGGTCGGAAAAATGTTCAAACAGCCGTTTTTGAATGTTCAAACTTTTACCCACATAAATGACCACGCCTTTTTCATCGTGCAAATAATATACCCCACAGGTATCGGGTACGGCATGCAGGCGCTCGAGGGTGATATTAATGGGCAATTTGCTTGCTTTAACCCCATGGTTTACCAGGTCGCGGATGTTACCTTTCCCTTCTTGAGCCGCCAAAATCCGTTCAAATAATTCCACGGTGGCCAGGGTGTCATCGAGGGCGCGGTGGCTTTTTTCAGCGTAAATGTTAAAATGCTTCTTCAGGTTGCTCAAACTGTAGCTCGTCAGTCCAGGAAAAACCTGCCGCGACAACCGAACTGTGCACAATTGCTTGCGCGTGTACGGATAACCCAGGCGCGCAAACTCCTCGCGCACAAAACTATAGTCGAAATTGACATTGTGGGCTACAAATATGGCATCTTCCGTAAGTTCAACGATGGTTTTGGCAATTTCATAAAACTTGGGCGCATGGGCCACCATTTCATCGGTGATGCCCGTGATTTGGGTAATGTTCCAAGGGATGCTGCGTTCCGGGTTCACCAGCGACGAAAAGGTATCCAATACCTGGGCGCCATCGTGCAATACAATTGCAATTTCCGTGATGCGTTCATGCCTGGCCGTGCCCCCGGTGGTTTCGATATCAATAATGGCGTATTTTTTCATGCGACCACAAAAATAGAAACGATTTGTTTTAAAAAATTATTTTTTTGAGAAAATCATTTCCGATGCGTTGCTTTGTGGCGAAATATGAAAAAGCCCTTTCATTATATAGCCTTGTTTTGTTGTGTGTGGTCGGTATCGGTAAGCGCACAAACGGAATCGATTATTACGGGTGCAGAACGCCTGTACCGGTATATGCCTGCGCTGAAGAACCGACAAATCGGGCTGGTAATCAACCAATCATCGGTGATTGGCAATACCCACCTGGTAGATACACTTTGTGCATTGGACAATTGTGTGGCGCGGATTTTTGCCCCGGAACATGGTTTTCGTGGACAAGCAGAAGCAGGTGAAACAATTCAGGATGGTCAGGATGCGCGTACCGGTGTGCCGATAATTTCGCTGTACGGGCGTAAAAAGAAACCCACGCCAGAAGATTTGGCCGGCGTAGACATGATGATTTTTGACATTCAGGATGTGGGCGCGCGGTTTTATACCTACATAAGTACGCTCTTTTACGTGATGGAGGCCTGTGCAGAAAATAATATTCCGCTGATTGTCCTCGATCGTCCCAACCCCAACGGTTTTTACGTCGATGGTCCGGTGTTGGATACCCGATTGGAATCTTTTGTGGGTGTGGCCCCTTTGCCCATTGTACACGGTTGCACGGTTGGCGAATTGGCCCTTTTGTTCAAAGGGGAAGGCTGGATTAATCGGCCCGACAAGTTGCAATTGCAGGTCATTCCCTGTATGAATTATACCCATCAATCGGTGTACGAATTGCCGGTAAAACCCTCCCCGAACCTGCCCAATATGCGCTCGGTGTTGTTGTACCCGAGCCTGTGTTTGTTTGAAGGCACCGTATTGAGCATTGGGCGCGGCACCAACAGTCCATTTCAGGTAGTTGGACACCCCGATTTTCCAATCGATTCGTTTTCGTTTGTCCCCCGACCTAATGCAGGGGCCAAATACCCTTTGCACCAGGGTTGGAAATGCAAAGGAGTAGACCTGGCGCATTTAAACCCGGATAGCCTACGGACCCAAACCCAACTAAATTTGCACTGGTTGTTGTATTTTTATGAAAATTTTCCAGATCAACAGTCGTTTTTTCTTAAAAACAACTTTTTTGATTTGCTGGCAGGAACACGCCAATTGCGCTTGCAAATAGAAGCGTGTAAAACAGAAGCAGAAATTCGAGCCAGCTGGGCAGAAGACCTGGAGTTTTTCAGAAAAATACGTTTGGGGTATTTGTTATATCCTTAATTTCTAGTGACTTCTGTTGCTTTTTTGTGAAAAACAAGGCTAATCTTCTGAAAATGAAAATACGATTACTACTACTTACACTGTTTCCAATTTGTCTTTTTGCACAAAATCCGATTGCAGATACCGAGTTGCAGCGGTTCGAAGCCATGATCCACCAGGATACGGTAGTGCTGAAAAAACTGCTCGCCGATGACCTTGTGTATGTTCACTCCAATGCCCACCTTGAAAACAAGGCACAACATTTAGAGGCCGTTGGAACGGGTATTATATTATACCAAAGCATCGAACGTGTTAGTTTGCAAACCCGCCAATACGGCAAAGTAGCGATCAACAACGGTGTGGCCCATGTAAAAGGTGTTTTTAAAACGACCCCTTTCGATGTGGAATTCCGGTACACCGCGATTTACCGGAAAAAGAAGAAAATATGGCAATTGTGTAACTGGCAATCCACCCGGATCTGAGCGCGGGCACGTACCTTTGCGCTCCGTATAACCAAATTTCAAGCAATTGAATACGACCACCACCACCAAAGCAACACCAAAATCCAAATATGCGCCCACGCAGGAGGTGCTGTTGCGCGCTTTCGAACTGATGTCGACCGCCAAGGCGATGACCGATATTTACGAAGAAAATTTCAAGTTTGTTTCCAAATACGTGCATGCCACCTCGCGCGGGCATGAGGCCATTCAATTGGCGGTGAGCATGCAATTGTTGCCGCACGACTTTCTGTACCCATATTACCGCGACGATAGTATGTTGCTGGGCATCGGAATGCGACCCTACGAATTGATGCTGCAATTGATGGCCAAGCGCGACGACCCATTTTCGGGCGGACGTACCTATTATTGTCACCCGAGTTTGCGGCGGCCGGATATGCCCAAAATACCACATCAAAGCAGCGCGACGGGCATGCAAACCATTCCTGCTACCGGCGCAGCGCTGGGTTTTTGGTATAAAACCCAAATCGGGGCGTTGAATGCAGAAGAAACAGCCAATCCACCCATCGTGGTATGCTCTTTGGGCGATGCAGCCGTAACAGAAGGTGAAATTGCTGAAGCGTTTCAAATGGCGGTGTTGAAACAATTGCCGATTCTGTATCTGGTGCAAGACAATGGTTGGGATATTTCCGCCAATGCCGCCGAAACCCGGGTGGCCAATGCGGCCGAATACGCCAAGGGTTTTCCGGGTTTAACCGCTCTGAGCATTGAAGGCAATGACTTTATGGAATGTTGGCAAACCGTAGCCAAAGCCATCCACCTGATTCGCACCGAACGCAAGCCTGTGCTCCTGCATGCGCGCGTGCCCCTGCTCAACCACCACACCTCGGGCGTGCGCAAGGAATGGTACCGCGACGACCTGGAAGAACACCAATCACGCGACCCCTACCCTATTTTAATACGCCAAATCAAGGAAAACACCGGCATCAGCGATATCAATTTGGAACAGCTGGCATTAGCTGCACAACAGCTTGTTGCTCAAGATTTTAAAGCCGCCCAAAATGCGCCCGACCCATTACCGGAAGATTTATACACCCACGATTTCGCCCCAACCCCCATTGTAGCCGAACAAGGCACCCGCACGCCTGAAAAACGGGAAGCAACGGTGATGGTAGACAGCGCCTTGTTTGCCATAGAAGAGTTGATGCGCGCGCATCCCGAGTGTTTGTTGTACGGCCAGGATGTTGGTCGACGGCTCGGCGGCGTATTTCGCGAAGCCGCTACCTTGGCCGAGAAGTTTGGCGACCATCGGGTATTCAACACCCCTATTCAGGAAGCCTTTATTGTGGGCAGCACCGTGGGTATGAGCGCCGTGGGTTTAAAACCAATTGTAGAAGTACAATTTGCCGATTACATCTGGCCGGGATTGAACCAATTGTTCACCGAAGTGAGTCGTTCCTGTTATCTGACCAATGGAAAATGGCCCGTTTCCTGCATCATCCGCATCCCCATTGGCGCGTATGGCAGCGGCGGACCGTACCACAGCAGCAGCATTGAAAGTGTATTAACCAATATACGCGGCATTAAAATCGCCTACCCCAGCAATGGAGCCGACCTCAAAGGACTCTTAAAATCAGCGTATTACGATCCGAATCCGGTCGTGATCCTCGAACACAAAGGCCTGTATTGGTCGAAAGTAAAAGGCACCGACACCGCGCGCACCATCGAACCCTCCGAAGATTATGTGGTTCCTTTCGGACAAGCGCGTACTGTCCTCGAAGCCGATCCCGAAAAACTTGAAACGGGCAGCACCTTAGGCGTTGTAACCTACGGCATGGGGGTACACTGGTCCTTGAATGCCGCTCAGGAAGATTTAAAAGGCAAAATTGAAATCCTGGATTTGCGCACCTTGTATCCCTTGGACGAACAGGCGATGTACGCCCTTGCGCGTCGCCATGGTCGGGTGTTGGTGGTAACCGAAGAACCGGTACACAACGGATTTGCCCAGAGTTTGGCCGCCCGTATTTCCGAGCATTGTTTTGCGCATTTGGATGCGCCTGTACGCACGATCGGGGCGAAAAATATGCCTGCGGTGCCGTTGAATACCATTTTGGAGCAGGAGATGATTCCTTCCATGGAAAAGGTTCGGGAAGCGATGGTTGGGCTTTTGGGGTATTAGAATAAGGGAAACACCGAATATCGAATAATGAAATGCGGGTGCGTTGTTCTTGAGGTGAAACCTCGGGAGGTGACACCTCCAAGATTAACGCCTTGATAACCAGAAACTTAGTTTTCTGGCTATTAGACAGTTATGATCATACAAAGGAAAGGATCTGTCACCTCAGCAACCTTCTGAGGTGACACCTTCAAGGCTAAAACATTAATAATCAACGCTTGCACGAGTTTCCAACGCGTGCATCTATCTGTCACGTTTTACCCGACCTAAAAAGTGAATAGTAGCCATTTCGAAATTTATAGCTCCGGTTTGCCTGTTCCTTCCGTAATCAACTTAAACAAACTACCATTTATATAATGTCCCCAGGCATTGGAACAGGCGTTATAACATTCGATTTCAGGCAGGCTTGAAATGCTTGTTCAGGGGATTGGGTTACCAGCAGGGTGGTGGTAAAATCAGGTGTAGTCATGTTTCGCAGTGTTAGAAGAGATGGCTTGGTGGTGCAAAATTATGGGCTAATTTTCAGAGTGGCCGGGGGTGAATTCGACAAAGTTTTAGGGCAAAAACAAGGGATGTTTTATGGCCAAAGCCCTGCATCCTCTAAAATGGAACGTTGAATTATTCTATCAGCTCCATTGAATTGTAATAATTTTATCGTTGCCTCGCCTATCAACGTACGTGCGAAACAACACCTTCCGAATATTCAAAATGTTCCCCCCAGGCTTGGTAACGTGGATTGAAAATTGGAACAATGTTTTGATATTCTCCTATAAAAGTAGCAAGATCTGAGCCTTTATATGAATTACATTGAGGACAAGCTATCAATTTCATTGTTACCTCCATGTTTTAAACTAACTACATGGTCAATTTGAAAAGCAAAAAAAGTATCTTGTTGATGAACTTTACAATATTCACAACGATTTGAAGCCCGATCCGCTACAAACTGCCTTACCGAAACTGAAATATACACACTCATGCGGCCAATAAACGACGGCCCTTGCTTTGGCCATATTGATTAACATATCCAACGCTAGGTAACGCTCCAATTCAATGGATTCATCCGGCGTAATAAGTGCCTCTTTTTTTTTGTTTACCAACTCCTCAACCCTTAAAGACAATTCAGGTGCTGCATGCAATTCAGCAATTTTTTGCGGATCGAGCTGCGCTAGTATTTCAGCAATATCATCAAAAGCTTGTGTAACGGTCATATCTTATTTTTTACAAAAATACAGGATTTTAGATAAACCATGAAGAAAAACTATTAAGCCATTTCGTTGCGGACCAAACGCCCCCCCCGCTTTCAACCATAATAAATCACCACCGATTACACCGATTTACACAGATTTTTAATGTTTTACAATGTATAAATCTGTGGAAATCGGTGTAATCGGTGGTGTATAGAAAGTTTACTTGAACTTCCCCAACAGCACCTCCGCCGTCGGAATATGCCGATGATGATACATCCCCAGCACTACGCCGTTTTTCCAAATCACAATGCCCGGATTGGCGCGAATAATCGTTTTCAGCAGTTTGTCGTCGCCTTTGTAGAACGGATAGGTTGCGCCCACTTTTTGCTTCAAATCGGCTGCTTTTTCGGCATCCTGGTAAGTATTGATGGCGTACACTTTCCATTTTGCCTGCATCGCTGCTTCGGCGAGTGGATTCACTTTATTTTTGAACACTTCCGCGTACGCTGGTGTCGGATTAAACACTTTGCGCTCGATCGATTTCGGGGTGATGTTGGCCACACGGGTTTGTAACGTGATCGAATCTTTGTTCACCCGAATGGTGTCGGTCGCCCAGGTGGTGTCTTGTACCACGATGGTTTCGGTTTGTTCGGCACCTTCAAAATGGTAGGCAATGATCATCAAACTGTAGCCTTCTTCGTTGAGCAGGTCTTCGGTTACTTCGCCGTTCTGTGGGTCTTCGATCGCGAAATCACTCACTTTGGTGCTTGGGAAGGGTACGTTTTTACCATCTATTTTCAGGAACGGATCGTTTTTGATCTGGTCGAGTACTTTCCAGCCAGCATCCTTGGTGTATTGCTTGTAGTAGGTGATTTTACCCGGTTCTGGCTCCATAAAGGTCATTTTTTCGCCGGTTTTGGTGTTTTCCAAGATCCAGCCGAGTACTTCTACGTTGCCACGGGCTTCTTCTTCCTGGGCTTTGCGCTGCTTCACATCAGCGCCAATTTTGAATGGACGGAAATCGACCATCGGCAAATCCCAGTAGGTATTTTGCAGGCACATCACCAGGAATACAACCACGCTGCCCAATGTAGCGTACTCACGTACACGCGGTGTCCACAATTGGTGCATTTTGCGGAAAAACAGCAAAAACAACAAGGCGGGAATCATTAAGCCGCAATCCTTGAAGAAGGAAATTTTAGGATCCAGTTTGATAAAATCGCCAAAACAACCGCAGTCGGTTACCCGCATTTGGGTTTTCAAATAAGGGCCCCATTTGGCAAAATCAAAAAAGTTGGCTTCTGTAGGTACATAGCCGGTCAGGAAGGTAAACCCGGTCAACAAGGTAAAAAACACCACCAACAGGAAGAACAACCAGGCCGTCAATTGGCGGCGGTACCCTATGATGAGCATCACGCCCAGCACGATTTCCAATACAATCATGGTGATGGAAAAACCAGTGCTGTACTTGGCCAACCAAGGGAACAACGGCGCCAAATTGGCAAATACATTGGTCAAACCTTCAAAGGTCTGTTCAAATGCCTCGAAATAGTCTTCCATTTTATAGGCAGTACCAATCGGGTCAACGGCCTTTACCAAGCCGGAAAAAATGAACCAAACGCCGCAAAAGTGCTGCAAAAAGGTCCAGAAAATGTTTTTATGCTTTTTTGCCCAAACAGTAATGCCGGTCAATATCGCGCCGACAATGGCAAATTGAATAATGAGGGTAGATAAATCGTTCATGGTATGCGAGCAGATTGTTTTTAAATCAAATATCTTGTTTGTCTTCCATCAAGCGGATCAAGCAGAAGCAGGCGTAATTGATGATGTCGCGGTAATTGGCTTCCAGGCCTTCCGACACCAGGGTTTTGCCTTCATTGTCTTCTATTTGTTTGATGCGCAGGAGTTTTTGTAAAATCAGGTCGGTCATGCTGCTCACGCGCATCATGCGCCAGGCTTCATCGTAATCGTGGTTTTTGGATTCCAGCAGTTCAATATTTACCTCAATTTGCTGGTCGTACAAAATGGCCACTTCCCCGGCGGGCAATTCCAAAGGTGTATCGTCCGATAAATTGGTTTGAATCAGGGCCATCACGCTGTAATTTACCAATCCAATAAACTCTCCTTCAATCGGATCAGAAACTTTCTGGATGCCTTTTTCCTGAATACTCCGAATGCGCATCGCTTTGATGTACAATTGGTCGGTAATGCTCGACAGGCGCAGGATACGCCAGGCCGTGCCGTAATCGGCTGTTTTTTTCAGGAACAGGCTGCGGCATTGTGCGACGACTTCCCGGAATTGGAGGGCGGTATTTTGTTGCATGGATGGACTGGAAAACGGCCATTTGCCGCCTTACTGTGGCAAAGATAGAAAAGTTGGCACGCGACGCAGGAAGGTTTGAATATTGTTAACGGCCTAATGTTGAAAATGCAGCTTCGGAAGGAAGTATCCGCAGGCAAATCCGACCGCATAACCCACCAAAACATCGGTTGGGAAATGCTTGCCGGCTTTCACTCTCAGGATGCCGACTGCGGCGGGCCAGGCCAAGGCAGTCGTCCAAACCAAGGGCTTCCACTGGGAATCAGGGTGATAATCGCTCCATATTTTGGCTGCTACTACTGACAAACAGGCGGTCCCGGAAGTATGGCCTGAAAAGAAGGAATACCGGGCGTCTTTGTTTTGTTTTTCGCCCAACGGCGCATCCGGGTTGTATACAAAGGGCCGGGCGCGTTTGGCCAGTACTTTCGTAAGGGCTGTTAAGGTGCTGGAAATCAACAAGGTCTCGGTGGTAATAACGCCTACTTTCCAGACATCTTTTCGGATTGGGGCATCGGCCAACAGCAGGATCGGAAACAATAAGGAGGTTTCGAATAAATAATCGCTCCATTTACCTGCCTTGTGGCTGTATTGATAGGTAGCGATCCGGTCAAAGCGTGGAACCGTATTTCTGTTAAACAGGTTGATTTGTGCCACGCTTAATGGCTCCAAACGCGCCTTCAGTAAAAAAGAAGCGCCCAGCAACGCACCCGTGGGCACAACCAGGGCGGCTTCTTTTTTCCAACTGAGTTGGTAAGGCGATTGGGCCTGCATGCTGCAGGTGGCGCACAGGAAGGTGGCGCACAGGAAAAACCTGGCGGTAGACAAGCCCCAAAAACGGAATACCATGAAATTACTGTTTTACAATTTTGACGGTTTCCAACAAGGTTTCGCCATCCAGCAATTGCAGTTGGTACACGCCGGGCACCCAATCGCGGCCCAGTTCAAGGGTGCTGTTGTCAGATACTACCAAGGTTTGTACTAACGCACCCGCTACATTAAACACCCGCAATTGTCCATCCACAAGTCCCGCTGCCGGGGCGCAGGTAAAATAGCTGCTAAATGGATTGGGAAAAACCAGTTCGGACAAAGCAGAACGGGTGTTGCGGACGCCTGGAACGGGATCGCGGCGGTGGTTTTTATACAATTCAACCAAAATGGTGGTGTCGCGGATCAACTTTTGGTTGTTGAGCATTTGCAACCCCGCGATTGGTTCGGAAGCACTAATGCTATATTCGCCAGGTGAAATACCGGTAAATGAAAAGTTGCCCTGGGCATTGGTCGGCACATTATAATTATCATAAGCGCCATACAACCAAACTTGCGCACCGGCTACCGGGGTTTGGTCGGTTTTACGCACTACCTGTCCATTTATTTTCAAATTGCCCAAGGGGTACAATTCAACGTTCAATTCGGTTAATACCCCGTTTTCCAATTGAATTTGGGCAATATAGGGCTGATAACCTGGCATGGTAACTTCTACGGTAAAAACACCGGGCGTCAATTGCCCGCCTCTGAAAATACCACTTTGGTCGGCCGACAATAATATGCTGGAATTCACTACATTTACCTGCGCATTAAAAATTGGTAGCCCCGTCGCAGCATCCTTCACTGTTCCTTCCAGGTAGCAGGCGCGCACATAAGTAGGTGTGGTAAAATACACCTCGCCATCAACCGTACCTGCTGCTTCAATGTTGGAAGCGATGATCGTACCAGAAGGCAAATAAGGATATACCCCCCAGCAACCATCAAACCCGCCGCCTGCTTCCGGGTAGGTATCGTAGTTGCCCACTTGGATCAAATTGGCCGGGCGCGTAGCATCAACAATTGTATAACCATCTTTATACCAAGAGGTTACTGCATACCCATTTAAATAATAAGTATTGTGTACAATGGAGTTGCTGCCCGGGTTGCTTTGTATTTTATCTAGAAATTTGATATCGTCGGGGTTAGAAACATCGTACGACGCCAAAAACGAATTATTGCGTTCGTCGGTCGTAAATATGGTGCGCCGATCGTCGCTTAACCAGGTATTATGGGTAAAATTGTCGGGCGTATTTTGGGTATTGAGCAGTTCCGGGTTGGCCTTATCGTTCATATTCACCATCGAAAAATACCCGGCGTAGATATGGCCTGCGTACATCGTATCATTGTCGACAAAACCATCGTGGATATACCCAAGCAGGTCGTATTTAGCGGTGTAGGTTGGGTTATAGGGGTCTGGATTGAGGTTAATGATCTTTGCGCCACCGTTGAACAAGCCACCGCCCCATGCATACAAAAAGCCTTTCGTAGTATCAATATGCAGGGCATGAATGGTATTCAATTGGTTGGCAATCACGCCATCGCCTTTGTAAAATTTGGAGGGTAAGTTAGGCGAAGGCAAATTAGTCAAATTAATAATTTGAACGCCCATTCCACCTTCCGACACTACATAGGCATAATGTTTATAGGTTTTAATTTCTTTCCAAAGGTTGTTTGGGCCTGGAATTTGCACAATCTGCACCGGTTGATCGGGATTGGTAATATCCACAATGATCAAACCTTTAGCGGCACCCAACAGGGCATATTCTCGTCCATTGGCCGCATATCCCCACACATTGGCTAAGGTTTGGCCCGGAAACGTCATTTTTGAGCGAAATACATTGTTGATATTTTGCGCTTGAACAAGGCCGGAAGCACCCAGCAGGAGCATGAAAAGGAATATTCGATACATGGGTAATGTGTTTGTGTGAGTAAACGGAGCACGAAAGTAACAATTTCAAATTGCCTGTTTAGCCTGTGGGAAAAAAAGCGTCTTCCACGTGGCGTATTTCCTGCAATTTGTCGTCTTTTAACAAGATTGCAACGATATCAAAACGGATTTCCCAGTCGTAACCAATCGAATCCATGTACCAGGCTGCTGCACGGGCCATACGCGCCTGCTTTTTGGCATCGACTGCATCGAGCGGTCCACCGAAATTTTCAGAAGCGCGGGTTTTTACCTCCACAAACACCAACAGGCGGTCGTGGGCCCAGGCAATGATGTCCAGTTCGACCCTGCCTGCTCGATAATTGCGCTCAACAATGCGGAAACCTTTTTCCAGAAGCAGTTGCGCCGCCAGATCCTCGCCTTGTTTTCCGATTTGCTGGTTTTTCATTGCTTTTATTTGCCAGCAAGATGCAGGAATTTTCTAAAACAGGCTCTTAATAAAATTTTAACAGTTAAAAATTTGCATTCATGCTCGCACAATCCCCTTCTTTGCACCAATGAAAATTAATTTCGCAAATATCAACCCTTGTACCTTCGGTAATGCAGTAGCCATTGCTTGTATGTGTTGTTGTTGTTGTTCGGTTTCTGGACGACCGCAAGGATATTTGCATGATGTTGGCATATTTTAGATAAAAAATAGTCGCACCATAAAAAGGCCTTTCGGACATCCGTTCCGAAGGGCCTTTTTGTTTTTACTCACTTCAAACACTTGTACAACATGTCCAATCCATTGCACTTTGAAACACTCCAGGTACACGCAGGCCACACGCCCGACAAAGACACCAACAGCCGCGCGGTGCCGATTTACCAAACCAGTTCGTTTGTGTTCAACGACAGCGAACATGGCGCTAACCTGTTTGCGCTCAAGGAGTTTGGCAACATTTACACCCGTATTATGAACCCTACAACCGATGTGTTTGAAAAACGCATTGCAGCCCTCGAAGGGGGTGTTGCAGCCTTGGCAGTGGGTTCTGGTCAGGCCGCCCAATTCATTGCACTCAACAACATCCTGCAGGCGGGTGACAATTTTGTGAGTACCAGTTATTTGTATGGTGGTACCTACAACCAGTTTAAAGTAGCCTTCAAACGCCTGGGCATCGAGGTGCGTTTTGCCGATGGCGACAAACCCGAAACGTTTGAACCGCTCATTGACGCCAATACCAAGGCCATTTACCTCGAAACCGTCGGCAATCCAGGTTTTAACATCCCTGATTTTGAAAAATTCGCGGCACTCGCCAAAAAACATGATTTGCCCCTGATCGTCGACAATACCTTTGGCGCTGCAGGTTATTTGTTTCGTCCACTCGAACATGGCGCGCATATTGTGGTGGAATCGGCCACCAAATGGATTGGCGGACATGGCAATAGCATCGGTGGTGTGATTGTCGATGGCGGCAATTTCAATTGGGGCAATGGCAAATACCCACAGTTTACCGAGCCATCTGAGGGTTATCATGGATTGAAATTTTGGGAAGTATTTGGTACTGATGGCCCATTTGGCAACATCGCGTTCATTATTCGGGCGCGGGTGGAAGGTTTGCGCGATTTTGGTCCGGCGCTGAGTCCGTTTAATTCCTTTTTATTGATTCAAGGTCTCGAAACACTATCTTTGCGGGTGGACCGAATCGTACAAAATGCGCAAAAACTGGCAGAATACTTCGAAAAACATCCAAAGGTGGAGTGGGTTAATTATCCCGGACTTCCATCGAGCCCACAACACAAATTGGCGCAGCAATATTTGAAACGCGGCGCTGGCGGAGTATTGAGCATTGTATTAAAAGGTGACAAAGAAAATGCCATTACCGTAGTTGACAACCTTAAGATTGTGAGCCATTTAGCCAATGTGGGCGACTCCAAAACCCTCATTATTCAACCGGCTGCTACAACCCACCAGCAGTTGGATGATCAGGAACAAAAAGCCGCGGGCGTGGTGCCTACTTTGTTGCGCATTTCGGCAGGGATTGAACACATAGACGATTTGATCGCAGATTTTGAGCAAGCGTTTGATAAAATTGACGCAAAATCCTTGGTGCAATAAGGCACGGTGATGGGCTGCCTTAACGTGGTTTGCCGCCTCCATTACGCTTTTGGGAAGCACCTTTGAGGCAGCCCTTTTTAATCATTCACCCTTTTTGTAGATTTAATAAATTTTTATGGAAGCACATACTTTTACCCTGCCAACCAACTTCCCGCTCGAACGCGGTGCAACCCTGCTCCAACCCACCTTTGCTTATCATACCTATGGCGACCCATCGAAGCCTGTTGTTTGGGTATGTCATGCACTCACCGCCAACTCCGACGTTTTTGATTGGTGGAGTGGCTTATTTGGTCCTAATGATTTGTTTAATCCCCGCGATTATTACATCGTGTGCGCCAATATATTAGGATCGTGTTACGGCACAGAGGGTCCTCTGTCCATTCAACCGGGTACCAATATGCCCTATTACCATCAATTCCCTATCGTGACGGTGCGCGATATGGCGATGGCCCATGAAGCGTTGTGCAAACATTTAAATATTCAAAAAATACACCTACTCATTGGCGGATCTTTAGGTGGGCAACAGGCCCAGGAATGGGTAATCGACCAACCAAATCTCGTTGAAAATCTGGTATTAATTGCCACCAATGCTCGGCACTCCGCATGGGGTATTGCTTTTAATGAATCGCAGCGCATGGCCATTGCGGCCGACACCAGCTGGCAGCAGTCGTTCGAAAAGGCAGGTGATGCGGGGATGCGTGCTGCTCGCGCGATGGCCCTCCTCTCCTACCGCCATTATGACGCCTATCAGCAAACACAAACCGATCCTGTGCCCCTGTTTGATGACTACCTGGCAGCCTCTTACCAACAATATCAAGGTAAAAAACTGTCCCGGCGGTTTAACGCATTTTCCTACTACCGCCTTTCACAGGCCATGGACAGTCACCATATCGGGCGTAATCGAGGATCCTTGGAATCCGTATTGATTGGCATTCAGGCACGCACCATGAGCATCAGTATTAGTTCCGACATGCTTTTTCCGCCTGTCGAGCAACAGTTTCTTGCTGCCCACATTCCCAATGCCCGTTATGCTGAAATTAGTTCCGATTTTGGGCATGATGGCTTTTTGGTCGAAACCGACAAACTAAGTGCCTTATTGGCTGATTTTCTGGAGGCAACCCCATCCGGCCGAAATGGCACACAATTGCACCATGCATAATGGTATAATCGTACTAAATTAAGGCCGTAAAAGGCGGCATGGGTTTGTTCACGGGTCAGTTACAGCATTACGGTATGCTTTTTGATGAATGCAATTTTATTGTAAAATGACGGAAATGCGACAGCTGCGCAATTTCAAGGTGTAACATGTGCAAATTACCGTTACTTTGTGATATTAATCTGTAATACTGTCAACATGAACCGATCCTTAATTTTTGTGCTTGTCCTTTCAGGCCTGTACCTACAGGCAAATGCCCAGGGAAATAGCCTTTGTCAGCAGGTAGTTGCTGCCGCTGGTAAAAATGCGCAACAGGGAAACCGCTATTTTTCCTACACCGTGGGTGAGCCGTTTATCCTTACCTTGTCTAGCGCTACCCAAACCCTCACCCAGGGATTTCACCAACCAGAAATTTGCAAATTAGTGGCCACCGATAACATCGAGTTGGCCCCATGGAGCATTGAGGTATTCCCCAATCCTACCACTGATTTTTTAACGGTGCGTTTTGAGCCACAAGCAGGCGAGCGCCTGTACGCACAGGTGTGCGACCTAATGGGCCGCGTGGTGCTAACATCCAGAACCCTTGATCAACCGGCGGGAACCAAATTGGATTGTTCGGATTGGCAGCCGGGTATCTATTTTTTGCAATTGACGAACGCATCGGGCACAGCAACCGCAACCCACCGTTTAGTACGGCTTTAGGGCCTGCTTTCCTTTTTGAACAACACTACATAATACCATACCATTCCAAAACTGCTATTCCATGACTCAACGTTTATGTTTTGCTTTGTTGTTTGCGCTGTGCGCAGTAGCGCCCGTACTGGCCCAATCGGTTCCAGAGGGATTCAACTACCAAAGTGCGGTACGCAATGCAAACGGAGATCCGCTTGTTAATCAAACGGTTACCTTACTTTTTACCATCCGCAGCGGCGCCCCCAACGGTCCGGTTGCGTACACTGAAAAACAAACCGCTACCACCAATCAATTTGGTTTAGTGAACCTGGTTGTAGGCCAGGGCACGGTACTGCAAGGCACTTTTGCGACCATCAACTGGGGCGGCGGCGCAAAATACCTCAATGTATCCATCGAAACCTCCCCCAATGTATTTGACGAATTGGGGTCCTCGCAGTTGATGAGTGTACCATTTGCCCTGTACTCCAAATTTGCTGCCAATGGCGGCACAGGTGGTACCGGCGATGATTGGGGAACACAAACGGTGGTGACCAATCCTACGATTGCCGGAAACGGCACCGGCGGCAATCCAATCGGCATTGCACAACAATCGGCCCAGGCCGGACAGGTACTAAAATGGAATGGCGCAACCTGGACGCCTTCTGATGACCTTGTTTCGAATGGCACCAATGGCGGAACGGTTACACAAATTAACACGGGCGCCGGACTGAGTGGCGGCCCCATTACCACCGCAGGCACCATCAGTTTGAGTAATACGGGTATCGCACCCAATGTATATGGCAGTGCGACCCAGATTCCTGTACTTACCATTGACGCGCAAGGGCGGATTACCAATGTTGTTTTTGCAACACCCCAGCCTGGCACCGTCGGAATTACCGGCAGTACGGGTCTGACTGTGGCACAAAATGGCACTAATTTTACCCTCACCAATACAGGTGACACCAATGCGTCAGACGATTTGACCACCAGCAGCACCGCGGATGGCGATATTAGTGGCGCATTTTCGAACTTGCAAATTAAGGCAAATGCAGTTGGTTCGACCGAATTGGCAGGCAGTGCTGTAACCACCGGCAAAATTGCGGCAGGTGCTGTTACTGCGGTCAAGTTAGATAATATGGGCGCTTCCAATGGCCAAATTTTGAAATGGAACGGTACCACCTGGGCACCATCTACCGATTTGTCGGGCTCCGTCTTAACTGCCGGAAATGGGATCAACATCACCGGTACAGCCCCCAATCAAACCATTGAGAATACCGGAGATACGGATGCAGCCGATGATTTGACCATAACCAGTACAGCAGGGGGTGATGTGACCGGTTTGTTTGCGAATTTGCAATTGAAAGCAGACGTTGTATCTACCACCGAATTGGCTGACAATGCGGTTGAAAATGCGAATATTAAAAACGCAACCATCACGGGTACCAAATTGGCTGCCATGAGTGCGACGAGTGGACAGGTTTTGAAATTCAATGGTACTACCTGGACACCCGCCAATGACCAGACAGGCACGGCGAATGTGCTGGAAGGCGCTGGTATCAATGTAACGGTGAACGGTACCGATTTTACCGTAACCAACACGGGTGATTTGAATGATTTGGATGATATTACCACCAGCACCATTGCCAATGGCGATGTAACTGGCCCGTTTAGCAATTTGCAATTGAAAGCCGCTGTAGTGACCAATACCGAATTGGCTGCGAACGCCGTTGGGACCAATAACTTGATCAATGGCGCAGTTACCGCAGTGAAAATCAACAACATGGGTGCTGGTACAGGTCAGATTTTGCGGTTTAACGGAACCAACTGGGCGCCTTCCAATGAGGCTGCTGGTGCTGCAGATAACTGGGGAACTCAAGTAGTCGTAAGCACTGCTACACTTTCAGGGAGTGGTACAGGTGTGAGTCCGCTCACCCTTGCACAACAAGGCGCGTCCGCCGGACAAGTACTAAAATGGAATGGCAGCACCTGGATTCCTTCGAACGATAATTCAAGCGGCACGGGCGATAACTACAGCAGTGGTACTGGCATTAATATCAGTGGCACTGCGCCCAATTTTATTGTGAACAATACAGGCGATTTGAGCAATACCAATGAATTGCAAACTATTTCGATCAATGGCACCCAACTGACGCTCTCGAATGGCGGTGGTACCGTTACGCTACCGAGTGGCGGCGGCGGTGGCAACAATTATACAGCGGGCACCGGTATCAGCATTACGGGTTCGGCGCCTAATTTTACCATCAACAACACCGGTGATGGCGACAGCAATCCGACCAATGAATTGCAAACCTTAACTTTGAATGGCACGAATTTGTCCATTTCCAACGGCAATACAGTCAACCTGAATGGCTTAGGCGGCGGCGGCGGCGGCTTTTGGGTAGGCAGTGGCAACGAAATCTCCAATACCAATACGGGCAATGTACTGGTTGGATCAGCTGTAGGATCTTTTGGTAAGCTACAGGTTTTAGCGGGTACTGAAACCGCCATTACCGCAAGTGCCAACAACGATGCCCCGGCCATTTATTCCGAAAATATAGGTGCTGGCGCTGGCGGCTTTTTCAATGCTTCTGGTGGCGGACCAGCCCTTATTACCGGCAAAGGCAATGTGGGTATTGGTTTAGATGCCCCTAGTTTTCGCCTGGATGTAAACGGTGATGCACGCCTGTTGGGTATCGGTGCTGCACCAGCACTCAAACTAGAGGGCAATTCGAGTGATTTTGTACGGATGAATATGTCAAATTCTTTGACGGGCAGTTGGACTGTTTTGTCGAAGGGCGGTGGTAATACCGGAGAATTTGCCATTGATTTTGCCAAAACCCAATTACAAACACTGCGTGTTTTTTCTGCAAAAGGCGATCAATCGGTTCAGATCGGATCACCTTCCGGCAATTCAACCAAAACGACACTTTACCACGGCGATAAAGGCATTACGTTTTTCAACAACAACAACAGCCACAGTTGGGAATTTTGGGTTACCAATAACAACGGATCCCTTGCACTGTACAACGATCAACAGGCGGGTGTTAACCCAGTTGGTATTTTTGCCCTCAATGGTTTATACACCCCTTCCGATCAGCGCCTGAAAAAAGACATCATCGATTTGGCAAGTGGCGTACTGACCAAAATTATGCAATTGGAAGCAAAACAATACCGTTATAATTCGGAGGCTTCTGACGCAAAACCATCCATCGGTTTCCTTGCGCAGGATGTTAAGCAGTATTTCCCGGAATTGGTGGGTGAAATGCCCGCCCGCGACGGCAGTACCAGCTACCTTAACTTGAACTACAGTGGTTTTGGTGTAATTGCGATCAAGGCCATTCAGGAACAACAAACGCAAATAGATGCCCTCAAAAAAGAAAACGAGGCACTGAAAGCGCGTTTGGATCGGTTGGAGCGCAAAATGAATGATAAATAATCTATAAACTTGTTGGGTGGGTGGTTTCAGTATGATTTCCGATTTTGAACCATCGGAAATCATATTGAAACCACCCACCCTTTTTTCTAATTTGATATTAAACGATTTCCCGCTCCACTGAAATCGTACAATCCCCTACCAGCGCAGCCACTGCGCCTACTGCTGCCAAAACGGGCGCAAAAACCACGCCTACGACTCCATAGGTAAGTGGAAACGACATCAACTCCTTGCCGTCTTTGTCGTGGATGCTAATTTTCCGGATATTTCCTTCTGCAATCAGTTCCTTTACTTTGTTCAGCAAGTTTTCACCGTGTGTGCTGATAGATTCGAATGTTTTGTTTTCCATAATGGTTTTTATCTTTGTGAAGAGAAGTGTTGTTTGTTGGGTCAAGTTAGGGGGATTTTCCTGGATTCTTCGGACTATTTTTTAACATAGAGGATGGTTTCATCATCGAATTCAAACCGTGTTTTGATGGAATCTTGACATCTAAACAACTATAATTAGTTCATTTTAAAAACATTACACGCATGGCCATCCTAAATATACAAAGGGCGCATTCTCTCACCAACCGCTGGAGAGATTATGAAATTATCATAGATGGAAAATCTGTTGGAATGATTTCCCCGAATGAAACCAAAGCCTTTAATGTTTCTAAAGGACAACATATTATTACGGCAAAAATTGACTGGTGTAGTAGCCCTGATCTTATCGTTGAACTTGACGAAAATCAAACCCAAACAATCAGCGTTGGTGTTTTAAAACAGCTCGACTGGATGATGCCTGTTTCGGGAGGGATAATTGCACTTCATTTTCTGTTGAAAATATTTTTCGGCTTTGAATATTTACTTGTTTTGGTTTTCCCGGTATTTGTTTTTTTGGTGTATATTCTGACATTTGGGCGCAAAAGGTATTTGACGATAAAAGAAAAACATTTATAATAAACTGAAAAACAAATTTTAATATAAATATTTTAAAATAATGTATCTCAGATGGGCCTTAATTTCCACCCTATCAATCTTTGCATTTGGTTGTAATAAGAAACCGAGTTATGCTGACCTAAAGGCGCAAGACATCATCAGGTTTAGGCCTATGGAGCACTTCAACTCCTATTACACCATTCAAAAATCGTTGGGCCTGGAGGATTTAAGATTTAGCCAGGATTCATTCCAATTGCGCGTATGGTATAGCGGTTGGTCGGATTCTGCTGATGTGTTTGTGGTCAAACAATCAAATAACGGAGCATGGTCATCTGCCAGAATTCGCTTCCCTTTGAAATCGGATACAAGTGGGATTCAATTTCGAAAATGTTCTAGCGAAAACGGGCAACAAATTTGGGAAAGTCTGCATCAGGCTGGTATTAAAGAATTCCAGGGTATGGATTCCACTACTTTAGGCCGATATGCAGATGGTGAAATCGCGATTTTCCAAATTGCCACACTTTCAAGTTATCAGACATGCATAAGCCAGGTAGGATTTGGCTGGCATTCAGAAAACGATGCGCCAGCAGTTAAAGAAGCAACGCGATTTGTTTCTTTGCTATTTTCTGAAATTGATTGTATAAAATGATATTTTGTTCGAAAAACCAACCTTGTTTTTGAGGTAAAATATTGTTTGTTGGGTCGCCTAATGGTTGTTTTCCTATTTTTGTGTCTGCGTTAAGTCAAATTCTATCCAATACAAAACAACCTGATTCCCAATGAATATTTACGAACAAATACGCCAACTGCTGAATGAAAACACCTGGTTAACGATATTAGCCATGGTGGTTATCCTTGCATACTACCTTATTAAATGGAGCCGAGAAAAGAAGAAGGAACAGCAACAAGTGCAAGCAACTCGAGCCAGCACCGGCGATAAATTCCATGCATCGCAATACGAGCCCATCGAATATTTTGTAAACGAAACCCCATCCGCCCCTATTGCTTTTGGTCGCAAAGCCACTTGGTTGGCCATCAAAACCGAAGATGCCGAAAGTGTGGTGCAACATTTTCAAAAACCAGGTAAAAAGCAATTTAAAACAAACGTGGAAAACGGGATACAAGGTGCCTTTACACAATATTTATTTGTGACGCCGCCGATTCAAAATTGGGTATTAGTGGTGGGACATGGACTTGATTTACAAAATCAGCAACAATATGATAAGTTTTTGGAAATGAGTCGCTTGTATGGAGAGGTACAGTTTTTCGGCAGTTTTCGAGGTGTCAATTATAGCGCCTGGGCCCGCTTTGTAAACGGGGAAGTAGTGCGGGCTTATTGCGTTGCAGAAGGCGAAGAGTATTTCGATCTGGGTGAAATGACTGACCTTGAAAACACATTTGTTGAGGAAGAAGTGGATCGCTCCATCGAAGCCGAAGAGCGCGCATGGGTTATCGGGGAAGGCAAATTGATCTCCATCGGTTCGGAAGAAAATGTGTCCCGTATGGCGGCATATTGGAGTATTGATCCGCAGACATTGGAAAAATATCCGGTAGTTGGGTTGGGGACGATTATGGAGGATTAGTAATACTTATATATATTGCAAATTATGGAGGTATTCGATCTTACCAAAAGTAAATGGAATACCTCCATCATCCACAGTCCTATTAGTAACGAGCAATCGTCTGCGACAAGGAAACCTGCAAACTCTTCATCGAAAACGGCGACCGAGCTGGCAACATTTTATCTTCATAATCATTGAAATATATATTCATGTTATTGCGCCGGGTAGCAACCAATAATTCTATACCGATAGACGTATTTTTACCAATTGCCTGATGTAAACTTGCCATCCATAAAAGTTGGGAGCGGGGTGCTTTTGTGGCAAGGCTTCCTGGTCTGAAATAGGCGCGGGCCTGCAATTGCTGTACGGTCAAACTTTCAGGTTCAGGTTCTCCGGAAGTGGCTTTTTGGTAGGTAAACAGGTTAAAAGAGGGGCAAACGCCCAATCCGAGCCTGGTTTTACCGGAAGCATTTAGATGGTATTGTACCTGAATGGGCAGCATCAGGTTATGTTCATGGTATTTGCGGGTCCAACTGTTTTCGATCAACATGTACTGTTCGAATTGTGGGTCGTAATTAAAATCTTCCTTGAGCGAAAAGGCCGCTAAGGAATATAACAAAGAAGCTTGCAGGCTCCAACGTTGATTCAAATGCATGTTTTCGGAAATTCCAGCGCTCAGGGTATAACCGGCGGAAAGTGAATTGGAAGAATACGTATTTCCCAAAGGACGCTGACCCGGACCGCGTTTGGGCAGGGCGAAATTGCCTGCTTTGAAACTCAGGCCGAATTCGGATTGAGCGCATGAAGGTGTAGCGCACAGGAGCAACAGGTAAAGGAGATTTTTCATGTTATTTGGTTGTTTTAGGGAATACGCATTTTTTAGTATCCTGGTTGGGGGGAGGCCATATGCGAGAAGGGGTTCCACGGAGAAGCTTGGAGGTATGGAGTTACGCGGAGAAAAACTCCGTGTAACTCGTACCTCCAAGCTTCTCCGTGGAACCCCCTTTTTTTTCTGTGGCTTCTTTTTTTTCTACAACCCACCTCTGGTCCACTTTCCGGCCGTTACACTTCGAAATTCGGTGTTCGATATTCGGTGTTTCGTTGGTGTTTTTCAAGACCTAATTTTTCACCCATTTCCCACTCCAAACCCGCCGTTCCGAACATATTTGAACGACATATACTCCGGCATTGAGCCAACCAAGGTCCAGTTGAATCAATGTATTGGATTGAACAGCACCGTTATAAATCACCGTACCGTCCATACGAGTAATATATACCTTAGGCGACTCCAACGAAATAGTAGAAAAGTCAATATTTAAAGAGCCCGTAGATGGATTTGGTGTTAAAGAAAGGTTTCCTTCCTGATTTACGTCCGAAACCGCCACCATGGCACAGGAGTCCTGGGTTTCAAATGCCCCCAAATCAATGTTTCCAAAACGAATGCGCGGCAATCCATTTAAATCGGTAGGAAAGGGTACTTGCGGTGCAAATTGATTATCCCCATAATTGACTGCAGGAGAACATTTTTTCAAGCGAAAATCATTCGGGTCCGAAAATTCAAACATAGGATCCGTGGCAAACAAATTATCCTTGCTAATCGCAAAAATGGCACCTACGACATTATATAAATCACTGTCCTTGTAATTGAACAGGCATTTTTCAACATCCATGCCCTGGTAGTTTAAGTTAATTGGGTCATTGCTGTAGAATAAAGTAGCCGGAGTTGATAACGGTTCCCAAATAATACAATTGCGCAGGAGCATTCTATTGTAGTAAATACTTCCAGGGGCTTCGAATGAAGCCCACCAACTTTTCATGAAAGGAACTAAGCCGTTTTGATAAAAGGTTGAATTTGTAATTTCGGTTAAAACTTTATTTTCCGGACCAGCTGTTACAGCGATGCCACCAGCATTGCGGGCAAATGAACAATTATCAACCTTTGTATAAACATCACAAGGCAAACCAGCCCCTCCCACGCTTATACTAAGCGGAAAATTGAACAGACTAGAAGACGCCTCGGTAGGAATATTTTCCCCAAAAAAACAACCGTGTACAAATATTTTTGCAACTACACCATAAAACACATTAATAAACGCTGATCGATTACTAAGTGCCTTGTTTTTTTCAAAAACGCAATCGCCAATGTCAATATTCACAACAGATCCCTCTGAAGATCGAATCCCAAAAGACGCGCCTTCGGCGGTATAGGCTCTATTCCCTTCAAATATGCTGGCTTGTATTGAAATATTAATTTTTAACCCAATATTTTCAGCCCCTTCATAGTAACTGAGTCCAGCATCCTCTAAAGAATTATTGTATCTAAAGTCACAGGAATCAATCATTAAATTAGCAGTAATCCATTTTTCTTTATTGGTAGCATAATAGAATCCTCCACCTTCCAATGCCGAATCACGCTCAAAAGTGCATTTTAAAAGCCGCAAAGAGGTAGCCCCTGTTTGTTCCAAAGCAATACCGCCCCCGTAACTAAATCCAGTACCACGGTTATCCATAAATGCACAATGCGACCACAATAAGGTATCATTGGGGGCTACCGGGCCCAGTTTGCATAATCCGCCGCCCAATTTAACCGCTTTATTCCGAATAAAGGAACAGTTGCGCAATTCCAGGTTGACCAGATTGGTATCCGGCCCGAAGTTTCCAATTACAATCCAGTCTATACCAATACCACCGCCTGAGTAAGCCGTATTTTCTGTGAAGATACAATTTGAAACAGTAGGATGGGAATCTTCAATCGACTGACTACCAATTAAATACAATCCAGCCCCAATATTTTCATTCGGGTTGTTCCCAAATGCTTCTACCGCATAGCCGTTTTTGACTGTAAATCCATCTAAAATACTCTTGCGATCAAGCCCTGCGCCGGTTAAAACATGCCAACTATTATCCGTTTTTACCCCAGTTTGGCCAATATCTCCACTCAATATCGTTTCATACAGTGCAGGGTTGCGCAAAAGAGCACTCCCTTCATTGCCAATAAACCCACCCAGCAAAGCAACGCCATTTACCAGATTGAACGTTTTCGTAGGGTCGGTATCCGACGTAGGTTTGTAAATACCTTGCGCGACCCAAATGGTATCACCATATTGCGCTACACTCAAGGCTTGTTGCAAATCCGTAAAGGCGTTTTGCCAATTAAGTCCGGTTGACTGTCCGGTGGCTTGTTGGTTTACGTGCCAAATTTGTTGGGCTTGCGCAACGTCGAAGGCGACTAAAAAGAGCGCGAGGAGATAAATACGTTTTTTCATATTTAAAAGATTAAAGCGGCAGTGCGCCCCAGCACACTGCCGCTAATTTAAAATGGTTGCAGAATATTACTGTTTTTCAAGTTTACCTTCTGTGTGGTAAGGCCCTGCTTCAACTTTATAATAATATACCCCAGACGGAATTGATGATAAATTATCAATTATAAAATCGTTTCCGCCTTCATTCAATTCCATTGACCTACTTACAATCAATTTGCCAACTTGATCAAATATTGAAATTTTTACCAATTCTCCAGATGGGATGCTTACCTTAAAGGTAACTTTAGAACTGAATGGCACAGGACTTACTGTAACTTGTGGTTCACTATCACTGGCAATAGACCTATCTTGCCCATCACCCGCACCTGGAGTGCTAATTGAGGATTTCAAGGTAAGAATTACGTTACTTATTTCATTTCCGTACACATCATAAAACTTAGACTGTAAAACCTTTGGATCCAATTTCATAATATTCTCCAAACCATTAATTGAACTTTGACCAGTCACCGTAAATTCAAATAGAACCTTATTATTAAAGTTTTTAGCCGTACCATCTGTAGAATACCACATTGACCTAAACTCTCCAATATTATTTGCATCATATTCAAGCACAGAAAAATTTTCAGGATCAAAAAGAGTACCTGTATTACCTTCGGATATTTGCTGAATATTTATCAAATTCGCTGGAAAGTTTGCGCCAAACTGCCACGCCACAATTGGAGTTGAAACATTCGCCACAACTTGAAACTTTTTTGTTTGGTTATTCCCTACGGAAGTATTATCACCAATAGGAACTGAAAAGGATGATTCATCACCACTAGGAGGTTCTAAATTTAAATTTCCATTGCAGTTTACATCTCCAACTTTTATAGCATAGAAAGACCAGGCATCTTCTTCTTGCCCTAAAGTAGTAGAGGTAATCAGACGTGCTCGATCCATCCAACTGTTATAAGTTGCTCCAGTTCCTGTATTTAAATATGACCGTGTTAATCCATCATAAGGGTCAGAAATTATTACGTCAAAAGGATTTCCGTCATTAAACTGATTTGCAAAAACAAAATTATTAATCCACTGCCTACTAATATACCTCCAATCACCTGCAGGTAAGTCATTAGTCACGTTGTCCATTATCACCTTTCTAATGGTAATAATATCAATATTTGTTATTGATTGAGAATTATTTGCATCTGCAGCAATCATCATATAAGGAGTTGGTAGTTGATTAATACCCAATATATGATTACTTATTAAGAATAAATCATACGTTGAAACCCCATTTAATTCATTAATATCATGATCGAAAAGTTTATCTGGCGCTAATTTAATATTGCTATTTGGTAAAGAATAGCAGATTTGAGTTTGATACCCCCCATCATTACCAGTAAATGTTGTACATGGATTATTAGATGAATTTGTAATCTCAATATTAACGCCTTTTAATGGGCTAATAGCTGGAACTGTTGAAACCCCAAGGCAATTTCTTTCAACAAATCCCAAGGTCGGAATTAAACAGGCTTCAGGAACATTAGTAATTAGATTTCCATACGCCGTTGGATTGATTGTAAAAACGTGGCGCATGATAAGTTTCTGCTCATCTGAGAAACGAAATGGTTGACAATTTCTATAATCACTCATTAGCAGACTCTGATCAGGCTGGTATGCAACGCCCAATGGATCCGTCGGAGTAGTACATTGGAAATCTGCGCAACCCATTAATGTACAAAAGTTGGGTCCTGGGTCTGCTGGCGTATCACAAAACCCATCACCTGTATGACCGCAATCATAATTAACAAATTGTTCAATTGGTCCACCGTGATGGGTATGTGGCAAGGTAAAATAATGCCCTAATTCGTGTGCTAAGGTACTAGTCTCCACTTTTGCAATATACACACCCGCTTCACCTAAATTAGATATTGGAGTGGTACAATACCCTCCAATTGGTGCAATCCCGAGATTTAAAGAATTAGAGGCGAACACCCGAATACAATGATCCGATTCTGCAATATTCAATCCTTTGGCATAATTATAAAGCGCAGAGGCATTGCCACCTATCGTTACCAAAGGAAAATATTCGCTTTTGTCTATATACGTTGTGCCACAAATTGTAAACTGAATGACTCCGTTATACCAACTATTTACAGCCGGCAGACTGCCAGTAAAAAAACTTGGAGTAAAATTTGAACCCTGACCATTGTTGTCTCTTACGATATAAATCCAAAGCGGAACTTTGTACACAGGAATTTTTACTGCTGAACTACTAGATGGATACTGACTCTTGATGCCTTCAAGTACACTTAGTGGAATGTCGGGCGTACCACAGGGTAATGTCTGTCCAAACAAGGAGTTATTTCCAATTAAGAAAACAAACACTAACAAAATGTGGAATGTGGAATGTGGAATGTGGAATTTCATGATAAATAAGTTTTAGTTTGAAATATTTTTTACAAATATATAGGAGATTTAAATGAGTGCAAGATGCATACATTAAAACCTTTAAGATTTAATAATTTGTTTACATTGGCCCACACATGTGTCTTAACAATATAAAAAAGATTGCCTCCGCTCGCGCAAGGTTCTACCTTGTGCGTCCTATCCAGCGGGTTTTACCCGCTGAAAAACACCGAACCCCGAAATAAAGCCGCGCTACCTCCGGCTTTTAGCACTCGACAAGCCAGAAAGAACGCCCCACTTCGAAATTCGGTGTTAGGTGTTCGATATTCGGTGTTTTAATGTCCGCCGCCGCCGCCCATAACACGGCCCTCAATTGCCCCGTCACTGTGCTTTACCACTTTCACAAAAAGCACCGCCACCGCAGCGAACAATAACAGCACTCCCGCCAGGATAATCACGTTTTCCGGATTCCCGCCCAACCAACTCCGATAATATAAAGGCAAGGTGAAAATCTGGATCATCATCGGGATCACGATAAACATATTGAAAATGCCCATGTACACGCCGGTGCGCTCGGGCGGAATACTGCCCGCCAACATGATATACGGGTTGCCCATCATGCTGGCCCAAGCCAAACCAATGCCGATCATCGGGATAAACAAATACAATTCCGTGTGGATCATTGGAATACAGATCATGCCGATGCCTGCAAGGGTCAGACAAAAACTGTGCATCACTTTCGGACCAAAGCGCTTGGTGAATGGCACCAGGGCAAAGGCCGCAATAAAGGCCACAAAATTATAAAAGCCGCCCACCTGTCCGTTGATCAATCCGGCCTGCCGAAACGCTGAACTGGATTGTTCGGTTGTTTGAAAAAAGGTGGTGGAGATGGACAAGACGATATATTGCCAGTAACAAAACATGGCGTACCACTGGAACAGTTTTACAAAAGCCAACTGCTTCATGGTCAGCGGCATTTCCTTGACGGCCTCTACAATTTCCTTAAAGGTAGCAGAAGCACCTTTCGGCATTTTTCGCATCCGATCCAGTTCTTCCTCGGTAAGCGGGTACTCTTTGGTGGTGCGAACGGTCCATAAAATGGAAAATATCGAAAAGAACGCACCTATTATAAACGCCGTGACGGTGATATACGGGATGTTTTTGGCATTCACCGCGTCCTGGTTCATGCCAATCAATACGAGTAAAGTGGGTGTCAGGTAAGATAAGGTTTGTCCAAGACCGGTAAAGGCACTTTGGGTCATAAAACCAATCGAGTGCTGGTCTTCATTGAGGCGGTCGCTCACAAAAGCGCGGTAAGGCTCCATGGTTACGTTGTTGGCTGCATCCAGGATCCACAGCAAACTGGCGGCCATCCACAAAGCGCTGCTAAAAGGCATAAAAAACAGGCTGATGCTGCAAAAAATCGCCCCAATTAAAAAATATGGCGTGCGGCGGCCCATTTTACTGGTCGTTTTGTCACTCAAAGCCCCGATAATCGGCTGTATAATCAAACCCGTCATTGGACCAGCCAGCCATAAATAAGGCAAACTCGCCTCATCGGCACCCAAATATTTGTAAATCGGACTCATGTTGCTCTGCTGCAACCCGAAACTATATTGGATGCCAAAAAAACCAAAATTCATGTTGAGAATCTGGTAAAAACTGAGACGCGGCTTTAAACTGGACATATGACAAGTGTTTGAGGGTATGAAAATTCTGCTCCCTTATCCGGTGAGCAACAACGAACAAATAAAATTTTGTGTTGAATTTATGGCTTCAAACAAAAGTTGATTTCCCGCAAACGTATTTTAAAAGAATCAGATTGCCAAATAAGCGCCCGGATATTTATCGAATTACATAAATTCAAGCAAGGTCCGATAATCATCCCAACGCGCATCTTCGTTTTTCATTTCCAGTAATTCCATCAATTGGCCTTCGTACAAACTTTCCAATTCTTGCGCCGTACGCGCGGTACGCAACTCTACGATACCTGCCTGTATTTGTGCTTGCCGCCAGGCGTAGGTTTTTTGCATTTTCTCCAGCGTTTGGGTGCAAGCCGCGGCATGGTCTTCATCGCCTTTGCCCGCTACCACTGCATCGGTAAAGGCTGCCCGGTTGCGCGCGATCATTTTCCCGTCTTCCAAAATAAAATAGGCCGTGTGCGGCCAGGCTCCTTCGGGCGCGAGCAGGTGCGCGTACAAGACCAATTGCAGGTCTTCCCCATTCTGAATCAATTCTTTACGCCGCTTGGCCCCGCTCCATTTGAGATCGACAATCGCCCGTTCTTCGCCCCGTTGTAGCACCAAATCGGCTTTTCCGCGCACTGGTATGCCCATAAAATGGCCTTCCAGGCGGTGTTCTGTATGTAAAACGCTCCATCCATTGTTGCGCAACAACGAAATCAAACTCCAGGCGGCGTTTTTTACCCGATTTAAAAACGCATTGCGCTCGGGTTCACGACCATATAACAACAAGGTAGCACCCTCTTTTTCGAGCAAAGCAGGTGCTTTTTCATCCACCCACTGTTGCACGCCGCGTTTATCAAGCTGATCCAAATTTCCTTCCGCCAATAAAAATTCAAAAAAGCGGTGCGCGAGGTTTCCCAATAAGGTTGGGCCGGCATTGACACTCAATAAATTAATGGGATAAAACCGCAGTTTTTGCCGAAAAAACCATCGATGCGGGTAATAAAAAAAGGATTCCAGGTTGGTTGGCGTTTCATATTCGGTTGCCTTTAACGCCAAGGCCTGGTTAAAATGCAATTGGGGCTGCGGCCGTCCACTGATGCGTTGAGGCAATTGAATCAACGCGGGCGTTTGCAGGATTTTGCTCAGTTTAGCCCGGTCTTCCGCTGCATCCAGGCTATATGTAAAGGACTTGTGGTGTTTGAATTGCGCTTCCAGGTCTCCCAAGATCAAACTCGGGATGGCAGCGGCCCCATTGCGTTGTGCGGGCACCACCAAAATCAATTGTTGGCCGGTTTGCAGGATGGGCCGTTGTTGACGCAGCAGGTTTAACCGGCCTTGTTGATCTGGACTAAACAGCGCTACGCCGTTCTTTTTCAACCAGTTGCGTTCGGAAAGTTGCCATTTGTCCGGTTTAGGTGCGGTGTTTTCAAACAGGCAATTCCACCAGATTAAGGAATTATAGGGCGCTGCAATCGCGCCCGGCTTTTGCACATATGGGTACGAATCGACCGCAGGTTCCAGCATTTGTACTGGAGAAGGATCGTAAATGGTACGCACGATCCGTTCCAATTCTAAAAATCCGATGCGTTGTTCTGGTAAAGCATCCAGTAATTCATGGATCCGCCTTGCTTGTTCAGCCAAGGTCAGTAATGACATGTTTTTGCGACCATTTTGTTCAAAAAAGTCGAAAGCCCAGTCTTGTAAATATTGGTATAAAGCCATCGCTTCCCGTTTGGGTGCGGTTGTTTCGGTGCGGTATCGGCGGCGTTCAAACCAGAAATTGTACTGTGCGCGGGCGGTATCGGCATCTTCGGCCTTATCCAAATAACCATATACGGCTGCAAACCAGGTATCGCTAAACAAACCCGGCTTTTCGGCCAATACCCGGGCAATTTCCAGGGCCAAGGCATCGTCGAAGGGCTTTACAGGCAAGGTGACGAACTCCATGATTTTAATAATATCCACGGGTTCCCACAAAAAAGCGGGCGCTAATTTGAGCACTTGCAAGGATGGACGCGCCGAGGAGGCCGACAAACCCCCCATCGCGGGCAAGCCTTCCTGCACCAAGGCTTGTTCGAGGGAAAGATCCAGTTCGGAAGCCAGTAAAAGGGGTTGTAAGGCTGGGTTTTGGCGGAGCAATTGTGCCAAAGCAAGGGCGGCATCGCTGTCACGATGGGATTTTAAGATTAAAATAGAGCCATCGTGTTCCTGTTCTGCCGCAAACGGTGCTTGGGTTTGTCCTAAAATGGCGCGTTGAAAATACCCCAGGGCGCTGTGGGCAGGTGCTGCGGGTTCTATTGCCTTTTTGGAAACGCCCACACCTTTAAGTTGTAAAATATCTAAAAAGCGTTGAATAACAGGCGTTTGTAAAGCGAATGGTTCGTATAAAAAAACCTGTTCTAAAGGTAAATGCTGTTCCGAAATTTGCGTCAATACCTCCTGAAAACGATCGGCCCAGCCCCTTGCTTTGACCCGATTGGCCGGATCTGCGCATTTTACCTTAAAAAGCGCCTCGACGGACGAAAAAGTGCGCAAACGAGCAGGTAAATCGGGCGATGCTGCGAAATTCCAACCTGCCAAAACCAATTCATCCCGCCATTCCAACAGCGCTGCTGCCGTCGCAAATCGGTCGGCTTGAAAGGATTTTTCATAAAAAATGGATTCGGAATCACCCGCTTCCAAAACGGCGTTCAAGGATTGCCGGTACAACTCGATGCGCAAATAATCGGTATTTTCCGGGTAGCCGCCCAAGCCCAAGAAGTGCTCCAGCCAGCTCAGCAGTTTTTGCGGACCAAAGTATATATGTGCGGCTTGGGGCGGCGCTGCTACAATTCCGTCGAAGTCTGTTCCAAAATGCAAGGTCATCATACAGGCAAAAATAGGCGCTTCCATCTTTTTGCTTTACTTTTGCGCCACTTTTTTGAAACAATTATTTTTAAAAATGGAATCGAACGAAATCGTAAAGTCGAGTGATATTACCATCCGGGTTGGTATGGATGCAACTGGTATACCTACTAAAATGGAATGGGGGGCCAGTGACCGCAACAATGGCGTCTTAGACGAATGTAAAGCCATGGTGGTGGCCTTGTTTGACAAAGATCACCGCGATACCTTGCGCATTGATTTGTGGACCAAGGAAATGCAAGTAATGGAAATGGACCGTTTTATGTACCAAATTTTGCGCTCTTTGAGCCAAACCTACCTGAATGCGACCCAAAACAAGACTTTGGCAGAGGATATGGCTCGGTTTGCCCAACATTTTGGTGAGCAAACCGAGGTAATCCCGAAAGAAGGTTAAATTTATTTGCGTTTTGCGCCCGGTTTGGCGGGCTTTACCGGTGCTACATTGGGACGTTCTGTTGTCTTTGGTGTTGCTTCCAGGTCTGTTAGCGCATTTGGATCGGGTAATTGAAAATTGCGGAAAAGCAAGAATAAACCGCCCAAGAACAGCAGCAAGGTCAGTATCGAAGCGGCTGTCGCAATTTTACCACCCGTGTAGTACGATTGTGGTTCAAAACGCATTTCCAATTTCATATTTTCACCGGCTGGCAGGCGCATTGCACGCAACAGATAGTCGGCTTTTATGAAATCGTTGGTTTTTTCACCGTTCAAGTAACAGGTCCAACCTTTGGCTGGTGGGTAGTAAATTTCAGAAAATAGCGCCAATTGTTCGGTTTTTGCGCTGTATTCGTACTGCATCTTGTCAGGATGGTAATTGGCCAGGCGAATCTGCGCGGTACTGTCCGGGATCAAATTTAATCCTTGCAGGCTGCTGGCAGCGGATTGTTGCACCACAGCTTTGGTTTTCGGGTCAATTGCGCCGAGGGCATGTAATTCGGCATCACCCGTGGGTACAACCTCGTAACTATTTACAAACCAGGCATTTCCGCATGCTTTTTCATTTGGAATCACGTCCCCTTTTTGCGTGACGATGTATTTTCCGTTGAACATGCCTACAATGTGCAGGTTTTTTGCAAGGTCTTCCCCAAGAAACGTATCCACCACTTCCTGATACCGTTGCAGTTTGGCCGCATGGTAACCACTCAAGCTTTTGTGGAAATAAGACGTTGTGGCATTGCCGGCAATACCGCCGCGCGAAAGATCCAGTACCCGGTAAGATAAAGACTTGTCTTCCTTTATTTTAAGGTCAAATGCTTGTGGTTGTGGTGCTGCCGTGGCATTGCGTTTGCTTTCGTATTTGTTGGTATTGAGGTTGCGGTTGCAAATAACCCAATGATCGGCTAGGGCTAAAACCGTGATGCCTAGTACCGCAATGCCAGCTTTGATGGTGCCCCGCAAACTCAACCAAATCAAAGCGGCAGCCAATGCAATCAGCCCCAAAGAACGGAATGCATCGGAACGCGCCAGTGCACTGCGATCGTCGGCCAGGAGTTGGCTCAATCCTTCAAATTTCAATTGTGCGGCCAATTGTCCGTCATTCGGGCCTGCCTCCGGGCTACGGAAAGCGGCAATCAGGCAAAAAACGGCCGAAATTCCGGCAGCAAAATATAAGGCCTTGCGTTTTTTCTCCAAAGCGATATCGCCATCATACAATTTTTGAAGTCCCAAAGCAGCCAAAGCAGCAAAGCACAATTGTGCAAGTCCCAACGCCATCGATACCGCGCGGAACTTGTTGAACATGGGTAAAATCTCGTTCAACACATAATTGAAAAAGAAATTACCGCCCCAGGCCAGGGTAAGGGAGAAAATACCGCCTGAAAGCAACCACCATTTTACATTACCCGGCACCAAAAAAGCGCCCAGGAAAAACAAAAAGCACACAATTGCACCAAAATAAATGGCAGTACCCACAAAAGGCTGGGTGCCCCAATAGTAGTACGCAGAGGTTTGCTGTGCGGCCTGCTCTTTTTCAACCGAGGAAGCACCTTTGGTCACCAGGTCCAAAAACTCCGTATTGCGAATGATTTCATTGGCACCTCCACCATTTGCGTGCGGCACCATTAAGGTCAAACTTTCGCCAATGCCATAACTCCAGCCAAATTGATAATCGGGATCCAATCCACTGCCACGGCCCGATTTACTGCTCAGTTCAGAGCGTCCGCGAATGGTTTCCTGACTATATTCATAGGTAGACCACATGCGCGACAAATTGCAAAGAAAACCGAGAGATATCGCAAATACAATGATTCCCAGCGATTTACCCCAATTCAAAAAGGTTTTGTGCTGGAAGGCATGCACCAACTGCGCGATAAAATATAGACCACATAATAATAAGGTGTAGTACGTAATTTGTACGTGGTTGGCATACAATTGCATGGCCACAAACAAGGCTGTAACACCGCCCCCTAAAATCAGGCGGTTGTTAAAGGCCAGGATCATCCCGGCAAAAACACCCGGCGCAAGGGCCAGGGCAGCCATTTTAGTGGTATGGCCTGCTTCCAGGATGTCAATATTGTAACTGGTAATACCAAATGCGACCGCGCCAAAAATCCCAACCCGCCAGTCGGCACCCAAAACACTCAGCAGCAGGTACATACAAAACATGGCCACAAAAACCTGCACCCAAACCGCCGTAATATCGGCCCAAAGAAACAAGGTTTTGTAAAAAGGCATGGTCAGGTTGCCCGACGCAGGTGAATAGATTTGGAAAGCAGGCATGCCACCAAAGGCGCTGTTGGTCCAATTGGGCGCCTTGCCCTCTTTGGCCAGATATTCCCGTACTTCGGTTTGCATGCCACGCGCTTTATCGTTATCACCCTGGCGCAATACCTTTCCATTGAATGCATTGGGCGAAAAATAAAAGGCAGAAACCAGTAAAAGGACAAAAACAGCAATCAAATGGGGCAAAAATTTCTTAAAATCCATATAAACAGGCAGATAAATGATTGAAAAATATTGTTTTTCAAGTGCGGCGAAGGTAATTAGTTAAACGCAAAGCATACGCATTCCACCCAGAATTCCCTTACAAAGCAACTGCATCAAATGCTGAAATGATCAAAATGCAGGCAGCCCATGCGCAAGATATTGGACAAATACCTGTTTTTACCCAAAATGAGGTGTTCTTTCACCGTTTGAAATGCGTAATTTTGCAGGATTGATCTTGATCATTTATCCTTGATCCCATGCACAACATGAACCGATTTAAACATTTTATCCTCTTTTCGATCATAATCCTGCACAGTGCTATTGCGTTTTCTTGCGGCTATGGTTACATCGGTGATTGCTCGACGGGTGTTCACCTCAGCATCAATGGCACCGTGGATAGTTTTGAGGTTGCCCAATGTCCTTATTTGAAGTCTTTCGATGGCCTGGATTTGGGTTCTATTCAAAATCTTTCGCTGGTAAAAGCGACAAGCATTACCTGGGAAAGTTGCACCAACAATGTAACCGGGGTACAATTTATCTACAATATCCATAAAGTGAATGAAAGTCCTGGGAATTGGTTGGCTTTCAACCTGAACCAGGATTACCACATTCAAGATGGCGCTTACGATACCCGATACAGCAGCAAATCAGGCAATGTGAATTTGTTAAATGGGTTGAGTCTGGGTCAGGACTATATCTTGGAGGTGTACTTTATCGCCTTGGTTGATACGGTTGGCAATGATTTTATCCCGGAGGCGAGTTTAAAACAAGATAATAACGGTAAAAACTATAAAATTCGGTTTCGATATGAGGGGCCCAACGCGCCGCCTTTTACCGTTGTAACAACCCTGGTGCAAAACCTGAAATGTAACGGCGACCTATCAGGACGTGCAGGTGTAAGCGTATATGGCAACCAGACCAATTTGTTTTATCAGTGGTCAAATGTCAACAGTAACTTTTTTGCGCAATATAATTTGCCGGCCGGAACCTACACCGTGACCGTTTCGGGCATTAATGGCTATACCCAGGCCCGAACGATCGTGTTAACAGAGCCGCCTGCCTTGCAACTGGTGTTGGTGCAGGCCCCGATCGAAATAGGTTGTTCTGGTACAGACACGCTTTATACAACCATAAGTGCCACCAATCAAGCCCAAAAACCCACTTATGCATGGTTTAAGGACGGCATTTTGGTCAGTACAGACTCCGTTTACACTACTCCTTTATTTCCCTTAATCAACAACCTGTCCGTTACGATCAAAGACGCGCAAGGTTGTACGGAAACAAAAAACGCCAACCTGACGATTACTCAGTATTCGGCTTTAAACTTATACCTCACGGTACAAAATTGCACCTCAACCAGCTCCAACGACGGTGCCTTATCGGCCCTGATTTTTGGTGGAAAATCTCCTTATTCGGTACAATGGTCGAATGGGGCAAACGGCGACTACCTGGACCAACTAGCGCCCGGACAATATTGCGTCACCATTACCGATGCCGTGCAATGTTCGACCGTCAATTGCGCAACCGTGACGGCGCCGGTGGCCACGCATGCGCCCGACGAAGAAATCTCGTGGACATTACAACCAAATCCTGCCCGTGCAGGCACCGAAATTATCGTGAAATCCGTGGAAAAGTCTGCGTTTATCCAATTGTTTAGTTCAAATGGACAGTTGCTGGCAACCAAGGCGCCCCAGGAGGACTTGGAAAACATTCCGTTCCGGTTGGCAGCCGATTTGCCGGTTGGGATGTATTGGCTGGTGGTTCAAACCGCTGGAAAATATAGCCGACAATCCCTAATCGTGTACTAAAAACACCCGTTATAGGGCTTTATTTCCCAATAAAATCTTAAAGTTGTCGTTACTCCTTCCTGAAATGTCGTCTAATTATTTCATATCAAGGCTTTTCATTACCTTTGCCCCCTGAAAACTGATTTTTAAACAACTTACACAAAATTTTCCAAACATGAGCAAAAAGCTATTTCTTTTGCCTGCCCTTTTGGGCGCTTTCCTGTTGTTCGCAACAGCATGCGGCGACAGCTGTGACACTACAAAATGTGGTAACGGTACTTGCCTTGACGGTACTTGTGAATGCGATCTGGGTTACGAAAAAGACAGCGACGGCAATTGCACCATTGCTTCGCGCGACAAATTTCTCGGCAACTACACCGTGAACGAAACTTGTTCGAACTCAGGTACTGCTACACCTTATCCAGTAGGTATCATTGCAGGCACTGCAGTGAATGAAGTTAAATTGAATGGTGTGTACGGCCCTGTTGCAACAGGTGGATTTGTGAATTCCGTAATTGCAAAAATTGACGGCACAACCATCACCATTGATCGTCAGCAGCCAGACAACGATAAATTCTACATCACTGGTAGCGGCACCATCAACACGACTGCATCTCCTGTGAAAATTACAGTTGCATACACTGTAACCAATGAAAATCCATCTCCGATTGTAACAAACACTTGCAACGAGGTGATTTTCACAAAATAATTTGCTTTCCCTTAAAGCAGTCCTTATGAAATAAAAAAGCGGCAGTTCCTCGAAAGGAACTGTCGCTTTTTTTAATGTTTAAATCTGTAATTATTTGCCGCCACCGGTTGGTTTGCCACCAGTTTTGCTTGCTTTTTTATCAGCATTGTTGATCACGGGCGCTTCACCGCCTGTTTTCGCTTTCTTCTCTTCCGTATTTGGAGATACAGTGCCCGAAGTTTTGTCTTTTTTCGCTTGAGCTGGATCTACAGGCTTGTTTACCTGTGGCAATGGATCTGCTTTTGGACCTTTTGCAGTTGGCTTTTTAGCAGGCTTCTTGCCGCCTTTTGCTGGAGCCGCTGCTTCTACTTCGGCTGCTGCTGCTTGTGCTGCTTCAAAACGAATTTGTGCTTCTGCTTCAACGCGCGCGTCGCATTCTGCCGTTTTGTCTGCACGCAGTGTTTCCAATTTAGCTTTCACTGCGTTATCGATTTCAATTTTTTGTTCAGCCAAAGTTTTTGCGCCAAATGCAGTCAGGGTTACAAATCCTGCTACCGCAATTACGCCCGCGAAAAGAATTTTTTTATGCATGGTAAAATGAATTTTTCAGTTTGAAATGAGATGGTTCGTTTTTTGGAGTATTTGTAAAAATGTCGGTCAACTTACCGCTTATTTGCCTGTTGGCATAGCAGCAGCCTCTGCTTCCTGGGTCAGTACTGTTACTTTCTCCGTTACCCGTGTTTCAAAGTCAGCTTCGCATTTAGCGTTCATTTCGCTTTCTACGGCTGCTTTTCCAGCTTCGTAACCTTTGGTAATTTCAGCCTGAACCTGGTCTGGCGTAAGCAATTTTTCGCCACAAGATGCCATCGAAAGCATCAAAGCAGCGCCGCAGAGGATTCCCAAAACAGTTTTTTTCATGTTTAAATAATGTTGAGATTGGTGAGAAAATTGATGCAAAAGTACAGTATGCTGTGCTTGTTACGCATCCCGTAAGTTTTTTTATTATTACGTTATGCAAAATTTTGATTCAAACGAATTTTTCACAGTATCATTGTTTCTGCATTAAAATCCGATCCAAGATGCTGGCGAACCATCCAATTACACACCAATTCTTCTCTAATTTGCACTTTTTTTCAAAGTCCATTGCATTGTTAACCTTTTTGGCGTTTGCACCTACCCTGGTGCATGCTCAAACGGACGAACAAACCAGCGGCGAACTCCTCGAGAATTTTTTTCGTGACAATGAATCCGCAACGGAGTCCGATGCGCAGTTGTACTTAGAAATGCTCGATCAGTACAAATCGCATCCCATCAACCTGAACAAAGTAACCAAAGAAGGCTTGATGGACCTACGTTTTTTGAATGAACTCCAGGTGGATCAATTCATTGCCTACCGCGATCAGTTTGGGCCTTTTTTGAATGCCCTGGAATTGCAGGCGATTCCCGATTGGGATGTTTCGGATATTCGGCGTTTGATGGCATTTTCCAAGGTTGAATCTGGCCTGGACAAACGAAACATCAATATTTTAAACGGATTTTATAAAGGTGATAATGAGGTGCTGATTCGGTATGGGTATCCTACGCCCTTTACATTTGCGGACCGATCGGAAGGCCCTGGAAATGCCTTGGCCATTCGGGTCAAGCATAGTTTTGACAACCGACTGCGCTTTGGTTTCACAGCCGAAAGCGACCCGGGAGAAGCGATTTTTAAGGGCAGTAACAAACATGGTTTTGACTTTTACAGTGCCCATTTGTTTTTTCAAAATGTCAATCGGGTCGTAAAAACGGTTGCAATTGGCGATTACTCCGCACGTTTTGGGCAGGGCTTGTTGTTACAAACGGGTTTTGCGGCAGGTAAATCGGCCGAAACGGTTTCTATTGCGCGGGGCGGACGAAAACTCAATGCTTATGGCGCATTTGGCGAAACTTACTTTTTCCGGGGCGTTGCCACTACCCTATCGTTGGGCAAACATGTGGAAATAACGGCCCTGTTTTCCAGCCGTCAACGCGATGGAAATGTGCAATTACCTGATACCCTCAACCCGGAAGATAACGAAATTCGCTTTACCTCGTTACAGGCGTCTGGCTTGCACCGAACTGAATCGGAAATTGAAGATGAAAAATCGTTAAGAGAAAACGTTGGCGGAGTATCTGGAAGTTATATCTGGAAATCTGGTCAGGTTTCCTTAAATGGTTTGTACATCGCCTACGACAAGCCCTGGAGTCCGAGTGAACTGGCTTATCGGCGCTATGCTTTCCGGGGCAAATCCCTTACGGCCTTCAGTGTCGATTATAACTGGCGTTACCGCAACTGGTTAGCATTTGGCGAAACGGCCCGCAGCGACAATGGCGGAATGGCCACCGTGAATGGGTTGCTGCTTTCGCCCGATCGGCACGTGACACTTTCGGCCGTACACCGTTCCTTGGCGCCTGATTATCAATCTATTTATGGAAATCCATTTGCAGAGGTAAGTGGTTCCTCTAATGAAAAAGGCTTGTACCTGGGCGCTGATATTCGCTGGATCCGCCGGGTGCAGATTAATGTATACGCCGATGTGTGGCGGCATCCGTGGCTGCGTTTTGGCGTAGGCGCGCCCTCGCAAGGACATGAGTACCTGGCGCGTATCTTCTGGACCAAAAGCAAAACCTTTTCCGCCTATGTGCTTTTCCAAACCGAAACCAAAGAAAGTGATACCAACATCGAAGGCCAAACGGGGCTGATCGAAAACCAGCGAAACAGGATTCGGTTACACGCAACGTATAAGGTGGGTCCGGGACTTGAATTGCGCTCCCGTATTGAGTGGACGACCGTAAAACCAGGCAGTTTAGCGCGTACACAAGGCTTTATCGCCTACCAGGAAGCCGTTTGTAAACCACCAGGCTCTCCTGTTTCCGGCAGTTTCCGATATGCGATTTACGATACCGACAATTACGATACGCGCGTATACGCCTATGAAAACGATTTGTTTTCGGCAGTTTCTATTCCTGCGTTTTCTGGAAGAGGTACCCGCTACTATTTTAACCTGACTTGGCGGGTAAATACATGGCTGCGCCTGGAAACCCGTTTTGAGCAAACGTTGCAAACAAGGTCTGTTACAAGTTCAGGGGTGGTTGGGGACAGGACGTTTTTGAAATTCCAAGCAAGAATGAATTTTTAGTTGTTAGTTGATAGTTGTTAGTTGTGAGTTGATAGGTTTGTTGTTATTGAATTACTTGGACTTGTCCCAAATAATTCAATAGCAACAAACCTATACGAAATATTTATGATACACACAACTCATCTCGACTTCGGAGAAGTCATGCATTTGCAGTAAAAAACAACTGAGACGATTTATTCTGACTTCGGAGAAGTCACGCATTTGTAGACATGCATTTATAGACATGCATTGGTGGACACATATTTTTACAAAAAAAACAAAAAACCGCTATCACTAACCGCTGATCATAAATAAGAACATATCAACTCCAATTTTGCCAACCATATTTGGGCATGTCCAAACTATCAACTATCAACTAACAACTAGCGTTTGTCCATTGATGGCTTCTACGCCCTGTATTTCCGGTATTTTACCTTGAATGGTGTGCATCAGTCCGGCGCGTAAGGTCATGGCCGACATGGTGCAGGATTCGCACATGCCTTTCCAGCGGATTTGAACAATCATCTCATCGGTAACGTCTACGAGTTCAACATCTCCGCCGTCAACATGGAGGTGTGGGCGGATGCTTTCAAGTGCGTCTTCAAGCCGGATGAGCAACTGATCTTTTTCGCTGGAATTCATAATATGTGGTGCTGTTTGATACAAAGGTACAACAAAAAAAAGCGTATTTAGATCAATTTTAAACCGCCTCTTTTAAACGGTCCCGGTATTGCTTGCGAAATTTGAGGATTTTGGGGGTGATTACAAAGGCGCAATATGACTGATTCGGATTGTTTTTGTAGTAATTCTGGTGGTAACTTTCGGCTGGATAATACGTTGTTGCTGCATCTACCTGGGTTACGATCGGGTTGTCCCACATGGTTTTGGCGGGGCCCGCAATGAATGCTTCGGCGGCATCTTTTTGTTCGGGCGCATGGTAAAAAATCACCGAACGGTATTGGGTACCCACATCATTGCCTTGGCGGTTGAGGGTAGTTGGGTCGTGGAAGGTAAAGAACACTTCCAGGATTTCGTCGTAGGTAATTTGTTCGGGATCAAACTCAATACGAATTACTTCAGCATGGCCGGTGGTGCCGGTGCAAATATCCTTGTAAGTAGGGTTGATGGTTTTACCGCCGGTGTAGCCGCTTTCGACACGCAATACGCCTTTCAGATCTTGGAACAGGGGCTCGATGCACCAAAAGCAGCCGCCACCCAGGGTTGCAATGTCGGTTGTGGTTGGGGTGCTATGATTTGAATTTTCCATGGTTGTTTATTGTTTAAATACCCGATCATAACAAGCACCTGCCGGTCAGGGTTGCGAGATGTGTGTGGTTTTCGGCCTAAATTGTCGGCACGGCAACATTCCGATGCAGGGTATAGCCTTTTTCGCCTGCGAGAATGCCTAAAAATCGGTTCAGGCCCTTCCATTTAGCGTCATCCAAATGGTAACTAATGTTGTTGCGAAAATAATCCTCGAGGCTGAATCCCGGGATAGTTGGCAAGATTTTGATCAATTCCGGCAGGTGGTCAAGGCCATTTTGCAGGGCAATGTTGAAATCAGCAATAAAATCAGTCGGGAGTTGCTTGGCACTTACCCAGGCAGCAAATACGAAGGGCAAACCCGTCCAGGCAGTCCATGCTTCCCCTAAGTCATACACATATGGAAATTTTTGATCCAACCCAATGGTGCGGTCACCAATGACCAAACCCGCGTCGGTGCCTTTGATGTTTTGCTCATAGCCTTCGGTCGCCGGAATAAAAGTGGGCTGGATGTTCCAATATTGAGCGCACAAAACCTGGGAAAGCATCACCGAAGTACGCGAGTGAAAATCGAGGTAAATGCGTTTGATTTCCTGAAGTGGTCTTTCCGAATAGATGCAAACCGTTTTTACCGTCCCGGTAGAACCGATACAAAATTCCGAGACCAGGTGGGCTTCCGGCAGTTCAGGAATAATCGCCACCGGGGTAAGTACCAGATCAGCCTCACCGGTGCGCAATTTTTCGGCACAACGCGAAGGGATGTCCAGGCTTAAATCGATAGAATCGCCCAAAGCGCTGCGGTAGATCCCGTAAATGAACGGCTTGGTATTCAGATAGCTAACGGCAGAAATTCGGATCATATTTGGGAGCGGCTGTATTTAGATGCTGCTTGCTTTAAACAAATGCTCGGTGCTGTTCTCAACTTCAAAGATAAATTGCCCATTTTCAATGCGAAATATATAACATCCGGTATTGTTATGGCGGGTGATCTCCATTTCCGAAAGGGATTTCCCTTTGAGCAGGGTCACGAGGGCGCGCAAGGTGCGTCCGTGCGTACACACGAGCAAGCGCTCGACGGGTTCGGTGCGCAACCAGGCAATAAAGCGCTCCAAGCGTTCACCCAGGTGTTCAGCGGATTCCCCATTGGGCAAGGCGGCTTTAAAATTGCCCATTTTCCACTCATTGATCATCCATTCGTACACTTCCAAGCGTTCGGGCGAACTTTCCTTGCCTTCATGGTCGCCCCAACCGATTTCGTTGATATCGGAATTTTCGATGGTGGGAATGCCCATTTCGATAAAAGGTGCCACTGTTTGTTGGCTGCGTTTGAGGGCCGAATGCACGACGAGTTGAAAATCCAGTTCACGATAAGTTTCGAAAAACGCCTTTGCCTGTTCACGGCCCGTATCATTCAGGTCGGTATTCACGCCACTTCCTTGCACGATTCCGAGGCGATTGTATTCCGTTTCGCCGTGCCGCAGCATATAAATGGTCATGATGTATTAGTTGTTTGAAATGACGGGCAATTCAAAATAGCCCCGAAATTGTTTATCCTCCTCAAATACCGTATCGGTATAATCGGCCAATACATTATATAAGGTGTCGCGCTCAATCGGTTTGCGGCCCACGCGGCGGATCATATCCACCAATTGCTGGGTATTGAGCGACGGGTTTTGCTCCTCTGCGCCTGCCATGCTGTAAATTTTGGTGGTATCGTCGATGGTGCCGTCGATGTCATCCACCCCAAAAGCGAGCGACATTTGGGCTACCTGTCGACCAATCATCGGCCAATAGGCTTTCACGTGGTCGAAATTATCGAGGTAAATGCGGCTGATGGAATAATTGCGCAGATCCTCCACAGTGGTACTTTCGGCAATGTGCGACATTTGATTGTCCTGGTTGCGGAATTTGAGGGGGATAAACGTTTGGAAGCCACCGGTTTTGTCTTGCAACTGGCGTAGTTGTTCGAGGTGATCGACGCGGTGCCAGAATTTTTCAATATGTCCGTACAGCATCGTCGCGTTGGAGCGCATGCCGAGTTCGTGCCAAATTTCATGCAGGCGCAACCATTGTTCGCCGGTGCATTTGTCGTTGGCGATTTGCTCGCGGATTTCGGGGTGGAAAATTTCCGCGCCGCCGCCTGGAAGACTGTCAACGCCCGATTCCTTGATGAGCCGCATGCCTTCTTCGTAGGAAATTTTGGCTTTTTTGAAAATATAGTGGTATTCCACGGGTGTCAAGGCCTTCACGTGCAGTTCCGGACGGTGGGCTTTGATGGTGGAAAACAGTTTTTGGTAAAATTCCAGGTCGTATTGTGGCAATACGCCCCCTACAATATGCACTTCTGTAACCGGTTTGCCGTCGTATTGATATACAATATTGAGCATATCCTCCATGGTATAGGCCCAGGAATCGGCTGCATCGCGTTGTTTGATCAGGCGGGAGTAAGAGCAAAATTTGCAGTCGTACACACACAGATTGGTGGGCTCGATGTGGAAATTGCGGTTGAAGTAGGTAAAATCGCCGTTTTTCTTTTCGCGTACAAAATTGGCCAATGTACCCAAATAGGCTAATTCGCCGTGTTCGAACAAAAAAAGACCTTCTTCCGGGGTAATACGCTGACCATCGGCCACTTTTTGCGCAATTTGTTTGAGTTCCGCGCTGAGGGTCGGATCCGAAAGCAGGATATCCAATTGGGCTGTGCTCCGCATGATGTTTAAGTAGTTCTTGTGATCAAAAGGACAGTACGCCTTTATCGTACCATCCAATTTTTATAATCAATTAAACGGCGCAACTCCCGCTTTGTTCAAATCTTTCAAGTTTTACTGAAACTTTATAAGTTCCATCAGTTTTTTGGCATTTTCGGCATTGGAGAGCGATTTTTCCATGCGGTTGCGGCGTTCAGCGATGCGGCTTTCTTCGAAGGGCACATTAATGAGTGCTTCCACGGTTTGGCGCATGGCTGCTGCGGAATTGCGTACATAACAAAGATCGCCGAGGCCCGAGCCGCTTACCATTTGGTCGTTTACGATGCAGAAACGACCGCGGAAGAGTGCATTGATCAGTTTTAATTTGATGCCGGAGATCTGGAACGATACCAAGAGGTTGATTTGTGCTTTCTGGATCAGGTCGTTCATTTGCTGATCGCCCGGGTTTTCGATCAGGGTGATATGATCGTATTGGGCCACCAGATCTTTCAGGGTGCGGGAAGGTTCCATGCCTGCAATGACAAAAGGAATATCGAGGTCGCGGAACACTTCATTGATGAGCCAAACGGCCGCGCGGTCATTGTCGGGCACACTCAATTTGCCATGAAACAGCACATATTCACCGCGGCCTACCAGACTTTGCACACTGTCATTGGGGTGGAATGCCGGTATATAATGGGTATTGGCCTTCAAGGCTTTGTAGTACGATTGATCATTCATGGAAAGCGTAATGATCTCATCGGCATGGAGCACTACCTTGGGCTCAATGCGTTGTAGTTTAATACTTTCGATAAAATAAAACACCTTTTCCACCAGGTCGGTCGTAGCAGAAGACAAGTTGAACAGGTGTTCATAGTATTGCCATTCTACGTTGTGCATGCGCACCAGTTTTTGGCGGGCGCGCAGTCGACTGTTCCAGATGAGGGCAGAAGTGTGCATGCCTTCAAACAGGATCGGGTATTTGTCTTTGCGGAGGCGTTTGAGCAGGGCGCTGCTTTCGCGGGTACGCATAATGAAGGGCAGTGGACTAATCTGGCGGATAATGCTCCGACTACGCTTGTAATAGTACACTTCATGGCAATATTTGGCCAATTCGGGTTGAGGTTGCCGCTCGCCGTATTGAAAACAGTGCAAAATCACCTTAACGCCTTGTTCGTGCAAGGCTTTAATTTGGTGAAAAATAACAATCACGCCGCCATAGTTGGCAGGGTAAGGAATATCAAAGGAAACAACGTGTAGGTACATGAATTTCAGGTAAGGGGCTGGTTCGCAGCATATTGATTAAAGAGGGCAAAGATAGAATATTTTATTTGCCACTCAAAATACGGACATGTACAGAACAAAAAAAGCCTGATCTGTTGTTAACAATTTATTAATTTTGTACAATGGGTTTGTATAAGGATTTGCCAGTTTGGAACACTGCAACATTAACAAAACAGTTTTGATTTTTTTAGACGATCTGCTTGTTTTTTCTTTGGCCTTTTATATACCTTACATGGCCATTACACGGCGATTTTGCTTCTTATCCAAATTTTATTGTTCACCAAAAGATGAAATTATGCGGAATATCACATTTGAAAAACTTCGTCGCATCAAACATGCTTTGCCGGAAGGCAGTGTTGCACAGATTGCCAATGATTTAAGTGTTGATGAACAAACGGTTCGAAATTATTTCGGGGCACATAATTACAAGGATGGCGTTTTAGTAGAATTTTACCGAGAACAGGGTCCACAAGGCGGTATCGTACAACTATCCGATGATACCATTTTAAACCGAGCGCTTCAGATTTTGGGTGAAAAAACAGTTTCTTAGTGCGCTGGAAACTGTTTTTTAAAAAATTATCCTGTAATAGAAGTCATCCCGAATTTTGGTTTAACCTGAAATTCGGGATTTTTATGCAGCACAACACCTAAAATCTTTAAAGATAAAAATCCCCTGTAAGTGCTTGATAATCTTTGGAATAAGTGCCATCCGAATTCCGAATTGCAATTTCATCCATTTTAAAAAATCTTGGATTTCGTTCAAATTGCAACAAATGTCGCTCCCCTACCCGATCAGGCCTAGCCAGCACGGTCGTTATCCGGGTGCAATACAGGCCCATACATGCGCCCAATTCCTGGTGCATTTGGCTGTTTTTGCTTGGAACAATCAGGCAGAAACGGCCATTTTTCGTTAAATGGGTTTTGGCAAGTTGCAACAGCAATTCAGGAGGCAAACTTTCTGCATTGCGCGCCAATTGTCTGTGCGGGTCGGGAGAAAGGGTGGTTTCGGTAAAAAAGGGCGGATTGCTCACGATTATATCGAAAGGTTCCACTGGGTGCTCAAGTAGTGCTTGTGCAGCGGTTTCGAGTACCGACAAACGATCTTGCCAGGGGGAATTTTCAAAATTAAAACGCGCTAAATTGGCCGATGCAGGATTTATTTCGAGTCCAATAATACGTGCATGGGTCGTTTTTTGGGCCAACATCAGGGCGATTAGGCCAGTTCCAGTGCCAACATCCAAAATTCGCTGAGCCTTTCCGGGAAGCACCCAGGCACCTAACAACACCCCGTCTGTGCCGACCGGATGCACGGTATCGCCTTGACGCACAGCAAATTGTTTGAATTCAAAAGCCTTCTGGTTCATTTACGTTTTTGTACGGGTGCCAAAAATCGCACTGCCAATGCGCACCATGGTACTACCTGCTTCCACCGCTAATTCCCAGTCGCCCGACATGCCCATAGAGATTTCTTTAAATGTTGGCTGGTTTGCAAAATACGTTTTTTTCAGGCGCTCAAAATACTGCTTTAGGGTGTTAAATTCTCGGCGTACCTGTTCCTGATTTTCGGTAAAAGAAGCCATGCCCATCACACCTGCGATGATAACATGTTTAAAATCAGCGAATTCCGGGCTTTCCAGTAATTCCACTGCTTCTTCCCAATCGAGCCCAAATTTTGTATCTTCTTCGGCTATAAAAAACTGCAATAGGCAAGGTATTTGCCGATTGTGTTTGGCGCCTTGTTTATTTATTTCAGCGAACAGCCGCAAACTGTCGACCGAATGTATCATAGCAACAAACGGTGCGATGTATTTCACCTTGTTGGTTTGCAGGTGACCGATCACATGCCACTGAATGTCTTTGGGCAGGATTTCGTATTTGTCTACCAATTCCTGCACTTTATTTTCACCAAAATCGCGACAACCCTCGGCATAAGCAGCAAGTATGTTTTCGGGTGGGTAGGTTTTGGAAACAGCAATTAATTTGACACCGCTTGCTGAAAGTTGTTTTTGTAATACGTCTATCATTGTTAAAATTGATCAATGGGTCAAAAGTAGCATGTTAAAATGGCAAATTGCCCTACCTTAGCAGGATGATTTTAGTCCTCTGCTCTTCCAAGATTTTCTAATCGCCGCGAAAAAAACACATAATCTCATCGCATGTTAACATCCTACAAAAGAACTGGTTCAGGTATTTTCACTTTCTTTTTACTCCATGTTGCCGCCATTTTAAGCGCCCAATGCCCCAATCTTAGCCAATCAGCTACCCTCACATCCAGTGATTGCGCCCCAGGACTCAGCCCTTGTACCTTATGTCCAGGCGACGTTTTTACCCTCACCGGCACCGGAACGAATATTGTGCCTGCTCCGGGCAATTGCATCAATTGGTACTATGGCACCACCAATACGTTTAACCCCTACAACGGCGAAGGCACGCTGTTGGGGTGCTCCCCCATCACCTCAGCGCCCATCAACTGCGGCGCACCATGCCCTACCTTCCTCGGAATTTTTATCGATGCCTGTGGTACGGAAGAAAACAACGAGTTTTTGGGCCTCTTTTCGGGTGGTGGCTTTAATGTTGACGACCTGACGATCGATTTTGACGACAACAACAATATAGGTTCGGGCAACGATGATATTGGTACGGGTTGCAGTTTTCAGTCGCCCGACCCTGCTTTATTGGCCACGATTCAGAATAATTGCCCCAATTCAACGGTGATTGGAGTGGGTTCAGGGCAAACCGTTCCGCCCAATGTGCCTGTGGTGGTATTTACGAGTGCAGGTATGGATTTTGACTATAATTTCAGTGGACTTTGCTCGGTTTTTGGCAATATTTATGTGCTTCAGAGCAGTTGCACCCGTACAACTGGTGCGTTTACCAATGGTGGAGGCAACACTTCAGTGAGCACAACGGTTTCGGTTTGCGGCTGTTCATCAAATATAACTTACAATACGGCCCAAGTGTCGGGTGGCAATGGCGCTACTGTTGCCCTTACCCCCATTGGACCGATTTACCTGAATGCAGGTTGCTCCTTTCCATCCTTCCCAACCTTGCCAGGAAGCGGGGCACCGCCGATTATTGCGACACCATTGGACGTGACCGTAACTCCGGACATGTGCAATGGCGGGCCATATTATGTAGTGGGTATTTATGAGCCACTACCTGCAGGCTGCACACAAACGTTTACAAATTACATGGGCTTTAATGTACCCTGCCCAAATCCGATGTTGGGCACTAGCACTGTATGCGAAAATATTAGCAATTTTAACCTGGTTACCATTCAAGACCCAACCGTGCCCACAGGCGTTTGGAGTGGACCGGGTGTTACGGGTAATACCTTCAATGCCAATGGATTGAGTGGAGATGTGACCCTCAACTTTACCCCTTCCGGCCCTTGCACCACGCCAGCGAGTACCACCATTACCGTCAATCCGAGTGCTTCTGCGGTATTTGAGCCCATTCCTCCAGTGTGTGTTGGATCAACCGCCAACCTAATGGTCAATTTTACAGGTCAAGCCCCCTGGACCTTCAATTTGTATCAAAATGGCACCTTACTCAATAATTTTTCTACATTCGACAATCCAGCCAGCATTGCTGTTGTGCCGACAGGTAATTCGACCAATTATTCGATTGGGCAATTGCAGGATGCTTTTTGTAATGGCGTGGGAAGTTCTATAACCGTTACCACCACCGCAGCGCCCAGTGGTACTTTTTCGCTGAACGGCCCTGCTAATGTCTGTGCAGGCCAATCTGCCAATTTCACCATCAACGTTACGAACGGCACCGCGCCTTTTTCTTTTCAATATGCGGTTAATGGGGTTAATAGTCCGGTTTTGAGCAGCAATACCAACCCAATTATTTTTTCAGCCCCTATGACAACCAATTGCACGGTTAATATTGCGAATTTTAGTGCCAATGGGTGTCCGGGAAGTATATCCGGTTCGGCGGTAATGACTGTTGCGCCAGCCTTATCCGCTTCGGTCGTGGGTGGAAAAAAGACCCTTTGTAACGGTCAAATTGACACGGTGCGATTTAATTTTTCGGGAAATGGCCCTTTCACATACGTATATGCGCTCAATAATGTTGCGCAACCAGCAGTAACGACCAGCAACAATGCGGTTAAAATACCGGTCACGCCCCCAACGGGAACCCATATTTATAAGTTATTGAACGTGAGCGCCAACGGATGCACTGGAACGGTTTCAGGTGCCGATACCCTGGTAGTTTTGCCCCCTGCAGAAGCACTCTTGAGCGGCAATGCCACCATTTGTCCGGGCGCAGCAACCGATTTGACGATTCAATTCAGCGGCACGCCACCATACGTTTTTGCCTACGAGGCAAACAGTGTGCTTCAAAATCCAGTTACCACGAATGCCAATCCATATGTCTTACAGGTAGCACCCTTAGTAAGTACCGCTTTTGCCTTAAATTCGATGAGCGCGGGCGGGTGCAACGGCATCGTTGGCGGGCAAGCAGCAGTAGTCATCAACGATACACTTACAGCGGTGATGTCGGGCGGCGGCGAAATTTGCCAAGGCGGCAATGGCACAGACTTGGTGATCAATTTCACGGGAAGCGGCCCTTACACCTTTGTATATGGTATCATCAACAATGGTGTTCCATTTCCACAGCCCGCTATAACGACCAGCAACAATCCTTATGTTTTTAATGTAAATCCAACCAACGGCACTTTTTATACTTTGATGAGTGTGAGTAGTCCGGGGTGCATCGGTACGGTTTCTGGACAGGCAGGGGTATTTGTTTTTACACCCCCAACCGCCGATTTAACGGGTACGGCGACTTTTTGCGATTCTGCAGTGACCAATTTGATCATCGACTTTACAGGCACAGGACCATTCGGCATTACCTATACCAAAGACGGCGTGCCACAAATGGCATTAAACACCTTTGATGATCCTTTTCTAATACCTGTAAATAATAGTAATACAAGTACCTATGTACTTACCAGCGTAACCTCGCCCGGGTGCACAGGGCTGCCAACGGGCAATGCAACCTTAACGGTCAATTATGCCCCCAATTATGCCAATGTCATCTTCAATTGCAATCCCACCACCCTCGAGTACGTAATAGAATTTGACGTACTCAATGCTGTTTTTCCACTTACCCTGGTGACAGGCTCGGGCGCATTTTCGGGGACACATTTTACCAGTACGCCCATTAATCAGGCAAACGGCTATAATATTGTATTTCGGGATGCCAATAATTGTGGCGATATTGTGGTGAGTGGGACGGTGAATTGCAATTGTCAAACCAATGCAGGCACCATGGATCTTACGCCGCTCCTTCTGTGTGCGGGAGACACGGCCAAAGCCAAGCACAACAACGATTTTTTCAATGATGGCAACGATTTGCTGCGGTTTATTTTACACACCACCCCAGGCCTTCCCCTTGGAACCATCCTGGCCTGGAGCAGCACGCCCAACTTTACCCAAACAGCAGGGGTCTTGCCCGGTGTAACTTATTACATTTCACCCATTGCAGGCAATCCCGATGGAAATGGACAAATAGACCTTAATGATCTTTGTTTGTCTATCACTGAAGGTACCCCTCTGGTGTTTTATCCTTTACCATCTGCAAGTTTAGGTGCTGATATCAATATTTGTGCGGGCGTGCAGGTCAATGTGCCGGTAATTTTAAATGGTACAGCGCCTTTTTCCATTAATTGGACCAACAACGGGCTTGCACAATCGGCGAACAACATCAATAGCGGATTTTACCCCATCAGTTTTCCGGCCGTGAACAGCACTTCAGTACAACTGGTACAAATAACGGATGCTAATTGCAGTGCCATCGTGGCAGATACCGTGTTGGTGCATGTTGGTACGGTGCCCCAGATTCAGAATTTCATGTATTTGTGTAATTTAGTGACAGGCACGTACACCCTGACCTTCGATTGTGTGGGGGTGAACCCTTTGACCGTGGGCGGCGTTGGTGGCACTTTCACCGGAAATAAATTTACCAGTGTACCGGTTCCAATTGGGCTCCCTTACAGTATTTCCTTGACGGATGCAGATGGCTGCGGGCAAGATACGGAAACGGGACTGCCGGTTTGCGCTTGCGCGACCAATGCGGGCATTATGAACCAAACGCCGATTTCCCTTTGTTATGGACAGTCCATTGCCACCGTTTTACCAGTTACGGGCAGCATATTGGAAGCAGATGACACCTTATATTATGCATTGATCAACCCCGGTTTTGACATCATTGCGTCCAACACAATTCCGGTTTTTCAATTTAATCCGGCCACCATGTTTCCGGATTCGGTTTATCTGGTTGTAGCCTTAGCGGGCAATGTGATCAATGGGCAAATTGATTTTTCCGACCCCTGCTTATCGGTGGGTTCGGGACCCTATGTAAGTTGGCAGCCCCCTGTTTTGGCAAGCCTCAGCGGCGACACCACCCTTTGTATCGGCGATAGCACCCAAATTCGGGTCGATTTTATGGGAAAAGGGCCTTATTCGCTGGCTTACTTAACCAATGGCAGCCTTACTTCCCTGACTGGCGTTACTTTCAATCCATTGTTGATCAATATCGGACCTACCGTAGCCACGACCTATACCTTGGCCAATGTAAGTGGAGCACTGGGCTGTTTGGGCACCGTGGGTGGCACAGCGCAGATCGGCCTCGACCAATTACCTGAAATATTGGATATACAAGCGGTTTGTGATTTCAACACAGCGACGTACACCTTGCAATTTAATATAAATAACGGCGTGACACCCAATCCGTTATACGCCGTAACAGGAGTAGCAGGCACCTTAACAGATACCAGTTTTGTATCTTTGCCCATCCCAAAGAACCAGCCTTATCAGGTGACCATTACCAATGGCAACGGATGTTCTACCACCATCACGGGTGTTTCCGATTGCGTTTGTCCGACGTTTGCGGGCACCCTCGATCAAGCACCTGTAACGCCTTGTTTCCCTGATTCTACCTTTAGTGTGGCCTTCAACAACAACGAAGTGCTCCCCCCTAATAATGTGCTTCAGTTTGTATTGTGTCAAGATACCGCCTTGTTGCCCATCGGGATATTACAAACCAGTTCGACGCCCGATTTTAGTTTTCAACCGAGTATGCAAGCAGGGGTATCCTATTATGTAGTGGCGGTGGCAGGTACAAACAACGGCGGCGTTGTGGATTGGGCCGATCCTTGTTTGTCGATTTCAGGCAAAACAAGGGTAATTTTTTACCCTCAACCGACTGCTAAGATAAATGGTGATACCTCCATTTGTCGAGGAGAAGGGCTAAGTTTTAAAATTAGATTTACGGGGCAAGGGCCATTTCGGTTTGTTTATGCAATCAATGGCGTATCACAAGCCAGTATTGTAGCGCCAAATACCAGTTTCAATATCAGCACCAACAATGTGCAGCAGGCACAGGTTTTTTCTTTGATTTCGGTAGAAGATGCGCACTGTACAGGTGTGGTAACCGGAACATATCAAGTTGCATTATTGCCCGAAACCAATGCTGCCCTGGCTGGTGATACGACCATTTGTGTGGGAGATAGCGCCTTGCTTCGACTTTCGCTCGTAGGTGCCGATACGTTTGATGTGGTTGTAACAGACGGCACGACAATCATCCCGTTGAATGCAGTAAGCGATGGCAGTACTTTCCTGGTAAATCCGGGCTTCAACAACCAATATTGGATTCAAAGTTACAGCGCGCAAGGCAATACCTGTGTTGGAACGATCCGCGACACCGTAAATATTCTGGTGCAAAAAACCACCGCAACGGCACAAATCAGCAATTATAATAACTTTAATGTAAGTTGTTTTGAAGGGCGTAACGGGCAAATCGAGCTGTTGCCTTTAACGGGTCAGTCGCCCTTTAACGCAATTTGGGATAACGGAAGTAATGGACTCATTATCAACAACTTACAGGCGGGGAATTACACAGTAACCCTCACCGACCAGACAGGTTGTACCTACATCGATTCCTTTTCCCTCGATCAACCAGCACCAATTGGTTTCGATTACCGGATACAACAAACAGATTGTGCGGGCAATGACCGTGGCATCGTTACCCTTACTACTGCCGAAGGAGGCGCTGGACCATATTTGCTTTATGTGAATGCCAGCACTTCCCAGCAAGTTACAGGCCTGCCACTGGAACTACAGCCGCTCGATCCGGGAGTTTTCACCCTTACCCTGGCTGATGCAAATGGCTGTACGGTGGCTGCTTCGGATACCATTGACGCACCGACTTCTTTGCTGGTAGATTTAGGCCCCGACCAGGTGATTTCCTTTGGGGATAGCCTATTGTTGGTTGCGGTGGTGGATGGCGGCAGTTTGCTGGAAACGATCAGCTGGAATCCGCTGACCAATTTGACTTCACCCGACCAATTAAGCACTTATGTAAGTCCTGAACGTACAACGACTTATGAAATTATGGTCGTTGATACAGCAGGTTGTAAAGGAAATGACCAAATTCGGATCACCGTAGACCGAAGCAAACGGGTGTATTTGCCGAATGCCTTGGACCCTGAAGCCAATGCGCCCAATAATTACTTTACCGTTTACGGGGGCGTCCAAGTAGCCAAGGTGCAATATTTGCGTATTTACGACCGCTGGGGTTCCCTTTTATTCGAAAACAAAGATTTTCTCCCCAACCTTCCAGAGGCAGGATGGGATGGAAAAGACCGGGGCCAATGGGTAAGTCCAGGCGTGTACGTATATGAAGTGATGGTAGCGTTCAGAGATGGTAAAACGGAAGTTTACCTGGGCGATGTGAGCGTTTTACGCTAAAAAAAGACAAAGTAGGTTGTGGTAGGGGCAAAAAAAAGCCCCTCACCGCGAGCCTATCCGGAGGGGCAACCATGAGATTATAATGGTAATCCGCAGTAAGCAAGGTGCAAATAAATTGCGGCTTACATGATGACCCCACTACAAGTGTGGTTGACGATTAAAAGAAAATACTTTAATATCGGGATAGCGCTCGGTTGGGACGTAGCAAGGATAAAAATGGCGAGGATCGCCGTGGATTAGGAATGAAGCTGGTGCAAAGATACGTTTGCATTTAAGGATGCAAAGTAAAAATGGAAATATTTTCTAGAGCCCTGTTTTATTGGGTTGTGGTTTTACGCTCCCGGAAGTCGATCCGCAAAGAAAAGATATTGGAGTATTGTACCTGTGACACGTTTCCAATGTCCGTCAAAGCATAGTCGAGTTGTACCCTACCCAACCTGAGTCCGATGCCAAAATTGGGTTGAAAAGAGATACTTTCTTTGGTTGGATCGAAATCTTCTTTCACCCGTTGGAAGTTGCCCACGCCTACGCGCACCTGCACAAACCCGTTATAATCGGCTTCTAAACCGAATTTCGGGTCCATATTAAACGATTTTGAACTAATCAGCACATTGCGCTGGCCATCGGTGGTCCACTCCAGGTCTATTGCCGGCAAAATGGTTGTTTTAGCGCCTGCTTTAAATTTATAGGCAGCACCTAAAATGAAACGGGGCAGGGTAATTTCTGTGCTGCTCACCGGAATTTCATTATTGGTAGCCGTGTACACTTGTTTTTCGCGTTCTGTCAAATTAAAGGACCAGGCATTGAATGTTGTGGTCAAATCGCGACCCTGTATGCCTAATAACCAATGTCCTTTGCGGTATTGCACCCCCAAATCGGCCCCGAAACCCCAGGCGCCACCGATAGAACCGATCACCCGGCGTATTACCTTGGCTGTACCACCCACCGAAAAGGCCGGATTGCGCAATTGGCGCGCATAACTGCCCATAAAGGCATAATCGGCTGCCGAGAACTGGGTAACATTGTCGTAATTAATAGAACCATCGGGCGCAACTAAGTTGATCGTGTAGGGAATATTGTCGATGCCCAGGCGAATCAGGGAAAACGCCAGGAATGATTTTTTCTCTTTATTGAGCGATTTTCCAAAACCCAGGTAATCGTACTGCCCTACCCCGGCAAACCATTCGGCATGCATGGCACTTACCTGAAACGGCGCTTCAATCGACGTGAGTCCCGCAGGATTCCAGTAAGCGGCAGATAAATCGTTGGTAATGGCCGTTTGTGCGCCCGACATGCCATGCGCGCGTGCGCCGACACCAATTGCCAGGAATTCATTGCTGTATTTTTGGCCAAAAGCCATATTTGCAGTCAAAAAAATGCACAGGCATGGCAAAAAGGTAATCAGGTTAGTTTGCTTTTTCATATTGTCTTACTTTCGCGCTTATTGACGTTGTAGGCAATCCGATGGTTGCCTTTCAGCGTATTAATTCTCACACAAAGATCAACCTATTGTTGTTTGAAAATGAAAAATTTGACCTTCTTCTTCCTTGCAATGTTGCTTTCTTTTGGCGTGTGCGCGCAGGACTCCCTGAATATGACCCTTTTAGCGCGTTGGGACGACGATACCCTTCCGTTAGCATCTCCCGGTAATCTGAACCTGCAATACAGTGGTTGCTGGGGCATGGCGGTGAATAACCATGAGTTTGCCATTATCGGCGGCGCTTTGCATGTTTTTATTTTTGATATTACCGATCCGAAAAACCCGGTGATGGTGGGCAAATTTGCAGGACAAAAGAATACCGTGTGGCGCGAATTCAAGTCGTACCGCAACCGTTTGTATGCCGTCAGCGATGCCACGGAGGAGGGTTTGATGATTATTGATATGCAAAATGCACCCAACGACATCAAACGGGTGTATTACAGCAATGAATTTTTCAACCGTTCCCATACCATTACCCTGGATACCCTGAATGGACATATTTATCTGAACGGAACCAATGTAGTGAATAACGGTTCCCTCATTTTGGATGTCAGCCAAAACCCAGATCAGCCCAGTTTGGTGGCTGCCGTGACGTTGGAAGGCGGCTACATCCACGATTCGTATGTACGCCACGATACCTTATACGCATCCTCGGGCAATGCCGGGCTGTATGTGTATGATTTTACCAATCCTGAAGTGCCTGTTACCCTGGGCAGCGTTGCGACCGGCGGTTACAACCATTTAAGTTGGCTTACCAAATCGGGAGAATACGCCTATTATACCGAAGAAATCCCCAAAGGCCGTCCGATTCAAATTGTGAACATGAAAAACCAGTTAAACGGTGATTTTGAAGTTGTGGGCTCCTTTTTGGATAATTTGACGCCCAACGCGGGTAGTTTGGCGGTTCCACACAACATTTACATTAAAGACGACCTGTTGTACAATTCCCAATATGAAGATGGCTTGTTGGTGTATGATATCAGTGCGCCGCTTACCCCTGTGTTGGTGGCGTATTATGATACCCACCCGCAAAATACAACGTACAATGGCTATTATGGTTGTTGGGGCAATTATCCGTGGTTACCATCGGGCACCATCATTGCCAGCGATATGCAAAACGGGCTGAATTTATTGAAACAGACCAAGGTGAGCGCTGTCCACCAGACTTTGACGACGCCAACAGTTCAAGTATTTCCGAATCCGGCAAGCGGAGTATTGAATGTACAGGTGCCTGAAAATAGTTTGGATTGGGGGTATCGGTTGCTGGATGTTTCGGGTAAACGCGTGCGCAATGCCCAAGGAATTTCCAATGCACAGCAATCTATTTCCCTAAGTGGCATTGAATCTGGGTTTTATTTTATTGAAATTCAGTTCAATAGTGGGGCTCGGTTGGTACGGAAAGTGGTGGTTGAGTAGGGTTTACGACAAATACTTCCCCACAATCGGCATCCTTCTACCCATCCCAAAACCTTTGCTGCTCACCCGCAACACCGGCGCTGCCTGTTCGCGTTTGAACTCATTGGTATTCACCATTTTTAATACCCTGGCCACTAAATCGGGGGCAAAACCTTGTTCAATCAGGTTTTTTGGGCCTTGGCGGCGCTCGATGTACTGAAACAAAATCTGGTCTAATATTTCGTAGGGCGGCAGGGAATCCGCGTCTTTTTGGCCCGGACGCAATTCGGCGCTGGGTGGCTTTTCGATCGAACTGTGCGGAATTACTTCACCGTCTTTATTGAGGTAAGCCGCGAGGGCATATACTTCTGTTTTGTACAAATCGGCTAAAACCGCCAAACCGCCGCATAAATCGCCATAAAGGGTGCCATAGCCTACGGCCATTTCACTTTTATTGGTCGTATTGAGCAAAATGTTGCCAAATTTGTTGCTCATGGCCATCACGATCATCCCGCGTATGCGCGCCTGGATGTTTTCTTCGGTTACATTGAAGGCATAGCCCCAAAAATGCGGTTTCAACGCGGCCTCATACGCTTCATACATCGGTTGCACGGGCACCAAATCGTATTGCATACCCAGGTTTTGGGCCAATTTGCGGGCGTCATTCACCGAGTGGTCGCTGCTAAACTGGCTTGGCATTAATACCCCACGCACATGGTCAGCGCCTAATGCTTTTACGGCCATTACTGCGGTTACAGCCGAATCAATACCGCCCGACAAGCCCAAAATGGCGTTTTTGAAGCCCAGTTTTTGGAAATAGTCGCGAATACCGGTAACGATCGCATCATGGATGAGTGCAATTTTGTCCTTAGGTTGCTCCACGTGCTTTTCGCCCGCCATCACTTCCGCTAAATCATACACCTTGAGTGCTTCCTGAAAATACGGCATTTCATCCAATACCTTTCCATTGGGAGCAACCACCAGGGAGCCGCCATCAAAAATAATATCGGTTTGAGCGCCCACATGGTTGGCATAAAACATCGGAATCTGGTAACGTTGCACGTTGGCCTGCGCCATCCGAATACGCTCGGCAGCATGGGCATAATCGAAGGGGGAAGCCGAAATATTGAGGATAAAATCGGGTTTTTCGGCCATCATTTCATCCAAAGGACAAATGGTGTACAGCGGATTTTCATTGCCCACATTCCAAATGTCTTCACAAACTGAAAGTGCTACTTTTTTACCTTTGAACGGCACTGTGTGGAATTCGGTGGCAGGCTCGAAATAACGATATTCATCAAAAATATCATACGTAGGCAGCAAAGCCTTGTGTTGGATGCCGATTACAGCTCCATTGTACAGGAAATAAGCGCTGTTATACAGATCTTTGCCCTCTTTTTTCGGATTGCGGGTGGGTGCGCCTACTACAATACCGATATCAGCGCTGGCTGCCATCAAACTTTGGAGGGAAGCATCACAACGCTCAATAAAATCTTCAAACTCTAGAAAATCGCGGGGCGGATACCCACAAACGGCCAATTCGCCAAAAACAATGAGTTCAGCACCTTGGCTTTTCGCATCTGCGACTGATTTGAGCATTTTTTGAAGGTTGCCTTCAAAATTGCCAATATGATAATTGAGTTGTGCAACAGCGATTTTCATAAAAAAGATGCTTCAATGGTAGTTGTAAGCAGCAAAGAAACGCAATTCTGCGCTTTTTGTTGACGCATAAAGTTTTAACAAATCGGGCAAACGCGCCCCAAAACATTTAATGTAGTGCACTACATAGCAAATACGCACCTAAACAGTTATTTTTACATCTGAAATTAATGTCTATGAAAAACCTGCTGATTTGTGCTTGCCTGCTGTGTTCGCAATGGCTGAGCGCCCAAATGATGATTCAAAGCTCGGAATGGTGTGCTTCTAATAAAAAGCAACAATCGTCGGCCCTGCTGCTTCCAGACCTGCGCAGTGACTCGGTGGATATTTTGCATACTGCGATCCGTTTAAATATCGCGGACGTGCCCATGATTCAGGCCCGTTGTGCGGTGGATATTTTGGTAAAAACAGGTCCGTTGTCGGGCTTTCGGCTGGATTTGGAAAATTACCAGGTAGATTCGGTGTACTTCAATGGGGTAAAAACGGCGTTTACTTATCAATCGCCCAATCTTCAGATCGCATTTCCCGCTGCATTGGTGCAAGGAACAACAGCTGCCATCACCGTCTTTTACCACGGTGCAGGCGTGCAAGACCCAACGGGCTGGGGTGGCATCTATAATCAGGGTTCATACTTTTACAATTTAGGGGTGGGTTTTGATGCCGATCCGCATTCCTTTGGTCGGGCCTGGTTCCCTTGTTTTGATAATTTTGTAGAACGCTCCAGTTTTGAAGTGGAGATCCTTTCGTTGCCAAGTCGGAAAACGTACAGCAATGGGTATATGGTTTCCGAAAATCTGGAAAACGGCTTTCTGCGGCGGGTATGGCGTTTAGAAACACCAATTCCTTCCTATTTGGCTTGTTTTTCGAGCGGACCCTATGTTTCCTTTAAAAGAACCTATGCGGGCATGAATGGCCCGATTCCCGTAGAAATTGCCGTGACCGCCAATGATACCAACAAGGTAAAGGGCACTTTTGTGCATTTACCCGACGCGATCGCAGCGTATGAGCACTGGTTTGGTCCGTATCGCTGGAACAAAATTGGCTATTCCGTCGTCCCGTTTCAATCGGGCGCCATGGAGCATGCAACCAATATTGCCATCATGCAAAATGCCGTCAATGGGAATACGAGCAACGAAACCTTGTGGGCGCATGAGTTAAGCCATCATTGGTGGGGCGATTTGGCTACTTGCAGCACCGCAGAAGATATGTGGCTCAATGAAGGTTGGGCGGTGTTCTCGGAGCACTTATTTACCGAATGGATATATGGTAAAGCGGCCTACGATCTTGCCGTACAAACAAACTTTATCAATGTGTTGCAAACTGCGCATATTCAGGAAGGTATGTATCGGGCGGTGTCGGGTTTGCCGCATGAATACACATATGGCAACCATGTATACAATAAAGGTGCCGTGGTAGCCCACAATTTGCGCACGTATATGGGCGACTCCTTGTTTCGGATCGGTTGTCGGGCGGCTTTGGATCAAACCCAGTTTAAAGATTGGAGCAGCGCCGATTTGCGGGATAAGTTGCAGTTGGCTACTGGGTTAAATCTCGATGATTTTTTCAATGATTGGGTATTTTCACCCGGTTTTTCGCATTTTTCCGTCGACTCCTTTACGATTTCAGATGCACCCAATCCGGGTTTTACACAGGTATCGGTTCAGGTGCAGCAAAAACTACGTGGCGCGCCGCATTTTCATCAAAATGTACCCCTGGATTTTGTATTTGTCAATGCTTCCCGCGCCCGTTATCGCGTATCGGGCGTGGTTTCGGGTCAAAACATTACACTTTCCTTTCAAATTCCGACCTCCTTTGGTACACCCTTGCTTTGTTGGGCCAATCCCAACTTAAAATTACTGATGGCGCGCACGGAAAAAGAACACCTCATTACAGCACCGGGACAATTTTCGTTCGCAACGGCAAAAATGGAGGTAAAAGTAAATACCGCCTCCGATACCACCCTGATGCGCGTAGAATACCATTTTGCCCTGCCCGACACCGCAGCAGCAGTCAATCCGCATGGTTTTAAATTCAGCAACCGATATTGGACTGTTGATGGTTTATTTAGTGCTGATTTTCAGGCGACTACCAATCTATTTTACGATGGCCGCGGCACCCAGGATCAGTTGGATACCGAACTTTTTGCCCAAACCGGTCCTTCGGAAGACAGTCTGTTGTTGGTTTACCGTTTCAAGCCCGGACAGCCTTGGGAAGTATGCGCGTTCAGCAGCAAACTCTTGTTGGGTTCCACGGTCGACAAATATGGATTTTTCAAACTCAATCAGTTGTTGCCCGGACAGTATGCCATTGTAAAGGGATCGGCATTGACCAGTACATATGCGCCCAAAGCAGATGCGATTTCGTTGCAAATTGCGCCCAACCCGGCTCGACAAAAAATAAACCTGAAAACATCTGCGCCCTGCGATTTGGCGCTGTTGCTCAACCAGGAAGGTGTACAGGTGCAATCGTGGCAACTTAATACGGTGAACGAAAGCACCTTGCAATTGAATCAGGTTCCCCCGGGAACGTACTGGTTGCTGGTTTACGGCAAATCCGGCATGGGTGTTCAGTCACTTATTTTAATACCCTGAGTAACCTGCGCATTTTTATGCGTCTAAGCAATATAACCAATTCATCAAACAAGCACTTCTTCATGCAAGTTATTTCTCTGTTGCGGCGCATTGCGGCCCTTTTTATTTTTTCAGTTGCAGTTTTTACCCCTATTTACACCCAAAATAATACCCGCTCTATGCTGGATGCCGACACCAGTTCGGTATTTGCGGTTGCCCAAATGATTTCCGACACCTTTGGCGCGCCCGTTGATTTGGTGGCTGAATTTATCGCCCAGGCGAAAAAACTAGAGATTCGGGAAGGTATTCCTGCAACGGCTTTTATTGGCATTGCGATCCTGGAATCGACCGGCTTTACCAGTTATTTGTATCAAAATGCGCGCAATCCATTTGGCATGCGTGCTACGGCACCCTGGCGCGGCGCTACTTTTGTGATGTGGCATGAAGGCAAAGACGCCCCGTTCCGGAAGTACAGTTCTCCGGCAGAGGCCGTTCGGGACTTTAATCGATTTCTGGAAAGTCGAAAATGGTTTAAGGATGCATTGGCCTGTTCGCCCAGCGATGTAGACTGTTTTTTGGATGGACTAGCGGCCAATCCCGACAAGCAAGAGCCGGGTTATGCAACCGACCCGGGTTGGGGCGACAAAATCAGAAGAATTATTGCTAAATACCACCTGGATAGCCTTATTACCAACTAGAGTTTTGATTCCAAAAAGGCGGAAAAAAGGTGTCATTGCTTTGCATACGCCACCGTTCAGCCTCTTCTGCCTCTGCTGCGCGTTGTGTTTTTGTTTTGTCAAACACATCGCGCGGCATAAAATATTGCTTTTCTAGGTTGCGTTCCATGGCAAAAGGATCGTCTTTTTCAATTTCCTCGTCCTCCAACTCGCCTTTAAACCAAAAAGAAGCAAAAATACCTGCCAAACTACCCAATAAATGGCTTTCCCAGGATATACCTTCTTGATCAGGCAAGATGCCAAAAAACATACCGCTGTACACCAACATGACAATCAAAGCCAGGATGATTGAGCGCAGGCTGCGTCGAAAAATACCGTTCCAAAAAATAAAGGATACCAAACCATACACAATTCCACTTGCCCCAATGTGCGAAACCGGTCGTGCCAGCAACCATACGGTAATGCCGGTCATAAAATAAATCATCCAAAAAGCACGCATTGCTACTTTCCGGTAGAAATAAATACTCAGGGCAGTAAGGACAAACAGCGGGAACGTATTGGAAATCAGGTGCTTCCAACTGCCATGCACCATCGGGCCCGAAATAATGCCTGGAATACCCCAAATACGCCGCGACATAATGCCATAGTTGGCAGGGTCCCAATTCCAGATGGATTGATAAAAATGAATGCCCCAAATAAACAAGATTGCAAACATTGGAAAGCGCAAACTTTCTACCAGGTGTTTGCGGGTCAGTTCAAAACTATCGGTCTCGCTATCAATTAATCCTCTTAACATTTAAGGCTTGGTATAAATGCTTGGTACTTGCTGTGGGCGATTGAGCCGTAATTGAACACCGATACCCAGACAAGGAGCACCGCCCATACCTGATTGCAGGCTAGGCTTTAAGCGTAAACTCAAATCCTCGCTCACATCAAAACTATGGAGATGCGCATCAACAAAAGCGTCGGTGATCGACAGCAAATACACTAAACCAAGACCGAGGCTGGTTAGTTCAACATATCGTTGAAATTGATCGCGGTAAGATTTCATAGATGTCTCACTGATCCGGTCGTACGGTGATTCGGTCGGATTGGTATCCGGATCTCCATCTTTTAGCAGGCGGTAATTGTACACCAGTGCGCGGTGTTGTTTGATGTTGTCAATATTCCAGTACAACATACCTCCCAGGGCAGCATACACAATCGGTAATTTCCAGAATTTTTTATTGTAAATCTGTCCACCACCGGGGATAATGGCAAAAAGCACGGCCTTGCGCGGACTGGGATAAGCTTTGGTAAAAAAACGGCGTAACCATTTTTCCCGCACCATACCTGAATCGGGCGCCACCACCACTGTACTATCACCGGGTACTAGCAGGGTTTCGGGCGATTGTGCCTGTAAAGGGGTGGTACACAGGTAAAAAAAAGCGATCAGTAAAACGAAAGTCTTTTGCATCATGGCAAAAATAACGTTTGAAACGCAAAATTGCGGCAAAAAAAACACGATTTTAACTGGGGCTAAAAAAATCGGATTGCCCAGGTGCTTTACCCCGGCAATCCGATCATCTATTATTCGAGGCTCAAAATACCTTATTGTACATCATTGATGTTACGAAGCAACAATTGTTTGCCATTAAAATCAGAAACAATGGCCGTAATGGTTACCGGGGTAGTGGGCAAAGGCGACAATGCGAACAATGCGGCACTGCTGGTAAATACCACAATATTGCCACTTGCATCGGTGGCGGTACGGCTACCAGAGAAGTTAGAACCGCCGCTCAACGTAACATTCGAAACGCGCACCAGGGTGCTTTCCCATGCATTGTAGTTGGTATTAATTTCAGCAATGGTCGCAACGCGTGGTGTTGGTGTGTTGCCCGAACTTACGATACTGGCATTGGCCAAAGGCACATTGTTTAATTGCAGCAATTTGTTGAATTCGCTGATTTCTACACCCGAAACCACCACTTCAATTTCGTCACCCTGCTCGAAACAGTGGTCGGCTTCAAAACGCACCACGATGCCTGCTGAGCCATCCTGAAAGTAAATATTGCGGCTATTCAGGTTTTTATTGTTCCGATCAGACAGCACCATGCCTTTGATCTTTTTACCTGCTGGTGCCGATGTTACGGTGCCGGTGAACAGGCTGCGAATTTCACTCACATTGATGGCTGTTGCCGATCCGGGACCGCCATTGCCACAACGGGCACCAGACATGGTTACATCGTCAATGTTGCGTATAAACAACTGATAATCAGAGCCAAAAACGCCCAACACACCCACAATTTTACCGCTGCCGGTAGGGGTCTGTTTGGAAGCGAAATCAGAATAACCGCTAGAGCGCACAATCAACTGCAAGCCGTTGCAATCTTCGAGCAAGCGGTTAAGGCTGTTTTTGGTCGGTACGTCCGCATAAGTTTTGCCAGCATCACATTGGGTAAATTGAACGCCATCCAACTCCACCAGGGTGTTGAGCAGGTCATTATTCAAATCATTGATGCTGATCTTTTTAGGTGCCAATTTAGGCTCTTTATAATCGCCGCGTACTACTTTTTGACGCACTTGTGCAGCCGTCAAACCAACAGCGCTGGGTACCCCATTTTCAACCAGGATAGAACCCTGCAATTGGGGCAAACCATTGTAATCGGTGAGGATCAAGTCTTTACAACGGATATACAGATAGCGGCCAATTGGGGTAGAATTGTACAAAAAGCCGTCGTTGAATTTTACTTCAATACCGCCTGTTGCATCCTGAATAACCAGGGTTTTGTAGTAATTGCCAGAACGGTCGTCCATCACTACTTCGCCGCCAATGATCAAGTCGTCCTTGATTTTATCGAGTGCATCGGGTGTAACGTGTAGTTTTTTAAGTTCTTTGATGGTCGTATTTGCCTGAATATCAATTGTAACGCCGCCGGATGGTGGTTCGTCGAATTCAGTTTTTACACAAGACCAAAATGCCAAGGTGGCGATGAGCAACAAGGCCGTGCCGGAAATCCAGCTATTTTTCAAAAAAAGATTCATTGTATGGTTGTTTTAAAATGCTGTAATTGGGTGACAATCGGTTTTGGAGGATTTTATTTAAAATCTGTGCCTACATGCGGTAGGCCAGGCTCAGGAAGTAGTTCAAACCAGGTGCGTAGATCAGTTCGCTCGTGTAAAAACGGGGGTCGTTGATATCAAAACGGAAGGCATTGCGATAAGATTCGCGTCCTGAGATAATGATTTTCTGATTATCCAGGATGTTGTTGATGCCTACATTCAGGTAAATAAACCGGTTGTTTCCCACTTTCCAGGATTTGCTGGCAAAGAAATCGAGGGTATAATTGGCGGGCGCTTTTTGCTGGTCGATTACGGTATGCCAAATAGGTGATGCCTCGGTGATGCCATCCACGAAACGCGCGGTACGGCGTGCACGGTCGAACTCGTAATACATACGACCGGCATAGTTGAGCGATAAAGAGGCACGCCAAAATTTAGGCGATTCGTACTGAACGCTTACGGTAGCAGCTGTTTGTGGCGTACGTGGCACGTAAAAGTTCTTCTGATACACTTCGCCAGCATTCAGGATCAGTCCCTCGATATTGTCGGGTGCCAGGTACATGGTTGGACGGGAAGTGTAGATGTATTTTCCGATAGAAGCAGCACCAGTAAAAATCCAGCTTGGAACGGGTTTGGCTTCTACCCCAATTTCTACGCCTGTGTGGCGACGGTTTACGCCTTGCAAAACAGTACCGCCAAAGAAAAACGGCACCTGCAAAAAAGTATCATCGTCATCCAGGTTAATGCCGCTCAGATCAATACCCGAAAGCACGCGTCCTACCGTTTGAATGCTGCCGAATACATTTTCCGTTTCGTTCAAAAATTCGGTGAAGTAACCCGTAATCCGTGCACGATAATTCGGCGCACGCAACATATAACCACCTTCTACACTGCGTATTTTTGACAAGGTAGGATTGGGGATAACCGTGTTGCGTACCCGTGGCGACACGAAGATATTGCGCATTTGGGGTGCTTTGGTTGCATAATAACCATTGGCATACAAGTAGTTACGGCCATTAATTTTGAATACGCCGCCTGCTTTTGCGCCCCATGTATTCCAAGTAAGTTTTTCAGAATCGCCCAAAGAGGAATTTGGGAAACGACCGTTTTGCATATTACCGGTACGCCACTGACGGGTTTGGCCCGCTTCTCCCGAAACAAAAAACTGAAAGCGATTAAAGGAAAACTGACCTTGCGCCCAGGCATTGCTGCGGCGAATATTTTCGTTGTAATCGTATCCGAAAATTTCCCCTTCCCGCACGAGGTTATTGGGGTTGCGCAAATCGGCCTGGCGACCGTCCAGTTTTTCCGCACCGTCAAATTGGCCAAAAAAGTCCCAATCTGTCCAGTAATCTGCACCTAGCAGATCCTGCATTTCTTTGTAATTACGGCCTAGGTAATACACGTACTGCGCACCGCCATTGATATTTAAAAAACTGTTTACAGTGTGTGTAAGGGTGCCATTGACCCCTAATTCCTGGTTGTTTGCGCGTTGATTTTCAACAATATAGGCCGCGCGTTTGCCTGTAACACTGTTACCCGGAATGCCTTCTGCGTTCTCAATGGTAGTTACGTTGTTGCGGTTGGCTTGGTACAAAGCGGCCCAGTCTATTTGACGCAGGGCTTCATCGCGGCTCAATTCGGTCGCCCAGGCACTTGCCAGGGCAGTATCCGGCAAGCTGGAAGGTAAGCGGCGGTTGAAGTCGGGGGCAGGGTTATTGGCATTGAGCCAATTGATGCGGGTAAAACCACTCAAACCATACTGGCCATATCCTGCAATGGTCAGGTGGGTTTTGTTGCTCGGCGTATAATCATAGCGCACAATCGCTGTTGGTTGGTGGTTGGTGGACACCTGGGCATTGCGTTTTTCGCCATTTTGGAAGCCCCAAAGCGGGTTGTAATAGTTAGAACCTGCGATATTGTACATTTCCTGAAATGAATCGGCATTGCGTCCGCGTTTGCTGGGCGTACCAAATACCGTCAGGTTGATGCTGTGTTTATCGCTGATCTTGTTGTCGGCTGAGAAAAAGTACGAATAGCCGTCAAAAAAAGTGCCCGGCACATAACCTTCTTGTGCCCAGCGTTTGCTTACCGACATAGAAACCGCCCAACCGCCGGGCATTAAGCCGGTGTTCATGGTGAGCATCATTCGGTTGCGGTAAATCCGGTTTGTCAAAGAATAGGTAGCGCGGATTTGTTTGCGCTGGTTGATGGCACGGGTATCAATGTTTGCGGCACCACCTACCTCGCCAAAAGCGAATTCGGTTGCATCCAACCCTACTGAGCTGCTGCGGTTTCGGAACACATCGTTCAAGCCAGCAAATTCACTAAAGGGCGTGAAGCCTGTTTCAGGGTCATTAAACGGGACACCGTTGAGATATAATTGAAACAATCCGGAATCGTATCCACGTTCGCGGAAACGAAAGGTACTCCAGCCAAAGCCCGAGATATTCTGAAAAATGTCACGCGAAGCATGTAAAAGGTTTGAAACACCACCTGATCCTTCGGTTTCTGATTCAGCTTCTTCCAGGGTAATTGTTGGGATTTCACCAAAAAAGGTCGTAGTAGCCGCTTTTTTCAGGTTAACATCCAGTTTCAGTTCGCCACCAACAGGTACATCAACAGGTACTTCCAGCGGTAGGTAACCGGCATAATTGAATACTAAAGAAAAACGACCAGCAACAACATCGGCCAGTACATAACTGCCATCCGCAGCAGAAACAGTAAATTTTCCGGTAGATGCCAATACAACGGATACATCGGCAACCGGGGTGTTGTTTTCACTGTCCATGACTTTACCGGAAATTTTAGCGCCGGTTTGAGCATAGGTACAGGTAACAGACCACAATAATAGGCTTGCAAACAGAAGTTTTTTAATCATTCAAAGGTCAAAGAGATGAGAATGGATAAAGAAAAAGAAGAAGAAATTGAATAAATGCGGGCAAAAGTACTCAAAGCCACATCAAGCCAACTACACTTTCCTGTTAATTTATTGCAAAGCGATGGCTTATTCAGACCAAATCCATTTCCTTTGCAGCACAATTCAATCAATATGAAAAAAATAAGCATTTTAACGTTTTTTTTACTTTGTTTTTATGCGCTTTCTGCGCAGAAAAGCGATTACAAAGTAGCCTCCATTGGTTTTTACAACCTTGAAAACCTTTTTGATACCATTGATTCGCATGTAACCAATGACGCAGATTTTCTGCCAACGGGTCGGCTGCTTTGGAATACCGAAAAGTACATTTCCAAACAGGCTAACATGGCCAAGGTGATTAGCCTGATGGGCGCTGAACTTTCTACAGATGGAGTGTCTGTTTTGGGTGTTGCGGAAGTAGAAAACCGTAAGGTGCTGGAAGATTTGGTGCAACAAGAAGCACTTAAAAGCCGTGGCTATCAAATCATTCACTTCGATTCGCCCGATGAACGGGGTATTGATTGCGGCTTATTGTATCAACCTAAATATTTTACGGTGCTGGGTGCGAAGGCGTTTCCGGTCAATTTGCAAAAAGCCAAGGACTCCCTACCCGATTTCACCCGCGATATTTTGTATGTGACCGGAATGCTGGATGGCGAACAAATCCATGTGATGGTCGGACACTGGCCTTCGCGCCGGGGAGGCGAAAGTGGCTCAGGCTGGATGCGCGCACGGGCTGCTTCGGTTTGCCGCCAAATTACAGACAGCTTGCTGAATGTCAATATAGATGCTAAAATTGTGGTGATGGGCGACTTGAATGACGATCCTGACAATAAAAGTATTGCCCAAGTATTGGGCGCAAAATATGATACGAAAGGATTGCAACCTAAGGATTTGTACAACACCATGTACGACCATTACAAAACAGGCGATGGGACTTTGGCTTACCGCGATTCTTGGGATTTATTTGATCAATTGATCATCTCAAAGGGCCTTGTGAATAAAAAAGTGGGCGGTTGGCAATTATACAAGTCCATGATTTACCGTCAACCCTGGTTGTTGCAAACAGAAGGTGCTTACCGCGGCTACCCTTTCCGAACCTATGTAGGCGATATTTTCATCAATGGATACAGTGACCACCTGCCGGTTTATATTTACCTGTTGAAAAAGGCAAACCCGCCGCGTCCATAATGTTGGTCATAAAAAAAGCGATGACCTTTTCAAGTCATCGCGTATAGTGCATGCTAATTGTCATCGTCCCTGTATCATCATGAGATTAGCATTCATAAGAATCGGTACCTGGTTGGCCATGTTTTGAAAAGCGCGCGGCCAACTTACGCGCTGGGCCATCATTTGGGGGAGATAACCACCCCAGATGATGGTTTTTTATTTAAAATATACGTTGTAAGTCAATTTAGAACCCGCCAAGTATCCCAGCGACATCACAGCGCTTTGGATGCCGATATCGGCCAATTTGTGCCACCATTTGCTGTTGTGTTTTTGATGATCAAGCACCAATGGAATCGTTGCGCTCAATGCTGCTGCTGAAATTAACATGTTATGGGTAAGGAACAGCAAGTGGTAAGAATCGGTGAATTGTACCGGTACATTGGGGCGGGTATATTTGTTTTCCCAAGAAAGGTGGTTGTCCCAGTACTGACGATTAGAGCCTGGAAACTTGTTGAAGAATTTTTCCTTTTTCCAAATCGTGGTTTCGCGTAAGCCCTGGTTAACGCCCGCTGCGAAAGACAAGGCGCCTGGCAGGATGGCGCGTTTCAGACCGCGTTTGAGGCTGTAATGCGAAGATTTGTTGTTGTCAAGTTTTTCTAAACCCAGTTGTGGTGCAACTTGCAGGGTGTTGTGGTTGGTTGCAAATTGAGCACTCAGAACAAAAGGAAGGAAGCAGAGAACAAAAACAAATGATTTCATGATTTACAGATTGATGATGTTGGAAGATTTTGTTTGCCGTTTGGCTGTTTGATGATACAAAGATGGCGCGCGCGACAGGCATCCACGGAGGGCTTTCGTTTTTTGGTAAGGTTGGGGCTGGAATTGGTAAGGATGGGCGGTTTTTGGTTTTTGGGGGGGGCTTGCGCGGGGTCGATAGCGGGCAGAGCCCGATCGAAGGACGCACGAGGTTGGAACCTCGCGCGAGCGGAGGATACAGTGACCACTTGCCGGTTTATATCTACCTGCTGAAAAAATGCAAACCCGCCGCGCCCATAAAACCATCCTGTTTAAAAAGAAAAAAGCGATGGTCTTTTCAGGCCATCACGCATAGTGTGTTTATTGTCATCGTCCCTGTATCATCATGAGATTAGCATTCTTAAGAATCGGTACCTGGTTGGCCATGTTTTGAAAAGAGCGTGGCCAACTTTCGCTCTAAGCCACTATTTGGGGATATTTTACCCCCAAATGATGGTTTTTTATTTAAAATATACGTTGTAAGTCAATTTAGAACCCGCTAAGTATCCCAGCGACATCACGGCGCTTTGGATGCCGATGTCGGCCAATTTGTGCCACCATTTGCTGTTGTGTTTTTGATGATCAATCACCAACGGAATCGTTGCGCTCAATGCTGCTGCTGAAATTAACATGTTATGGGTAAGGAACAGCAAGTGGTAAGAATCGGTGAATTGTACCGGTACATTAGGGCGGGTATACTTGTTTTCCCAAGAAAGGTGGTTATCCCAGTACTGGCGGTTGGCGCCTGGAAACTTATTGAAGAATTTTTCCTTTTTCCAAATCGTGGTTTCGCGTAAGCCCTGGTTAACGCCCGCTG
>JAIYAP010000014.1 GCA_027488935.1 Saprospiraceae bacterium | reverse complement strand
GGTTCAGACAATGTTAGCGCACAAAAGTCAAAAATCCACCCAAATCCAAGTTAAGATAATGAAGTGGCATTAAAATCAATGAGCGCAACATCCATAAATCCCAAAATCCCCCCAAATCCCGGTTCAGACAATGTTAGCGCACAAAAGTCAAAAATCCACCCAAATCCAAGTTCAGACAAGAATTATGTATCTTGGGTGAAAGTTTGTGATCTGCAATAAAAGAAGCATATTATAGATGATTTTTTAAGAAAAAAATGGATTTTCATGGTAATCTCAACCAATAAACAATTTAAAATTAGATGGCATTGAATAACGATATTCAAGCAATTTTTTTCAAGTTTCTGGAAGAATTTAAGTTTGACGAAGCGCAATTGGACTATTCTATCATTCAAAAACACTCGGTCATATTGCAAGCGCTATCAGATATGGGCAATTCAGGAACCGGCATCTTTGATTATTATAAACGACAGTTTGCATTTTATTCCTCGAATTTCGGTGGGCTCTTGGGGTATGTTCCGTCTGATTATGAAGAAACCGGTCAGCAATTTTTTTCCAGCAAAATGCATCCGGAAGATGCGCTGATGCTGAGTATCAATTCAGTTTCCGTGCTAAAAATATTCAACCATTTTTCAAACGATGAAAAGTTGAACCATAAAATGATTAGTGAATATCGGATGTTGAATGCCCAAAACCAGTATGTGCGATTGGTTGAGCAATATCAGGTATTAAAATTGGACCCAAAAGGTCAATTATGGCTCGCGTTTAATATTGTAGATGTTTCTCCCAATCAGGGCGAATCAGAACCAAGCAAAAGCCAGTTGTTGAATTTCAGGACTGGCAATATCATCAATTTGGAGCCTCCCCAAGTCGTAAATTTTGAATTGACAAAACGGGAAAAAGAAATTTTAGGGCTTGTGAAAATGGGTTTATTGAGCAAAGAAATTTCCAATAAATTAGCGATTAGCGTGCATACGGTAAATACCCATCGGCAAAGATTTTTAGAAAAACTGGGTGCCAACAATTCCATGGAAGCGGTTGCTTTTGCTTCCAAATTCGGACTTTTGGAAATGGCGTAATGATATTTCAGTATTGTGCAGGCTTTGGGTTGAAGGGACCTTTGTAGCATCAAATGTTTCTTTTTTAAAAAACTCGAAATGCACAATTTTGTAAATTCATGGCTCACAGCCATTTTGCTGCTGTTATTTTTGCCCAAAATTTCGGCCCAAAATTTCACCATCAGCGGCACGCTAAAAGATGCCTCCAACGGCGAAGACCTTATCGGCGCAACCGTCATCGTGCAAGAAAAACCGACCCTCGGCACTTCCGCGAATACGTACGGTTTTTACTCGCTTACGCTGCCCAAGGGCACGTACACGCTCCTTTTCAGGTACCTCGGCCTCGAAACATTGGAGCGAAAAATCACGCTCGACCGTGACCTTCGGCTTGATGAAGAATTAGCCACCGATGCGGGTTTGGCGATCGCCGAGGTAATCGTTAAATCGGATAAAGAAAACAAAAATGTCTCGAAAAACGAGATGTCGGTCACCAAACTCGACCCGAAAGACATTGAAAACATACCAGTCATTTTTGGGGAAAAGGACATCATCAAGACCCTGCAACTAACACCCGGTGTAAAATCTGCGGGCGACGGAAACGCTGGTTTTTACGTCCGGGGCGGCGCAATTGACCAAAATTTGATTCTCCTCGATGAAGCGCCCGTTTACAATGCCTCGCATTTGCTCGGTTTTTTCTCGGTTTTCAATTCTGATGCATTGAAAGACGTCACGCTTTACAAAGGCACGATGCCTGCAGAATTTGGAGGGCGCGGCTCGTCGGTTTTGGACATCAAAATGAAGGATGGGAACAACAAAAAAATCAACGCATCGGGTGGCATTGGCGTGATTTCGTCGCGGCTGACCTTGGAAGGACCGATCCAAAAAGACGAAGGCTCGTTCATCGTTTCTGCGCGGCGTACGTATGCCGACCTCTTTGTAAAACTTTCCAAAAATGAAAGCATCCGCAACACGAAACTCTATTTTTACGACCTGAACGTAAAGGCTAATTACCGTTTGAGCGAAAAAGATCGCCTGTTTTTGTCCGGTTATTTTGGACGCGATGTGCTGGGTTTGTCCGGGTTTGGGCTGGATTGGGGAAATTACACGGGCACTTTGCGTTGGAATCACCTGTTCAGTGACCGGCTTTTTTCGAATACGTCGGTGATTTACAGCAATTATGATTATCAATTTGGCATCGGTGTGACGGGTTTTGATTTCAAGGTAAAGGCGGCCATTGACGATATCAACTTGAAACAAGACTTCACTTTTTTCCCGAACGCGCAGAATACGATTAAGTTTGGGTTGAACTTTATCAATCACACCTTTCAACCGACCTCGCTTGATGCCGGGGAGTCCAGTAGTTTTAAGGACTCGAAAACGGCGCAACGCTTTGCTTACGAAGGCGGTGTGTATGCCCAAAACGACTGGAAAATCAGCGATCGTTTTGGGTTGCAATACGGCGTGCGATACTCGTTTTTCGATTATCATGGAAAAGGAACAGCCTATACATTTGACGAAAATGGCAACAAAACGAGCGAGAAATTTTATAAAAAAGGCGAATCCATCAAATTTTACGGCGGTTTTGAGCCGCGACTGAGTCTGAAATTTCAGATCGACGCATCGAGCTCTATCAAAGGTGGGGTGTCGCGGAATTATCAATTTATGCACCTCCTTTCTAATGCGACGACTGCATCGCCGACCGATTTGTGGGTGCCCAGTTCTAATAATGTGAAGCCGCAGATTGTTGATCAAGTTTCCATCGGCTACTTTCAAAACTTTTCGGATAATATGTTCGAGGGGAGCGTTGAGACCTATTACAAGTCGCTGCAAAACCAGATTGATTACCGAAACGGTGCGGATTTGACCTTCAATTCCGAATACGAGGGCGCTTTGACCTATGGAAAAGGGATCGCCTACGGTGCAGAATTTTTCTTGAAAAAGAAAAAAGGACGGCTCACGGGCTGGGTGGGCTACACCTTGGCGCGGTCGCTGCGCAAGTTCGAGGCCATCAATAAGGGCAATTATTACCCCGCGAAACAGGACCGCATCCACGATCTTTCTATCGTTGCCATTTATAAATTAGCCCCCAAACTCACGTTCTCGGCTACCTGGGTCTTTAATACAGGTGATGCAACCACCTTTCCGAGCGGAAAATACACCGTTGCGGGCGTCCAAACACCCTATTACACGGAGCGGAACGGATATCGTTTTCCCAATTATCATCGCCTCGACCTTGGAGTGACTTTGCTAGGGAAACAGCACAAAAACTTTGAATCGAGTTGGAATTTCTCCGTTTTCAATGCTTATGCCCGAAATAATGCCTATTCCATCGCATTCCGCGAAAACGAGGATGATCGCTCAAAAACAGAAGCCGTGCAAACAACGCTTTTCAGCATTATTCCGGCAGTGACCTACAATTTCAAATTTAAATAAAAGGCATTTGGCTATCCCGCTAACTGCAACAAAACGCTTTCAATCAAAAATTATGAAAAATATCCTTTTTGCGTTGGCCACCATCATCGCCATCGCCCTGATCAACAGTTGCACTAAAGTCATAGACATCAACCTTAACGAGGCCGACCCCAAAATCGTCATTGAGGCTGAATTGGTCTCTGGCACCCAGGATTTCACCGTCAAAATCACCAAAACCAGCGATTTTTTCAATCCTGGCCAACCCCTTACCGTTTCTGATGCTGTTGTTTTTTTGAAAAAAGGTGCAGAAACGTCGCTCAATTTGACAAACGAAGGCAACGGGATATATGCGCTCAAAAATTTTACGGCGGTGCAAAATACATCCTATTTCTTATCTGTCACGGCCGAGGGAAAAACCTACGAGGCGACCGATTTTTTGCCCAAAAATGTGCCTTTGGACAGCCTTACGGTAAGTTCTTTAGAAAACAATCCATTCAATCCGTCGGGTGCGGACTCCTTCCAGATCTTTGTAAACTATCAAGACCCACTGGCCGATCTCAATTTTTACCGGATTAAATCGACCGTCAACGGCACCCCGCGTTCGGAGGGTGTGAAACTTTTGGTGATCGAAGACCGCTATTCGGTAGGTGCCTACTTCAGGCTCCCCATTTTCACGGACAGTTATGAACTGAACGATAAAGTGGATGTGGAACTGGTTTCCATAAGCCATGCGATGTTTGATTATTTCACCACGCTGGCTTTGTTGGTGGACGGGAGCGGCAGCCCGGCTCCGACGAACCCCAGCAGCAATTGGTCGGGTGGTGCATTGGGTTATTTTGGAGCGTTTTCAGTTTCAAAACGGTCCATTTTGGTGAAATAAATGCTTTGCTGGTACAACGCTTAAAAAATGAATTCTTAAAGAAAAAAAATGAAAAACATAATTTATATTTCTTTGATCTTTATGGGAATAGGATTAAAGGCTAATGCGCAGCCAGATAACTCAGGAAGCTTGGCAGGTTCCTGGATGGGTAAATCTGAAAGCAAAGGCTCGTCCTTGGAAGAATCCGTCCTGTTTAACTTTGAATTAAAAAATGGCAGCATTAAAGGTGCTATGGATTTTCCGGATAAAAGAATCAAGGGTATTGCGCTTGATAAAGTATGGATGGTAGGGGATACCGTCTTTGCAGATGCCCGGAAGTCATTGGGATGGCCTGCTTCGGCTCCCCTGATTTTTAAAGGGCTGTTAGAGCGCGGGGATTCAACCATCCTTGGCTGGTGGGGCGGCGACCGGCAATTGAAACTGCGCCGCACCAATTATATATTCACGCTTAAAACCAATACAAATCCCAACATTGCGGGCTTCAAAATCATAAAATTAATTGAAAGCACCCCATGTAAAGATCAGCAGACAACCGGCGATTGTTGGAGTTTTGCAACCACTTCTTTTATTGAAACAGAAGCCATCCGACTTGGCAAAATGCCAGTCATCCTTTCACCAATGTTTTTTGTAACACCCACTTACATTGATAAAGCCGAGCACTATATCAGAAGGAACGGCAGCAGTTATTTTGGCGAAGGAGATCTGACCTTCAGCGTTTTAAAAGCGTACAAGGAATACGGTGCAATTCCTGAAATGGTTTATGCTGGAAAAAATGAAGCAGATGCCAAACACGATCACGCAGAAATGAACAAAGCCTTGTTGGACAAGGTTAAATATTATGCACAATCCCATGGTGATTTGACTCCCGTGCAATATAGAAAAGAGGTAGACGATATTCTTACCCAAACCATGGGCAAGGTTCCGGATACTTTTGTTTACGACGGGAAGCCGTTTTCGCCAAAGTCGTTTGCAGCGGAAATGATCGGGATTAATCCGGACGACTATGTAGAAATCGCTTCATTTAGCCATCATCCTTTTTATTCAAAGTTTGCGTTGGAGATTGAGGCCAATTGGAATAATAATTATTATGTCAACCTGCCATTGAATGATTTTAACACGGTTATTGACAATGCCCTGATGCACAACTATTCTGTTTGCTGGGATGGGGATATATATGAAGGCTACAAAGATGGTTTTGCTGTTTTGGATAATGATAAAATTATTACACAAGAAATCAGACAGGCCGCATTTGACAATCGGACTACCGAGGATGTCCATAACATGCATATTATTGGTATGGCGGAAAATGAAAAAGGGCGCAAATTTTATATAATCAAGAACTCGTCTGACAATAATGATTGCGGTGGGTATCTGTATATGTCAAGAGAATACCTGCTTTTAAAGACAATTTCTGTCATGGTTCATATAAATGCCATTCCCCGTGAGCTTAAAAAGAAGCTGGTAAAATGAGGAGATCCCGAATCGTCCCGCTGCGTGTGGTCTTCCCTTCGGCCACGCGCAGTAGCCTCACTGCTGCTTGTTGGATTCGATGTAAGGGTTTATATTTGTCTATTAAAAAGAAATTTTAATGGAATTCATTTCCTTTCCAAGTGTTCCCCCCCTAATAATTTGAACATGGAAATCCACAAACTCGCCCCACAAGATGTCAATGACTTTACAGCGTTGATTCGGGTTTTTTCGGTTGTTTTCGATATGCCTGATTTAGAAATGCCCGATAAAAAATATTTAAATAGCCTTATTGCAAACCCCGACTTTCTAGTATTTGTGGTAAAGATAAATGGACAAATCATAGGCGGACTGACCGTCTATGTTTTACATCGATATTATTCGGAAAAGCCAACCGCTTACGTGTATGATGTTGGGGTTTCGCCTGAGCACCAAAGAAAAGGTGCTGGAAAGCTGCTTATGCGTCATTTGGTTGCGTATTGCCAGCAAAACGGTTTTGAGGATGCTTTTGTACAGGCAGAAGTAGATGATTTTGAAGCGCTCCATTTTTATAAAAACACAGCCTATGACCGTTGGTTGGATGCAACGCAGTTTACATATTATACAAATAGATAGGGTGAAATTGGGTGAAGGACAATTCACCTTCCATACGAAGCCTGAATGGGAGTAGTTTTTGCGCTCGGCGGGCTGTTGTATTTCGGAAAACCGAACTCTGAACAGAGATATGGGGGGATTACATGATTTTCGGGTTTTCTTTTTCGATTAAATTTGGATTGAATTTGTTGTTTTCCAAACGTTTAAATGAAAGGCTGATACTGCCGAAATTGATGAGTAGTCCGACTTCCATATTATATGCCTCCAGGTAGTTTTTGGCTTGTGCTAAATGGACCTTTTCGAGTTGTATGATTGCTTTTATCTCAACCATGATGAGATTTTCAACAAAAAAATCAACGCGACGTGTTCCTATGTTATGTTCCTCGTAAAAGATAGGCATTTCCATTTCACGGATAAATGAAATCTCTTGTTTGGCCATTTCAATGGACAAAGCGCGTTGGTAGATAACTTCTTGAAAGCCATTTCCCAATGTGCTATGCACTTTCATGGCACAACCGATTATTTTTCGAGTTAGGTCTCCGTATTTCATGTTTTTAGGTTGTGTTAGTTGTCTGGACGGGGATTTGGGTGGATTTCTGCGCTTATTATTGTCTGAACCGGGATTTGGGTGGATTTATGGATTTGAGGATGTGTTCCAGTTCATGCTTTTAGGTTGTAATAGTTGTCTGAACCGGGATTTGGGTGGATTTTTTGATTTGAGAATTTTTGAGATCATTCATTGTCTGAACCGGGATTTGGGTGGATTTTTCGATTTAGGGATTTTAGGGCCATTCATTGTCTGAACCGGGATTTGGGTGGATTTTAGGTTGAGATCATTAATTGTAATACATCCTCAAATCCCAAGATCCCCCCAAATCCAGGTTCAGACAATGTGTACGCGTGAAAAATCCCAACATCCCAAAATCCCCCCAAATCCCGGTTCAGACAATGTGCACGCGTGAAAAATCCCAACATCCCAAAATCCCCCCAAATCCAGGTTCAGACAATTAATGCGCGCAACATCCCAAAAATCCCCCCAAATCCCGGTTCAGACAATGTTACTTCCCAATACAAAACTTCCCAAATATCTCCCCCAACAAATCCTCCACCCCAATCTCCCCCGTGATCTCTCCCAAAAACGCCAAAGCCCTTCGAATATCCTGGGCCACAAAATCGCCGGTGATGCCGGTATCCAGGCCGGTCAACACGTCTTCCAAGGCTCCGTCGGCGGCGCGTAATGCCGCGTAATGCCGGGCATTGGTCACAATGGTCTGGTCAGTACGAATGCCGCCGCCTGCCACCATTTCGAAGAGTTTTTCCTTAAAATACTCGATATTTTGCTGGTTTTTGGCCGAAATGGGGATGATCGCGTCGGCCAAACCTGCCATAAATGCCGGAGCTGGAACGCCTGTTGTACCTTCCTCCAACAAATACGGATGCACTTCAGGCGCCTCGGGGTGTAACAACCAGTCGGTTTGAAAATACGGATTGTGGTCCATTTTATTGCACACAATCAACAGGCCTTGGGGTGCTTCCACGGGGATTTCCGGGCCGCTGGTGTTCAGCGCCGGAATGAGTTTATCCAAATCCGCGTACACCTCCTGCAGGGTCATGGTGGTAATATCCCACACATACACCAGCACGGCCGCGTCTTGTATTTTTTCCATGGTGCGTTGAACCCCGATGGCTTCAATTTGGTCTTGCGCCTCCCGGATACCGGCCGTGTCGATGAGGCGAAATTGCACCCCGTGGATGTTCAGCACTTCTTCAATGGTATCGCGGGTGGTGCCGGCAATGGCGCTCACGATGGCGCGTTCTTCGTTGAGCAGGGCATTCAGCAAGGTGCTTTTACCCGCGTTAGGCCGCCCGGCAATGACGGTGGTGACGCCCGTTTTGAGCACATTGCCCAACTGAAAAGACGCAATCAAAGCCTGGGTATGCCGCCGAATCTCCTGCACGAGCGCGCGCAAGGCATTGCGATCGGCAAACTGCACGTCTTCCTCCGAAAAATCGAGTTCCAACTCTACCATGCTGGCAAAATGGATGAGTTCGCCGCGCAAACGACTAATTTCGTTTTTAAATCCGCCCCGCAACTGCCGCATCGCCACATCGTGCCCTGCTTCGCTCTGACTGGCGATCAAATCGGCCACGGCTTCGGCTTGCGAAAGGTCCATTTTGCCGTTCATGAACGCCCGCAACGTGAACTCGCCCGCCATAGCCATGCGCGCACCCTGGCGCACACACAACTGTATGATTTCCTGCTGAATATACGGCGAACCATGGCAACTGATTTCCACAATGTTTTCGCCTGTGTACGAGCGCGGGGCCTGAAAAAGCGTAACCAGCACTTCATCGAGGATGCGCCCGTCTTCGGCTTCCAATCGGCCAAAATGGGCGGTGTGGGATGCCTGTTTCAGGAGGTTTTTGCCTTTAAATATCCGTGCGCCCAGGCCAATCGCATCGGGACCGGACAAGCGAATCACGGCAATGGCGCCCAAACCTGGCGGCGTGGCCAAAGCCACAATGGTATCAGAAAAATCAGGTAGTATCATAATTATTGGCACAAATCTAGGTTGTTCCGTAAACTTGCCATAAAAAAGCGCAGCGCATGGAACAAATGCAGGAAAACGACCGGAAAGTAATCCTAAAAGAGCTGATCGGTAAAAGTTGGAACCTCGAACTCATCATTTCGGGTGCAGCCATTGTGTTGACGACCTATTTGCCCGAATTGGTGGAGCGGCAGTTTTACCTGTTTCATTACAATTTATCGTACGAATGGTTCTCCGGCATGGGTACTTTGCCCATTTTGGCCTATGCTTTTTTCAAAACGGTGGCCTGGTTGCTCATCGGTATGTTTGTGGTACACCTGATTATGCGCGCGTTTTGGGTGGCCATGATCGGACTGAGTGCCGCATTTCCGCAAGGCATTCAATACGATCGTTTGCCCAATATGCCGCCCAGCCAGCAACAATATTACGAAAAAAAGTACGGCAGGTTGGATGATTATGTGGTATCCCTCGACCGCTTATGCAACCGTTTGCTCGCTTTTGCCTTTTTGGTGGCCTTGATGGGCATTATGGTGGGTGTGTTGTATTATGCTATTTTTTATATTACCCAGTTGTTCAATGCGGTGCTTTCCCCGGACATGCAGGAGTTGGTTGGGAACATCGTGGGATTCGCATTTATGGCATTGGCACTCTTCCTTTTGATCGCCAATTGGGCCTTGAAAGCAAAACCGGAATTGGATGCACGGTATGGTAAATACATGACCCGCTTGTCGATCTTTTTCAAGTATGGCTTTTTGCCGGTGCTGCACCGACCAATCGCTTACCTGACCATGACGTTTACCTCCAATATCTCCAAAAAAAAGTATTACATCAGTTTGGTTGGCGTGATGCTGGTGGTCATGACCGTTGTATTTATCACTTTTATGCAAAAAGTGGGCGAGTTGCGTTCGGCCCACCTGCTCGAATACCACCAATTTTACGCGGCAGGCGCACCCGAGGCGGAGTTAACGCCCGATAAATACGACAACCTGCGCACCTTCGAGGCCCGGCTTCCGCTGGTTTCATTGTCTACGGATGTTGTAACGGACCCGTTTTTGAAAGTTTTTGTGGTGTATCCGAAAATGCTCGACGAGCGCATCGCCCTGCAATGCAATATCCCCGAAATAGCCGATTCCTTGCCGCGTCCGGTGCGCGCAGCCTTACGCGACAGTGCCCAAATTGCATGCATGAATAATTTTTTTAAATTATACATAAATGATTCACTGTATGCGAAGCCCAATTGGGTGTATCATCAAAAGCCCGGCACCACCACCCTCGGTTTGATGGCCTATTTGCCGACCCAAGGTTTTCATACGGGTAAAAACATGGTTTGGGTAAAAATTCCGTCCAAAGAAAAACCCGATTCTTTGCAGGTTTTTGGTGCCGCGCCTTTCTGGTTTGCGGAAAGCAAGTAAATTTGTCACGACAACCAATTTTACCTTAATACCTAAAATTTCAATTCAAAACATGAGAACTTTTCAATTTTTCCTACTGCTTTGCCTGTTTGCATGGCCTTCCGTGGCTTTTTCTATTGGAATGTATGCCGTGGGTGACCAACTCACGGTACACGCAGCCAGCGGATTAATCCTGCGCGAAACGCCTGCACCAACCGGCAAAAAAATCATGACCGTCGAATTCGGTACCTTAGTGACGGTACTGAAAGAGGGTTTCCGCAAAAATCCCCATTCCGTATCGCCGTTTGAAGGCTTTACCATCAAAGGTTTTTGGGTAAAAGTGCGTATTCCCGGCGGCAAAGAGGGCTACGTGTTCGACGGCTATCTTTCTAAATACAAAACGGTGGGCAGCCTGCCAAACGGCGATGACCCGAATGCCAAAGACAATGACGCGACGACCATTCAGGAACGCTACCTGATGATGCACGCCGACCGCAAAGGCAAACGTATTGACCTGGAAAAAGGCGATAACCGCTACGAACATTACCGCATCCTGTTTACCAATAATGCCGACCTGGAAGTGAATACCGGGGAAGGCGGCTCCCAATACATCATCCGCTTTGGCAAAGAAACAACGGTGGAAGAAGCCTACCTGATTGGCAAACAATTGTGGCTGGAAGATGTGGAAAGTCTCAAATCCACGATCAGCAAAGGGGTTATTACGCTGACCAGCAATGATGAATTGTGGGAAGTGGAAGTGCAAAACAAAGGCGGTATTGTACATTTGAGCATGTCGCACGCGGATTAATCGGGATTTGCACAGATTTTGATACACCACGGATTACACGGATTAACACAGATTTTTTTAATTTCGAATATTATTAAAATCTGTGCAAATCCGTGTAATCCGTGGTAAATAACATCTTCCCTGCGCCTATTGACTTTTCGTATAAATAATTGATCAATAAGTATTTGCATTGTATTTTAATTGTTATATTCGAAAAAGCACCCTTCAAAAAGTTGTTCAACTGTCGCGAATTGGGTGGCTTTAGGCTGCAATCTTTGTGATCCTAAATAGCCGGTCTAAACAGGTAAATATGCATTCAAAGTTCGACAAACTTTTCGTTCCACCAATTCGCTAATTTTTATGAAGTTTTATTATATTGGAGTAAATGCGCTTGCTGGCGAATACTTTGTCTCCAATGAACGTAACAACGAAGGATTGCCTTTGGGACTTCGCGTCTTGTACCCCGACACTTTCGATATTCCGCCTGCTTTTTTTGGAACTTTTGGTGCAGATTATTTTGCAACGGATGCATTTAAAAAGGAACTTCAGGAAGCGGGTTTTACGGAACTGACTTTCACTCCGATTGATCATTTGTTATTAGATCCGCATCGGGTAGATTTTTTTACAGAACATTCGATCACCGAAAAAAGCTTTTGGAAAGTAGAAATACCATCCACTGGAGTGGTGCAAGATTTTTTCCTTTGGGACAAAAGGTTTTTAGTGGTATCCGAAAAAGCGCTGGATTTCTTGCGCAAGCATAAAGGATACGAGGATGAAATCCGTTGGAAGAATTTTGGCCCAGCATTTGAAATATTGACAAATTTTTATCCAATTGATGTGAATATTGATGCCTATTTCAATCATCAATACAAATTAGATAAAGCGTATGTCGATCAAAAGGTAAAAAATGGCATGGATGAATATCGGAAAAGGGCGGGATTACCACCTTTGCCTTAGATAAAAATGGAAGAAGTCAATTCCGCCGCGCAGCGTTTTCACGCAAGCGCGGCGGAATAAATTTTAAACTGAACCATGCAATACTATTTCATGAATGCCGCTTCGGACCCAAAAATCATTGGCAGGCCATACCCTCAATTGGAGCGGATGTTTAACGGATATAATGCTTTAGAGCCCATGGCAGTATTTGGCATATATCCAGATGGATTAATTTCAAGTCCATTTCGAAATGCGTATGGGTTCAAGTTAAAATATCAAGCAAAGGTTACCGACTGGATTAGTGGGGTAAATATCGGATTTCATCGGCCATTGGTAAGTGTACGTTTCTGGGAATTATTACTTAAATTCAATTTGCCAGACTTGATCGCATTAGATGCTACCCTTGAACATAAAGATAAAGTTTTACCTTATAAATTTATATATTTTAATAAGCAAAATCCTGAATTTATAGATCTGTCAAAATCAAAGTTTGTAATTGAAAACACCGACCTTTCTGAAAAAATCGATGTTGAAATTAAAAACGCAATTGAAATAGAGGAAACGTTGAAAAGACTGCATCTCGAGTTTAAAACAGCCAGGGCCGAAAACCCAAATGCTAAGGCCCGTTATCTGAGATTAAGGGAATTGTACCTAAACCCAAACGGCATAGATAAAGATATTTTCATGCTTCCATTTGTAGTTTTTCCCATTATATCCCAAACCTTGAAAAGTGCAATTGAAGAAGCAGGAATAACAGGAATTCGGTTTCTAGAGGTTAACGATGGGGATACTTTGAATCTTGGTGCTTGGTAAAGAGATAATCCCCCCGCTAGCGCGAGGTTCTACCTGGTGCGTCCCTCCATCGGGTTAAACCCGCACCAGCCCTCCAATCTGTATAAGTCCCTGTAAATCTGTGGTAAATCCCCCTGAAAAAGAAAAATCTGTGCAAATCCGAGTAATCCGTGGTGCATAAAACCCGCGGTGCCCCCCAACCTATCGCGACAACTCAAACCGCACCCAATCTACCGCCAGCGCCAGTTCTGACGGATTTTGCGCATGTTTTACCACAAAATACAAATCGTGGTACTTTCCATCCGCCGCCAACCCCACCGGGATCTGCACTTCTGAAAATTCCATGTTTTTCGGCACATTCCGCACCTCAAACGCCACTTTTCCCGCCAAAGGCCCATCCGGCGCATCCAAATGCAACTCAACAATGCCCCCATGGCAAGGGTAAAGATGATCGCCGGTGCCCAATCCCAGCGAAACGGTATGAATGCGGTTCAAATCACAGTGTTTAAACATAAAAAAACTCTGGTGCTTAAACTCATTCAGCACCACCGTGTCGCCATTAAAAGGCCGATACGTGCGCACATCACGCGACACACTATCCGCATTTTCTGCTTGCTGAAAAGCCGGACGCAACGCAATCGCCGCGCTGTTTTCGAGCGCCGCCTGGCTGCTGCTGCCCCGATCGCGGTAACTGGTTTGTAATAAAAAGGTCCCCGGGGCTGGCTTTTTGTTTTTGTCGGTGCCCGGCGGTATTTGCAGCACATAATTGCCAGCAATCGATACGCCCTGCTTTACTTTCGGCGGATCACCCAGGGTCAAGATCCAGCGCACCATTTCCCCTGCATCTTCTATCGACAATTGCGGATGGGCGCTCATTACCGTTTGCCCCCAAACACCCGCGCCGCCTTTAATGATTTTGTTCGATAAATCCCGCACCGCAAATTCATTGTTCCGGTAACGCGCGGCAATGTCCTGAAAAGCCGGTCCGTTCACTTTCCGATCCACGGCATGGCAGGTTTTACAATCCGAACGATCAATTAATAGTTTGCCGCGGGCGTATTCTGCCGCACTTTTAGCCGCCTGATGCCCCTGCGCGATGGAGGTAATGTCAAATCCGGTTTCCAAATAATCAATGGAAGTCGCCACCGATTGCGCCGCGATTTGCCCTTTTTGCAAACTGCCATCTTCCGCATCTTCCACCACCACCCGGTATTGTAAGGTGTCGCCTGGTTTGTAAAAACTCTTGTTTTTCCCACCCAGGTCCCAATAAACCACGGGCGGCGCATTGCCTACCGCGATTTTGCGACGCGCTACCCGGGTCAAGCCCAGCCCATCCGTTACCGAAAGCACGGCTTCGTATTGGCCTGCCTGTTGATAAATATGTTTAACAGCATGAATATCCGGCAAATGCCGCACCTGTTCGACCGAAACGCCCGCCCAGGCACTGCTTTTTTTGTGTTTTACGCGTGCAGCCGGCAAGGCTTTTGCCTGAAACGTCACAGCAGGACTCCCATCGCCAAAATCAAGGCTAAACGAAAGATTGCCTCCATCGTAATCAATAGTTTTTTCGGCACAAAACACCGCCTCAAAAGGCGCTGCTCCTGCTGGTTCTTCCACGGCCAATACCGGCAGCGGCGGACGGTTGCCCCGCACATAATCAATGCGGCTCAAACGTGCATCGGGATTAGAGGCAAACCATTGGGTGCCATATTCCAGCACCCACAAGGAGCCATTTTTATCCAAAAACATATCCATCGGCCGACTCAGGCGGATGCTGTCGCCAAAAGGTTCCATGCGGCTGAAATTGCCCAGTGAATCGAGCGTAACCGCCATCATCCAGTTGCGCATCCAGTCGTAGGTGATTAGTTTTCCGTCGTAATAATCGGGTAAACGGGTGTTTTCCGGGTACATATCGCGGTAATAAACGGGTCCGGCCATCGCATTGCGCCCGCCATTGCCCGAAAGCGGAAATTCCGGAGAATTGCCATAGGGATACCAGATAAAAGCCGGTTGTGCCGGGGGCAAATCGCGGGCACCCGTGTTGTTCGGCGAGTAATTGTGCGGATGAGCCGGGTCAAACCAGTCGCCGTAAGCACCCGTGGTAAAATTGCGGGCCCGATATGGCTTGTTGTTGCCGACAAAATACGGCCAGCCAAAAAATCCGGCGGCCTTCGCGCGGTTCACCTCATCATGCCCTGCCGGACCGCGGGTGGTGTCGGGATCGCCTGCATCAGGCCCTACTTCGCCCCAAAACAGCAAATTGCGCCGCGAATCGAGCGAAATGCGAAACGGATTGCGACAACCCATCACATATATTTCAGGTCGGCCCACGGTGGGATCGGGAAACAAATTGCCCGGCGGACAAGTGTAAGTACCATCCGGCTGCGGGTGGATGCGCAGAATTTTTCCACGCAAATCCATGGTGTTGCCCGACGATTTTTGGGCATCCCAGGCACTGCGTCCGGGCCGCTCGTCGATGGGCGCGTACCCTTCCGAGGCAAAAGGGTTGGTATTGTCGCCGGTAGACAGGTACAAATCGCCTTTTTCGTCAAATTCAATGCAACCGGCGGCATGGCAACATTCTACCCGCTGCACGGCCACTTTGAGCAGCAGTTTTTCCGAAGCGCGGTCGAGCGTATCGGCCACAAAAGAAAACCGGGACAAATAATTGGCCGATTCTTCCCCCACGGGCGAGTAATACAGGTAAATCCAGTGGTTTTGTGCATAATTCGGGTCGAGCGCCAGGCCCAACAGGCCATCCTCTTCTTCCGAATGCACGGGCAATTTGTGTACAATATTGATCAAACCCGTGCTTGGGTCAAATATTTTAATCGCCCCGCGCCGTTCGATGAGGATAATTTTGCCATCGGGCAGCATTTCGAACTCCATGGGTTCAGTCAGGTTATCGGCCAGCACGGTTTTTACAAAGCGGGTCGGGTCGGGCAGCGCGGCGGTGCGACAATCTGCATAATTCAGGCGTTTTTTGCGCAAGGCGTATTTAATACCGCCCAGCAAGTGTTGCAAATAGCCTGGTTCCTCATAAGATTCGGCGGTATGGCCCATGCCGGTGTAAAATGCGCGGCCACCGTCATATTCATGGCACCAGGCAATGGGGTGGCAATCGGGGCCTTTGTGATTTTCCGTACACATGGTTCCACCCTTGTAAGAAGATTCATCCAGAGACAGCAACACCTGCACATTGGGGTTGAATTCCTTGTAGTTATACCATTCATCGCGGCGGTTCCAGGTATTTCCAGGGATGTTTTTAGTGGCAGGATGTTGATGGTCAAGCACTTGTACTTGAACATCTTGTATTTCCGGATGGCCATTGAAGTAAGCACCTGACAAGCCGCCGTACCATTTCCAGCCGTATTCGGTATCCGTGGCGGAGTGGATGCCCACATAACCGCCGCCCGCCTGAATATAGCGTTCAAAAGCATTTTCCTGCTTCGGATCAAGTACATCGCCGGTAGTATTGAGGAAAATGACCGCATGGTAACGCTTCAGGTTTTCTTCGGTAAAGGCCGTTGCGTCTTCGGTGGTATCCATTACCATCCCGTTTTCACGGCACAATTTGCGCAAGGCAGCCACACCCGCCGGAATGCTGGAATGGCGATAAGCGGCTGTTTTAGAAAAAACCAGGAGCCGCGGTGGTGCATCGTTGCTAAAACAAGCCTGGCAAGCCAGTATGTAAAGTAAGAACAATATGCCCAATAGGCGCTTGCAAAAAATTGAAAATAACATAGAAAAATCTGAAAAGTCGTTATTGTTTTGGCGAAAATAGTGATTTCTTTGAATGGCAAGTACTTATGGTAAGGATTGGTCAAGTATTTTGTTTGCTAATAACGGGATTTGAAAAAAGATGTATCAATCCTTAAATTTTAAGCACATAAAAAAGTTTTCGAAAATAATCTGCCTACTGTAACTTTGCAGGGTCTTCAATGTAAGCGATTCATGATAAAAATTGATTGCCTTTATCATATATATCAGGTCGTTGCAATGTAGTTTCTAAATTCAATTCGGCGAGGGAAACTGCATAGTAAGTCCATTAAATTGTGCTCAAAAATATTAAAGTTCCTTTCACTTAATATTTAAAAGTTTTGATTATATGCATAATTGCGTATATTTGCTCCTAAAGCGTGAACGATAAGATTGACCTGACCCTTTTTCTATTAAACAAATTTTAAATATGTCAAATGGTGTCTCATTGCCAATAATAAACAACCAACGGCAGGCTTTGGGAATAGTTGATATGGCCGTTAAGGAAAAAATTAAAAAGATACTAATAGAAGATCCTGACTGGCAGAATAAGCGAAAAGGCAAGAGGAAAGAGCATCTTCAAGCTATTTTTTTATATCCGGCTATGATGGTTACTGATGGGCAAAGAGACTTAATTTCAGTAATTACTGAGTGTCAAACCGGAGTTAGAAGACTATTTGACCCATACATGGGGTCAGCTAGTTCATTGTTGGCTGGTATGGAATGTGGATTGAGCTGTTATGGTCAAGATATTAATCCCTTGGCGGTATTATTAGCGCAAGTAAAACTAAGTAATTGTAGTGCCACAGATTTACATCAAGGATACAATGAGATATTAGAATTTGTTATAAAGAATGAATCAATAGTGACTAAGACTAATTTTAAAGGTATAGATCGTTGGTTTAAACCTGAAGTTATCAATGAACTTTCAAGAATACAATCAGGGATTTATTTGGTTAAGCGCTTGGATGTAAGGAGGTTTCTTTGGATAACATTTGCAGAGACGATTCGCCTAACTAGCAATGACAGAATTTCTACTTATAAATTGCATCGACGCAAGGATGAAGAAATTGAAAGACGTACCATAAGTCCAATCAAAACCTTTAAATGTTTAGCAGAAGATAATATTCGCTATTTAGCAGGTTTTAAAAGAATGCTAAATAGTAAATCACTATTAGATTTGAATGGGGAATATTTAGAGGAAATTCGAATCTCTCTCGCTAATAGTAAAACTGCGATAAAAGTAGGAGATGAAAATCAACTATTCGATATTTTAGTTACATCGCCCCCTTATGGAGATAATAAATCAACAATTCCATATGGGCAGCACTCTTATTTACCATTGCAATGGATTGATTTAAATGATATTAGCCCAGGTTTAACGAATGAAATAATTCAAACTACGCATGAAATTGACTACCAAAGTATTGGAGGAAGTGAGCGCCCGATTAAATTAGACGATATATCTAATCTGTTTCAAATGTCAAAAGCTTTAAAACTAACCATAGAACGCTTGAAGATTAATCACCCTAATAAGGTTAATAAAGTATTGAATTTTTTTCTTGACCTCGATAAGTCATTTTCAAACGTTGCAAAATATATGGCTCCAAACTCTTATAACATATGGACAATCGGAAATCGAAATGTCGGGAGTATAGAGATACCTAACGACTTGATTATGAAGGACTTTTTAGAAGATAAAGGGTTTACTTATGTGACGGAGTTGGAAAGGAAAATTTTAAATAAAAAGATGCCCGCCAAAAACAACTTCTCACAAACAATGAAAACTGAAAAAATACTCATCTTGCGCAAAAGTGGCTAAGAACGAACAACAAGGAAATTTGAACTTTGAGATTAGTGCGCATGTAGTGCGCCAACTTGGAGAGGAATTAGTAACTGACGAAATTACTGCCGTAATGGAGTTGATTAAAAATGCGTATGACGCTGATGCAGATTGGGTTAAAGTCTCGATTCATACTGACGAATTAGATAATCGTGTCGAAATACAAGACAATGGTTTTGGAATGAACTATTTAGATATAAAAAATGGCTGGCTGTTCATTTCAATGTCTAGTAAAAAGTCTATGAAAGATGAATTAAAAGTCACTCCCAAAGGTCGTGCTCCACTTGGAGAAAAAGGATTAGGGCGGTTAAGTACTCAGAAATTAGGATACCAAATGCAGATGATTACAGGGAAAGTAGATGAGTTAATATGGCATAATATTTCATTCAACTGGGAAGACTTTAATGAAAATACAGAGCTTTCAACCGTGAAGGTGGATTATTCAACTTCCCCTAAAACAGAAAAAGAGAAAGGTACTACATTAATTATTAGGAATTTGCGTAATCGGACAATTTGGCAAAAGAAAGAACTTGACCGTTTTCGAGCGGAGTTATCACAGTTAATATTCCCATTTAAAGAGAAAAGACCTTTCAATGTTTATCTATCTGTTGATAATTCTTCATTAGATTTGGATGAAATTAATGAAAATTTGCGAAAAGCAGCAATTGGTAAGTTTAGCTTTTCTTTTGATAGGAACAATTTCAATATAAAAGGGCAAATCAGGCTATCAAAGCTCGTAGGAAATGAAAGGGAACGTTATATTCGGTTAATTCAGCCTGACAATGGTGCTCATTTCTTCAATTTCTTATCTGATTCACACAATAACAAAAAATATTTTATCCCAAATCTAGAATATACCAATGGAAAAGAGGGCTGGTTTGTAAAGTTCTCAATTGATTTAGACTGGCAAACATCATTTGCCGATAAGGCTATGGTTTATAATGAATTTGAGGATAAACTTGAACCTGCTAATCCTGGGGCATTTACAGGAGAAATCGATGAATATAATTTAAAAGATGGTAATGACATTCAAGGTGCTTTTGAACGTTTTAGTGAATATAAGGAACTGGTTAAAAACCAAACAGGAGTTCGAGTTTTTCGTGATGGTTTTGGCTTAAAACCATTTGGCTTTAACCAAAATGACTGGCTTCAACTAAACAAGGGTCAAACTTCTGGAGGCTCATTTTACGGTCTAAGACCTCAAAATGTAATTGGCTATGTATTGATCTCTACCTACGAGAATATTAATCTAAAAGAAAAGACTGACCGCGAAGGATTTATTGACTCTCCTTATTCTCGTAATTTTTTTCAATTGATTAGTAAAGCAGTTACTGAAATAAATCGGGTATGTGAAAACATCCGACGTAGTTATAATGATTATCAGAAGAAATTTGCTGAAGAAAAGGGTGGAATAAAGTCAATAAAAGACAGTGGAAACCGTCTTCGTGAAGCTACCAAGATTGCTAATAAGGTAGATGATAAATTGCAAAGATTGAATGAGGAATTCAATCAAACCTCTATTAAAATGAAATCCGAGGTTGTACGAATTGTGAACAATCCTCTTTTTGCAAATGAATCTGAAACAACTGTTTTACCTATTTTAAAGGAAGCGGAAAGTGTTTTAAACAGGGGAGCACAATTGCTTAAAGATATTAATGAGTTACTTCCTTTAGCCAAACAATTGCAATCTGACGCTGATTATTTATTACCACAAATTGAAGGTTTGGAAGACCAACTGACCCAGTTTTCAGAATTAGCTGGTTTAGGTCTTTTGGCTGAATATCTAACTCATGAACTATACAATATTTTAGATAGGATTTCAGGTCAAACTGACCAGTTGGTAAAGAAAATGAAAGATTTTAATAATGTAGATGTGGCATTTCTTATATATATTGAACAGGTAAAAGGTTTTACAAAAAATATTAGAAATCAAATCAATCATTTAGCACCTTCTTTGAAATTTAATCGAGAACAAAAACAGGAAATAAAAGTAAGTTACTTTGTAAAAGATTTAAAAACTTATTTTGAGAATAAATTTTCAGTTCAAGGAATCTTGTTTAATATTAATATTAAACAAGATTTTATTGTTCGTATGAATGAAGGTAAATTAACTCAAGTTTTTGATAATCTACTTTTAAATTCAGAATATTGGTTGCGAGAAAGACAAAAGATTGAATCTGGATTTAATGGATTAATCACAATTGAAGTTGATGACCCATTAGTTAGAATTTATGATAATGGCTTCGGGGTTAGTAAGGATGTGGAAAGTTCCATTTTTCAACCGTTTGTCACTACTAAGCCTCTAAGTATTGGAAGAGGTTTAGGGCTTTTTAATGCACAACAGATAATAGAATCTCACGGAGGAGAAATTTACTTGTTACCTCAACGTAACTCTTTTGACAAACGATACATTTTTCAGATCAACTTCAACTCTATCAACAAATAATTTTTTGCTTTATGGCTAAACCTGCTAGACCGGTTCGAATGGAACCTAATAACAATGTTGAAATGATTAAAAATCAACTAAAGGAATTATTGAAATTAGAATATGTTGATCAAATATATTTTGTGGATGAAAGAGTTGGGGGTTATGATGTTGGAACAATTATAGGACTTGTACAATATGCAATTCAAGATGGAAAGGATAATGAAATTAGAGGTATTGCCAGCGGCCATTTTACTCTTGATCAAGATATTGACATCCTGCCAAATTATTTAATAAGAGAGTGGGATGCTTTATCGCCAGATCTCCAAAAAAATATATTTATGCAAGTTGCGAAGATTAGTGATGAAACTTGGCTCAGTGATTTAGAAAAAGTGGAACAAATTTCTATGTTCTTTGATAATTTGCAACCTCTGACACCGGATCAATGGGTCGAGCAGAAATATACAATTATAGAACAAGTTTTACCTAATAGGAAAATTATTGTTCTGTTTGATGAGGAGTTTGGTGATGCAAGCCCTCGAAAAGGCCATAATTTTATTGAGGAATTGAAGGGGGATAATTTATTGACAACGGTTATACCAATTATTTTTAGTAATAAAATAACTACGTACGCTAGTGAGTTAGAATGGAGAAATAATCTAGCAACTTCAGAAGAGTCAATTTTGAAAAAGAAAGATTTTTTTGCACTTTCAAAAAGTCGATCTTCTGAATTAGAAGCATTTGCTGATGGGATTAAAAAGGCTTTATTAAATAATTATATCGAAACAATTAAAATTGCCTCACTTGACGTTTTTGACAAAGCATTAGAAGAAACACGAGAAGAAATTGAAAATCTTGATCCATATAATTTTGATGATGTAATTTTAAAATCCTCATCTAAGGAAGGTATTTGGGAGCCGTTTACCCTTCAACGAATCATAAAAATATTTCAAGAGGATTTTATTCATCAAAACATGATTACAAGTAAGTATGTTAATAGAATGAATAAAAATATCGAAATAGCAAAGTCTATTAGTTTAATTGAACTTCCTAAGCCAAACGCTGAGCCATATATTGAAAAATTAAAAATCCGAAATAAAGAACTATATCTTTCAGAGCAAATAATAAACGGATTGAATTATCCTCTTGAAAATGGAGATATTTTTAAAATTGAATATTTCGGTGAGGAAGAGAAAAACTATGTTCTAGTTGCACAAGAATGTGATTTAATGATTCGGTCTGATGGAAAAAGAAACGCTAGTATTGGGTTGCTTTTGCGAATTGAAATAATTGATTTAACAATCATGACGGAAAAGCAAAAGAAAAATACATTAAAAGAGGCCGAACAGCCAAATTTATACATTTTAAGATATTATAATGAGGTTTCTGATAGTATTGGGAAAGTTTATTTTAAAGACCCATTATATGTAGATATAGATTTTCTTGATTTAACGGTTTTCAATTCAGAAGGGGAAGCAATGATTTCAGTTGATAATATATCTCTCCCCGAAAATGAATTTGGTTTATCTTTGCAAAATAGACACAATATTATTATTAGTAAGTTTGGACACATAATACATCAAAATGTAAAATATCAAACAGTAGTACAAAAGGCAGATAGCCGTGTTATAGGTAGATGGATTCGTCGAAATGTAGTTACTAAAGACTTCACCCAAATAATGCAAAGAAATTTGCTACCGGTATTTTCATTTCCAAATAGATTAGATGTCCTGATAAAATTGACGAGTTCGTCTATCGGCATTGGAGTGAGACGAATTAAACGACTTCGGTATCCAGATTCGAAACATCTTTTGGATAAATTTACTCGGTATCAAGCGCGAAATGCTGATTTGCATGATTTTGCCGAATAGTTTGTAATATGAATATGTGTTATCCCATGCGTACGTGTGAATTTATACCAACTTCTATTTAAACAATTTATGTACCTTTGGCCGTATTGAATCATCTAACGGCGAAGTTGCAGGCAAGTGGGAGAACGGAACGGAACGTTATGAGTGGATGCAAGGATTGATTTTTACTTTTTGCCTTCGGGCAATGATATGGAAAATAGGTACAACTCCAGGAATAAAATAAGCCAATCGACTCCATGTCGTTACCAAACTGATAGGTTTGGAGCTTAAAACAAACCTGAGTCTAGCGAATCGGATCCAATTTTACCGCTTCGGCTATTTGATCATAAAAATACATCCTGCTCTTGATACCCTTTCAGTGTATCCAGCTTGTACCCGTATCCTGTTTAAAGATCTTTCTGCCAGCCGTTTTTAAATATTTTAAAAAACGGAGGTATGTACCTATCCGACGTCATTGGTCAAACCCGCACCAAGGGTTTTCTTTTGCAGCTGCGACACAGCGAGCGGGTTCCGCATGCATTGTTGTTTTTGGGCGCAACCGGTGGCGGTAGTTTGGCTTTGGCAACGGCTTTTTCCCAACTTTTACAATGCGAACAACCGGGCGAATTCGATTCCTGCGGCGTGTGCAATGCCTGTCGGAAAGCCGCCCATTTTACCCATCCGGATATCCATTTTTCGTTTCCCAGCATCGGCGCCAATGCCGTGAGCACCGATTTTTTGAAACAATGGCGCGCCGCGCTGAAGGAAAGCCCCTATTTTGATGCCAATACCTGGTTGCAACGCCTCGGTGCGGAAAACAAACAGGGCAATATCAATAAAGACGAATGCAACGCCATTCTGAAAAAATTGAGCCTCAAAGCCTTCGAGGGCCGGTATAAAATCCTGTTGATGTGGCTGCCCGAATACCTGGGCAAAGAAGGCAACCGACTCCTGAAACTCATCGAAGAACCGCCGGAGCAAACGATTTTCCTGTTGGTCGCCGAAAATCAGGACCAAATACTCAATACCATCCTTTCCCGTTGCCAACTCATCAAAACCGATACGCTTTCGGACGATGAGGTGGCCAATGCTTTAGTAGCACACCTAGACACGGCACCCGAACGTGCCCGGCAAATCGCATTTTTGGCAGGGGGCGATTACCACCTGGCCCGCACCATTGCCGAAAACCCCGATAATGACGATGCGACCCTCTTACTCGACTGGCTGCGCAAATGCTGGAAAGGAAATGGTCCGGAACTTGTAAAATGGACCGACAATTTTGCCAAACTCGGCCGCGAAAACCAGAAACAGTTTTTACAGTATGGACTGCATTTTTTGCGCGAACTCATGGCTTTTGGACTCACTGGCGCGGATACCTTGCGCCTGCGCCCCCAGGAGTTAATTACCGCACAAAACATGTCGAAAGTGCTCAATTTTGAGAAAATCATCCGCGTGACCGCCCTTTTTAACGACAATGTGTACTACATAGAGCGCAATGCCAATCCGAAAATTCTGTTTTTGGATACCTCTATTCAATTGCACCAGATCATGAAAAGCGCGTGAGCACGCATTCTATTCATATTTATAAAACGACAAACCTAAATATATGGCTTGTGTAGGTTGTTCTTGTTCAACCGGTAAAGATTCAACACCTGGCGCCGTAAGTGGCTGTAAAAGCAACGGCGGTTGCGCCTCAGGTGGCTGTAACCGGCATAATACATACGATTGGATTACCGCACTCGGTATCCGCGACCCGAATCCCTATGAAAACGTGGAAGTCAGCTTCAAAAATGGCTCCCGCAAGGAATTTTTCAAAAACCCGCCCTTCACCCGCGCTACTACGGGCGATTGGGTGATTGTCGAATCGGCCACCGGCGGCTATGATGTGGGTAAAATTTCGCTTTCCGGTGAATTGGTGCGCCTGCAAATGAAACGCAAACGCGTACGCCCCGATGCCCGCCTGCAAACGGTGGTGCGCAAAGCCCACGAACGCGACCTCGAACGCCTCGTGGAAGTGCGCAACCAGGAAAAAGCCGTGATGGTACAGGCCCGCGCAATTTCACGCGCACTCGACCTCGATATGAAGGTCGGTGATGTGGAGTTTCAGGGCGATGGCCGTAAATGCACATTTTACTACACCGCCGATGGTCGCGTCGATTTCCGCGAACTCATCCGCGAATACGCCCGCGAATTCAAGGTGAAAATTGAAATGCGGCAAATTGGTGCCCGCCAGGAATCGGCCCGCATTGGCGGATTGGGCAACTGCGGCCGCGAATTGTGCTGCTCTACCTGGCTGACCGAATTCAAAAGTGTCAATACTGCGGCTGCCCGCTTCCAAAACCTGGCCATCAACCAAACCAAATTGTCGGGTATGTGTGGCCGCCTCAAATGCTGCCTCAACTACGAACTTGATACTTACATCGACGCGCTGGAAGATTTCCCGGACCGCGCCGAACGGATGAAAACCTCCGCCGGGATGGCCATTTTGGTAAAAACGGATGTGTTCAAACGCCTCATGTTTTATACCTATGCCGAAAACCGGGGCAAATTCTTCCCGCTGCACGTAGATCAGGTGTGGGATGCCCTCGATTTGATTAAAAAAGGCGAATTACCCGTAAGCCTGGAAGATATTTTATCCAAAACACCACCAAAAGACGAGGAACCAGAAGAAGAAGAACCAGATTACGACAGCGTAAACGACGTGCTGGAATTGCCGCTCGAAAAACGCAAGAAAAAGAAGAAAAAGAAAAGCAAAACCCGCGATCGCTCGCAATCTGCCGCAGCTGCCGTTGAAAAAGTGGCCAAAGAAGAAAGTGCAAAAGCAGTACCCGACAAACGCCCGCCCGGAAGGCCTGATCAGCGCCGCGACCAACGCAGCGGCCAGCAACGCCCACAAGGCCGCCCTGAAGGCCGCCCCGAAGGCCCACGCCCGCAAAATGACGGCCCAAAACCCGGAAATAGACCCAACCAACCCGGAAATCGCCGGCCAGAACAACCCCGGCCCCAGCAAAAAAACGAGGCAGGTGCTGAAAAAGGCGAACCACGTCCGCAACAACCGCAGCAACCACGTCCGCCGCGGCCTGAACGTCCTGAACGCCCGCCACGTCCGGAACAAAAACCACGATCGGAGCAAACTCCGCGTCCTGAACAAAGACCAAGACCCGAACAGCCGCCTCGTCCCGAGCAAAAACCAAGGGCCGAACAGCCGCCCCGGGCCGATCAAAATCCGAAAACGGACCAACCGCCTAAAACGGGGGATGGCAATGCGCCACCACGCACCGGCGGCCGAGGCCGGGATCGTTGGAAATCGAAAAGTCGGGGACCAAAAAAAGAAGATTAACAACAAGTCTCAACTAATGCGTGATGCTTTTGTTCTTTTTTAGACCTTTACGGCAGCACAAAACTGCAATAGCATATCAATTCTAAATCATCATGAAATACGACGTTACCGTCATTGGCTCCGGACCAGGAGGATACGTAGCCGCCATTCGTTGCGCCCAATTGGGCTTTAAAACCGCCATCATCGAACGCTATAATGTGCTCGGTGGCACCTGCCTTAATGTAGGATGCATCCCTTCCAAGGCACTGCTCGATTCGTCGGAACATTACCACAATGCCCACGACAAATTCACGGTGCACGGCATCGATTTGAAAGACCTGAAGGTGAATATGCCGCAAATGATCAAGCGGAAAAACGAAGTGGTGCTGGAAAACAACAAGGGCGTCGATTTTTTGATGAAAAAGAATAAAATTGACGTGTACCACGGGCATGGCAGTTTTATCGATAAAAACACCATCCAGGTACAAACCAAAGAAGGCGGCACAACGACGGTAGAAACCGAGCGCACCATTATTGCGACGGGCTCTAAACCCATTGTCCCCGCCAATTTTAACTACGATAAAAAACGCGTCATCACCAGCACTGAAGCGCTCAACATCGAAAAAGTGCCGGGTAGCATGCTCATCATCGGAGGTGGCGTAATCGGCCTCGAACTGGGTAGCGTGTACGCGCGCCTGGGTACCGAAGTGCACGTGGTGGAATATATGGACCGCATCATTGCCGGTATGGACAGCGATTGCAGCCGCGAATTGATGAAATCTCTGAAAGCAATTGGCATGCAGTTTCACCTGCGCCACGCGGTGACCGAGGTGACCCCTTCCAAAACAAAGGTGAAAGTAGTGGCCCAAAGCCGCGACGATGCTTCCAAAACCCTCAACTGGGACGTAGATTATTGCCTGATTGCCATGGGCCGTAAGCCTTATACCGACAATTTGGGCCTGGATAAAGTGGGCATCTCTTTGGATGAAAAAGGCCGTATTGCAGTAAATGAGCACCTCGAAACAAATGTTCCAGGCATTTATGCCATCGGCGACGTTATTAAAGGCGCGATGTTGGCGCATAAAGCCGAAGAAGAAGGCGTTTTTGTTGCAGAAGTGATAGCCGGCCAAAAACCGCATATCCACTACAACCTGATTCCGGGCGTGGTGTACACCTGGCCAGAAGTAGCAGCGGTGGGTTATACTGAAGAGCAATTGAAAGAAATGGGCATTCCTTATAAACCAGGCAAATTCCCGTTCCGCGCCCTCGGACGCGCCCGCGCGAGCATGGACCTCGAAGGCATGGTGAAAGTATTGGCCCACAAGGAAACCGACGAAATCCTGGGCGTGCACATCGTAGGTGCCCGCGCTGCCGATATGATTGCAGAAGGCGTCGCTTTGATGGAATTCCGCGCTTCTGCCGAAGATGCCGCACGGATGTCGCATGCACATCCTACCTACACCGAAGCCTTTAAGGAAGCGGCATTGGCAGCAACCGCCAATCGCCCAATTCACTTGTAAAATACAGCCTGGTGGGCATTTGGAACCTTAATTAATTGGCCCCAAGTGCCCATCAGCCTGAAAACTTTATGAAAACGATCCGCATTACCCTCTACATTTTCATCGGCCTGTCGATGCTGTACCTCCTGTTGTGCTTTTTGGGCCCGGCTCAAATGCACATAACAGCAACCCAAACGATTAAAGCGCCGGTAACAACCGTTTTTCCGTTGGTGGCCGATTTTGGAAAATGGTCGGACTGGAGCCCCTGGAAACACAACGATTCTACCATGACCTATGTGCCCCAAGGCACGCCGGGCGTGGTTGGACACCAGGTGTATTGGACCAGCCGTCGGGAAGGCAATGGGCATCAGGAAATAATTGACCTGCGCCCCAACGCCTATATTAAAACGGAGGTACATTTTTCAGAAACACAAACCGTTCAAGCCAACAATGAATGGCATTTTTCGGGCGACAGCACCCAAACCACGGTAAATTGGGAATTGCTGGTAAAAGACGAACCCTTTTGGGTACGCGGCCTGCTCCTCGGCTTTGGCGTACAAGGTATTTTAACGGATTATTATAAAAACGGCCTGAAAGAATTGGGCGCGGTCGCGGAAGACCTAAAAGCCCAATCTGTACAATAAACAGGGTGTTTGACCATAATCAGCGGCACCCATGACGCCCGTCACAGATTGGCATAGCCCGCTGTGATAGTTTTGCCTGAAATATTCAGGTATTATGGCCACATTTACACAAGTACACGCCCCCAATCCGCCGCTTACCCAGCAAACTTGTTTTCACTGCCAGGAACTCTGTCCGGATGAACGCTTGTACACCGACGACAAATTCTTTTGTTGCGAAGGCTGTAAAATGGTGTATGAAATACTGAATACCAATAATTTATGCCAATACTACATCTTAGATGAAAAACCGGGCCAGAGCCTGAAAAACCGCCGCGATGCCCGCGCATTTGCCTATCTCGATGATGCCGAAGTTCAAGAAAAACTCCTCGAATACAACGATGGACATACCGCGCAGGTCACCTTTTACCTGCCCCAAATGCACTGCATTTCCTGTCTTTGGCTGCTCGAACACCTGTACAAACTCGATGAAGGGGTGTTTAATACCCGCGTCAATTTCCTGAAAAAAACAGCGCTCATCCAGTTCGATCCTGCCGTGACATCCTTGCGCAAAATCGCGGCCCTGTTGGCATCCATCGGGTATGCGCCGGATATTAACTTAGCCGATGTAGACCAAGCCCGCCCCAAAGCGCTTTCAAAAAAATTGGCCAGCCAAATTGCCATCGCGGGTTTTGCAGTGGGAAACATCATGTTGTTCAGTTTCCCGGAATATTTGGGCATGGATCGGGTAGAAGATGCCTGGTTTGCCCGTGTTTTTGGTTATTTAAGCCTGCTTATCGCTACACCCGTGCTGGTGTATAGTGCGCGCGATTATTTGGTGTCTGCTTGGAATGGCCTGCGCAATGGCAATTTGAATGTGGATATTCCGCTTTCTTTGGCCATTTTATCCCTGTATTTCCGCAGTGCCTATGAAATTCTGTCCCAAACCGGCGCAGGCTACCTCGATTCCTTTGGCGGATTGATCTTTTTGCTGCTCATCGGGAAATGGTTTCAGCAAAAAACCTGGAATACGCTTTCTTTTGAACGCGATTATAAGTCCTACTTCCCCGTAGCGGCCATGCTGAAAAACGGCACCGAGGAAACTTCTACCCCCGTCAACCGCCTGGTGCCTGGTGATATTATTGTGGTGCGCAGCCAGGAAATCATCCCGGCCGATGGGTTGCTGATTAAAGGTTCTGCTAAAATTGACTACAGTTTTGTGACCGGCGAATCGGACCCGGTACTCGTACACGCGGGCGAACGCATTTTTGCGGGTGGCAAACAAACGGCAGAAAGCATCGAAATTTCCCTCACCAAACGGGTCGCCCAGAGTTACCTGACGCGCCTTTGGAATGACCAGGCCTTTAAACAGGTTGAAAAAGGCAAAATCAGCCGCCTTGCCGATCGCGCCGGACAAATTTTTTCCATCCTTATCCTGGCTTCCGGCCTGGGCGGATTTTTATACTGGGCGCCCACCAGCATGGCCACTGCCATCAATGCTTTTACTGCGGTGATGATTGTGGCTTGCCCCTGCACCATCATTTTTTCCATTTCCTTTACGATGGGCAATATTTTGCGCATCCTGGGCCGCAACCAGTTTTACGTCAAAAACAGCGCGGTCATTGAAGCTCTCGCCTCCACCCAGGCCGTTATTTTTGACAAAACGGGCACTATTACCCAGGTGGCGCAGCAATCTTATCAGTTTAAAGGGGCGGCTTTGAGTTTCTCGGATCAGGCCGCCATTAAGAGTTTGACCAAACACTCGGCGCATCCATTGAGTCGGCGCTTGTACGCTTCTCTGCCAGCGTTGCCAACCCTTCCTCCCGAGCAATTTGAGGAATTGCCCGGTCTGGGTATTCAGGGGATGCTTCAGGGGCTACAAATTAAAATTGGTTCTGCCGAATTTGTAGGTCAATATGGCGGCGGCCAGGGTGTGTATTACGCGGTGGACGGGGTGGTGAAAGGTTATTTTGAGGTAAAAAGCCGGTACCGCGCCGGATTGAGCCAGGTATTAGCATTTTTCCGGAAAAAACGCTCGGTTTGGCTGCTTTCGGGCGACCAAAACCAGGAGGCGGTACAATTAGCCCCGTATTTCCCGAATCCTGCGCACATGCAATTCAATCGCACACCGCAAGATAAATTGAATTTTGTAAAAAACTTACAAGACAACGGCCAGGAAGTACTTATGATCGGCGATGGCCTGAACGACGCAGGCGCGTTGCAACAAAGCAATGTGGGCATCGTGTTGGCAGAAGATACCAACAACTTCACCCCGGCCTGCGATGGTATTGTGCATGCCGATGAATTTGATAAAATCCCGCAGTTTGTGCGTTTGGCAGAGTCGGGCGTGCGCATTGTGAAACAGTCGTATGTGATCGCGCTGGCGTACAACCTGTTTGGGTTGAGTTATGCTGTGACGGGGCATCTTTCGCCTTTAATTGCCGCGATTTTGATGCCAGTTAGTTCCGTTTCGATTGTGTTGTTCGGGATTGTATCGGGGAATTTGCGGGCGCGTCGGTTGCGTTTGCGGTAGGGGCGGGTCGCGACCCGCCCCTACGATGCGCGACCCGCCCGTACGTCGGGTATGAACCCGACCGATGGGCCGCACCAGGTAGAACCTGGCGCGAGCGGTTTCGGTCCTGCGGACCTGTTTTTAACACCTAGGAAATGAAAAAGCGACAAAAACATCAAATGTCTTTGTCGCTTTTCTTTCCAATGCACCGCGCTAATAACAATCTGTGCAAATCCGCGTAATCCGTGGTATATCCCCTTTTTCGGAGAAATCCACCCTCCTTACCCGTTGATCGTCAAAATCTTCACTTCCACCCGCTGGTTTTTCTTTTTCCCGGCTTCTGTCGAGTTCGGTTCGATCGGGTATTTCCAGCCATAGCCTTTATATTGTACCCGTTCGGTGGCGATGCCTTTTTCAATCAGCCAATCGGCTACCGCTTTGGCGCGGTTGGTAGAAAGTTCGTTGGCAAATTCTTCATTGGGCCACATTTTATTGTTGGTGTGGCCGCCCACTTCTACCATGACATCCGGATTATCGTTCAGGAACTTGAACAAGGCGGTCAATTCGGTTTCGCTTTCGGGTTTTACCTCGTATTTATTGGCATCAAAATATACCTTTTCGAGCCGGAACACCTTGCCTTTTTTCATGTTGCTGCGCTCAATCTTTTCATTTGTGGTAGATTGTGCAACAGGTTTTTTGACACCGGTTTCCGGCTTTGGCGTTGCGGTGGTAGGCTTGGCAGTGGTTGGCTTGGCGGTGGCTGGCCCTTTTACCGCCAACTTTGGTTTAGGATCGGGCATTTTATCCGGTCCGCAAACCACTTTTTTAATTGGGGACAAGTTGTCCAGCAGGATATTGCCGTTTTCAGGAAACAAAATCGGCGTTTTATAATACGCCTCAATCAAGATGAACGTATAACTGCCCTTTTTAGGACTAACACGTGCATTATAGGATATCCAGCGGGTATGGGTAATGAGGGAACTTTCGTACAACAACTCCGCTTTGTCGCAATAGCCCATGCCGCCCCAGATGCGAATTTTACAAGGGGCAACAAAGTTTCTAGGACCAGGGGTTGCGCTTTTAGCCAGCGGGCTAACGTAAATTTCGGATCGGCACAAATCCATGCTAAATTCATAGCATTGATTTATTTCCAGGGGCCGACTGATGCGTTGTGCGACCGATTCCCAGGTATCGGTTTCCCGCACCACCAAACCGAGGTATGAATTGCCGTTGCTCGCTGGCCGTGTAACATCAAAGCTGCCGGGCTGAATATCCGGAGCACTTTCGCCGGGAGGGCCACAATCATACCAGCCTGCCGGTGTTTGACCCGCTTTGGGAAATCCTTCAAACGAAGGGTTATTGAACAAAATGGGCGCTTCTTTCGTTTGTCCGAACCCAAATACGGGTACGCACAGGATGATTAGGACCCACTTAAACATACATTCAGCAGACATAGTACGGTAATTGTTTTGATCAGGATTGTGAAAGGCCACCACACAAAATCTATGCCTCGGAAGCGCATGGATCTAGTTCTAATAGCCCTTAAAAGTTTTCTCAGTGCAAAAATTTATACTTAAACGTCAAAAACGCGCAAATCATGTCCCGTTTTAGATAAAACCGCAGATTTTAACACGAAACAGCGCCGTAATGACATTTGTTTTAGCCTTGTACCGATAAACGGCTCGCAAGCCCCCTTCTGCTTGCAAGCCGTTTAAATTCACATTAGACTTATTGCGTTATCTTATCCAAATGCTTCCAGTCCGGTAATATCATGGCCGGTAATGAGCAAGTGTATATCGTGGGTGCCTTCGTAGGTCAACACCGTTTCCAGGTTCATCATGTGGCGCATGCAAGGGTATTCGTTGGTAATGCCCATGCCACCGTGTATCTGGCGGGATTCGCGTGCGATCTCCAACGCCATGTGTACGTTGTTACGTTTGGCCATAGATACCTGTGCCGAGGTCATTTTGCCTTCATTGGCCAGGGTACCCAAGCGCCAGGCGAGCAATTGTGCCTTGGTGATTTCGGTAATCATTTCGGCCAATTTCTTCTGCGTTAATTGGAAAGCACCGATCGGTTTGCCGAATTGAATACGCTCCTTGGAATAACGCAAGGCTGCGTCATAACAATCCAGGGCCGCACCAATGGCGCCCCAGGCAATACCGTAACGCGCTTTGGTGAGGCAGGTAAGCGGTCCGCGCATGCCCACTACACCGGGTAGCACATTGGATTTAGGAACACGTACATCTTCAAACACCAATTCGCCGGTGATGCTGGCGCGGAGCGACCATTTACCGTGAATTTCGGGTGCCGAGAAGCCAGGCATGCCTTTTTCAACAATTAAACCGATTACTTTACCATCTTCGCGTTTGGCCCAAACCACCGCGATATCTGCCAGCGGGCTGTTGGTAATCCACATTTTAGCGCCATTCAGGATGTAATGGTCGCCATCGTCTTTTACATTGGTTACCATGCCGCTGGGGTTAGAGCCGTGGTCGGGTTCGGTCAGACCGAAGCAGCCAATCAGTTCGCCTTTTGCCAATTTGGGCAGGTATTTGCGTTTTTGTTCTTCCGAGCCGAATTTGTAAATGGGGTACATCACCAGCGAACCTTGCACCGAAGCCATCGAGCGGATGCCCGAGTCGCCGCGTTCCAGTTCTTGCATGATTACGCCATACGCGATTTCGTCCATGCCGCCGCAGCCGTATTCTGCTGGTAAAGACGGTCCAAAAGCGCCGATTTCGGCCAAACCTTTGAACAAATGCGTGGGGCATTCTGCTTTGTCGGCATAAGCCTCAATGATGGGGCTCACTTCCGCTTTTACCCAATCGCGCACCGCATCGCGGGCGAGCAGGTGTTCGGGAGAAAGCAGCCCGTCTACCAGGTAATAGTCGTGGTGCTGGTAGCGGTCCTCCCGTGCAGTACGGGGTTTAATTAACGAATCAATGCCGTTCGATTGCATATTTTGCCGAAATATTGGTTAGGATAATTTTGGTGCAAAAGTAAACAAAGTTTTTGCCAACTCGGTTTTGCATAAATCCAATTTGCTTATTTTGACCGAATTTAATTTGCCACACAGGCGTAAAATACCTGTTTGGACAAATGACGTTTGGACAAATGTCGTTAAAGCGTCCATTCTTCCCAATCATCCAGGGGCGCGGGTTTGATGTTGCGCTTGGTTTCTACCCGTTGCAACTGCCGCTCCAGGACCAAGCGCGCAAGGCCCATTGGTGCGGGTTCGGGCGCAGCGGGATGCATCACCCGGTTAATTTTATGCTCCAGCACATCCATGCGGTACAACATACTCATGAGGTATTCGGGTTGGGTTGCCAACATCTGATCGATGCGCTCTGCCAACATGTCCAACAAGGCGGCTTCCGATTCCGGCGCGCTGCTCAGTTCAAAATCGCCTTTAATTAGTTGGGTAGTCTGTTGTAATGCTGCGTTGTCCATATCCGTGAAGAAGCGGATAGTTGCTCCTTATCTTAGGTAAAAGTACGGGATTTGGGACAAAAAGCCTAAAAAATTGATTGCCCAATCGACACAAACAGCCGATTTGTGGGTAAAAAACCAGATTGAACGCAGGATTTATTGTATTTTTTACAATAAGCCAATATTCCTACCGATAATCTGCTTTCAGATTAGCATTAGTAGTTTACATTTGCTTAAAATAATGAATGGAATTATGAAAAAAACAGGATTTCTTTTGTTCGCCCTAACCTGCCTCGCGTGTGTGCAGGCGGCCGCACAACAAACTTCGGTAAAAGATATTGACCGAAAGGTAAACGAACTGCTTGCCAAAATGACCCTTGACGAAAAAATCGGGCAATTACAGCAGCGGGCAGGCGATATTAGTACGGGTACTGCCGTTGCGAAAGACGATTTAATGAGCCAAATCCGCAGTGGACAGGTGGGGAGTGTGCTTAGCAACACCAATTTTGAAAATAAAATCATCATGCAACGGGTGGCCGTGAAGGAAACCCGCTTGGGCATTCCGCTGGTGTTTGGGTTTGATGTTATTCATGGCTACAAAACGATTTTCCCGATTCCGTTGGCGCAGGCTGCCAGTTGGGACTTGGGTATGATTGAGCAAATTGAACGGATTGCTGCAACAGAAGCAGCAGCCGACGGACAAGACTGGGCTTTTGCGCCCATGGTGGATGTTTCGCGCGACCCACGTTGGGGCCGCGTGATGGAAGGCGCTGGTGAAGACCCTTATTTGGGCAGTAAAGTGGCCGCAGCCCGGGTAAAAGGCTTTCAAGGCTCGGACCTGAGCAGTCCAACTGCCGTGGCGGCTTGTGTAAAACACTATGCCGGATATGGCTTTACGGAAGGTGGCCGCGATTATAACACGGTCGATATGAGCGATCAACGCCTGCGCGAAATGGTGTTGCCGCCATTTGAAGCGGCGGCTAAAGCGGGCAGCGCCACCTTTATGAACGCATTCAATACCTTAAATGGCGTGCCGGCCAGTATGAATAATTACCTGGTTTCCGACATTTTGCGCGGCGAATGGGGCTGGAGCGGTATGGTGGTAAGCGACTGGAATTCTTTCGGCGAAACCATCGTACACGGCGCTGCAGCCGACGAAACCGATGCCGCAGCAAAATGCCTGAATGCGGGCAGCGATATGGATATGGCGGGCTCCACCTTTCAAAAAGGGTTAAAAAATGCGTTAGACAAAGGACGGGTGACCAAGGCTCAAATTGATGAAGCTGTTCGCCGGGTATTACGTTTTAAATTTCAGTTGGGCTTATTTGACAATCCTTTTGTGCGCCTGGACCCAAAACGTCGGGCCGAAACCTTGGAAAAGCCTGAATACCGGCAGTTTTCGCGGGAGGCCGCAGCAAAAAGTATGGTATTGCTCAAAAATGAAGGCGGCATTTTGCCCTTAACCGAAAAAAGCCCCTTCAAACGCATTTTGATTATTGGTCCATATGCGGATAGCCATACCAATAAAGACTATATGAGTTTCTGGACCCTGGGGCTGGGCATGCGCTACTACGATTCGACCAAAGTGGTGACCCCTGCGATGGCGCTCAAACCACAGTTGGAAGCCTTGGGCTTTTCGGTGTCGGTACAAGAAATCTGCCTCGATGCCACCTGCACCGAAAAGGACCTAAGTGTGGCCATTCAGGCAGCACGCGAGGCCGATTTGGTGATTGCCTGTGTGGGGGAAGAGGGACTCAATTGCGGAGAAAGCCGTTGTGTGAGTGATTTAAACCTGCGCGATAACCAGGAGCAGATTTTGCGCGTAACCAGCCGGAACAATAAACCGACCGTGATGGTACTGTTTAACAGCCGTCCGATGACCTTCCAATGGGCCAACGACAATGTGCCTGCGATCCTGGTGGCATGGCAGCCTGGTTTTGAGGCAGGCAATGCACTTTCGGACGTACTGACGGGCAAGGTGAACCCAGGTGGCAAACTGCCGGTTACTTTTCCGCGCAGCACGGGCCAAATTCCTTTGTACTACAACCATTTGAAAACGGGTCGGCCCCAGGAAAACTTTGGTACCATGTGGACCAGCGGCTACCTGGATTTGCCGAGCACCCCTGCCTATCCGTTTGGATTTGGCTTGAGTTATACCAAATTTGCTTATTCGGATATTCGCTTGAGCAAATCGCAAATCAGCCTGACCGAAACCCTCGAGGTATCGGTGGATGTGACCAACACGGGTGGTGTAGCGGGCGATGAAGTGGTACAATTGTACCTCAACGATGTGGCCGCTGATATTGCACGTCCGGTGCAGGAACTGAAGGGTTTTGAGAAGGTAAACCTGGCTGCAGGCGCAACTAAAACCGTAACGTTCAAATTAACGGCCGCTGATTTGTCTTACTGGAATCAAAATAGCAAACGCAAGGCAGATCCGGGCAAGTTCACCGTTTTTGTGGGGGGCAATGCGCGGGATGTGAAAAGTGCCGGTTTTGAATTGAAATAGTTTATTCAGTAGATGGCTGTCTTGGGTATGTTTAACCCGAGACAGCCATTTTAAGTTATATGGAATTAGGAACAGATATAAATCTCCAATTGATGCAAAAGCCATTTCCCTACCTCCTCCTTTATTTATCCCTTTGCTTTTTGGGTGCATGTTGGCAACCACCCCAAAAACAAAATCTTCCGACCGCTGTCCGAGGCGAAGAAGATTATTTGAGTATGCTGACGAACCAGTCGGATTTTGATGTATTAAAAGGTTTGCCCCTGTCGAATAAATTCTCGGAAGTAGATGCCATCAAGGTAGTGTATGATTTAAATCGGCAAAAGTTGTTTTTTATGAATTCGCGCAAATACCCCTATCATTATAATTTTTGCGCCGATTATTTAGGGTATTCCAGGGGGCTAGGCACGTTCAATACGCTGGAATACAGCGCGTTACCAGGAAGGAATTACTTGCTTGCCAACCTGAATTATTATCATGCTTCGGATATTTATACCCTCGAATTTTTTGTAGATGATCAGATTTCGGCTGCGCAAATCAAACTTTTACTGGGCGAGGTAGCGCAATATGCTTATTTTAAGGATAAATTATATATCCTTTCGAATGGTAGTATCCAGGAAAGGCTGGCTGGAATTGACCCGGCCCGTATTATTTCGGTAGATCGAATATTTGGGGATTTGCGCTACCAGCCGATGGTTTGCGCCAAGTCGTATGGCTATTTTCAAAAAGTGGGAAAATCCGATTTCGAGCACCACAATTTCACCACCAAAGACATCATTTTTACCGATTTTTTGCCCAACGATTTGCCTTTTTGTCAGGGTGTTTTAACCACCGAATTTCAAACGCCGCTTTCGCATATCAACGTTTTATCGCAAAACAGAAAAACGCCCAATTGTGCCGATAAACGCGCCTGGAACGATCCCAATCTTCAAAAATTTGTAGGAAAACTGGTTTGTTTTGAGGTCAAACAGGATAGTTTTTACCTGAAAGAGGCAAGTCTCGAAGAAGCAAATGCTTATTGGCTGCAAAAAAATGGAGAACCCGGCCAAATACTGCGTTGTAATACCAAGAAAAAGGGGTTGCTGGATATAAAGCGGATTAACATGTTCGACGTTGATATAGTGGGCGGGAAAGCGGCCAACTTTGGTGAATTGGAAAAGATTATGCTGCCTAATGGCACTAAAATTCCAATTCCGGAAGCCGCGTTTGCCATTCCGTTTTATTATTACAAGGCCCATATCGACCGGCATGCCCTGCAGCCACAAATTGATTTGATCTTACAATCGGATAGTATTTCCCAAAACAGGACTTTATTATTCACCCATTTAAAAGCCCTTCAAGACAGTATCCTGGCCAAACCACTGGATCCTGTTTTTTTGCAAACGGTCGTTCAAAAACTAAAGTCTTACCCCGCCTATACCGAATTCAGGTTCCGTTCTTCCACCAATGCAGAGGATATTCCCGGGTTTTCGGGTGCCGGATTGTACACCTCCAAAACAGGCAGTCTGGTAAATCCGGAAAAATCGGTTGAAAAGGCCATCAAAAAGGTTTGGGCCAGTTTATGGTCGCCCAGGGCTTTTGAGGAACGGGTAAATGCTAAAATTGATCAAAAAAACCTTGCGATGGGGGTTTTGGTACACCGGGCCTTTGGAACCGAAGAAGTGAATGGAGTAGCGATTACCAAGGATTTATACCGCAAGTCTTACCCGGCTTTTACCATTAATGCCCAAAAAGGCGAGGCCAGTGTTGTTTCGCCCGAAAAAGATGAAATGCCGGAGCAGTTTTTAATTAAATATTCAATTCATGTAACCGGTATGAATAAAATTGCGGTAGATTATTTGGCCCATTCTCCGCTGAATGCCTATCAACCGCTGCTGCAAGACGCAGAAATTCAATTACTTGCAGTGTACCTGGATGCGATAAAAAGGCATTTTTACACGGCCAATGGATACAAAGCGATCAACGAGGTGTTTTTCGATTTTGCCATGGATATTGAGTTTAAATTGGATAAAAATACCCGTAAAATTTACATCAAGCAGGCGCGGAGTTTTGATTAATAAAACAGGACGCTTTTTGTTGGGTTTTATGGGCATTACGCCACCAATCCTAACCGTTCTTTTACACACGTAAGCATCAGGGGCTTTATATCCGCCATTTGTTTAACCTCGGAATAAGGTAATTGAATCACAATGTGCCGGCCGTCTTCATCCACCCAATCGTCCTCTGATTGCCCGTCTTTTGTGCAGACGAAGGTGATTCCAACGTTTTCAATGTGTCGGAAAAGATTCAAAATGTATAAAGTGTCGATCTTGTCGGCGATGTCTTCTTCCACGATTTTGACTACGCGCATGGTGTGATTTTTTCTGCAAATATAGATGACGCAATTTGGATAATTGAAGTTTTTCAATATATTTGCAAAGTAAAAATTGCCTAATAAACGGTGCGCCCCTTTTACTTAAATGGTTGCGTCAATCTAACCACATAAGAATCGTTGTTGATTGAAACAAATAGAGGAGCACGCAATCAGGGTTATGGCAAACCAGATATGACAGGAATTAAAATAATGAACCAATGAAAAAGGCACTTCTATATCTAATTATGGTACTTGTATTTGGAAATTGTATTTTCAATGCTAAAAATTACAATAAAATTATCATTGATAAGGACATTCAAAAAGAAGTAGAAAGTGAAATAATTGATACATTTCACGAGTACGGAAGCGAATGCGACTTAAATTATATGAATACTCTGTACCTTGAACGTTATTCAAACGATTTATTGCAAAACGATAACATTGAAAATGATAAATATAGACCATTTTGTTCTTATTGGAGAGAAAAAGGTGATACAGTAATTATCTATGGTTTTTTTAAAAGTAATGGTAGGTATGGTTTTGAAATAAATATAATAGACAAAACGCCCAAAGTGTATCTTTCCATTTGTAATCATATGATAAGGCAGTTTTCATATACAAAAGAGGGAAATCTTGAATATTGTGTAAAGGTGCCAACTAAAACATCTAAAGTTACCTTATCTAATATGCCTGATAAAAAACATCCAAACATAATTTTTGGACTTGTAGAATTTGAAAGCAAGAATTTTTTCGAACCAAAATATGAAAATGATAAAGAAGTGCCAAACCAACGAGATTGTCTAAGAAGTAAAATGAAAATTTATTTCAAGACAAACAAGTGTGATTCATTACAAACGAGGTAAGTGAAAATGATAAAAATACTTCAAAGTAAGGAAGGTAGCACCCACCAAATCTCCCAACAACTCCTCCAATCCGCCAAATTAAACCAACCAACCGCTCAAGCCCTGGAGCAACTGGCGCGTATGCCCCTGGCCGAACTAAAACAGGACTTGCCCGAAGATGCCCATAAACTCGCCTGTTGGATCAACCTGTACAATGCGTTTTTCCTGATTTTGCGCAAGGAACAGCAATTAGAAGCGCCGGCCATTTTTACCAAACGCGCCATCGCAATTGCCGGATTATGGCTGAGCCTGGATGATATAGAGCACATCATTTTGCGTAAAAACCGGCTAAAATGGGCGTTGGGATATTTGCCCAACCCGTTTTCGCGGCGGGTTTTGCGGACATTGATGGTTGCCCAAAGAGATTACCGTATCCACTTTGCCCTCAATTGCGGGGCTAAAAGTTGTCCGCCGATTGCCTTTTATACCCCGGATAAAATAGAACAGCAATTAGAATTGGCCACCCAATCCTTTTTGGAAAGCGAAACGATTGTATCGGAAGATCAACATGCGGTGGCTACTTCGCGTTTGTTATGGTGGTACCGCGGCGATTTTGGCGGGCAAACAGGCATTCGGCGTATGTTGGAAGCAAGGTTAGCCTTAAAAAGTACACACTACCAACTTTCCTTTCGTGCGTATGACTGGACGGAGGACCTGGATAACTTCCAGTCCGGCGCGTAGACATGTTGCACAGAGATGGTTAACGGAACTAAACGAAAACGGCTGCCTCCGGTAAACACCGAAGACAGCCGTTTTTATAGGCCATTGCATAAGAATCTGTGCAAATGATTTGCTCAAAAACTATTGCTCAGATGGAGTAGCAGTAGCCGTGCCTTTTGAAGCGCAGCATGATTTGCCACCTTTTTCACCTGCACAAGCTTTTTTCTCGCCTGCACATGCTTTTTTAGTCATCACGGCTTTGTCTTCAGCAGCAATGGTTTTAGGTGCAACATTTACAAAAGCGTTAGACTGCTCGTCGAACTGAACACTTACAAATTTTACATTGCCTTGTGCGTCCGCTTCTTTGCGTACATAAGCGACGGTACCGTCGTCGGCTTTGCGCATTTCGATGCTTGGATCTGATTTAGCGGCGCTGGTTGCTTTAGATGCGCAGCAAGACTTACCTGCGGATGCTTGGCCTGCGCATGCTTGTGCTTGTGCGCCTGCGATGCCGATCGCGAGGAAAAATGCGAAGAAAAAAATCACTTTTTTCATGGGAAAACGATTGTTTACTAGTGAAAAATGAGTCGTATGAATAAAAAGAATTTCAAAATTAAGGGTAAAATGCGAAACAAGGTTTGTTTTCACACCACCTTAACATTCAATTTGAACAGGTTTCGACAAAATGGGCTTATTTACCCTTTAAAATGCCTTCGTAACGGGTCGTGTCGTTGAGCAATTGCACAGCGGCTTCAACTTCCGGGTCGTTTTTCAGGTTTTTACGCACCTTTCCGCGTTGAAAATAGTACCGCCCCACAATTTCCTGTTCGATTTCGTGGATGATGCGGGCTTTGTTTTTCAGCAAATCCCCTTGCTTTTCCACTTTCAACTTGGCTTCGAGGGCATCTAGTTCGACGTTTATTGGATAATTTTCTTGTGCGAGCAGGCCCTTTAATTCTATTATTTTTCGCTCCGATGCCGATTGGTAACTGAAACTGCTGTTTTTCAGGTATTGGGTAAAATCGTCCCAATCGGTAAAGTTGAACACTTCAATCGAATCAATCGAAGTGTGCTTGATGGCCCATTGGGTCACGTAGTCGAACAACAAATGCTGGTCTAGCAGGGCCTTTACCAGGCTGGTCGCAGAATCATGGGGCAGCACGACATCGGGTTTGATGCCACCGCCATCCAATACGGTGCGGCCATTGGTGGTTTTAAATTGTGCACGTTCGGCCTCCGGGATATCGACCGGAACCCCGTCTTTATACCGGGAAGACTGAATACAGCGCCCGGATGGAATATAATATTTGGCGGTGGTGAGTTTTACTTTGGCATTGTACCCAATGTCGCGGGTGTTTTGCACCAGGCCTTTTCCGTACGTGCGCTGGCCCATAATGACCGCCCGATCCAGGTCTTGCAACGAACCGGAAACCACTTCACTAGCCGAAGCGCTCATTTTATTGACCAAAATGACCACTGGAATGTCTTTATCGAGCGGTTCTGCGGTTGTTTTGAACGTATTGTCCCACTCAATTACTTTGCCGTGGGTGGTTACAACGCTCAAGCCGCGGGGCACAAACAGGTTGATAATGTTCACCGCTTCGTTCAACAAACCGCCGCCGTTGTTGCGCAGGTCGAGGATGATACCTTTTAATCCGCTGTCTTTATCTTTCAGTTTTTGCAGGGCCGCGCCAATATTGCCGCCTGCATTTTGGGTGAAGGTGGTGAGGTTGATGTAGCCAATATGCTCAGCCACGATGCCCGAATGGGGCACATTGGGCACCTCCACTTCTTCGCGTTTGAGCGTCACGTTCAGGTCTTTGCTCGTCCCCGGCCGACGCAGGGTGAGCATGGTTTCGGTGCCGGGAAAGCCGCGCAAAAAATCGAGCACTTCCTGTTCGGTTTTGCCTTTGGCAGTAATACCGTCTACGGCAACAATGGCGTCGCCTACTTTCAAACCGGCTTTATGGGCCGGGCTGTTTTCAAAAATTTCGGTCACGACCATGTATTCGCCCATCTTCATACCCGAAGCGCCCACGCCGTTATATCGGGCATCCGATTGAATGCGATATCCTTCAATATCCGTTTCCGAAATATAGTTGGTAAAGGGGTCCAATCCTTCGAGCATCGCATCCATGCCACGGCGCATTACTTGTCCGGGATCGAGTTCGTCGACATATCCGTGGTTGATTTCTTTGAAGGCGTTGGCAAAAATTTCGAGGTTTTTGGCGATATCGAAATACTTTCCAGCGGGTGTTGGACTTGCTGCTGGCTGGGCAAACCCGATGCAGGGTACCAGGAATAATAGCAGTGCACTGTTTTTTATGGTCATGATACGGTTGAAATACTTGAAAAACGATAGGGGTCCTTGGGACGGAAAACTAAAACGAAGAACGGAATGTTTGCGTGCTTTTCCGACCAATTTTACTTGCATTTAGGTCAAAAACGTGTTTAGGGCTTTTTTTACAGGCATTTAATCGGTTAAAAAGTCTTTTAAAACCTGAAGCAACGCCGCAGGCTGGTCGGCATGTACCCAATGTCCGGCATCCTGAATGGTCACGACTTCCGAATTGGGGAAAAGTTGGCGAATTCCCGGAATGTCTTCATCTTTGACATAATCGGATTTGCTGCCCCGCACAAAAAGCGCGGGTTTAGTGAATGGGTCGCCGGTAACCGGGCTCAGGATATCCTGAAAAGCGGCCCACAGCACCGGCAAATTCATTTTCCATGCAAAACCGCCGGCCTCCGTGCGGGTGATATTTTTTAACAAAAACTGTCGGGTGCCATTTTCGGGGATGCGGGGTGCCAAAAAGTCTTCAATTTCCTGGCGCGTTTGCACTTTATTCAAATCGAGTGCCAATAAAGCCTCAAAAATGCCCGAATGGTTGTCTTCGGCCTGACCGGGCTCTATGTCTACCACCACCAGCCGGTTGACCATATCGGGGTAGTTCAAGGCCAATTGCATGGCCACTTTTCCACCCATCGAATGCCCGACAATGTCGGCCGAGAACATCCAGCGGCTTTGCATAAAATCGTGGAGATCTTCCGCCATATCTATATAAGTATGGGTAGAGGCATGGGGCGAACGGCCGTGGTTGCGCAAATCGGGGGTAATGACCAGGCGCTCATCGGCCAATGCTTTGGCGATGCTTTGCCAGTTGTCGGAAAAACCAAACAAACCGTGCAGGATAATAACCGGGTTGCCCTGGCCGAATTCACGCGAAAATAGTTCCATAATGTAACAAGGCAAAAGATCGTTCACACAATGCCCAAGGCCGGTGAAAACGATCTGAGGCAGGGTAATAAATTGAAAATCAACGACTTTTTAACAAAAAACACACCCGATGGTTCTGTATTTGCAAAAGCGCTGCGAAATTACCGACTACGGCTCACTTGAAAGGGCTAATTTTGCGGATTAAATCTTTTTAAACACCCCAAGCACACCATTCAACGAATCATTTAGCGCAATGACACCTGTGTTTCCAACTTTTGCCCGCAGCCCCCTGTTCTTTTCTGCCATTTTAGCAGCCTTTTGTTTGTTTTATGCCTGTTCCGGTGATTCCAAAAAAATGTCGGAAGCAGCCCAGGCCGTTCAGCAAGACCCTGAAATGGTGCAACTCAATCAATTGCTGGAATCGAACCCCAACAATGATACCCTGTTGTACCGCCGTGCACTGCTCTATTATCGCCTCGACGGGTACGACGAAGCCCTGCTGGATGTGGGGAAAGCAATCCAAATCGACTCCAGTAAAGCACCGTATTACCACCTGATGGCCGATGTTTTGCTCGATTATGGCCGCCCGAACGACTCCAAACGGGCCATTGAAGTATTAAAAACGGCTACTCGAAAGTTTCCTAACCGCCTTTCAACCCTGCTCAAACTGAGTGAATTTCAACTCATTGTGCGCAAACACGGCGATGCACTCGAAACCCTCAACCAGGTGTTGCTGCGCGACCCACAAAACGCAGAGGCGTATTTTATGAGCGGCCGGGTAGCCCTCGATAAAGCCGATACGCTCAACGCCATCGCCTCCATGAAAAAATCGGTGCAATTGAATGCCGATAATGTGGATGCCTGGATTTTTTTAGGACGTATTTATAGCACTAAGAACAACCCACAGGCCATTCAATATTTTGATAATGCCTTGCGGGTAGACTCTACCAGCCTGGAAGCCCGCGAGTTTAAAGCCGCTTTTTACAAACGCCAGGGCCAGTTTGATCAGGCTTTTAACATTTACCGGGACATCATTACCCGCAACCCCGATTACGCCAATGCCTATTTTGACATGGGGGTGATTTACCTCGAACTGGATTCGTTGGATAAAGCATACGCGCATTTTGACCTGGCCACCAAAACAGATGTGTTGTTTGTCGATGCGTTTTATTATCGGGGATTGAGTTCGGAACTCAAAGGCAATACAGTTGCTGCTTTGGCTGATTACAAACAGGCCTATAAAATGAATCCGACCTACGAGGAAGCCAAGACCGCCAAGGAGCGCTTGGAAAAGGCCGGTGTAAAAAGCACCCCGAATTAAAAGCGGCTGGAAGGATATTAAAAAATAAGATAAAAAATAAGATAAGGTAAATTTTGAGTTCTTGTTTTTGCCAACACAAAAACTAACTTTGCCCTTGCCTTTACCAAATATCATCTTATTTTCGCAATAAATGTGCACTGTGTAACAACGGTTGCATTCAACCTGTAATTGATCCTTCCACCCTTTTTTGATTTTTCCATGTTAAAGTCACGTACACTTTTTCTGTTGATCCTGGCGGTATTGCTGGGACTTTGGTGGTTTGCCAGCCGAAACAATGCCCAAGCGGTTGCCATCGACCGGCCCAACGACCCTTGGGTGTTCCGCTCGGTGCTCGACGAACAACCCCGCATGATCACCTTCGCCCTCAGCGATGATATGTGGGCCGCTTATTCTACCGATTCTTGCGCTTTGTATAAGGTGTGGTCGGGTAGCGTCGATTTTGAAGGGGCCGTGTACAACATGCGCCACGGACCGCAACCCATGAGCGTCGGAAATGCCTGGTTTTCAAATCAATACCGGCAGCCATGGCAGATCAACCGCAATGGCAAAACCGAAACGCCCCAAACGGATTACAAAGGCCATCGGTATACCAAAGACGGACATGCAGAAATTATGTACGACCTTGTTTTGAACGACGGCCAGCGCATTCGGGTCAACGAACGCCCCGAATTCCTGGAAGTAGATCATCAAAATGGGTTTGAACGCAATTATACCCTCGAAAATGTGCCACAAGGCGTTTCGGTGGTGTTGCAAGCCAATATCGGCAGTATCGCCGCCAGCAACAGCATTGAAACCAACGGAACCTGGACAACCGCTGAAACCAAAGCCGACGACCGCGCAGAAGGCATTCAGGCCATTGCCGTAAAAGGCACCCTCGAATTGCGCAACAGCGGGACAACCCACCTGCGCGCCATGTTTGTAAAAACGCCGCTGGAACCAAATCCGTTTGATGAACGCCGCAAAACGGAGGCCGAAGCGACCACCACGGTGAGTGCCGGCGAACGCCTGATGGCAAAATCCGATTGCCGCACTTGCCACAACCCGGAAGTAAAAACAGTTGGACCTGCGTACATTGATATCGCAGAACGGTACAAAAACACACCTGCGAACGTAGAAATGTTGACCGCCAAGATTATCAAGGGTGGTTCGGGCGTGTGGGGCGTGGCCGCGATGAGCGCGCACCCTGATTTGCAACCGGCCGATGCGGCTACCATGTTATCGTACATTTTGGGCCTGGATAAAGGCGAAGACGATGGGGAAGGCGGCTCGACGGCTGGTGCGAAAGATTTGAATGCCATTCCGGCCAACCAATGGTTAAATGCCGATCCGGGCATTAAGGCCGAAAATATGCAACCGGGTATTACGGTCAATTTGATCAAATTGCCGAAAATGCCGTCCAAATTAGCCGAAATCAATTTTAACGCAAAACCCGCTTTAAGCGCCTTAGCCGGATCGGTAAATGCCGGAAATGGCGACTTTGGAGATTTTAAAGATCAGTTTGCCCTGCGTGGTGAAGGCTATCTGTACCTCGAAAAAGACGATAATATTGTGTTGCAATTGTCGTCCGATGATGGTTCGCAACTTTATTTAGACGGTCGGTTGCTGATCGACAACGACGGCGACCATGGCATGCAGCCCAAAGAGGCCGAATTGGCCTTGCGCGCGGGCTACCATCCGCTGCGTATTGATTATTACCAGGGGGGCGGCGGCCGCGGCATCGTGCTGAAATGGGCACGCTTTGGCAAACCCGGCTTTGAGGTCATTCCAGAAAATTTCTTCTACCACAAAAAAACGGATGCCGAAAAAGGCATGGCGCGTTTGTCGGGTGGTGTAACAGCCATTCCCGGCGATGGTGTCCCCTTGCAGGAAGTTCATCCGGCCTACACTTTGACCCAGGCGCGTCCGGACGGGTTTTTACCCAAAGTATCGGGTATGGACTTTTTACCGGATGGCCGTTTGGTGGTGTGTACCTGGGATGCCATGGGTGCGGTGTATGTGTTGGAAAATGTGCAAAGCGGTGATCCGAAAAAGATTAAGGTAAAACGCATTGCCCAGGGCCTTGCGGAGCCGCTGGGGGTTAAAGTAGTGGATGGTGACATCTATGTACTTCAAAAACAAGAACTTACACGGCTTGTCGACAAAAACAAAGACGATATTATTGATGAATACCAGTGTTTTGCCAAGGGTTGGAAGGCTTCGGCCAATTTCCATGAATTTGCATTTGGCATTGTGTACAAAGACGATTATTTTTATGTGACTTTGGCCATTGCGATCATGCCGGGTGGCGCGAGCGCGCGTCCGCAGATCCTCGACCGGGGTAAAGTGGTGCGCATCAGCAAAAAAGACGGCAGCATTGAATTTATAGCACGAGGTTTGCGTACGCCCAACGGCATTGGCATTGGCCCGGATGGCGAAATTTTTGTGGCCGATAACCAGGGCGACTGGCTGCCTTCTTCTAAAATTTTGCATGTAAAACCGAATGCGTTTTTTGGCTCTTTTGCCGTGGATAGCGCCGTGGTGGCCCAAATGCCGGTACAACAACCGGTGGTTTGGTTGCCCCAGGATGAAATTGGCAATTCACCCACGCAGCCTGTTGTTTTGAACGATGGTCCGTACAAAGGCCAGTTGATTCACGGCGACGTGTGTTATGGCGGTTTGCAGCGGGTATTTATGGAAAAAGTAAACGGCGATTACCAGGGTTGTGTGTTCAAATTCAGTCAGGGCTTAGAGGCGGGTACCAATCGTTTGGTTTGGGGACCTGATGGCGCTTTGTATATTGGGGGCATTGGCAATCCGGGCAACTGGAGCCAGGAAGGCAAGTTGTGGTACGGTTTGCAACGGATGCAGTACAATGGTCAATCGGCATTTGAAATGCTGGCCGTGCGCGCCAAAACGAATGGTTTGGAAATTGAATTTACCGAACCTTTGCGCGAAGGCGATGGCTGGAATCCGGCACAATTTGAAATAAAACAATGGTATTATAAGCCTACCAACCAATATGGCGGTCCGAAGTTGGATGAAACGACATTAACTGTTTTGTCGGCCAATGTAAGCGCCGACCGCAAAAAAGTATTTTTGGAAATTCCGGGTATTAAGGCTGGGTATGTGCAGCATATTGGTTTGCGCAAATTGCCCCTCAGCAGTTTAAACCATGAAATTTGGACCACCGATGCCTGGTACACCATGAACAGCATTCCGGCCAACGATTTTGGGGTAAAAACCAGTGCTCCAACCATGGTCAATACCGGAGACAATGAACTGACCGAAGCGGAAAAAGCGGCAGGCTGGGCCTTGTTGTTTGATGGAAAATCAATGAATGGCTGGCATAATTATGGCAAAACAACCATCGGAAAATCCTGGATCATTGACGAAAACGCCATCCACCTGCATGCGGTTCCCAATCCGAGCGGCGACTGGCAGGCACCCGATGGCGGCGATATTTTAACCGCCGATGCGTATGAAAATTATGAACTGGAATTAGATTGGAAAATAGGCGCCTGTGGCAACTCCGGCATCATTTACAATGTGGTGGAAGACCCGGCCAAATATGATTATGTCTGGAAAACCGGCCCGGAAATGCAGGTTTTGGACAATTCCTGCCACCCCGACGCCCGGATTCACAAACACCGTGCAGGCGATTTGTACGACCTGATTCCTTGCAAATACGAAACGGTAAAACCGGCCGGCGAATGGAACCATGTGCGTTTGGTAAACAACAAAGGCAAAGTAGAGCACTGGCTCAACAACCGCAAACTGGTGGAATACGATATGAATTCGCCGGAATGGCCCAAACTGATTGCCGGCAGCAAATTCAAAGACATGCCCGATTTTGGCAAATCGAAAAAAGGCCGTATTTCCTTGCAGGATCACGGGAATTTGGTTTGGTATAAGAATGTGAAAATCAAGAAGTTGCCTTAAGGGGAAGTAATATGGAAATGCCGGGGTGGGGATACCGCTCCGGCATTTTTTTTCTGCTAGCGCGGGGTTCCACCCCGTGCTCCGATCATTCGGGTTCCACCCGATGGGGCAGAGCCCCAATGATGGACACACGCGGTAGAACCGCGCGCGAGCGGGGAGGGGGCAAAGCGGTAAACTGGCAGTGGTTGGACGGAGGTGAGTTTGGCTTTTATGCCGCCTCTTCCTGTAATTTTGCCGCATTATCGGCAATAATCAGCGCCTGAATCAGGCCTTCCAAATCGCCTTCCACCACTTTATCGAGGTTAAAGTTCTTGTTATCGCCTTCCAAACGATGGTCGGTAACGCGGTTTTGTGGCCAGTTGTAGGTTCTGATCTTTTCAGAGCGGTCGCCTGTGCCTACGAGCGAGCGCCGCGCGGAGGCGATGCTCGAATTGTGGGCATTGATTTGTGCATCGCGGATCACCTGGATCAAGCGGCCCATGGCGATGTCGCGGTTTTTATGTTGTGAACGGCTCTCGGTACTTTCCGCCACCGCACCTGTGGGTAAGTGGGTAAAACGCACCCCTGATTCCGTTTTATTTACGTGCTGACCACCCGCACCGCTCGCGCGGAACACGTCGGTCCGAATATCTTCTTTGCGGATGTCCACATCTTCCATTTCCAGTTTCGGCATCACCACCACCGTGGCGGCTGAAGTATGTACCCGGCCTTTTGCCTCGGTTTCCGGGATACGTTGTACCCGGTGTGCGCCCGATTCGAATTTTAGTCGGCCATATACATTGTCACCGCTTACTTCCAGGATAATTTTGGAATAACCGCCCGCAGAGCCGGGGGTTTCGTCCACCACTTCCACTTCCCATTTTTGGTCCTGGAAATAGCGCATATACATCCGGTACAAATCGCCGGCAAACAAGGCCGCTTCATCGCCACCGGTACCCGAACGAATTTCAAAAATCACGTCCTTTTCATCTTCCGGATCTTTGGGCGTGAGCATATCTTTCAATTGCTCTTCCAGGGCATCTAGGGCGGGGAGCAGGCTTTCGATTTCCTCTTTGGCCATTTCGCGCATTTCCGGATCGGTTTCGGTGCTCAACAGGGCACGTGCACTTTCAATATCCTGATGCGTTCTTTCATATTGGGTAAAAGCCTGCATGATAGGCTGAAGTTTTTTGTACTCCTTGTTCACCTTTTTGGATTTGTCCATATCGGCCACAATGCCGGGGTCGGACAGTTGTTCTTCCAGGTGCAGGTATTTATCGCGGATAGCAGGTAATTTCTCGAGCATGGTACTATATAAAATTGGGGGGCAAAGATACATCCTATAAAAACAATAAATTTCTTTTTGTTGCTGTAAAGCCAAGGTTAATTAACGTCCGATCCAAATTTTATATCGTATATAGGACATACCTTTGTGTTCGTTTTGCACTTTCCTTTTGATTTATCCATCCTAATCCGATTTTTCCCACAATTCCAGTAAAATTTTACGGAATCTCCTTGGTTAATTGTCCATTCACCAATCCATTGCACTTGTATGGCATTCAAGTCCCCTCTCTTTATTTTCCAATTTCCTTCCTTGTTGAAACAACGTACTCCCCTAAGCACCCTTGGAGCCCTGCTCTTTTTGATGCTGGTACTGCCCAAGGACCTCCACGCTCAAATCTGGCAGGAAGATTTTTCCGGTGCCAACCAGGGCTGGACACAGAATTTTACCGATTGTGATGGAACGGCGGCTTCCTTTGCGGGCGTACAGAACAACCGTTTTGAAGTTACGGATATGGAGGGAGCGCCTTGTTGCCCATCTGGCGGCGGCGGCGATAATGAATGGGTCACCAACCCGATTAACATCGCCGGATTTTGTAATGTAGGCATTTCGGTGACGTATGGCTTTAGTGGCTCGTTTGAATGTACTGCTGGTGGTCCTTATTTCGGCTGTCAGGGCAATGTTGCAATCGACAATGGCCATGACCAAATTGTATTTCAATACCGCATTAATGGCGGGCCCTGGATTCAATTTGCTTATGTGTGCGGCGGCATGGCAGGTACAGCCACCATCAATGGTTTGAGTGGCACCACCCTGGAAATTAGAATTCAGCCTTCCAATAAAGCAACTGCAGAAACCTATTGGTTTGATAATGTTTCTGTTACAGGAACTACAGCGCCTGTAATGACGCAGCCTGCTGATATTACCGTTTGTGCCAATAGCCCCGTGAGCGCTATTTTTACAGGTCCCTCAGGCACTGTGTATAACTGGACCAACAACAATACCGCTATTGGCTTGGGTGCCAGTGGTACGGGCAATGTGAATTTTACTTCAGCAAATGTTGCAACCCAGCAGGTAGGCACCATCACCGTTACGCCTACGTTGCCGAGTTGCCCAGGCCCACCGATTACTTTCACGGTTACGGTAAATCCGCTGCCTGTGGTAGCCGATCCGCCAAATATTACCGTCTGTGCCAATGAAACGGTGAATGTAACTTATACCGGTGGCAATGGGGGGGCTACGTTTAACTGGACCAATAACAATACGGCCATTGGTTTGGGGGCTTCTGGCAGTGGCGATTTAAGTTTTACCTCCGCTAACGTGGCTGCTACCCAAGTTGGTACTGTAACAGTTTCGGCCAATGAAAACGGCTGTCCGGGGCCTTCCCAGAATTTTACTATTACCGTCAATCCGGCTCCCACGGTCAATATTCCGGCTAACATTACGGTATGTGGCGGTGGACCAGTAACGGTCAATTTTAGCGGTACTCCAGGTGGTGTTACCTACAGCTGGACCAACGATAATACAACCGTAGGTCTGGGCGCTTCCGGCACCGGAAATATTAGTTTTACCAGCGCCAATGTGGCCAATCAGGAAGTAGCCAGTATTACGGTAAGCCCCCAGTTTGGCACCTGCCCAGGTACGCCCCAAACCTTTACCATCACCATCAACCCTACCCCAACAGTGGATGATCCACCCAATTTGAGTGTCTGTGGCGGTGATCCGGTGGGTGTTACCTTCACTGGTACAGGAAGCCCAACGTTTAACTGGACCAATACCAACCCGTCCATTGGATTGAGTGGCAGCGGTACCGGGGACATTAATTTTACAGCCGCCAGTGTGGCTGGCGTCACGACTGGTGTTGTCACGGTTACGCCTGTTCTGGCAGGCTGTCCGGGTACTCCGCAAAATTTCAATATTAGTGTTAGTCCGACGCCCGTACTTAACCAGCCCAACGATGTAACCGTTTGCGGCGGCGCACCGGTGGTCGTAAACTTTAACGGGACGCCCGGCGGCAATATTTACAACTGGACCAACGATAACCCTAGCATCGGCCTGGGTGCGTCTGGCACTGGAAATATTAGTTTTACCAGCTTAAATGTGGCCAATCAGGAAATTGCCAACATCACGGTAACTCCACAAAATGGTGCCTGCCCAGGTATTCCGCGGACTTTTGCCATTATTATCAATCCGTCGCCCACGGTAAACGATCCGGGTGATCAAAATGTATGTGCCGGCGATCCGGTTATCTTGGTATTTACAGGCAACGGTAACCCGAGTTTTTCTTGGACCAATAACAACACTGCGATCGGTTTAGGTGCTTCCGGCAATGGCGATATTAATTTTAATGCCGCAAACGTGGCAACGACCCAAACTGGTACCATCACCGTAACGCCCAACAGTGGCGGGTGTCCAGGAACTCCGCAGTTGTTTACCATCACGGTTGCACCTGCGCCCACAGCCAACCAGCCCGCCAATGTAACGGTTTGTGCTGGTGCGCCCGTGAATGTGGCTTTTGCCGGTACGCCGGTGGGGGTGACGTATAGCTGGACCAACGACAACCCGGCAGTAGGCTTGGGCGTTTCAGGTACGGGCAATATCAGTTTTACCAGCGCCAATGTGGCCAATCAGGAAATTGCCAATATTACAGTTACGCCTCAATTTGGCACCTGCCCAGGGGTACCGCGTACCTTTACCATCACCATCAACCCTACTCCGGTGCTGACCGACCCCCTGGACCAGGCTGTTTGTGCGGGCGATCCGGTTGTTGTAAATTTTGCCGCTACAGGCAACGCAACCCTGAACTGGACCAACTCCAATCCTGCTATTGGCCTGGGTGCTTCTGGCACGGGCAATATTAACTTTAATGCAGCCAATGTGGCTGCCACCCAAACCGGAACCATTACCGTTACCCCAAATGCTAGTGGATGTCCTGGCACACCGCAGACCTTTACGGTTACTGTAGCACCCATTCCCACGGCTAACCAACCGGCCAATGTGGTGATTTGTGCAGGCGCGCCCGTGAATGTGGCTTTTGCCGGTACGCCAGTGGGGGTAACGTATAGCTGGACCAACGACAACCCGGCAGTAGGCCTGGGTGCGTCGGGCAACGGCAATATCAGTTTTACCAGCGCCAATGTGGCAACCCAGCAAATTGCCAATATTACGGTAACGCCCCAATTTGGCACCTGCCCGGGTGTAGCGCGCACATTTACCATAACCATCAATCCGACTCCGGTGCTGACCGACCCGCTGGATCAGGCTGTTTGCGCAGGCGACCCGGTTGTGGTCAATTTTGCCGCCACGGGCAATCCAACCCTGAACTGGACCAACTCCAATCCGGCCATTGGTCTGGGGGCTTCCGGTACTGGCAATATTAACTTTAATGCAGCCAATGTGGCTGCCACCCAAACCGGAACCATTACTGTTACCCCAAATGCCAGTGGATGCCCCGGCGCGCCGCAGACCTTTACGGTTACTGTAGCACCCATTCCCACGGCCAACCAACCGGCCAATGTGGTGGTTTGTGCAGGCGCGCCCGTGAATGTGGCTTTTGCCGGCACACCGGTGGGGGTTACCTATAGCTGGACCAACGACAACCCGATAGTAGGCCTGGGCGCGTCGGGCAATGGAAATATCAGTTTTACCAGCGCCAATGTGACAACCCAGCAAATAGCCAATATAACCGTAACACCCCAATCGGGCACCTGCCCGGGTGTCGCGCGCACATTTACCATTACCGTCAACCCTGCCGCGGTGCTCAACCAACCTGCCGATGTATTGGTATGCGGTGGTCAGCCTGTAAATGTCAATTTTACCGGAACGGCCGGTGCAACGTTCAACTGGACCAACAGCAATACCGCAACGGGCCTGGGCGCAAGCGGCAGTGGAAATATTAGTTATACCAGCCCCAATGTAGCAAACACGACTACCGGCGTGGTAACGGTTACCCCTACCGCCAATGGTTGTCCTGGAACACCCCTGAGTTTTTCCATTACCATCGAAAGTCAGCCGACCGCCACCGCGCCTGTCGATCAAATTATTTGCGGCAACCAGGCGGTCAATATAGCCTTGAGTGGCAGCGCGGGTAGTTTCAACTGGACCAATTCCAATCCTGCCATCGGTTTGGCAGCCAGCGGAACTGGTAACTTGGTATTTACTTCTGCGGATGTAGTTAATCCGCAAACCGCTGTGATCACGATAACGCCGCAAATTGGCACCTGTACCGGCGCAACTGTTCAATTTAACATCACCGTCAACCCAACCCCACAGGTATCACCACCCGCTGATTTGCAGGTATGTGCCACCAATGTGCTGCAAATTGATTTCAGCGCCAACCAAACCGGCACTTCTTTTACCTGGATAAATGACAATACTGGCATCGGATTGGGTGCCAGTGGCAATGGCAGTATCATGTTTACGGCAGCCAATGTAGCGGCCCCGCTGGTGGGCAACATCAGTGTTACACCTGTATTGGGCTCTTGTAACGGCGCACCACAAACCTTTGCCATCACGGTGCAACCGGCAGCGACGATGACCAACCCGGGCGACCAAAATGTGTGTGGCGGCAACGTGCTGGATGTCAACTTTGTAGGCGCTGCCGGTACGATCTTTAACTGGACCAACAACAACCCGGCCATTGGCCTGGGTGCTACCGGAAATGGCAACATCAATTTTACTGCAGCAAATGTAGCAGGTCCTACCACCGGCACCATTTCGGTAACCCCGGTAAACGGCACCTGCACGGGTCCTACCCAAACCTTTAATATCACAGTTGTTACTATACCCACGGTTACCAATCCAGGTATCACCAATGCATGTGCCAACACGCCGGTGGCGGTTACATTTGGCACCGGCAACACCGTGTACAACTGGACCAACAACAACCCGGCCATTGGTTTGGCGGCAAGTGGCACCGGAAACCTGAGTTTTATTGGCGCCAATGTGACCGCCGTAGAAACCGCCCAAATCACCGTAACGCCCCAAATCGGCACGTGTACCGGGGTGGCAGAAGTATTTACCATAAACATCAACCCAGCACCGGTGGCGACCATTACCGGCGTAACGACCCTGTGCAGCGGTGATGGCACGACCCTCACTGCCAATGGTGGCACCAGTTACAACTGGAGCGGCGGCCAAATGTCGAATTCCATCACGGTTGTCCCCAACGCAACCACCAACTACGCCGTGATTGTAAGCGATGCAGTGGGTTGTACGGCCCTGGCCAATACCACCGTTACGGTCAATCCGCTCAACATCACCAACCTTAGCGCAAGCAGTTGTAATCCATTAGACACCGGCGTGGTGGTTACCAATTTTTTCAATCAATTTGGTTGCGACAGTACGGTGATTCTTACCACACAATTCCTGCCCAGCAATACCGTGAATTTGAGCAGTGTTACCTGTAATCCGGCAAATGCAGGGGTATTTACCCAAAATTTGACCAATATATTTGGCTGCGATTCCACCGTAATCAATACGATTACGTTCAATCCGGCCAATATTGATACCACGATCCTGGGAGCAACTACTTGTATTCCGGCCAATGCGGTACCCACCCAGGTATTGCTGGTGGGCGTTGATGGCTGCGACTCCCTGGTGATTACCAACACTACTTTGTTGCCTAGCAATACCATCAACCTGAGTGCAGTGACTTGTAAACCAGCAGAAGCTGGGGTATTTACCCAAAATTTGACTAATATTTTCGGTTGTGACTCTACGGTAACGACCACGGTTGTGTTTGATCCAAGTTTGATTGATACTACCCTTTTAAATACCAAAACCTGTTTGCCAGGCCAGGTGGGCCAGGTCGCACAAACGTTTTTGGGTGTCAATGGCTGCGATTCTGTTTTGATCACCAACCGTACCTTGGCCCCAAGTTATGCGCTGGCCTTTTCAACGATCACTTGCAAACCCAATGAAGCGGGCGTATTTACCCAAAACCTGGTAAGCATCGACGGTTGTGACTCGATTCGAACCACCACGGTTGTGTTTGATCCGAGTTTGATTGATTCTACCTTTTTAACTGCCGTAACCTGCAATGCGGCGCAAGTTGGTATTGCACAAATCATCTTAAGCGGCTCCAACGGTTGCGACTCCGTGGTGATCACCAACACGACCCTGGCACCGCCCATTACCAATACGGTGAACGTATTTACCTGCAAACCGAATAACGCGGGTACCTTTATTGACACCTATAACATCAATGGCTGTGACTCGGTGGTCACACGCATCGTAATTTTCGACCCGACGCAGCTGGATACGACCCAAATTACGCTGACCACTTGCGACCAAACCCAGGCCGGTCAATTAATCGAAACCCTCAGCGGTATTGACGGTTGCGATTCGGTTGTGGTACGCATCACCGTGTATGATCCAACCCTTTGCGCGCCAAGTGGGGTCATTGGCAGTACACCCACCACTTGTGCCGACAACGACGATGGCCAGGTGACGGTTCTGATCAATTCGGGACTGCCGCCGTTTCAATACAACTGGATCGATGGGCAAGGCAACTCCGGTAGCGGCACAACCGCCGGATTGAATACGGCATTTCAAATACCCGGGCTGGCGGCAGGCACCTTTAGCATTACCATTACCCAGACTACCGGCCCAACCCTGACCTTGCAAAGTGTAGTGACCGCACCACCTGCTTTGTCGGTACTCGTCACCCCGCTGCAATTATACAATGGTTTTGGGGTGCGTTGTGCTGGCGATACCGATGGTTCGGCGACCGCAGTGGTCGGCGGCGGTACCGGCCCTTATCAATACCTGTGGAGCAATGGCGATACTTTGGCTACAAACAGCAAGTTGGGTGAAGGCGATTATACTGTTACGATTACGGATAACAACGGTTGTCCAACACTCGGTACTACGAGTTTAAAAGCACCCGATCCCCTGCGGTTTATTCTGGCCGTGGACCGTCCGGACTGCGGTGAACAGGTGGCAGATGTGGCCATTACCCCCTTGGGTGGGGTTCAGTTGTATGATGTATTTTTGGATGGAAACCTGGTAAGTGGTACCATTCCGTCTATTGGCAGCGGCTCCCACAACATTGTGGTGCAAGATGCCAACGATTGTATTGTCGACTCGACGTTCTCGTTGGTGGTGCCCGAATCGGGTGTTATTTCGCTGCCTTCCGATACCGTGGTGCAACTTGGGCAGGTATTGATCATTGAGGCCCAAACCAACCTGGATGTTTGGCGCAGCATTAGTTGGTCGCCTTTGGCTGATTCCAGTTGTGCCAATTGCCTTACCCAAACCTGGATCCCCTTCAGTTCGGGTAGTTATACCGTTACGCAAGTGGATACTTTTGGTTGTGTATCCAAAGCGACCATTCGTGTTATTGTGAAAAAGACTTCGCCGGTTTATGTACCCAACGTGTTTTCGCCGGATAACCGCAACGATAACGACCTGTTTACAATCGGTGCGGGTCCGTCGGTATTGCGCATGGAAGAGTTGCGCATTTTCGACCGTTGGGGCAACGCCGTGTATATCCTGGATACGCCCATCGGGCCCAATGAATGGCCGGGTTGGGATGGCCGGGTTGGCGGTAAAGAAGTGGGCGTGGGCGTGTATGTGTATTATTTGAAAGTGCGCCTGGTCGATGGAACAATAGAACTGATCAAAGGGGATTTGACGGTGATTCAAAATTAAGCGCTTTGTTGCGCTTGAAAGAAGCCGTTTGTCTGAGCATAGCCGTTTCCTTGATGATTTTATATTGAACGTACCCAAGCAGCGTTTAATTCTTTGAGGTCGCAATTTGCGACCTCAAAGAAATATTCGTCGTTCCACACAGGATGCCCAACGCGCGTTGGCAGGGAAAATAACCCGTTTCGAAAATTGATCCAGTACTTTCAATTTGTACTTGCAAGGATTAAAGGCCTGTCAAAGACATATAATTAATAAAAAAATTTTAATATGGAGGAGCATGTTTTCTTTTACATGGGACTTTCCCTTTTAACCATGCACGAAATGGACGCGATTCGTTGCCGAGAGTGGCGTATTTTTCCGGGCCTTTCCTTGCTCAGCGACAAATTAGGGCACATCGTGTTTGTATTTGCACACATTCCGCTTTTCTTTTTTATTTATTGGCAACTGACACACATTCAGGACTTAAGCGTATTTATAAAGGGATTTAATATTTTTATGGTGGTGCATTTAGGACTTCATATTTTGTTTCTTGGGCACAAAAACAATGAATTCAAGGACTGGATATCCTGGACTATTATTATTGGAGCGGGATTATGTGGGCTGCTTGACTTGATTGTTTCAGTGCTTGGATAAGTTAATCGGGAAGATCAAAGCACAACGGGGCATCACGTATGAAAAAACAAAGACCGGCTTCTATCCAAAATTCATTGCCGAGCCACCCAAAACATCCAGGCAACTCGGCAATGAAATTGAATTAATGTCGAATAATTACCGCACAACCACCACTTTCCCAAACAAAACCCCGTTTTTACCAGTAGCACGCACCATGTAAGCACCCTCCGTTAGGCCGGTAATTGCTACATTGATTGGACTTGACAAGTCGGTCACGGGTATTGAAAGGCATATTTTCCCTTGTGCGTTGAACAACTCCATGTTTCCGGTGCCTGACAAGCGGCCACGGGTATCAACCACAAAATCCTTGGCGGTTGGATTGGGTGTGATGACCAGTCCAGCAAATTTCGTATCCGTTGTATTCGGTTCAAAACTCGACACCGTGGGAGTTGCTACCGGCGTAATTACCGTGTTGGTAATTATGGGTTCATTGAAATCGAAATAAATCGCGGCCGTGTTTAGGACTTTACGGGTTTTGTTGAAGGCTTTGTTTCGCTGGATGGCAAAGGAAACAAAACCGTGGCTCGCGGGCTCATTGCTGTTGCTATCGGGCAAGGCGATTTGATCAAAGACGACTTCCAGCAAATTGCCCGGGAGCAGTCGAAAACTAGTAATCGCATGGCTTGATGTGATTAAGCGTAATGTTTTTACATTCAAAGCAGTATCCAGTATATCGGTGATGCGCACCCGGTCTGCCTGGTAAGTGCCCGTGTTTTGAAAATGCACGGTGTACACCAGTTCTTTTCCGGCCGCGATTTCGGTTGGCGTAAGCCCTTGTGCCGGTTCAACGCGTTTTTCATTGGGATCGAAGGAGCCAACCACGATTTCGATCCGTACAAAATGGTTGTTACTAGGTTTGAAATCGGATAAAGTTGGCTCGATGTGGCCCTTTAATTTAAAGGGATTGCCAATTACCGTGGAAACATCCACTACCCCGGAAATTCGAATCTGCTGCTGGCTAAAAGGCGGAATGGAGTCAAAATCCCAAATCAGGCTATCGGTGCCGACCATTGCAGTGGGGAGCGGGTCGGCGCTAACAAAATTGTATTTCGGATCGAGTTTAATACCGATTTTTCCACTGGCGGGTACAGTTCCTTCATTGTGATACCCGATATAAGCGTTGAGTGAAAACCCTGGTCTGGGCTGGGCTCCATAGTATCCTTCGATGGAAACATCGGTAATATCTCGTTTGGAATGGATACCAAAATCACGGTTATTGCCCGCATTCGTTACAATGTATTGCGGCGGATTGATGTTTTCTACATACACGGACGGAATACTCACCTGTAGCGTATCAATGTTTCCGGGCGAACTACCAATTGAATAGTTGCCATCTGATTCGGTATTTACAAACCAATAGGGATACCAGGCACCGGGTTCTTTAACGCTGACCGACACACTGGGTAATGCGGCTTCATTGGCGTCCCAGATGCTGTTATTGTTATCATCTTGATACACATGGCCCGTGGAAAGCGCGCCGTAATTTTGAGGCAAACCGGTTTTGAGAACGCCTCCGCCAAAACCTCCTTGATATAAGGTGCTTTCTACGGCCTCCATAACGCTGCCAGAATAGCGTTCTATCGGGAGCCAGGTTTTACAGGTGTCCAAGGAGGTAAAAAGGCCAATAGGGGTCTCATGCAGGTAATACCGGTTGCCTTTGTGCCAAATTCCACCATAGTAGGGATCTTGGTTAGGATCGGGTGCATTTATTTGCGGAAGGCCGTCGCCGGAATAGGTCCACGTAATCAAATCAGAAGTGCTGTAGAGTTTAGTTCTGCCCTGAACATCATATATCAAGGCAAATAGTTTATCATCGGAAGCATAAAGTTTAATAATATCTAATCCTTTTGGGCCAGCCTCAAGCTTCCAGCTATGGCCAGAGTTGTTGCTTGAAACGAGTCCCTCTGACCATTTTATTCCAAAATATCGTCCAGCAAAAAAGACAATATTATCGGGAAACTCACCATATTTCCAGCTTTGGCCAAGATCGGCAGACCAGGCATAGTTATCCGATTCTGACTTGAGTAATATATTTTCTTCAACCCAGTACATGTTGTAAATATTTATATGCGTCCCGTTTCCGATGTCAATTGTGGAAATCGTGTCCCAGGAAGCGCCGCCATTTACAGACAGATAAAAATGGTATGGGTATTTATCGTGGGCTATTATTTTTCCAGCGGGACTTACTGCAACCCTTTCGAAATAATTATAAGGCTTTGATAAAAGGGCTTTATCAACCCAGATATCTTGTGCTAAATCATATGCAAATACGCCGTTTCCACACGCCGCCCACAATTGTCCATTGCCGGCGGCCAAACTATGTACTGTTGCAGAGTTAAGTCCTTCATTGCTGGGAACTAGTTGTTGATTGGGCATATCATACCGGAATACTCCTTTGTTGGAACTGCCGCAAAGTAGTTGCCCGCCTGCTGTTGCCACGTCAAATGTGCTAAAATCATTCTGGATTGGCAATTCCTGCCAACTATATCCAAAATCATCGGTGTACACAACACCTGATTGTCCGCCGCCTGTATATACTCGGTTTCCAATTTTGCAAAATTTGTCTTGATTGCTGTGAAATACTAGGGGGCTTTGGCTCCATGTCCCACCTGCATTACTGGAGCACCAAAGGCTGTATTTGGTAGCAAAAAACAAAAGGGAATCGGAAGCATACATATTGGAAGCGTAGTCACCACTGCCAAATAAAGGCGATACAATCTCCCAATCGGTTCCGTTTAAACCAAGCCGCCAAAACCTTCTATTCCATTCTGTGTACAATCGGTCATCAAAGGCCCAAACATCGTAACAATACATGCCAGGTACAGGTATCGCATCCCAAGTTAGCCCATCATCTTGCGTCCTAAAAATTTTACCATTTGATCCATCAGGTACATACACGCCATGCGAACACACAGCGATGCTGCTAAAATTTCCATAGGTGGTAGGGGGCATGGTTCCCTCTTTCCAAGTATTGCCATGATCATAACTTACTACGAAGGTGGGGCTTGAACTGGGGTCATTATTATACCCATATCCTTTACCCGCGGCTAATTTGGTAGGTGAAGTAGCCAGTGGCCAAATGTTTCCATGGGGTAAATGTTCCCAGTGTAGCCCGTCGCTGGTTCTAAAAAACTGATATTCATCGGCAGCAAAAGCGTACTGGCCATCATCGTAAATATTCAAAAAGGATCCACCTTCCGGGCCATTGGTGGGTTGCCAATTAATTTGGGCAAATGTTTTTGCATAAATACTGACCAGCAGCAGGCAAAGTGTACATAATTTGATTTTCATACGTATGATTTAGATGTAAGTGATGAATTATTATCATATTACCCATATAAAAATTGCGTCAAGCCAACTGCAAAAGCTCGCTTGACGCAATGGTTCAAGATCAAAGGGGTATATGGGTTCATGTGGATTTTTTAATGTTACAAATATATTCCCAAATTTAAAATTTTCAAATAGGCCAATTGACGTTTATCTTACATAATGTTTATTAGATAAACAAAAGTAATAGGGTATCCAGCTTAGCGCCCGAATTATTTATGTTTGTGTTTCTAAACAAAGGTGCCCATTGCACCCGCTATAAACCCATGGAAATACAAATTATACAATCGAAAATACATTCCATTCGCGATCAAAGAGTAATGCTGGATTATGATCTGGCAGCATTTTTTGGTACCGAAACGAAGCGCTTGAAAGAGGCCGTTCGTCGGAACATAGATCGTTTCCCCGAAGATTTTATGTTCGAACTTACCAAAGCGGAGTTTGAAACTTTGAAGTCGCAAAATGTGACCTCAAAGAAAGGCGGCACCCGTTATTTGCCTTTTGCTTTCACGGAGCATGGGGTCGCCATGATTTCCGGCATATTGAACAGTCCCAAGGCAGTTCAAATGAACATCGAGATCATCCGGGCCTTTGTTTCCTTGCGGCATTTTGCCTTTGCACACCAGGCGCTGGCCTTAAAAATTGCTGAACTGGAAGCATTCATGGGCAAAGAATTGTCTGATATTCACACCGTATTACATTGGCTGGGCGAAGAAAACCAGGCCCGTGCCGATGCAATTGCCGCCCTGGAAGCCTCAGAAACTGCGGAAACGCCCAAAAAAGAACGTCGGATGATTGGGTTTGGACGGGAGTAAGTTTTTAACCTTGTTTTTTAAAAAAATTGCATAAAATGCCGCATTTTGCCCTGATTCCCAATGAATCGCTCCATACCATCCTGCCGTTTATCATGCTGCTCAATCCTAAATCCGACGAAACCACCATGTTGGCCCGGCTGGAAGAGATGCGCACCCAGGCATACGTGTGCGTGGGCGCGTACGACGGGGATCGCCTCATTGGGGTTTCCGGCTTGTGGATCATGACCAAGTTTTATGTCGGCAAACACATCGAACCCGATAACGTAATCATTCATCCCGATTATCGGGGTAAGGGCATTGGCGAACAAATGCTGGCCTGGATCTTCGAATATGGTCGTTCCCAGGGCTGTATTGCCTCTGAACTCAATTGTTACGTGGCCAATAAAAAGGGGGTGCGATTTTGGATTAATCGGGGCTATGATATTATTGGGTATCATTTTCAGAGAAGTCTTTAGTTGGGAGAGTTTTTATTACCCTCCCCAACCATTCTACCCGATCCTTCGTAATCTAGACGAACCAAATTCCATAAAAGATATGAAACCTTTTTCGCTCCTAATTGCCATTTGCGTCGCCTTAATTTTGCCATCTTGCGACCGCACTGCTGATGAAAATACCGAAATGGCCAAAGTTACAAACCCTTGTTTGTCCCAAACGTTCCCAAAGCGGCTTTATAAAGTGCTGCACACTGCTTTCGATGAGACAACCGGCAAAATAAACTTGGTGTATCAAGATCAATATTTTTTTGATGCAAACAACCGACTTGACAGCATTTCAGGGGGCCATAAAATCCGGTACAATGCCGCAGGTCGTGTGGATCAAGTGATTTCGTCCATTCCCAATGCGCCGAACCAGGTGAAGCAGTACTTTTATAATAATGGACTGTTAACTAAAATAGAAACTAATATATACAATCCCGATGGAACCCTAAGTTGGAAATTGGTGAAAAATTTTGAATGGGATACGCAAGGGTTTGTGCATAAAACCTGGGTAAATGGCTCGGATTATTATACCCTTTATACCCGCGACGCTTGCGGAAACGACATTCAATCTCAGGATTTTATAATTTCAGATAACCATGAAAACAGGCTCCGTGTGGCAACTTATTCCAACACCTATAACCCGGAATATTTGATTGGGCTATATGAAATTGATCCAGATTATTATTCGATTTATAATGAATCAATTAGCGAAATTATACATTGGGATAATGCGGATTTTCTTCCCGGACCAATTGAATACCAATATGAATACAACACCGACGGGTTACCCGTCAAAAGAATGATTGCCGGGCATTTGGTGGAGTATTTTTATGAGTGAGCGGGGTTGAAGAACGGTTGGGGTCGGTGGCGTAGTGCCTATAAACTCAACAGGAAGTGTCTGAACATTCAGCCATATAGCGCAGTATAAATCCAGGTAATTTTGTGGAGGATAAATACAACTTAAAACTGGTCCCAATGCCTCCCAATCTTGCAAGGATTAAATCCAGTTCGTTATCTCCGTCCAGGTCCCCGGCGAAATAGATGAAATAAACATCCATCTTTATAACGTCACTATCATTGGGGGCGGTTACCCTTCTATCCACGATTTTTTGATGTTTCCAAGGCGTTTTACTACGGTTTGGAGAAAAATTTTCCGTCTGTTCATATAAGTTGATTTTATAATTTTCAATGCTGTAAATCGGAGCATTATAGCCGTTTACGAGCGCTCCGGTGTTTATGTTTTTATTAGGAATTACATTTCCTTCTACGGAAACCATATAATTCTTCCTTTCTTTTGTGATCGGGTCTTGGGTAGAAAAAGTAATCACTTCACCCGGCAATAGTTTGGCAGGCTTTTTTACATGGTTCCGAACCTTTTCTATCAGTTTGAAACCAGCGAAAATGGCAAAAGGCTCATCCGAAACATTCAATATACCATTGTTTAATACGCCATCAGATCCGCAATGTGAATTTGCCTTTTTTTTGCCTATTTTTAAAGGAAAGGTGGAAAAACGACTGCCGTATTCTTCTTCAGATTGAACATGTTTTTTTTCCGTACCAACCAGCGCCTGCCATTGCATTTCCGGCGATAGTTGCAGGCATCCCCATTCAGAATCAATGCCCGCGCCCGGGATCAACATTTGCACTTTTCGCTCGGATTCATAAATCTTCGTTAAAAAGCCACTGAATAAGTACCCGGTTTTATCGGCCCAGGTCACCTTTAACCAATCGCCGGTTTTTTCTTCTATGGTTTCTCGGATACCGGTATTGTCGCAGGAAAACACCTCTTCATCGAACGGAACAGATCCTATTTTGGCGGTAGTTCGATCAGGGCCTTTGCGCAACACCAAGCCCGAAGGCGCGGTGACTTTGTACCAATCTTGTACTCTATGTTCATCTTGTTGGCTGCATAGGCAGGATTGTCCTTGCAATACGGCTAAGAGGCAATGGGCAAATAGGAAGCTGAAGTAGCGTTTTTTGAGCATGTTATGTTGGGTTTACTGGTTACTATAATATAATGGATATTAAACTTGTTGCGGTGTGAAGTTTAAAACGACGTAAAAACGCCCCGAGCCCCAGGCATCGAAGGTCGGCATTTTAACCTGCCCTACAACCAATCACGATTGCTGCATTTGCTGCTCAAAGGTAAGCACGATAAATTCCGCGGGATGCGTCAAGGCTAGGTTTATTACAATGCGCATTTTGCCGTTCATTACATCCACGGGTGTCATGGTTTCGCCTAAGCCGATGGCTACGGCAAATGCCTCGACAGGGGTCGCGCCTGCTAGTCCGCCTTGTTGCCACACGTTGGTCAAAAAGTTGGTAATCATAGCCTTTACGTTGATCCAGGTAGCAGCCGAGTTGGGTGAAAAGACATAGGGCGCTATCCCGTATTTGATAGATTGTTCGATGAAGGTGACCGTTCGGCGGATGGGAATGTAGCGCCAATCAAGGCTGTTACCATCAAGGGTACGCGCACCCCAGATCAATGTGCCTTTGCCATGAAATGTGCGGATGGCATTGACGGCTTTCCCGGAAAGCGGGGTGTTCAGGTCTTCTTGTATTTCATCGGTTATCTCAATGGCGGGCCGCAGCGCGGAATTGATGCTAACATTCGCGGGTGCATGAAATACACCGATGTTGTTGTCTATCTGGGCGTAAATCCCTGCAATCCCTGCGCTGGGCGGTAACAGGTTGATCTGCTCCAGCAATGACACCATCACGGCTTTGTAAAGCGGGCTTATGTTTAACAAGGTATTGTGAACAAGGCCGATTTCATCTTCCTTCGCCGTGCTGATTTTGTTAATTTCTGCTTTCAGCGCGTTGGCACGCTTAATATCCAACATCCATGCATCTACTTCCGCGATCAAGGCAGCCATCAGATCGGTACGCGACGTTTCCTCAATTGAGTTGTAATCTAAAGCAATTAAATCTGTGATGGTAGTATACACCCATGGATAGTAGGCTGCGCCCCATTGCAAATGGTCGACCACCGATGCGCGGAACTGCTCAATCGCATCTGACTTTGGATCCTGGTTGAATCCGTTGTGTACATCCAGGATCGCCATTCGGTTGCGCAGGGTGCCGCAATGTTCCAGCATAGCCCTTTGGATGACAGCGCAATCTTCTGCCGATAGCAATACGGCATCGGGAATAACCACCAAGGTAGCTTCCTGTTCCTTGGTTAGCGCGCGGATGCCTTTCAGCACGATTTTCTGTTGCGCATCCAATGCCTCGCCGTCCATATCGTCCTTGCGCACGGGTGTGCTGTAGTTGCCGATCGAAACAATGTAGCAATCGGAGCCGCCATTAGCAAAGAACAGTTTCAAAGCATCATACAAGAGGTACCGGCCAGTAGGTTCAACCAATTCAAATGTTTTAGCATTTTTCGCTGTTTTGAACTTGTAAATTGGTTTAGGGGCTGCGCCGAAGTAAAAATGGTATTCCGCTAAAGAGGAGATGCGGACAGGCACATGGGTAAGGTCTTTCTTATCTAGGAGCGCCTTTTCTGTGTACCCGATAAAAGCGGGCACTGCAGTAGGTACTGGTACAATAGAATTGCCAAAAGCATTAATTTCGTTGATGTAGACACCGGGCGTTTGGAAGGATTTTGCCATAAGGGGGGAGGGTTGTGTAGGTTGATTTAATATTAGACTTGTTGCGGTGGGAAATTGAAAACGATGTAAAAACGCAACAAGTCTACTCACTGACAAGTACAATTAGCATCCATCAACATCGTAGCGGCCACATTAAAATTCCCCATATTTGTTCCGATGGGTGCACAAATTTGTAAGGTTCCGGTATTTGAACCAAATGTCTGCGTCAAATTGCTGGCGGCCGGGGTGTTGTAAGTTAAATTAAACGGAGGGGTGCCGGTAAAACTCACATTTACGGTTTTACAGGATCCTTCACATAAGTTGGGATTTGCAGCTGTCAGTGCTACGGTCGGTGCTGGCTTCCAGATGGCTTGTGCCGCGTTGGAAAAATCGAGGCAGGGATCGCTTAAGTTAACATTGCCATTGAGGGCATTCCCCGCCACAGTAGCAAGATAATAGGTAACGTTGGTTTGCATGGTGGCCGGGTTGAACGGGATAGTAGCGGTATTGCTTTGTGCAAGGATGCTGCCTGCGGGGTTGCTGGCATTGGTGTACAATACATATTGCAACAGGTCATTTGCCTCCAGGGTAGCATTGTTGTTGTAGGGTACGGTGGCTGCAGTGGGCAAACAGTAGTTGGTGTTGCCATTGGTTACAGTGCCCGCATTGGTGATGCAACCGCAAGTGAAGGGGAACGTGTAATTGGTGGGCGATCCCGCGCCGCCTACAAAAAAGTTGAAACCCGGACAAATGGGTGTCCAGGTATTCGCATTGACATCATATTCATACACATTATTCGGAGGAATTGTCCCTGAAAACCAGTATTGTTTGGGACAAGTAGGATCATACGCAGACGCTCCTCCAATAAATGGTTTGGGTAAATCCGTAATAATCGTAGAGGCTGCTGGATTTGTAATATTGATCAGTGCCAGTTTGGGCGCGGAGTTTACAAATACGGCACCATAGTAAAGTCCATTTTGATATACCAAATCTCCAATGCTATTCCAGTTAGCGGGAAGAGGTCCGATCGTCGTTAATGCACCCGATATCGGATTCACGGTCCATAAGCTTTGGCCCATAACATAGATCAAACCGTTGCCTCCAAATTCAACAGCCGTGGCAAGCGCACTTGGATGGTTGGCTAATTGCACGGTCGTATTGGTCACTAAATCTGTTTTCCAATATGTCTGCCCAAATAACTCATAAATGGTTGTATCCGGCCCAACTGCCATATCGTTAAATGCATGCCCGGCGAAGACCAGCGTGGCCGTACAGGTGCCAACATCAAAACGATAAATATCGGAGTTGGTGTCGTTGAAGTAAATAATTTGTGCATTGGCCTGGATGGATCCAATACAAAGCAACAGGAGGATGTAATAAGGGAAATGTCGCATATAAACCGATTTTGCCAGCAAAGAACAAAACTATGGGGATTTGGTTAGATGCGATTTTATATTTTGCCTAATTTGGGCAGAAGTTGGGTGGTTTTGGGGTAATTGTCTGGACCGGGATTTGGGGGGAGTTGTGGATTTGTGGATGGTTGCGCGCATTCATTGTCTGAACCTGGATTTGGGGGGATTTTAGGATTTTAGGATGGTTGTGCGTATACATTGTCTGAACCGGGATTTGGGGGGATTTTTTGATTTGAGGATGTATTACTATTAATAATCTCAAAAATCCTTAAATCCCAAAATCCCCCCAAATCCAGGTTCAGACAATTAATGCGCGCAAAAATCTCATAATCCCCCCCAATCCAGGTTCAGACAATTAACGCATCCCAAAATCCCCAAATCCCCCCAAATCCAGGTTCAGACAATGAATACGCGCAACCATTTTATGCCGACCCACATTTCGCAATTATTCTCTTTATCCCCCAAAAACCAATATCCGATAAACATCGGATAGGCCCGCTGCCCTCCTGCCCCGACCTTTGTTTGACCATCGCGTTGTTGCCGTGCGCTTATTTCATGGCGGCCTTCGCGTTTTTCGAAACTTACGATCCGATCGTCCTTATGAAACATGTTACCTTGCTTGCTGCCCTTTTGTTGGCAGCTACGACCGTTTTTGCCCAAAAAAAAACTACCGGAATGATCTTTGACCCGCCTACGCTGCGGGCGATTCCCTACAAAGCCAAACTCACCAACCAAAGTTATAAATCCATGCCCAGGGCGGCTTCCCTCGAAAAATTCTGCCCAACACCGGGCGATCAGGGACAATACAGCACTTGCGTGGCTTTTTCGGTGGCTTATCATTTGCGCACCATCTTATGGGCCAAACAAAACAACCTCACGGACCCCTCAAAAATCAACCAGCGCATTTTTTCGCCCTCTTATGTGTACGAACAAATCAAGGCTGCAGGGGATGTCAATTGCCAGGAAGGCACCAACCCGGTCGACGCTTTTGAACTGATGAAAAACCTGGGGGTTGCAACCAACCAAACCATGCCTTATCAATGTGGGGCAACGGTGGCCGTGGAAGCCATGCTGGAGGGTTTTGATTTTCGCATTGCCGATTACCAAATTCTTTATTTGCCCGATGAACCAGACGCATCCGTAAAAATAAATACTGTAAAAAAAGCACTTTCAGAAGGTTATCCCTGTATGCTGGGCTTTATCGTAGCCGAATCATTTTACAATTCCAAAGCGCTCTGGGAACCCTTGGCGACCGACGATGGTCCAACCGGACAACACGGACGGCACGCTATGTGCATCGTTGGGTATGATGACAACCAATACGGGGGCGCATTTCGGGTCCTCAACAGTTGGGGAAGTACCTGGGGCGATGGCGGTTTTGTATGGATAAAATACAAAGACTTCGCCGAATATTCATTGATTGCGATCCAGGCTTATCCTGCTACGGTCGTTCAGCCCGAACCTGCGCCGACACCCGCACCGACTCCTACGCCGAGCCCGATCGACCCGGTTATGGATGTATTGCTGGCAGGAAAAGTGCGTTTTCAAACCAATACGGGTGCCCAAATGCCTGCCAACCGGATCCTTACCCGCAACCTGATTGTAGAAGACGAGACGCCTGCTTACAAAGAAGATTTGGTGGCCTACCGCATGGATGATGCCTATCCCAGTGGCACTAAATTTAGATTTTACATTACTACCAATTCAGAGTCTTATATTTACGCCTTCGCAACCGATTTGTCGGGAAAAGTGAATAAAATCCTGCCTTTTGACGATAATATGTCGCCGCATATCGGTGCCGAAAGTGAAGTGGCCTTCCCTTCCGAAACAAAAATTGTAAAAATGGATCAACAAGCGGGTACGGACTATATGCTGATTTTATACAGCCAGGCACCGCTCAATACGTCCCAAATATTGAATAAAATGAACCAAACCACGGGCGGTTTATCGCAAAAAATCAAAGCCGCCCTGGGTGATCAATTAATCCTGCCGTCGGAAGTCAGTTACGTTTTGGACGAAATTGGATTTCAAGTAAAAAAAGACAACCATCAGGGTACCGTGGTGCCGCTGATGGTAGAAATAACACACAACTAAATTTGCAAAAACGGATACTGACATGGATGGTTTGTTTGTGCCTGGCGGCCTTCTGCCAGGCACAAACTACGCTTGACTCAGTACTGGCGGCTTTGCCCAAACTTGCCCCGGAGGCACAGGTAATGCTGATCAATGCACGGTTTTATGCAATTTCATCAGCCGATTTTGAACAAGGCAAAGTATTGGGAGAACGTGCCCTCACCATTGCACGGAACAATAAACTCCGATTATTAGAGGCTAAAACCCTCAAAAACTTGGGTGTAAACTACTATTTATTAGGAAAATATGAATTAGCACTGGGTTATTACCAGCAAGCGCTCGACTATTTTGAGGCACTGAGCGATGAAGCAGGAAAGGCCTCGGTGCTCAATGAAATGGCCATCTATTATTCCCGTTTTCAGGAACAAGAAAAGGCGGTACAATATACAGTAGCCGCAGAGCAGGCCGCCTTGAAAGCCCGGGATTCGAGTTTACTGGCAACGGCACTCGATAATCGGGGCATCATAGCCATGCAGCACAATGAATGGCCCCAGGCCCAGGAATTGTTTTTGCGCGTATTTTCGATCCGGCAGGCCATCGGCGATAGCATCGGGCTGGGCTATGTTTTAAACAACCTCGCTTCTGTCGCCTCCGACGCGGGCAACACACGCTTGGCCATTGATTTGATCGAACAATCGACGCAAATTCGGGCAAAAATGGGCGACAAACAAGGCATGGCGGTCAATTATTGCAACATCGGGGAAGCCTACCTGGCTGCAAACAATTACAAAGAAGCAAAAACCTATTTTGAAAAAAGCCTGGCCATCGCTTCCAGCATCAATTTCCTGGATTTGTGGCAGTACGACCTCGAAATGCTGGCAAAATGCGAGCAGCAAGGCGGCAATTTTAAAGAAGCGCTCCACTGGCTCAACCTGAGTAACACCCTTAAAGACAGTCTTTTTAACAGCAACCGCAGCCGACAGATTGCAGAAATGCAAACCAAATACGAAACTACCCGCAAAGAAAAAGACCTGATTCGGGAACAACTGCGGGTGCGCAGCCGGAATTTTTGGCTTTTAGCGTTGATTGGGCTGCTGCTGCTGAGTATCGCTGTTGGATATGTGCTGATCAAACGCCAACGCGAAAAACAAGCCCAATTGCAACGGGAAGCCCAACTGCAGGAAGAACTGCTCCGGGCCGAAATGTACAACGGACTTCAGGAAGAACGACTGCGCATCAGCCGCGACCTGCACGACAATTTAGGGGCCGAATTGACCCTGATCGGATCGGAATTGACCCGCCAGGTGCAGCGTACTGGCGATCAAACGCAACAAAATGCCCTAAAAAACATTGTGGACAATACGCGAACCGCCATGCAGCAATTGCGGGAAACGATCTGGGCCATCCAAACCCAGGATGCTCCATTGCAGGAATTATTGACCAAAATAAGCGAATTTGCAGGTAAAAACACCCAGGTTGAAGTAAATATCAACTGCAAGCCCGATTTGGAGTCGCTAATACTCAGTCCCGGCATTTTGCTCAACTTGTATCGTATTGCCCAGGAAGGCATCACCAATGCCATCAAACATGCTGCTGCCGATGCCGTGCATATTTTGTTCGACCTCCAAGGCCTGGAATTGCGCATGGTGCTGTATGATGATGGCCGAGGATTTCAGATAAACACGCAACAAGCAATGGGTTATGGATTGCAAAATATGCGCCAGCGCGCCGTCGAAATTGGCGGCACTTGCAATATCTCCAGCATACCCGATACGGGAACATCGATTACAATCCTGGTGCCTTTGCGCACACCTTAAGCCTTACCCGCAATATCCGATATTCGTCGGATAAGCCGACAAGAAAAGGAAGCCTACCTTTGTCGTGTTGAACAGGCTGCTTCGAAAAAAGCAGCCGCAAATCCAGTCCACGCATGCCATACCACATCGCCATTGCTGAAGACCTGCCGCGTTTGGCGCGGATGTTACAGGAAAATGTTGAGGCCTCTGCCGATTTCCAGGTGGTGCATGTGGCCATGAATGGTCGCTTGCTGCTGCAATGGCTCGAACGCTGCTACAACAAACCCGATTTGGTGCTGATGGATATTAACATGCCTGAAATGAATGGGATTGTGGCGACCCAGGCGCTTAAAGATCTGTATCCGCAGGTAAAAGTGGTGATGGCAACGGTATTTGAGGATGAAAATCACATTTTTGATGCCATCCTGGCCGGTGCTGACGGCTATTTGTTGAAAGATGAAACGCCAGAAAGTTTGCACCGCAACCTCCATGAAGCCTTGGAGGGCGGCGCACCGATGTCGCCCGCCATTGCCCGCAAAGCACTTCAAATGATGCGCCGAAGCACCCCGCCTGCCGAAACGCCCGAACATAATCTTACCCCCCGCGAAGTTGAAATTTTGGAACAATTAAGCCGTGGCCTGAGCTACCAACAAGTAGCCGACAACCTGATTGTTTCGACCGGCACCGTACGAACCCATATTGAACATGTTTACCGAAAACTTCAGGTAAATAATAAAACCGCCGCCGTCGAACAGGCCCGCCGCAAAGGAATCATTTGATTTACCCTTTTTTCAATCGTCTGATATGAGAAAATACTACTTGATCGGCAGCATGCTCACCATGCTGCACCTTACTGCTATGGCCCAAACCGAGCAGCAACTCGAAAATGCTATTCGCGTTTATCAAACCATCCTCGAATCCTCCCCAAAACCGGAGGCGGATCCCGCCAGCTTGTTGAAACTGGCCGACAATGCTGAACAACTCTTCAAAAGTGTGCTCAAAAAAGGAACGTCAGAAGAACAGCGCACGGCAAAATATTTCCTGGCGGTACTCACCCAATTGCGGGCGGAGGTGTACTTAAATAAACCGGGCAGTCAGGATAAGGCCGTGGGCGACCAGATTTTGAAATCCATTGAAAGCGAATTTGATCGCCTGGGCCCTGCCGAATTCCCGTTTAAGTATCAATCCGGCGGAGCTGCGTTTGTGATTCAATATACGGGCTTTCTACCAGTCCGGCAGCGTTTTTATGGCGAATTGGCCGAATACTATTTCCGAAAGTCCGATGCGGTCAATTTGAGAAAATATGCGCAAAAGGTATTTGATCTCCAGCCGGAAGGATATTATGTTGTAACATTTTTTATGCATAAATATCTGTATGACTTCGCGGTAGAAAAACCGGGTAAAATGGAGGAAGCCCGAAAATTGATTGATTTGTACGCCAAAATGGACGCAGCCCAACGGGCTGATATGAATCGGGTGAATTTTGGCACCGTACTCCTGAAACCCATGGCGGATTTGTTCCTGGCAGGCAAATCAGCGCCGTTGGGTTGGGATAAAAACGGGTCGGCCTCCTTTTCAATTGCAGAAACGTTGCGCATTCCGGGCGATATGAATGCCCTGGCAGGCCAGTTTTACAGCCAGGCCCTGGATTTGGGTTTTGGTTTTAACATTGGGCAGTGCTGGGATTTGTTGCCCTTATTTGAACAGGCGGGCATGTCGGCAGGCGGCTGGAAATTTTGCAATAAAATTTTACCGCAAATCAGCTCCGAAAATTGTGCAGAATATGAACGCCTGGCGGCTTATTTTAAAAAATTCGGTGATGCAAATAAAGCAAAAGCCATCGAACAAACGGCCAGCCGATGCCGCGACGAAGCCCAAAAACGCGCCCAGGAAGCCCAAAAACGCCAGGAAAGGGCTGCAAGACGCGCCAATCGGAACCGCATGTACGTGGGCGCTTACGTGCTGCGCATGGTGCAACGTCCGCAATACATTGATTTAGGCGGCGTAATCAACCTTCCAATTGGCCAATCGATGTTCGAGTTTTCTTATATGAAGGCCAAAAATGATCAGGATTACCTCTCGAATGAGCGGCTGAGCAATGCCGAAAACCTGACGGATTTCCCAAACCCGCACTGGGACGGTTTTTATGCCCACTTCGGATATAAAAAATTAAAATCCGAACGCGGCTCATCCCGCGGGTACAAGGGCTTTTTGCTTACCTACAATGAACGCAATTATCAGCCTCAAATGAGTGCCGTACTGGATAAAACGAGTGGCGTTGCGATCACCACAGACTTGCCTTTTACCCCAAAACTTACCTCCTACGGCGCGATGCTGAATTTTGGTCAACTTTGGCAACACCGGCCCTTTGGCGCCGATTTCTACTTTGGCTTAGGTGCCACGTACAACCTGTTCGACCTTAACAGCCCTACCTATCCGCGCGCCGATTACAATTTCAGCAACGCCTTTTTATCTGCCCGAAAAGAAACCTATTGGGGTTTTCAAATACGCATGGGTATGACCCTGGGCTTTTCTTTATAGTCCCTGTATTTGCTCCTTTTTTTCAAATAAATCTGTCGCAACATGAACAAGCGAATCCTGCATATTCTGTATGTTTTTTTGATTTTCAATGATTTAATCCATGCTCAAAGCGGTGCTACCATCAAGGAATATGGTGAAATTTTTGCCACGGTTACGGCCAACCAAAATGTGCCGATCACAACGCCTTTAGATACTTTTTTGAGCCGCCGTTTTCCGGTTAAAAAGGTCGACAGCGGCATTAGTTTTCGCCAGGAATATTACCGGCCTATCCAGGAAAAAGGCATGCTGGGTATTTCATATATTTTTGACATGGATGGTTACCGGCCCTTGTATGAGGTGATTTTTGAGTTTGAGAACGCCGATACGTTGGAGGCATTGCTTACGGCCGAATTAGGTCCTGCCAGTCATCCCAGCCTTGCCAACCACTGGTTATTGAATAAAACAGCAGGGGGCACGGTTTCGATGCTTTGGGCTTTTAACAATAAAATTGTCATTGCCGCCAATTTACCGGACACTGAATTTGCCCATGAACCCAGTTTTGATGTGCCGGACAACCTGTTCAACGACGAGCCCGTTGAAGACGGTGTTGCTCCGGCACCCAATGCCGATGAAACCCAAACCCTGGCGCTCAATACCTACCTGAAAAGTGCGGCCGAGCAGGATCTCAAGGACTTGCGGGCCACCCCGGTTGAAGGTAAAAAAGATGAGTTTACTGCAACGATTGCTTTTGACGGCGCCGAACAAACCATTATTCGCAAAAATGCCGCCGGACAATGGCGCTTGGAGGCTCGACGCAACTTCAACGCGCTGAACGAAGCCCGCACTTATTACGATGAAACCCTGAAAAGCATTTCAACCCTCGAAGGCCTGGAATACCGCCTGGTGCGCAAAGCCGAATACAGCACCAATACAGGCAATACCTACGTCTGGACGGTGCAAACCTTTGACGATCAAGACCTTGGCGTGTTGCTGAAAGTTCAATTGTACGCCTTGGGCAGCAACCGCTATGGCGTAAAAATTGAAACGGGCAAAGAGTAAAACGCAGCGCGGCTGTTTTAACAAATCAAATATTCCAACATGAAATACCTTTTTTCCATTATATTATTGCTCCAGGCCTTTGTTTCTCTGGCACAAACAGACGCACCCGCATTGATTTTTCCAGCTCGGCACTATGCAGATAATGTTGTTTTTACCCATGATGAAAAATACCTGATTACGGCGGGGGCTTCAGAAATAAAAATATGGGAAAACGAAACCCGGCGGTTGCTCAAAAACATTGTTTTTCCAACCTACACCGGCGGTCGGCAACTCAATTTTGAACATTTGCTCACGGTGAGTCCTGACAATCAATGGCTGGCTTTCCAAAACGCTGACACCTTATACCTATACAACCTGAATCGTTTTGTGCTGACGCAAAAAATCAAATTAGCCCATACCCTGGGCACGCTGATTTTTACTGCCGACGGGAAAACATTGTATGCAGGCGGCCGCGAAACGGAGAAATATGACAACCTTTTTGTGCAAAAAATCGTCCTTGCAACGGGCATACCGACTACGATATACGCCTACACGGTAAAAACCATGGCCACCCACGCCATCAACCGTCTAAGTTTGCGCCCCGATGAGCAACAATTGCTATTGTACGATCAGGTGATGGGAACCCGTATCATTAACTTGGCTACCAATAAGTTAGTTAAAAATTACGACAAAAAAACCTTTCCGTATACCTACTTGCCCAGTGGGAATATGCTGGCCTTTTCCGGTGAAAATGAAAAGACCTTCTTTTTGGAAGAATTAGACGCCAGCAACGGCCAGTCGAAACGCAAATCTTCGGTGTTGTTCAGCGTCGAATCAGATATCGATCCGTTGAGTATTACAGAGGCCTACCCGATCAACGCCGATCAACTTGCGCTCGAATACCAGGGGGAATACCGGATTTTTGATGTGCGCACTTTTACGGCAAGCAGCGTCAGCAAATTTGAATATCCTGGTTACGGCATGAATGGCCCCCAAAACCTGCGTTTTGCCCCTTCTGGAAAATATTACATCATGGGGATCACGATGGGTAAATATACGATGCCGGGCGACGTGTATCAAGGTAAATACGGATACACACCTTTGCATGCCGAACAAAATTATTCCATGCAACACACAGATGGTTTGTGGTTGCAAGACCGTGCGTTGTATTTTGACCAAAATGGTCTGCATGTGAAGCGGTTTAATGCGCCTGTAGAAAATGCGGATTGTGTTTATCGACTCACCGCCGATGGCAAACGCGGATTTGTGGTGGTAAATACCCAGGGATTATATGAATTTGATCCGAATAGTAAAGAACTCGTTTACAAACAAATAGAAACCGTACCGGCGGTAGGTTTGGTGGGTTTGCGGATATTTGAGGCGGCAGGTTTTCTGGCGGCGGTGGCCAATGAAGGAATTTATATAATCGACTTAAAAAACTACAAACTGCGGAGTTTTGTTCCCAAACCGGAAGCCGCCAGCGATTATGTGTTGTATGAAAGCGGCCATAATTACATCTGTGATCTTGCGCCCGACAAATCGCGGTTGCTGTTTCGCGTCGATGGTTCGGAGGGTTTTGATTTAGTGTATTGTTATGATTTAGTGGGTAAACGGATCCTTTGGCAACATGTGGGCAACTGGATTGATAATGTACGATTCGAAAACGGTGGCAAAACAGCCAGTTTTACCGAAAAAGATCAACTAATTTGGTTGGATGCGGCCACAGGCACCCCGAACAAGGCCACCTACCAACTCCCGGCTACGGAATGGTGGACGACCCTATCTCCTTCCGGGAAAACGGCAGCGGTGCAACTGAACAACAAGACAAATGATGCAGTGGGCGATGACCTTGCCATTGTAGACGTAATTACCCAAAAGCAAACCCATGTGATTAAATGCCCGGAAGATCGCGGCGGGGATGTCTTTTTCCTGCGCAACGAACGCTACCTGGTTACTTCCGAAAGCAGTGGATTGAGCATATACGATCTGGAAAAAAAGCGACAAGTGGCCCGGATTTTACTCTTTGAAGAAACCGAGGACTGGCTGGTATTTACCCCCGATGGCCGTTTTGATGCTTCTGCAGGCGCTATGCAGAAAATGTATTACAGCCGGGGAACTGAAATTATTCCGCTGGAAAGTTTATACGAGCAGTATTACGTACCAGGGTTGCTTTCCCAGGTGTGGGACCAAAATTTGCCGCAGAATTTGCCGAATATCAAACAATTAAAGGCGCTTCCTACGATCAAAATGATGTTTAACGGTGGCAAAAAGCGCAACGACCCCAAATTGGAGGTGTACGACGCCACGCAATCCTCGGTAAATATCCAACTGGAAGCAGCGAGCACAGGCGGTGAAATTGCCGAAATTCGTTTGTTTCACAATGGCAAATTGGTCGAATCTAGCACCCGCAACCTGATCGTAGAGGAGGAAAATGCCAGCAATAGTCAATTTAACAAATCATACAACCTGCCGCTTTTACCCGGTGAAAATACGATCCGTGCAGTCGCCATCAACAAACAACGCACCGAATCTATTCCCGCAGAGATGGTTATTGTCCTGGCTGGCTCAGACAAAAACACAAGCACTACGGGTGGTCTGCAATTGCACCTGGTGGTCATTGGGATTAATACCTATAAAAACCCGAAATACAGCCTGAACTATGCACAAGCGGATGCATTGGCCTTTAAAGAGGCCATCGAACAAGGCGCTAAAAGTATTTTTTCCCGTGTAAACACCACGTATATCACCAATGAACAAGCCACGAAAGCGGGGATTGTAGCCGCCCTCGACAAAGTGAAAGCCGCCGCCAATCCACAAGATTTGTTCTTGTTTTACTATGCCGGGCATGGGGTCATCAACGATCAAAAAGCCTTTTTCCTGGTACCGCAAGATGTGACGCAGTTGTATGGGAACGATGAAGCCCTGGCACAAAAAGGACTGAGTGCCAATGAACTACAAAATTATTCGAAGGAAATAAAAGCCCAAAAACAATTGTTTATCCTGGATGCTTGTCAGTCGGCAGGCGCGCTGGAGCAGGTGATTGCGTCGAGGGGTGCGGCCGAAGAAAAGGCCATTGCCCAACTTGCCCGCTCTACCGGTACACATTGGCTGACGGCCTCAGGAAGTGCCCAATTTGCTTCGGAATTTGCCCAATTGGGGCATGGTGCATTTACCTATTGTTTGCTGGAGGCCTTCAAAGGCGCTGGCGACACCGGCGATAAAAAACTGACCGTGAAGGAGTTGGATGCTTATTTGCAGGAAAAAGTGCCAGATGTTACCGCGCGGTATAAAGGTTCGCCACAGTATCCTTCCAGTTATGGCTATGGCCAGGATTTTCCGATTATCACGATTTTGCGTTAGCGGTTACCCTTACTAGACCCAAATCGCACCCCAACAAGTCTAATTGATGAAGACTGCTGAAAAGTATACTTCACGCTGTATTGTTTTGTGCATGGCCTTCGGCATAAGTCATTGACAATCAGCGCTCAGCATGACAATGAATGCAGCCTTTCAGGCGGCGTTTAGTATAATCGTAATTACCGCAACAAGTCTATTGAAATAGGCAAATGATTCCGTCACTTCCTACTGCACCACCACCGTTTTGCGTTGCACGGTATGGGCAGAGAAAAAGCCCAAGGCTGTGCCCTTCCAATTGTTATCAGGATTGGCGGGCGCGCTTGCGTTTCCGACATCGCCGGTGGCCGATTGTAGTGCAAACAAATATTGATAACTCGGCGCATCAATGGAGCGCATTTCGATGGTAACGGTATCGCCCAGGGCAATTTCGGTATCGCCCAGCAAGGGAATTTGTACGGCAATGCCATTGTTGTTTTTATCATCCAGCACAAAAATTTGCTCCAGTTGGCGGCCATTGTTGAACTGGATGAACTGATAGTAATTCTGTTCAGCCCCCGGATCTACAAAGGAAGGCACCACGGCATACGCATCGGGACCGCCAAAGGTGAATTTCACGGCTGAAAGTCCCAAAAAAGGAACCACAGCAGGCATGGTAGAACTTGCCTCAAAGCGCTGGCCGTCGGCAAACACTTCCAGGGTATAGGTCTTGCCAGGCTTACCTTCGGCGATCCGCGTACCAACATATAGCCCAGGAACGGTTTCGAGGAGTGTATCCCTTTCTCCGGCATCGCTGCGGATGATTACCAAGGCATTGGAAACGGCAGGATATTGGTTGGACGCGTCAAAATTAACAGATCGGCTAATTTTAACCTGATAGGGCGCCACGGCGTTGGTAACTGCGCCTTCAATGACAATTTGCGGGTCGCTGCTGTTGAGATCGATTTGAATCACCTTTTCACAACTGCTTAGAATGAAAAGCGAAAACAGCAGCAAAGTATTATTTTTGAATGAATTATACATGAAAAAGAATGTTTTTTTGTTAAAAAAGTTGATTTTAAAATTTGAAATTCCAGGAAACAGCAGGCACAATACCAAACAAGGAGGTTTGTACTGCTTCGGTGGTGCCCGGTTCTGTTTTTGAATCGCGGAAGGTGATGGTGTAAGCGTTCAGTCGGTTGTAGGCATTAAAAGCCGAAAAAGCCCATTCGGATTCGAAGCGTTTGGTTTTACGCGCCTGGAAGGTTGCCCCCAGGTCGAGGCGATGATAATTGGGCATACGATAAGCGTTGCGCTCGGTGTAGTAATAAGCCGTTGCATTGTTTACGCCGTATTTTCCACTGGGGAAAGTAACGGCATTGCCCGTGTAATAAATCCAGGTACCTGAAAGCGCCCAACGCCGCGAGAGTTGATACATGGCCACAATGCTGATTTCATGGGTGCGATCTTGTTTGGCCGGATAATATGCGCCTTGGTTGATGCCTTCAATTTTGCGTTCTGTGCGCGCCAGGGTGTATCCTACCCAGCCTGTAAGTCGACCGCTGCGTTTTTTCAGGAGCAGTTCCAGTCCATACGCGCGACCGGGGCCGTACAAAAGTTCGCCTTCTACGTTGGAATTACCTTGCACATCGGCGCCATTGCGGTAATCCAGCTGATTTTGCATGGTTTTATAATAGGTTTCGATCGAAAGTTCAACCTGGCCTTTTCCTTCAAAATTATGAAAATAGCCAAGGGCGATCTGGTCGGCAATTTCAGGTTTGACATTGTTGGTGGTCGGCATCCAAAGGTCGGTAGGGTTGCCGGAGGTGCTATTACTCAACAGGTGGAGGTATTGGGAATTGCGGTTATACCCGAATTTGAACGATTGCCGGTCTGAAATCAGGTAGCTCAGGGCCAAACGGGGTTCTAAATTGACATACGTTTTTACAATTTTGCCATTTTGATACACCATAGTATCCAGCATGTTTCCTTCCTGGTCGTAAGTATAAAAATCGCCCGCCCCGAGCACATTAAAGGCAGAAACCCGCAGGCCGTATAACAGCTTGAGGCGGGGTTGCACCTGCCATTCGTGTGCGATGTAGGCTGCACTTTCGAGGCCGAAGCGTTTTTGGGCGGCTAAACTGGCGAAACTGGAACTTTCACTGGCATTGATGCTACTGGGGGTAATGGTATGGTGGATTATTTGCAAACCGTATTTCCAGGTATTGCGGCTGTTAGGAAACCATTGAAAATCCTGTTTTAGGTTATAATCGCGTATTTGAGACGAAATTTTAAAATCGTTGGTGCCGCTTTTAATACGGATATTGTTGTTATAGTTGCTGAAAATCAGGGAGGTATTGGAAAACAGTTTATCGCTGAAAAGGTGGTTCCAGCGCAGGGTAGCGGTCGCATTCCCCCAATTCAGGCCAAATTCGTCGCCCAGCCCCAGTTTGTCGCGTCCGAAATACCCCGAAATAAACAAGCGGTCTTTTGCGCCCAGTTGGTAGTTCATTTTGGCATTCAGGTCGTAAAAATACAGGGTATTGTTGTTGAGGGTTGTATCGGAGGAAGCGCGTAAAAACAAATCGGCATAGGTGCGGCGGCCCGTAACAAGCAACGAACTTTTCCCTTTTTGAATGGGTGTTTCAATATTTAATTTACTGGAAATGAGTCCGATACCACCGCTTACGCCCAGGCGCTGGTTGTTCCCGTCGTTCATCTTGATATCCAGGACCGATGACAGTCGGCCACCAAATTGGGCGGGCATGCCTCCTTTATAAAGGGTGGCGTCTTTGATTGCATCGGCATTGAAGGTGCTAAAAAAACCGAGCAGATGGCTGGCATTGTACACTTGCGCTTCATCGAGCAGGATCAAATTCTGATCGGCCGCGCCCCCGCGTACGTAAAAGCCCGCGTTGCCTTCTCCGGCCGATTTTACGCCAGGCAACAGTTGAATGGTTTTAACCAAATCGCGTTCGCCCAACAGGGTTGGCAGGGTTTTTATCTCGGCCATGCTGAGTTTTTCTACGCCCATGAGCGGACGTTCCACGGCTTCCTGTTTCTTTTCGGCCTGGATGGTTACTTCCTGAAGGGTTGCTCCGTCGTTGAGCAGGATGTCGTATTTTAGGCGTTCCTGCAAATTTATTTTTTGGGTAAAAGTTTGATATCCAATATACTGTACCAATATCGTATAGGTACCCACGGGTGCGGTAATGGAGTAAAATCCGTACTCGTTCGAAGTTGCGCCGGTATTAGGCAATTCCTGAAGTCGAATGGTAGCGCCGATGAGCGTTTCTCCGGTTGATTGGTCTTTGATACTGCCACTCAAGGTGGCGCTGTTTTGTGCAAATCCTGCGATGGCGCTCAACAGCAAGGAGCATAGTGCAATGATACTTTTGGAATGCATGATAATCTTGATCGTTGAAATGGGAAAAGGTGCGTATCATTCGCCATACCTGATTGATTGGCTTTGATGCTGCAAAGGTGGGGGCGCTTCCGAGCTGGAATACTGGACAAATGTCTAAAAGTGGAATAGGGGGATTTTATGAAAAAACTAAGATGTTGATAATTTTTATAGAAAACGAAAACTCCTAGATATATCAAAGATGGGTAAGCCATTTTCAATATTTTGAAAAAAGTACAAACACCCTTATCTTTGTTGAACAGGTTTCAGTCAATTATTGGCTGATTGTTTTTTCCCATTTTTTGATAACGATTCCTATGGGTCAATTTTCGGATATGTTACTTCCTCAAGTCCCAAGTCTGTTGGAGGCTTTGCAAGATGCTGGTACGCCTGTGCCTAAGCATCTTTTGAACGGTGTGGAGCAACTAAAGGAAAAGATTCAAGTCGCTTTGCAAGTTGATGAAGATCAATTAGAAGAAAATCTGGAAGCCTTGTTTCCGGAGTTGTGGCAATTGCGAATGGCATCTCTGCCCTTCTTGGCTAATTTGGAAATAACGGGGGCGTTACTAAAAATACGCATTGATTTACAGTCTGTATCAGCACATGTTCCGCAATTAAAAGCAACTGTCGAACGGCTGCAATTTGGGATTGAATTGATGGCTAAATTTATGCAAAAATCACTTGAAAATGAACCGGACTTATTGTGGAAAATAGCCGAATCAATCTCAAATCTGGCAATTGATTACGATGCGATATTGGCTCAAATCAGTCTGACAGAAAAAGATCAGACCAAATTAACAAGCGATTTTTTGCACAGTTCTCTAATGATAGAACTACTCTTGTTTGCACTTCACCAAATCGAAGAAGGTTATTCAGCACCCGAAACAGCCATGTACCACGAACTGGAATATCTTTCAGCAGAAGCGATTAAGCAATATGCCGCTGGACTCGGGATTGACCAAACTCAACTACCCTGGTATCAATCGCCTTTGTCTGATTTCCAAGATTTTCTGCTTGCTGGACCAGTGGCCAATGCTGAGCAACTCCAATTTATCAAAGAAAAACGGACGCATTTTAATACATGGATGTAGTTTGTCTTGACTCAAGCATATTAATAGCATATTATCGGCACAAAGACAAAGCACAGACGCGCCTTTTTCAACTAAGCAGAGAATTTGATACGCTGGTGGTTCCTGCTGTGGTGGAGTATGAAATCCTTCGTGGTGAAAAACACCCTTCAAATCCCTTTTGGGATGAATTTTTTGCTAAGGTCAGGGTTTTACCGTTTGATAGTGCCTGCGCACGCGAGGCAGCAAACATATACGCCTATCTCAAGCCGCTCAACCAGCATCAGCAACCCTTGGATATTCTGATCGCGGCAACTGCCCGTGTTTGGAATTACCCTATTGCAACGCTCAATACTAGGCATTTTGAACATATTCCGGGAATTAGAATAATATAAACAAAAAAGGCTGAAAGGGGAAAGATGCGCAGCAAATGCTCCAACCTTTCATAATTATTTTTTTCATCCAATAACAACCTCTATTTTTACCCAAAATAAGGCAAAATGTATCGTCTGGACCGGCAAGCTTTTACTATCCAAACTTTTGAATCGGCTGCAAATCAGAGGGCTTATTGGTTATCAAAACCTCCGCGCGAACGATTGGCTGCCTCGTGGTACTTAACTTGTTGTGCCTGGAATCTCAACGTTGATGAAGTACATCGGTTGGATCGCACCTGTTTTTCGATACGCAACCGGGAGGAATAGATCAAGTACCGTATCGCATTTTAAACCTTTCCGCAGGTTTCTTATTTGCGTTAAACTTTTACCCAAACACCATATACAACAACATCAAAAACACCAGCAGCAACAAGATCGGCATCCAGATGCGCAGTACACTGAATCGAGGCTGGGGTTTGTTTTCATCCGCTTTTTCCGTCGCCAATACGGTCTTTTTTTGCCGATCAATAATGGTGACATAGATAAAACAGCAAAAATTGATGGCCAGCGTGAGCATCAAAAAGATGTAGGCCAAGTTCATCGAATCGGTGGCGGGAGAAATTTGCACCAGGTTGATCGAGTACGCCACCGTAGCCAGGAAAGAGGTGATAATAAGTTCGCCCACCTCTTCAAAACTGGCTTTATGGAAAAACAACATAAAAATGGGCAAGGCGCTGAACATCAAAAACGGCAAAATAATCAGGATAATGGCCCCCCAGGGCTGCCGTGCCACACCCAAGTGTACGTTCAAACTTTTATAATTTTCAAGGTACTTTGCTTTGTCGTCTGGATCAAAGGTGACTTTATCCAACGAGCCCAGGGCATTCGACAACTGGTTATCAAGCGTAACAAAATACTCCTGCGTATCCCAGTCATTAAATTCAAAATCTTTGATTTTATCGTTGATTTGCAAACGACTGTAATCAAAACTAATCCTGATTTTGTTGCTCGAACTGAGCGCCGCAATGGGGATTTTTAGTTCGTGGCGGTCGAACGGAAACTTAAACGACTTAAAATTGCCCAAAAACTTTCCACTGATCCGGTAAATGCGCACCACATAATTGCTGTCTTTTTCTTCGGCAATCAGGTAACGGTTGGCCTCTTCGGAACTGATGTTGCTAAAGTCGATATAGCCTTCTTTTTTAATGTATTGCGAATCGGCAATCACCCAATACAGCAGGTTACAATCGAAGGTATTTTTGCGCACATCAATGTCGTTGATGTCAATGACGTCTATACCGACGCGCAGGTTGGCAATGGGTTCGCCGTACGTATTGATTTGGGTAGGACAACTGCGTGTTTTGCCACCATGAATTTGGTCAAAACTGGGGTCTTTGCGCTGAATGAGTAAGTTGTCAAATTCGAATAAATCGTCGTTGTACGAAATTTTTCGGTTTTTCAGCCCCTTGAAATACCCTATTAATTGCGCCCGACTGGTACAATTTTCCCGCAGGGCAATTTCAAAAATATGCATCGCATCATAGCAGCGGCGCAGGTTGTTGTCCGCCTGCCCTTCTTTTTTCGGGTCGCGGTTGTGGAACGGCTTTGAAAACCGTTTTTTAATTTCCTGTTTATCGCGGTACACTTTTTCGGGCAAAGCCTCCTCGGCGGCGGCGTAACGAATAAACGTATGGCCTTTTTCCCGCGAAATTTTTTCCAATTCCTGGTCGGTCAGGTCGGTAGAAATACCCACAAATGTTTTGGGCGGCAACTTGCTGCGTTCCAAAAAGCGCATCATCGAATCGCCATAACCGGTGTGGGTATTGAGCAGGATAATTTCGGGCTCCGGTTTTTCCAGCATGCGCTGCAGATACCGTTCCATCACCACCACCGAATCCTTGGGTACTTCCCGGTTGAGTACATAACTGCGTTGCCAAAGGCACACCGAATCGTACTGAATGTTGTTGTTGTTGAGGCTTTCCAGGAATAAATTGTGCAATAAGTAGTCACATTCCGTTACAAAACCAACCGATTTCTTTTTCAGTACTTTATCAATAAACTGCACGCAATAATTCGGCTGCGGGTCGTTGGGCTGCAAAAAGAGCGCGTTTTCGCCAAAATCGAGGCGGTTTTGGTCGGCGCTCATCGACATTACAGGCAATTGATCGCGAATAATCGGCGCGGCCAGCCGAATATACTTGCCCCAGGTATTATCAATGACCAGGTAAATATTGGTGTCCTGTACAATCGATTGATAGAGTTGTGGAATCGTATCCGCATTATAATCGCACTGATAGGTTTTTAGGCGAAATTCGACGGGATAAGGTTTGGGCGATTGTTGCGCATTGATGCGTTGGAGGTAGGTTTCGAGCGCAACGATATACAGCGAATCGAGGTAATTGTTGGCGCTGTCTTTGGCGGCGTTCAGGTAATTGAAGCCGATATACGCCACATATTTGACAGGCCTGGAAAAAGGCGAACGGACGCAGGCAGTGTGTACTGTAAAAAACAGTACGGACAGGGCAAAAATGACGTTTTTCATATTGGCGGCGGGCCGGATTGGTATGTTGCAGCCCAAAAGTACGCATTCCACACAAAAGTACCCATACGAGTTGCAGACCAACTTATTTTATAAATGCACCAACCGCGTAGAATAGGCTGCTGGCTTAATCCGCTCCTGGGTGTTCGATTTGCCCGGCAAAAACTGCCAAGGCGTTACCTGATTGGTCCAATCAAAATCATTTTTATCCAAATATTTGCGGCGATAAGCCAAAGGCGTACACAGCCGATACTTTTTAAACAGGCGATTGAAGTTGGCTAAATTGGTAAAACCCGATTTGAAACAAATCTGATTGACCGTTTCATCGGTATTAAGTAATAACTTGCAAGCATGCCCAATGCGCACATCTACCAGAAACTGGGTAAAATTGCGAAAGGCGTAATGTTTGAAAAAATGGCTAAAAGCTGAGTCGCTCATGTTCACCAAGGCCGCTACATCGCGTATTTTCAATTCCGGCTCGGTGAAATTTTTCAAAATGTAATTATAGGCTACCTGCATGCGGTTGTTTTCGGTGGCGGGCGCTTGGGGCGAAAATCCCTCACTGGCCAAAAACGCCGTGTCGGCAGATTGCGACAGCAGATCCAGCAATTGCAAAAACTGAATGATGTTGGTAAAACCCTTGTCTTCGGTCAAGTCAATCATGATTTGCATGGCCTCGCCAAAGGTTTTGCCCTCAAACCGAATGCCCCGGCTCGAATCGCGCAGCATTTTTCGAATTTTGATAAAACGCTCTTTCTGAAACAACGGGCCGCTAAACAAATCCATTGCAAACTGAATGGTAATCACCCGATAAGGCTGTCCGGCGGCTTGCAAGTGCTCGTCGCCATCCCACTTATGGTATAAATAAGGTCCCAGCAACACCAAGTCATAATTGTTGTATCGATCGGTTGAGTCGCCTACAATGCGGGTACCCGACATGCCTGCGATTAGGTTAAGTTCATATTCGGGGTGGTTGTGGATGGGGTAATTGAAGCCATTGCACACCGAATCCAGTACGATGAATACATCGGGCTTTTCGAGGGGGGTAATTTCACGGTAGATATTCATTTTCAGAATTTCATTTTGCTAAATACTTTCTGCGCCAATTTTTAAAAACTGGTTCGGCTTGTTCATGAAAAAAACACCCTGAATCGGCTTTGCACACAAAAGTATCACATATTCGCATAATAGTATCAGAACGGTCTTTTAATGTTTGGCACTTTTGTCATAATAAATAAAATAAGGTAACCATGCTTTCAATTTTTACCAATTATATTACCCGAACTTCCCAGGCGGCCACTTTTGCTGTGGCCATGCTTTGTTTGCTTTGTGGCACCTCTGCGCGCGCGCAAACAGTTCCAGTAACGGGCACCGTGTTGGGTGCCGAAGATCAGCAGGCCCTCATTGGGGTAAGTGTTTTTGAGCGCGGAACCACCAATGGCGCGATGACCGACCTGAACGGTAAATTCAAAATAGAGGTAGGCTCGGCAAATGCAATTTTGATATTTAGGTACACGGGTTTTATCGAGTTGGAAATGGAACTCAATGGCCGAACGACCCTTGATGTTGTACTCACCACTGCTGCCAACCAGCTGCAAGATGTGGTGGTAACAGGTTACCGCAAGGAAATTCGCAGCAACATCGCCTCGGCCATTGCTACAGTGAAATCTAAAGATATTGAGAAACTCGTCATTGTCGGCATCGATCAGGCGCTGCAAGGCCAGGCACCGGGGGTACAGGTTACCCAGGTAACGGGCTCACCCGGCGACGATATAGCAGTGCGGATCCGGGGTGCAGGCACCTTGGGCAACAACAACCCATTGTTTGTCATCGACGGCGTGCCCACCACCGGCAATATCAATATGTTCTCGCCCGCCGATATAGAATCGATTGAAGTGCTGAAAGACGGTGCAGCAGCGGCCATTTACGGTTCGCGGGCTGCCAACGGCGTTATCCTGATTACTACCAAACGCGGCAAATCAGGCAAACCGTCTTTTGCCTTTGAGGCCTACACCGGGGTGCAAAACGCCTTTAAACTGCCCAAGTTGCTCAATGCGCAGGAATACCTCACCATTCGCAACGAGGCCATCACCAATGCCAATACTCAACGGAATGTAGCCAACCAATTGCCTACTTATGATCCGGCCATCCTCGATACCTTACCGGATGTCAACTGGCTCGACCAAGTGTTCAACCCGGCCAGCATCCAGCATTACAATCTGTCGGCCATGGGCGGCGGGGAATTTAGCAACTATTACATTTCGGGTGAATACCACAAGCAGGACGGCATTTTTAAAGGACAGGGTTTTGATAAATACCAGGTGCGCTTCAACGGCGAAGTAGGCAATAAGCGCGTTAAAATAGGCCAAAACCTGTCTTTTTCGCATACCGATCGCAAAGTAATTGGCGCTTCCGGCGACGGTTTTGGTGCGGGCAATGAATTAAGTGGGGTGCGTTACGCCCTGATTGCCTCTCCCGTTTTCAGAACCACCAACGGCAATGGCGACCCCGTAAAGGTGTCGTCCGAACTCGGCGATGCCAATTTATATGGCGACGGCAATCCCAATCCATTGGTATTTATCGACAATACCGACTGGCATATTCGGCGCTACCGGGTATTTGGAAATGTATTTGCCGAATTGCAATTGTTTAAAGGTTTGAAAATCAGGAGTACCCTGGGCGGCGATTTTCAATTTGAAAATGAAAAGAAATTTAAAGAAATTCTTTCTCCCGCGATTTATTCACCTACTTCGCTCACAGAGGGCCGCATTTTTAACCAAACCCTTACCTGGAACAATACGGCCGATTATCAACGCGATTTTGGCGAACACCATATTTCTGGTTTATTGGGCATGGAGGCCATCCAGAACCATACCGATTACCTAGGCGCTTCGGCCAACAATTTCCGCAGCACCGATCCTTTGTTCCGGTACATTGATGCCAGTACGCCCATCGATATTAAAAACATCAGCGCTTCCGGTATTGCGACCGAATTTGCCCTGCTTTCCTTTTTTGCACAAGCAGGCTACACGTACAGCAACCGATATGTGGTGAGTGCAACGGTCCGACGGGACGGCTCTTCCCGATTTGGCCCAAACAACCGTTGGGGCACGTTCCCTTCCGTTTCGGCAGCCTGGAATATTTCGAATGAAGCCTTTTTCCAGCCCGTGCGTTTTATGTCCAGCCTGAAATTACGCGGCAGTTGGGGACAATTGGGCAACCAGGAAATTGGCAACTATCCGTATAGTTCCTTGGTACAAACAGGTAGTTATGTGTATTCCTTTGGCGATCAAATTGTTACCGGTGCTAAAATCCTAGAAACCGGCAACAGCAACATCCGCTGGGAAACCAGTACCCAAATCAACGCCGGTTTGGACATGTCTTTTTGGAAAGACCGCCTCTCCGTCACCCTTGATCTTTACCGCAAACGCACCGAAGACATCCTCGTGCGCGTGCCTATACCGCAGGCGGGCGGCGCTACTCGTGCCCCGTTTGTCAACGCCGCTGCAGTTGAAAACAAAGGCATCGAACTCGGCCTGATTTACAAAAATCGCATCGGTGATTTTAATTACAATATCGGCGGTAATATTACGACCATCCAAAACAAGGTACTATCCTTAGCCAACAGCGAACCTATATTAGGCGGCTTTGGACTTTCGGATGGTGCCCTCACCAAAACAGAGCCCGGCTATCCGGTCGGATCGTTCTTTCTGTATGAAATGGAAGGTATTTTCCAGAATCAGGCCGAAATTGATGCCAGCCCGTTCCAAACACAGTACACCCAGCCAGGAGATGTCAAATTTGCCGATTTGAATGGCGACAATAAAATTGACGACAAAGACCGAAAGCATACAGGCAGTCCATTCCCTAAATTCTCTTACGGCCTTACCCTCAATTGCACCTGGAAAAACTTCGATTTCTCGACCCTCCTGCAAGGCGTACAAGGCAATGATGTGTATTTCCTATATGGCAATTTTGCCTACGAAACCCAATTGCGCGGGTTCAATTCGTACCAGGAAATTCTCAACCGTTGGACGCCCAACAACACCAATACGAACATTCCGAAAGTGAGCGTGGACGACCGCAATGGCAACCGCAGGCCCTCTACCCGATTTTTGGAAAAAGGGTCTTACCTGCGGGTGCGCAATATTTCCATCGGCTACAACCTGAAAGACTGGTTGAAATGGAAAGGCATCGGCGGTTTGCGCGTGTACGTAACGGCTCAAAATGCGTTCACCTTCACCAAATACAGCGGTTTGGACCCCGAAATACAGGCCAATTCCAATGATACCCGCGGCTTGGGACTTTCTTCCGATTTGGCGGTGGGTATCGATTGGGGTACCGTGCCTTCCCCGCGTACGTTCATCGGCGGTTTCAAAATTGAATTTTAAAAACCTGCCACCTGTATTCACCAGGTGGTTCAATGCTTAGCCATATGCGCACAACCCTTTTTTTTTTTATTTTTTTGAGTTTTACGGCTTGCCAGGGCATCCTGGATAAAGATCCGATCGCTATTTTGGATGCCGGTTCTTATTTTCAAACCGAAGCCGATGCCATTCAGGCCCTCAATGCGGCGTACCAACCCCTGGTATTCAGCAACGAAAACAACAACTATTACTGGGCTTTTGGGGTGGTTACCGCCGATGAAGCCATTACCGGCGGCGATGGCTCCCGGCCGGGCATTACCGAAATGGATGCCCTCACGTACACGCCCCGCACCGAGGAGTTCAATACCTTTTGGAAATTGCAATACACCGGCATTACTCAATGCAATTTAGTATTGGACAATATAGATGCCATTGAAATCAACGAAACCCGCCGCAACCAACTCCGCGGCGAGGCGCTGTTTTTGCGTTCCTACTACTACTTTTTGCTTGTACAGGTGTACGGCGAGGTGCCTTTGCTCATCAAGGTGACACCTCCTGACGAACTGAAGGTGCCCAAAACGCCTAAAGCAGCGGTTTTGGCCCAAATTGAAGCCGATGCTGCCCGCGCGGCCGATTTATTGCCCGCAACGGTTGCTGCATCAGAAGCCGGACGGGCTACCAAAGGCGCGGCACTCGCTTTAGCCGCCAAAGCCTATTTGTACGATAAAAACTGGGAAAAAACGGTAGAGTTTGTGGGTAAAGTAAAGGCACTCAATGTGTACAGCCTGGTGCCCGATTACCAAGACAATTTTCGCAAAACCACCCAAAACAACGCAGAATCCGTATGGGAAATACAACACACCAACTTACAATTAGGCGTTGGCAATTTCCTGAACCAGTGGTGGGCTTCCAAAAAATTTGAAGGGTACGGATTTGCCGAAGCCACCGAAGCATTTGTGCAGGCTTTTGAAACGGGCGATCCACGGCGCAAATTTACCGTAGCCCTCAACAATGAGGATTATTTTGGGGTGGTGTACAAAAACTCGTTTTCCACCACCAAATACGGCGTGCGTAAATACCTCCAACCCAAAGCAGAGGTGACGCAAAAAGCCGACGGCGACATCAATTACACGGCAATCCGCTATGCCGAAGTACTGCTTTGGGAGGCGGAAGCGCTTACAGAACTTAACCGGGTGCAGGATGCCCAGGCGCCACTCGAACAAGTGCGCGCCAGGGCCCGCGCCCAGGCAAGCGACCCATTGACCGCTTTACCGACCATTACCACCACCGACCAGGCGACCATGCGCACCGCAATTCGCCACGAACGCCAGGTAGAACTGGGTTTTGAAATGCACCGCTTTTTTGACCTGGTGCGCTGGGGCATTGCAGCACAAACCTTACCGGGTTTCCAAACAGGCAAACACGAGGTTTTTCCGATCCCACAAACAGAAATTGACTTGAATTCGGCATTGTTACAGAACAACGGATACTAAGAAAACGGCCTAAAATCCTGTATTTCCGTTTCATCTTTTAAAATAAGTTTTATGATGCATTTCCTCCGCAACATGTTCGGAGCAACGATTGCTTTGCTTTTATCGGCCACTGGGCTGTTGGGACAAACCGGTCAAATCGCCATTCCCCGCATTGATCTGATGCCCAACCAACCCGCGCCGTTCAATGTGCGTGACTGGCGACAGGTCGCCTTGCAATACGATTCTTTTGTATATAATGTGCAAAAAACAGGGCAATACCTGCCTTTGAGTTTTCTGGGCAACGGCGGCGTGAATTACCCGCAAAATCCTACGTTCCGATTACATACTTACGTGGGTACCAATTCGCCTTTTGGCAACGAAGCAATCAATGTACTGCCTTCGCTGGTGGGTGCAACGCTGGTAGGAGCCGATAAAACCAATCAATATGGGCAAAACTGGCTGCTCATGAGCCAGGATTTTTTCAACAAAGCCAATGGGCAAAACATTTACCTCAACAACGCAGGCGGCGGCAGTGGCAGCGATTGGTGGTACGATGTGATGCCCAATTTGTTTTTTTACCAATTGCATGATTTGTACCCGACTCCGGGCATCGGCGAGGCGGATGTGCAGTTTACCACCATTGCCGATCGCTTTTTGGAGTCGGTTCAGGTACTGGGCGGAAAGGAAACACCCTGGACACCCGCCAACATGAATTACCGGGCTTATAATTTTATCACCCAGGAGCCCAATGCCAACGGCGTAAAAGAACCCGAAGCGGCCGGTGCTTACGCCTGGATATTGTACCATGCCTGGAAAAAAACCGGCAACCCCGCCTACCGAAAAGGTGCCGAATGGTCCATCGAATTCCTGAACAACTGGACCAGCAACCCGTCTTATGAACTGCAATTACCGTACGGAACCTATGTGGCGGCCAAAATGAATGCCGAACTCGGCACCAACTACGATGTGGAGAAAATGGTCAATTGGTCGTTCAACCGCGGGGCTTTACGCGGCTGGGGTACCATTGTAGGCACCTGGGGCGGCTTTGACGTATCTGGACTGGTGGGGGAGGCCAACGACGCTGGCAATGATTACGCCTTCCAACTCAACGGGGTACAACAAGCCGCGGCGCTCACGCCCATGGTGCGGTACGACAAACGTTTCGCCCGCGCAATCGGCAAATGGGTACTCAATTTGGCCAATGCCACCCGCTTGTTCTATCCCGGTTTTTTGCCCAACAACCAGCAAGATGCTTCCGCTTGGTCAAATACCAACGACCCACAACGGGTCATGGGCTACGAAGCCATGAAACAAAAATACCAAAATCTTTCGCCTTTTTCGACAGGCGATGCACTCGGCGGCGGATGGGCAGCCACCAACTTAGCCTTGTACGGTACCTCCGCAATCGGGTATTTAGGCTGTATGTTGCAAAAAACCAATGTGGACAAAATCCTGCAATTGGACCTGCTCAAAACCGATTTTTACAACGATGCAGCCTATCCTACCTATTTATATTACAATCCTTACCCCACGCTACAAACCATTCAACTTGATGCGGGCAATACCCCGGTAGATGTGTATGAGGCTTTAAGTGAAACCTTTGTCTTGCAAAATGTGTCGGGATTGGTGAATGTGACGATTCCAGCCAACCAGGCCATCATGATTACGCTGACGCCTCCCGCAGGTGCCAAAACGTACCGCCGCAACCAATTGTTAATCAATGGCGTGGTGGTCGATTATGCCCAGCACGCCCAGCCTTACAACCGCACTCCCCGCGTCAAAGGCTTGGGCGCTGCTCAAAACCCGCTCCCGATCAACACCCAAACTGCGGTTTTTGCAACCGTTGAAGATGCTGATTCGGGCACGCTCAATTACCAATGGAGCAGCAATCTGGGGACCATTTCGGGCACCGGCGCACAAGTCACCTATAATGCCCCCGCCACTACAGGCGATGCTACCCTGCAATTGATCGTCAGCGACCCGGAAGGCAACAGCGATACTGCGCAATTGATTCTCACCGTGGTGGAGAAAATCAATATCGCCCCGCAAATTCAGGATATTCAAACCAGTTCAATCTATACCACCCCAGGCAGCGTGGTGCAACTCCAATGCCTCGCCTCGGATGCCAACAATGATCCGTTGGGGTACACCTGGACAGCCGTTGGCGGCAACATCAGCGGAACGGGCAGCACCATCAACTGGACGGCCCCTGCGAGCGAAGGTATCTTTCAGGTAAATGTAAAAGTGACCGACGATCAGGGCCTTTTTGCCGAACGCAACATCAAATTATTGGTAAAAAACTTCACTACAACGCCAACAACCCTCATTGCGCATTATCCTTTTACCAGCAATGCCAACGACGTAAGCGGCAACCAACTCAATGGCCAGGCAAACGGGGCTTTGTTGGTGCCTGACCAAAATGGTGTTCCGCAAAGTGCCTATTATTTCAATGGCGGGGCCCAGCATATTGCCGTTGTCAACCAGCCCGTGCTCAATTTTCAAAATGCCATCACGGTGAGCTGCTGGTTTAAAGCCAATGCCCTGCCCGAAAAAGAATCCTTTTTATTGTCGCACGGCAGTTGGCAAAACCGCTGGAAAATATCCATCACCCCCGATAAATACCTGCGCTGGACGGTCAATACCCTCAATACGGTGGCCGATCTGGATACGGATATCGCGTTGAAAATCGACAGTTTTTACCAGGTCACCGTAACCTACGATGGTACTTTGATGGCCATTTACCTCAATGGTCAGTTGCGCACCTTTAAGGCGTTGACTGGAAAAATCCGCACCACCACGGTTGCCTTTTTAATGGGACAAATACTGCCCGGCACCACCGATTACAATTTCAAAGGCGTATTGGATGCCGTGAAAATATTCGATGCCGCGCTGCCACCGAATGCCGTATTAGCCCTTTATCAACAAGGCGTCACGGCACTCCAACAGCCACAACAAGCCGATTTGGGCACGCTACAACTCCAGCCCAACCCGGTCACCGAAAGCCAACCAAACCTGCAAGTTCATTTTCCCGAACAACTTGCACCCGACGCGCGCGTGCAGGTGTGCGATGCAAGCGGGCGCACGGTGGCAGAACAGCAACGAGACGGGAAAAATTGGGTGGAAATAAACTTAAAAGATTGTCCATCAGGTACTTATACGGTGTTTTGTTATGCCGGAAGCACTTGTTTGACGGCCCGCTTTATTAAAATTTGAACAATGACTTTTGTTAACAATTAAATTCAATCTGAACATGAAACAGACATTTAACCTGTTATGTTTGCTCGCCGTTTGGCTCTTTTCTGCCTCGGTGTTGAATGCGCAAACCCCGGTTGCGTATTATACTTTTTCGGGAAATGCAAAAGACCAATCTTCTTTTGGCAACAATGCCTCCGTAAACGGCGCAACCCTGACGCAAGACCGTTTCGGCTGGTCGAACAGCGCTTTGTTTTTTGATGGGGTGCAATCGGGTGTACGCGCCAACAACGCAGCCCAACTCAGCAGCCCGCTCGCGACTGTTAGTTTCTGGATCAACGTGAAATCGTTCCCGGCACAAGGCGAGGTGTATTTGATTTCAAATGGCGGCTGGCAAGAGCGTTTTAAAGTCTCCATGCCGAACCACGGCAAACCCGTGTTTACCACCAATGCCAGCAGCGGCATTTCGGACATGGATTCTGGTACACCCTTGACGCTCAATACCTGGACACAAGTGGTGCTGGTACACGACGGCGCAAAAGACATCATTTATTTTAATGGTGTAAAAGTGAATGAAAAGGCGGTGACGGGCAACCTGAACAGCACCTCTAAGCCTTTAGGCATCGGTTATGATGCTATTGACAACGCCAATTACTTCAACGGTGCCATGGATGATGTGGCATTTTTTGATGTGGCGCTCAATGCTACCCAAATTGCTGCCTGGTACGCAGCACAAAGTATCGCACCGGTTATCCCGCAAGGCAAAGTGGCAGATTATACATTCAGCCAAAACAGCCTGGATGCAACGATTTATGGCAACCACGCCGACATCAGCACCGCAGCGTTGGGAACAGATCGTTTCGGATTTGGCAAAAGTGCTTTGTTGTTGGATGGCGCTACTTCTGAAGTAACGGCAGCCAATGCAGCACAATTGAATGGCGCCAATACCACCATTACTTTTTGGGTAAAAGTGAACAGCTTGCCTGCAAATGGCGAAGCGTTCCTGTTGTCGAATGGCGGCTGGCAAGAGCGTTTTAAGATCTCCCTGCCTTCCCATGGCAAGGTAGTGTTTACAACCAATGGCTCGGGCGGTATTTCGGATATGGACGCAGGCAATGGCAATGAACTGCCCGTGGGTGTTTGGAAACAAGTCGTGATGGTACACAATGGCGTTGCCGATAAAATCTTTATTGATGGCGTATTGAAAGGATCGAAAGCCGTAACCGGCAGTTTGAACCCAAGTACCAAACCACTCGGCATTGGTTACAACCCAATCGATGGCGGCAACTGGTTTGATGGCGCAATGGACGATGTTAGCATTTACAATTATGCTTTGAGTGATGCCGAAATTGGCACTTTGTTCGCATTGGAATCTTTATTCCCGGGCACTTCTACCGATTTAGTGGCCAATTATAGCCTGAATGGCAATGGTAAAGACGCAACCTTGTTTCAAAACGACGCAAGTCTGGATGCAGGAGCCAGCGCAACAACCAACCGGCATGGCTGGGGCGCAAATGCCCTTTCTGGTTACGCAACGGCCGATAATTCTATTGCATTGCAGTCGGATAACACCACCATCAGTTTTTGGGCAAAGCCAAACAGTTTGCCAGGTACCGGTGAGGTGTACCTCCTTTCCAATGGTGGCTATCAGGAGCGCTGGAAAATTTCCCTGCCTCCCCATGGCAAACCCGTGTTTACAACCTACGCAACCACTTGTTGCAGCGATATGGATTCGGGCAATGGCAATGAGTTGGTGGTTGGCCAATGGAAACATGTGGTGATGACCCACGATGGTGTAAATGACAAAATTTACATAAATGGCGTGCTGGTAAACACCAAAGCATCGGCTGGTCCATTGCACAAAACAAAGTATCCCCTTGGTATCGGTTACGACCCGATCGACCAGGCTAGTTTCTTTGATGGCAATTTAGACGATATTCAGATTTACAACCGCGCCCTCTCGGCCGTGGAAATTACGGCTTTGTACACCGCGCAAAATGCAGCGCCTGTCGTGGCAGGCAACCTGGTGGCCAATTATCCATTTAGCGGCGATGGTGCTGATGTTACGCCCTATGCCAACGCGGCAAGTGGTGTAATACTTGCAACCGACCGTTTTGGAAAATCTAATAAAGCTGCCGCTTTCAATGGTACAACCACCAATGTAACGGCGGCCAATTCGCCACAACTCAACAGCCCGGTAACGAGCGTTGGTTTTTGGGTGAAAGTAAATGCATTTGCGGCCAATGGCGAATCTTTCCTGATGTCGTTTGGCGGCTGGCAAGAGCGCTGGAAAATTTCTTTGCCTTCGCATGGCAAAATTGTGTGGACAACCAACCACACCAACGGCATTTCCGATATGGATGCTGGCGGTGGCAATGAACTTCCAGTAGGTGCCTGGCGCCATGTTGTGTTGGTACACGATGGTGCAAAAGACATTATTTATATAAATGGTGTGCAAGTTGCCGAAAAAGCAGTGGTTGGTACACTCAACAATACCACCAAACCACTCGGCATCGGCTACAACGCGGTCGATGGCGGCAATGTATTTGATGGTTTGATCGATGAAGTGCAGATTTACAATGTAGCACTCACCGCTCAACAAATCGCCGCTTTGTATGCAGCACAAAACACACCACCTGCCAGCACGGATACTGAAGCGCCCAATGCGCCTCTCAATTTGTCGGCGGATGTGGTATTTACCGATGTACAACTGAACTGGTTGCCGGCTACCGACAATGTAGGCGTAACGGCTTACAATGTGTACCAAAACAGCACGGTGGTTGCAACAACCCCGGCTACAGGCTTGGCAATCAGCGGTTTAACACCATTGACAGATTATGTATTCGGTGTTAGCGCAGTAGACGCAGAAGGCAACGAATCGACCATCACCACCCTGAAAGTAACTTCTGGGCAGGATCAGACACCGGACACAACACCGCCAACCAGCCCGGGAAACCTGGCAGGAACCGCAGCGTCTAACTCGGTTTTGATTACCTGGGAAGCTTCTACGGATGATCGTCAGGTAGCAGGTTATGTTATTTCGGTGGATGGAACGGTGGTTGACACGGTTTCTGCAACCACGCTTTCATCGTTTATCAGCGGATTGGACGCTTTGACCCTGTACACGTTTGAGGTGTATGCATTTGACCCGGCTGGTAATAATTCAGTTATAGCCGAACTTACCCTGAGCACCACTGCGCCAATCAATACAGGCGAAGCAGGCATGGTAGCCTACTACCCATTCGATGGCAATGCCGATGACGCAACGCCTTATAAAAACCATGGTGTAATTGGCGGCAACCCAACCTTTGAAGTACCAACCCACCCGAATGGCGGCAGCGGCAACATCAAATTTGACGGCGTACAAGACTCTGTTTTAGCGCCGAATGCAGCACAATTGGTTTCTGATTACGCAACGGTTTCGTTCTGGATACGCGTCGACGACCAAAATCTGGCCGTTGCAGAATCTTATATCATGGATTTTGGCCACTGGAGCAGCCGTTGGAAAATTTCTTTGCCACAACACTTGAAAATTGTTTGGACAACCAATGGCAACAACACCCAGTTTACCAACTTCATTTCTGATATGGACAGTGGCGACGGCAATGAAATGGTGAAAGGTTTCTGGTGGTTTGTAACCATGGTACACGATGGTGCAAAAGACTTGATTTATGTAAATGGCCAATTGGTGAACAGCAAACCAGTTGCGACCAAACTCAACAGCACGGCGCTTCCATTGGGCTTTGGCAACAATCCGGTTGATGGCGGCCAGTATTTTATTGGCGCTTTGGATGAAGTGAAAATTTACAACAAAGCACTTACAGATGCAGAAATTTTAAAATTGTATTCAAGCGGTACGACCGCTATAAAGGATCAATTGCAGAACGATTTGCGCAATGTGGTACTCAATATGTCGCCCAACCCGGTGAGCAATGTCTTAACCATTCAGCACAATTTCCCGAACAACCAGCCTTTGTTGGTGCGGGTATTTGATGCAGAAGGTCGGCAGGTGGATGCCGTACAGTTTGGTAAAGATAAAATACCAGCCGGACAATTCTCCTTGCAGGTAGGACAGTACCCAACCGGTATTTACACCGTAAATTTCGTATTGGGTGGTAAAAACCTCGGTGCGTTACAAGTGACAAAACAGTAATATTCAGGTTTTTAGGTTTGGGGAGCCCGTGCCTGATGGCGCCCTCCCCAAACTTTTATACTACCAATTCCTATTCATGGTACAACGATTTATACAAAATCCGATTCTGACTACCACCGATATCCAGCCTAGTCAGCCAGACCTGGTGGTAGCCTGCGTCCTCAATCCCGGCGTTTTTCAATTTGAAGGAAAAATCTGGTTGTTGCTCCGTGTTGCCGAACGGCCGGTGCAAAAAGAAGGGATGGTTTCTTTCCCGATTTTGCAAGCGGATGGCAGCATGCAAATCCTGGAATTCGACAAAAATGACCCCTTACTCAACCTTTCCGATGCCCGGATGGTGGGTTATAAAGACAAAATATACCTTTCTACCATTTCGCACCTGCGCCTGGTGTGCAGCGACGATGGTATTCACTTTTATGAGCCGACGGATTTTCCAACCAAAATATTTGGACAAGGTGTACTGGAAACCTTTGGCATCGAAGACAGTCGCGTCAGTTTTTTTGAAGGACAATACCACCTTACCTACACCCAGGTTTCGGAAAATGGCGTGGGCGTAGGGCTCATGCGCACCCGCGACTGGCGCACTTTTACGCGCGAAGGCATGATTATTCCGCCCCACAACAAGGATTGCGCGCTTTTTGAAGAAAAAATTGGGGGTAAATACTATTGCTTGCACCGTCCATCGGGCATTGCCTTGGGCGGTAACTTTATCTGGGTGGCCTCCTCACCCGACCTGCTACACTGGGGCGAACACCATTGTATCTTGCGCACCCGCGAGGGCGCCTGGGACAGCGCACGCGTAGGCGCAGGAGCCGCGCCCATCCGCACCAAAGAAGGTTGGCTCGAAATATACCATGGCGCCGACCACAACCACCGCTACAGTTTGGGGGCCGTTTTGCTCGACCTCGAAAATCCGAATATCGTACTCGCACGTTCCCTAGAACCCCTCGTAGAACCTGTAGCCGACTATGAACGCACCGGTTTTTTTGGCAATGTTGTATTTACCAATGGCCATCTGGTAAAAGGTGATGAAATTACCATGTACTACGGCGCATCGGATGAGGTTATTTGCGGCGCTACTTTATCGATCGAACGCATTTTATCTTCCATGCTAACTACCGCCTGAACATGTTTGCAAAACTGACAAAAGAATTTAGTTTTTTCAACGCCCACCCGCTGGGCATGCGTACCCTTCTGCTCACCAACCTCATTTATGCGCTGGTGATGCCTATTGTGGAACTTTTTGTGGGGGCCTACATCATGCGCAACTCCTCCGATATCAGCTTGGTGGTCATTTTTCAGTTGGCCGTTTACACCGGTATTCCTTTGACCTTTATGATCAATGGATTTTTGCTCAATCGGGTGCCCATTGCGCGTTTGTATTCGCTCGGGATGCTGCTAAGCGGCGTTTCTATGTTTGCCATGATGTCTTTAAATGAATTGGATACCATGGGCGTGTTTTTTGCCGGACTCATCATGGGTTTGTCGTACGGTTTTTTTTGGGCCAACCGCGATTTTTTGGCCCTCAATACCACCAACGACGGCAACCGGAACTATTATTATGGGATAGAGACCTTCTTTTACACCATGACAGGCATTATTGTGCCCCTGGCTGCCGGCGCTTTCATTGCTACCACGGAACGCAATGGCTGGTTTGGTGGCAATGTGAATGTAGCCTACCACGGACTTACTATTTTTGTATTTGCACTTTCCGTTTTTGCCTCCATCCTCGTACACCGCGGGCAATTTCAAAATCCCAAACGCGCGCCCTTCCTGTTTTTCAATTTTGATCGCTTGTGGAATAAAATGCTGGCCTTGGCTTCCCTCAAAGGCGTTGCCCAAGGCTATATCGTAACCGCGCCTACCATGTTGGTCCTCAGTTTGGTGGGGAAAGAAGGCGCTTTAGGTCTTATTCAGGGCATTGCGGCCTTGCTATCGGCCATTTTATTGTATGTATTGGGACGCGTTACCACCCCAAAGCACCGGTTGATGATTTACGGCATTGGCTGTGCGTTGTTTGTAATCGGCGCCCTGTTCAATGCGGGCTTGTACTCTGCGCTGGGCGTGATTTTATTTATCCTTTGCCTGCTTTTTGCCCGGCCTCTGCTGGATATCGCCTATTTCCCAATTCAGTTGAAACTGATTGATGTCGTAGCCGAAAAAGAAAAACGCAACGAATTTACCTACATTTTTAACCACGAATTAGGCTTGTATGTAGGGCGTTTGCTGGGCTGCGGCCTGTTTATTATCCTGGCGCGTTATGTGAGTGAATACGCCGCCTTGCGGTATGCCTTGCTGGTCATAGCGCTCGTGCACGCTTTGGGGTATTTCATGATGCGCAATATTGTCCGCGAACCAGAAATGGCCTAAACTTGCTCGCGCGGGGTTCCAACTCGCTCGCGCGGGGTTCCAACCCCGTGCGTCTATCAATCGGGCTCTGCCCGCTATAATCGGGCAGAGCCCGACCGATCGGCACGCGGGGTTGGAACCCCGCGCGAGCGGTATTTTTTCAACAAATCGGTTCTTCCAAATGAAAAACACACTTTTCCTGATCATTGGCCTGCTTGCCTTTTGGGCTTGCAAGACCACCCCTTCCATAACCCCAACCCGCACGGCCGTTGTCCAACGCGCGGTTCCGAGGGTTGATAAAATGCCCAACCATCCCAAACCCTACCAATACAAAGACTGGAAAAAAACAGCCCTTGATTTTGATCAATATGTGTTCGATTTTAAGCAAAAAGGCGATTTTTTGCCCCTGATCTGGTGGGATGGCGCAGGACGCAATTTCCCCGACACCACCTTTGGCATCTATACAGCCCTGGGTGATATTCGGATGGGCGGGGCAGTCAACCACGGTGAAAACCACGAAGCGCTCGGTGCTTTGGGCGCTGTGTTGGGTGCAACCCTCGTAGGTATTGACAAAAGCAAACAAGATGGCCACAATTATGTACGCATGTTGCGCAACTATTTCAACCGAGAAAACGGCTGGAACGTGATCATGAATTTTACCAATAAAAGCGCACACATCGGCGGCGGGTATGGCAACGACTTCTGGTATGAAGTACACAACAATGTGCTGTTTTACTGCGTCGCTGATTTGTACGCCAATGAACCGGATTTTAAGATGATCCAGCGCACCATCGCCGATCAGTTTTACCGATCCGATTCCATCCTGGGCAGCAGTTACAGTTATTCCTATTTTGATTTTAAAAATATGAAAGCGGCCAAAAACCACATTCCCGCACAGGAAGATGTGGCCGGAGGCTATGCTTTTGTTTTGTATTCGGCCTGGATCAAGTTTGGTGATGAAAAATACCTTAAAGCCGCTAAAAACGCCATGAATGTCTTATACAATCAAAAAGAAAACCGCTTTTACGAGGCCATGATGCCCATCGCAGCGTATGTAGGTGCGCGGATGAACGAAGAAGCAGGCACCAATTACGACATCCAGCGTTTTATCAACTGGACCTTCGACGGTACCGCAGTGGGCCGCGAGGGCTGGGGCGTACTGGCCGACAACTGGGGTGGTTACGATGTGGGTGGATTGGCCGGCAGCACTGTACACAACGGTGGTTATGGCTTTTTGATGAATACCTTCGACCTGATGATGCCGCTTTCGGCCTTAGTGCGCTACGACCAGCGTTATGCCCGCGCGGTAGGAAAATGGGCGCTCAATGCTTCTAATGCTGCCCGTTTTTGCTATCCTTACGATATGCCTGACTCCCTGCAAGCCATTCCGGAGCACAAGGCTGTTACCAAAAATGTGATCGCGTATGAGGGTGTAATCAAAGAATCGGTGTACCCGAAATTCAAAGGAATTACCCCATTTGCACAAGGCGATGGCCCATTATGGGAAAAAGGCATGCCACAGCAAACCATGTTTTCGGTGTACGGAAGCGGCCATGTTGGGTTGTTTGGCGGCGTGATTCAGTCTACCAATGTGCCCGAAATCCTGCAAATCAATTGTACCGCAACCGATTATTACACGCAAAAGGGTAAATATCCTACCTACTTGTTTTTCAATCCTTATTCGGTAGAAAAAACCGTGGAAATTCAGATTGGATCGGCAAAAGTTGACGTATACGATACCGTAAGCCGCACTTTTTTGAAAAAAGGCGCACGTGGTAAATTTAAGTTCGCAATTGCCTCAGACGCAGCCCGCGTGCTGGTATTGGTACCATCCGGCAAGCCGCAAGGTTTGAAAGCAGGCACCTTATTTGCAGACAATATTCCCGTCGATTTTCGCTTTGGAGAAAATTGATCTTAAAGAAAAATGGCCATCCCGATTGTTGGAATGACCTTTAAGAAATAAGGCCATCCCGACAATCGGGATGGCCTTAAATTGTACTAAAACAATCAAAAAATTAATTTTTGGTGATCTTATAGGAATAAATCGCGCGATCCAGCAACAGGTCAATGGTGTAATTGCCTGCTTCAGCAATGGCGATATTTGCGCCACCGTATTCGAGTGATTTATTGGCAGCATCATCACCCATGTTAACCGCCCAATCGTCGTTTGCGCGGAACTTGATTTCACCCACGACCAAATCAAGCGTGATGGTCAATTTGTTGTTGACCTCATCGTACGTCATGTTCTGGTCGGAGTTCCAGCCATCTGGAGTAGCAGAACCGATCAAACCCCAGTTTGCAGCCGCAACCGTATACGACAGGGAGTTCAAATCTACATTCAGGCGGTGAATACCGATACCTGGTGCCACGATGTTTGCACCGTTTGGCTCTAAAGTACCGTTTGCGCCGTCGTCACCCCAGTTGGTTGCCCAGCCAAAGTCTTTCGCAAATTTGAATTCTGTAGCAGTACCGAAGTTTACATACCCTTCAAATTTACCATCCCCTTTTGCAGAGAAAAGCACGGTTTTGACATTTGAAGGATCCCAGCCCTGGTAAGCGCCAGGTACTTGCAACTGTGCATAATTGATCACCACTTCATATGGGGTGATGCCCAATTTCACCACAGGAGAGTACACAGTAGCAACTTCTGCATTGATTTTGGCAGCAATACGGAATTCAATTTGTGCAGCATCTCCACCTGCCAAGGATTTACCGGCAATCAGGAGGCTGTTAATTTTATCTACCGTGATATTGGCCAGGCTTAAACCTGTAGTAGCGCCAACCGTCAACGGTGCAGCAAAATTTTTGCCTGCAACATCCAATTCGAGGGTATAGGTAACGGCAGCATCAAAACCATACTCAGCAGCCGTCCAGTTGAATACCGCGAAAATGTCATTGGCTTTTGCCTCTGTCAAAACATACGCCGTATTGGCAGCAGGACTGGTAATGATTGGTTGGTTGCCCAATTTCAAAACGGGATCCGTTTCAGCATCTTTGCACGCATTGAATGCAAGCGCAGCCAACAGCGATAGGAAAAGATATTTTTTCATTATGTTAAGTTTTTAGAATTAATAGTTTGGATCGTTCTGTTTCAAATTCGGGTTTGCGCCCAAATCAGATGCAGGAATCGGGAAAATGTTGCGGAAGGCCGGGGTAGACTTACCGTCTTTCACGCCACCTTTCCATGCCCACACATAATTTGTTTCGGTTAAGCGACCGTAACGCACCAAATCGGTACGGCGGTGACATTCCCAGTACAACTCACGTGCACGCTCATCCAGGATAAAGTCCAGGTTCAACTCGCTCTGTACAATATTGCCCGCTGTGCCATTGTAAGCACGGTTGCGGATTGCATTTACATAAGCCAACGCATCGGTCGGACTGCCACCTGAACCGCCGCGCAACACTGCTTCAGCATATATCAGGTAAACATCTTCAATCCGGAACATCGGGAAGTCGATGTCAACAAAAGTCAGGTTTGAGCCTGGCGCACCGGTAGAGGTAACGTTTCTGTATTTCGTGATCGCGTAACCATCTTTGAACTGAGAAATGTCGCTGATCTCAAGCGATTGGCCGTCGGTATAGAACAAAGCGCGGCTGTCGAATGCAGGACGTGCAATAGAGTAGGTATAGTCTGGTTTGTCCAGGTACAATTTGATTGCATACAAGCCAGCACCTGGAATTTTGATGTTATCGCCACCTGCTTCCAACAAGGCATTTGAGCCTGTATCGCCATAGTTCAGGTCCCAACCGTCATTTGCGCGGAACTTGATTTCTCCATCCACCAAATTCACTGTGATGTTCCAGCTGCGATCAGTTGGATCATAGGTCATGTTTTGGTCGGAGTTCCAGCCATCTGGTGTAGCCGAGCCGATCAAACCCCAATCCGTTTTCAGGATCGTGAAGGTTTTCGCATTGATGTTTACGTTCAATTTGTAAAAACCAGCATCTGCTATTTTGATGTTGTCGCCACCTGATTCAAGGGTGCCATCAGCGCCCGTATCGCCATAGTTTTCATCCCAGTTAGGGCCTGTGGTAAATTTGAATTCGGTCGCAGCCGGGAAGTACAAGTAACCTTCAAAATTGCCATCTGCATTTGGAGAAGCCAATACCGTGGTCGCATCAGAAGGCGTCCAGGCGGTGCCTTGGTAATTGCCTGGTACATACAACAATGGATAACTGGTATTGCCATCATTCGGTGATACAATCGTACCGCCGCCTACAGCAGGGAACTTAGCAACAAAAGTGCTGGTGGTACGCAAGCCACCCCAGCCGCCATCCAGGCCAAACTCTGCAGGACTCATGCTACCGCCTACAGCTGCATGGCTCATAAAGGTAGTACCACCATATGTTTGACCACGCAAACCATCAAATACAACCGGGAAAATGATACCTGAAGCGTTGTTGTTATCCGCCAAAAACAAGTTTTTGTATTTGCTATCCAGGTTGTAACCCGCGTCAATCACTTTTTTACTGTATGTGATGCAATCAGAGTACAATTCACGATCTACATAAACTTTCGCATTCAGGTACAACTTGGCGAGCAAAGTCCAAGCACACGCTTTGTCGGCACGGCCATATTCATTGGCACGTGGTGCAACCAGATCGCCTTCAATGGCTTTCAACTCGCTTTCCACGTATGAAAACAGTTCAGGTGCGCCGATTTGGCGTGGGAAGAAAGCGCCAACCACATCATTTTCAGTTACAAAAGGCACTGTACGGAACATATCCAAGGCATGCCAGTAGCTCAAAGCACGCAAGAAACGCGCCTCTGCACGGAATTTAACAATATCAGCACGCAAAGTAGATTCTACACTACGCGCGTCCAATTTTGCATCCGTTGTTTCACGCAAATACTCATTGCACAACGAGATTTGGTAAAAAATACGGTTGTACATCGCCGTGATAAACTCACTGTTGGCGTCCCAGTCTTGCTGGTGAAAATCCTGGATGGTTCCGTCGTTCCAACCAATTACCGCTTCGTCTGTCGGCAATTCCTGCGCTTTGAAATATTGGCGCAAGTAGGTAGAGAAACCTTCGTCGATACCAGAAATATCCGGTTGACCAGCAGGCCCTTGTTGTCCGCTCAATGCAAGACCAGCATACAATTTTGCCAACACTTGTTTGTAAGCGCTTGGGTTGTCGTAAACGGTCTCGGAAGTCGTGACGTTCTTATCGAGCGGCACCGTATCTAGGTCTTTAAAACAGGACACTGCAAACATGGCAAGACCAACCATGAGCAATGCAGGCAGTTTAAATGATTTAAATTTCATATTGAAAGGTAGTTTTTAAGTTAGAAGCTGGCATTCAAACCAAACACGAATGTTCTTGAACGCGGGTAAAGATTATTGTCAATGCCACCAAATACTTCAGGATCCAGTCCATCATATTGGGTAACCGTGATTGGATTTTGAACGGTCGCGTACACACGCAGATTCCGAAGCATCCGTACTTTGTTCACCGTGTAGCCCAGGGTAATGTGGTCGAGGCGCAGGAAAGACGCGTTTTTCACGTAATGATCGCTGAAATACTGTGGCACTCTAAAGTCGACGGCACTGGTTTCGCCATGTACATTATTCAAATAACCGGCGCTGTTGTACAGGTTATTGTAGTTGCCGTTTGCCGACAATACGTTGTTGTACATGTAGTTACCTACGTTTGCACGGCCAGCAAAAGAAAAGTCCCAGTTGCCCCGGCTATAGCTGGAGTAAAAACCGAAAAATACCGGCGCGTTTGGACTTTTGTAGCGGTAACGGTCCGTAGGCGTAACCTGGCCATCGCCATTGCGGTCTACATACAAACCTTCAATCGGAACACCTTTATCGTCATATACTTGTTCGTATACGAAAAATGCATTGGTGCTGTATCCAACACTGTGCACCTGAATGTTATTACCCACACCACCTGCAATGGCACCTGTAAACACACCCTGGTAAGTTGGGTCGTCGGTAGCCGTCAATTTGGTGATTTCATTGTTGTTAAAAGTTACGTTACCGCCAATTTCCCAGGTAGCCGTTTCTGATTTCATGGCTACAACATTCAAGGATAATTCAACCCCTTGGTTGGTCAGGTCACCTACGTTGGTGGTGATGAAGTTGGTCAGGTTGGTACCTGCAGCAACCGGGATAAAGTTCAACAAATCGCGGGTGTCGCGTTTGTATAACTCAACGGTACCATACACGCGGTTTTTGAAGAAGCCATAATCCACGGCTAAATTATAGGTTCTTGTAGTTTCCCACTTGATTTTGGCATCATAACCAGCAGGACGCAAGGTATTGATGTACTCATTGCCAAACTGGTATTGCGCTGTATTTTGGCTTTGCAAATAAACCGATTGGTAGGCATAGTATTGAGCAGAGGTGTTGCCAATATCTTGCTGGCCTGTTTCACCAACACCCAACCGCAATTTGAGGTTGGAAAGATTGGCATCCTGATTTTCAACAATTTTCCAACCCAAAGCCGCAGACGGGAAGAGACCAGCGCGGTAATCGGATCCGAAACGCGAAGAAGCGTCCCGACGGAGGGTTACCGTCAACAAATAACGATCCTGGAAGGAGTAGTTGGCACGGCCAAACAGCGATACCAGGAAGTTTTCACGTGGTGTAGAAAGCGGTAGCTGTGTCACGATGCTGCCATCTGCATTTTCAGATTGGTTCAGGTCGTTGATGTAAAACCGCTGCCAGGAATAACCACCCATGATATCAACTTTATGGTTGATATTGATCTTTTTCGTATAATTCAGGTAAAACTCCAACAGGGAGTTTTCTTTCTGCTGTTCGTAATGGCGGTTCAAACCCTTGTTGGTAAAGGCAAATGCTGCATTGGCAGGTTGTTTCACATCGCCCGTACTGGTGGAGCGATCGTACGCAAGGTTCAAATTGGCGCGCAGGTCTTTCAAGAACCAAAAGCGATAGTCAAAACTAGCGGTTGCGATGTAACGGTTTGCAGTGCCTTTGTCGGTTTGTTGCTCCAACAAGGCAATTGGATTGGCCGTTGCAATGGTAATTGGATTGCCATTGGGTTGTTTCCAGGTATAATACCCGCCATAAGCGTCATTTCCTTCAGCCCGCACCGACTGGGTTGGGTCGAACGCTACAGCAGCACCAATTGCGCCGCGGTTTGCAAAAAAGTTGTTGTCGCGCACCAGTTTGATACCCGCATTTACTTGGAGGGTATTGTTGAAAAACTTGGGCGACAAGTTGATCGAACCTGTCAGACGGTCCAAGTTATCTGTTTTCAAAATACCGGTACGGCTGGTAAATCCACCCGCAATACGATACGGAAATTTACCTACTGCACCCGAAATACCCAGGTTATGGTCTTGGCTTATGCCTGTTTGGTAAATTTCAGATTGCCAATCGGTGTTAGCGTTGCCCAACAAGGCGCGTTCTGCGGAGCCTTCTGCGTAACGCTGCTCAATCAAGCTGCGGAATTCGCCAGCATTCAACACATCGATTTGGTTCGTTTTGTTGCTGAACGAAACCAGGCCACTGTAATCAACCCGCATTTTGCTGCCAAGTGCGCCTTTTTTAGTGGTAATGATGATGACACCATTCGATGCGCGTGAGCCGTAAATGGCGGTTGCAGAGGCATCTTTCAACACCGTAAAGGTCTCAATGTCGTTTGGATTCACAATGTTCAGGTTGTTCCGGCTACCCGCAACAGTAGTGTTGTCTACCGGTACACCATCAATCACGATCAATGGATCGTTGCTGGCAGACAAAGACGAGCCGCCGCGAATACGAATGGTACCGCCGCCGCCTGCATCAGAAGACGGTGTTACTTGTACCCCGGCAATTTTACCGGCAATCAGTTCCTGTGGGGCAACAATCGCGCCTTTGTTGAAACTTTTTGCACTAATAGCAACCACAGAACCGGTAACGTCCTGCTTCTTAACGGTGCCATAGCCAATAACGACTACTTCCTCCAGGGCTGCACCAGCGGCCAATTTAACATCATACGTGTTAGAGGCACCAATCGTCAGTTCCTGATCGGCATAGCCGGTGTAAGCAACCTTCAAAGTAGATGCATCTTGGGGTACACGGTTGATGGTAAAACTACCGTCTGCCGATGTAAGGGCACCAATCGTGGTACCTTTTACAATAATGCTTGCGCCAATCAGGCCTTCACCTGTTTCAGCGTCTGTAACCTTTCCACTGATCGTTCTTTGTGCGTAGAGTACACTACCGCTGCACAAGAAGATACAGGTAAGGGCGATGAATAATTTGAGTGAAAAATGCTTCATACTATAAAACTAAATTTGGTGAAATTCACAACAAGCATACATAACAACGTTTTTACGGACCATAAAGGGGAAAAACCGTTGCAGTAGGCAAAGAAAATAAATAAAACATATTGCTTGTATCAATTTCAGCATGATTGTTGTCATTTTCACACTAAGACAAAATCAGTGTCAATAATATGGCTTTTTACAGGAGATTGTTTTGTCCACCAAAATAACAGATTTTTGCAATACGCGGTTTAGGTTAAAGCCATTTTCCTTATTAAAAAATGCAGAATTGCCAATTTTTAGCATTTAAATTGGAGGCCCCATTCGCATCAGGACAAAAAAAATGCGCTGATCGCAGGGCAAAGCCGTGATCAGCGCATGTTGCAATTGCATTCTATTTTAATCTAAGATCATCACCCCGGCAGCCTCAAAGGACAACTCGCGCAAAGGCTCCTTAATCGCTTCAATTTCAGCTTTACTTTTGCCCGCGTCTTCTGCATAGTGGCGCAAAATATCTACCGAAGTGGTTTCGATAAATGCATACCCATCAATTACAACCTGTTTTCCCGACAAATCTTTCGGCATAAAGAAGGCGTAATCTTTAAAGGTAACCCGCATTTCGGGCGTTCCTGGCTGTGTAGAGACCAGCGTCATCCAACAACCCTTTTTCTGGCACACTTGCTTCACCGTGCCCGTCACCTTCGCAGGCATCGAATCGGTGCTGGCCATCTTAGGGATCAATTGGTCGTACGTGATCGCTTGATCCGCAGTGACGGGAGTGCCAAAATTTTTAACATTTTTTGTTTGGCTGTTGCCAGTCGTGCAGGCCACCACCATGAGGAAGGCGCCTAAAATGAAAACCAAATTTTTTTTCATGTTTAAAAAAGTTTCTAAAATGCTGAAAATCAGATTATTGTTTCTATATTTGAAAACGCAAATCTACAAATTTTATGGAATTCTGATATGAATGGCACAATATTAGGGTAGTGAAATTGTTCTTGATTTGCTAATCACACCACTTACCCCTCAAAAAGCCTGTCTGGGTTGCAAAGTATGCCTTTCGAACCAGCAAACACTATACCAACCGATTTATGGATGTTGCAATCGTCCGCTTCCTTGTTAAGGCAAGTTTAAAGTCGTATTGCGCATCAAATATTTTGCCCAAAAAAATTGTTTTATATTATACAATTCAAGAACAAACACTGGCTTTCTTTAATCAATTCGAAACAGCTTGCACCCTTCTTACACACCACAAATATTTCATCTTCCAAACCTACACTCAAATGAAGGGTAATAATCTTTTTTTTCGCCTGATGCTGTTGGTTGTCGTTTTCGGCTCCAGCATCACTTACACCACCGCACAGTGTATCAGCGGTAACTGCCAAAACGGGAGTGGCACCTACCGCTACGCCGCCACCTCTAAATACACAGGCCAATTTACCAATGGCTTGCGTGAAGGCAAAGGCAAAATCTCCTTGCCAAATGGAAATACGTATGAAGGTACATTTTCCCGTAATAAAATGCACGGAGATGGCACCATGAATTATGCCAATGGCGACCGTTACGCCGGTACTTGGGTAAATGATCAGCCCAGTGGCAACGGTATTTACCTGTTTAAAACCAAAGAACGGTATGAAGGTACCCTCCGAAACGGTGAGTTTGAAGGAACCGGAACCATGTTCTACCCGGATGGCGCTTTTTACACCGGCGGCTGGAAAGCCAATAATAAACACGGCAATGGCAAGTTGACCTACCCGGATGGCCACGTGGTCACTGGTGTTTGGAAAATGGGCAAACTGACTGACGAAAACCAACAAGCAGCAACCGCCCAGGAAAAACCGAAAGCCAATAACCGCCCTAACACTAAACCTCCGGTTACGACCGCAACAACGCTGAATAAAGCCAAACCCGACCTGTCCAATCTGCGCAACTGTGGCACCGTGTACTGCCGTTCTGGCGAAGGATACTACACCTATCCCGATGGATCTACCTGGGTGGGTGAGTTCAAAGATGGTATTCCAAACGGAAAAGGTGCCTGCCACTATGCCAACGGCGACCGATATGAAGGCGCATGGAGCAACAATGCCCCGTATGGTGAAGGGATTATGTATTTCGCAACCGGCCGTGTATATGGCGCAGAATGGGTAAATGGTTCGCCCATTAAAGAACTCGACTCGAATGAATCAATTCCAACGACCCCGATTCGCACTGAAAATAGCCAACGTGTAAAAATTTGGGCAGTAGTCGTAGGGGTTGGTCGCTATACCGCCATGCCTTCGCTCAAATTTACCGACGATGATGCATACCGCTTTTATTCCTTTCTGAAAAGTCCGGAAGGCGGCGCTTTACCCGATAACCAAATCGCCGTGCTGGTAGATGAATCGGCTACCCGTCAAAATATCCTCAACACCATGCGCGAATACTTCTTGCGCGCCGATGCCAATGATGTGGTATTGCTGTACTTTAGTGGACATGGCTTGGATGGCTGTTTCCTGCCGGTTGATTACGACGGATTTAACAACAAATTGCGCCACGATGAAATCAAAACCATCTTCCAGGAAAGCAAAGCCAAACATAAATTGTGCATTGCCGATGCCTGCCATAGCGGTTCTTTGAATTATGAAAACGGACTGGCATCTAAAGGCCCAGCACCTCTTACCCTTGAGCGCTACTACAAAGCCTTCGAAGACGCAGATGGCGGTATTGCCTTGTTGATGTCTTCCCGTGCCGAAGAACTGTCACTCGAAGATCAAGGCCTGCGCCAAGGCGTATTTACCTACTATGTGTTGAAAGGACTTAAAGGACCTGCCGATGCCGACGGAGACTTCCTGATTACCATCAAAGAATTGTATAGTTACGTGTATTCCAAAGTGCGCGAATATACCGCTGGCGTTCAAACACCGGTGCTTACCGGCAGTTATGATGATGCTATGCCGGTAGCCAACCGCCGATAACATAAACGTTTTGCAGGATTTTAATAAAAAAGCGACTGCCCCACCTCGGGACAGTCGCTTTTTTTCGTGCCAAATCCTTAATTGAAATTAATATAATCGGTAGGATCCATCGGCCGCCCTTTATACCACAGTTCAAAATGTAAATGCGGCCCAGAGGTGTTTTCACCCGAATTGCCAATCAGCGCAATGGCTTCACCCGCTTTTACTGCGGCACCTGCTGGTTTCAACAGGACAGAGTTGTGCTTGTACATCGTAATCACATTGTTGGGATGTTGAATCGCAATGCTATAGCCCGTTTCTACGGTGTAACCCGCCGAAACGACCACGCCATCGGCAGCCGCTTTGATGGCGGTATTTTTTGGGGCCGCTACATCAATGCCAAAATGATTTTTCGGCAAATCATAACCAGACGTAATGTCACCCGAAACCGGTGGCATGAAAAACAATTGACTCAATGGAACCTCCCGTGGCAGGATGTTGCCCACACCCGCAGCGGCAACAATGGGCGTATTCGGATCGTTCGTAAAATTACCTTTCGCAACCGCAGCGCGCAATTGTTCATCTTCCGGAATCCGTTCTACATCCTTGGGTAAAGTATCCGCTGGATTTTCAGGCAACCCTTTCTTTTCAGCGGCAGATTTACTCATATCGGCAAGGTCGCCGTTGAGTAATTTGCGAAAATTTTCGTAGTATCGACGCCCAGACTCTACCTCGTTTTCCAGGTTAAGCACCTTCGACTTGAGTTCAGCAATTTCCTGGTCGCGCGCAAAATCGCCATATCCCGGAATATAACGCTTCAAGGGCGTCCATATAATCAAGGTCGTTACCAAGATGGCCGTCCCAACAATAAGCGAACTAAAAACAATATACACACTAAGCGGTGTCAATTTTACGGAACTTACCTCCTCGAAAGTTTCGTCGTTCATAATAACCAGACGATACTTGTCGCGCATTTTTTCCATCAACGTGCGATCATCATCACCATTACGTTGGAAAAAGCGGGTAAAGTTTTTAAAAAAAGCGAGGTATTTTTGCACGGCAGCTATTTTAAGCGATATACAGCGTGAAAACAAATCAGGCGCAAAGTTGCGGTAATTTGTCGGTCTTTTTTGTTAAAAACCAATTTGTCAAGGCAACCTTTTTTTGTTTAACCGTACCATTGTTAACTGGTTTGAGGTTTAAAAATAAACAATCCGATCGATAGCGAGGCCCGAATTTTGCAGTAAATTGGAAAACGCCGCCCTTTATTCGATCAATCATTCTATTACCTGTATGAAAAATTTCTGGAAGATACCTTTTGTTTTGACGCTTGTTGTACTCACAACAGCTTGTGTAACACAAAAGAAAAAAGGAAGCGAGGCAAGTAAATTCCAAAAAGGGTATCACAACCTGACCTCTAAATATAATTATTGGTTTAATGCCGACGAACTTTTTCGGCTTACAACGGATAAACTGGGAGATGGCCATAAAGACAATTACAATCAAATTCTGGAAATATACCCATACGTTGCTGCCGACCCTACGACGGCCAAAACCGACCTCGATAATGTCATCACCAAATCGTCGAAAGGGATTGCACTGCACCGCCCGAGCGAATTTGTAGATGATTGCTATACCCTCCTGGGCCAGGCACAATTTTTAAAACGCGACTTTGAAACAGCAGAAGCGACCTTCCAATATATTCGAGAAGAACACAATCCCAATAAAAAAACCAAGGCGCAATTAAAAGCAGAAAAGCGCAAAAAAGCCCTCGATAAGAAAAAGGCCGCCAAAAAAAAGAAAAAAGAACTGGCTAAAAAGCGCAAAAAGTCGGCTGCAAAGCGCAAAAAAGATGCTGCCGCCAGGAAAAAACAGGCCGCTGCCGACAAAAAAAAGGCCGAGGCTAAATCAAAAGCCAGCGAAATCAGCACAACACCCATCACATTGACCGTTTCGGACAAAAAAAAGGCCGTTCCGCCGCCAAACAGTGTCAACCCCTATAAAAAACGGTTTCAACGTACCGCAGCATTCCCCTTGGCCATGGTGTGGTACGGACGCACCCTGGTTGCGCGTGAAAAATACGATGAAGCCGAATTTTTGTACCGCAGCTTGTGGGAAGACCCCTGGTTTCCAGTTGGTTTGCACGCCGATTTATACACCGCTGAGGCCGATTTGTGGATCAAACAAAAAAAATACGACCAAGCCATTGATCCATTAAAACAAGCCATTACCCGCACTAAAAAGAAAAAAGTACGCGCCCGCCTGGCCTTCATCTTGGCACAAATTGCTGAACGCGCCGGGCGCTATGATGCTGCCGTCGACGCTTATGCCATTGTCTTGCGCAACCAGCCTATTTACGACATGGAGTTTAATGCGCGCTTGCGGCAGATACAGGCGGCTTGGGCCAACCAGAAAGTAACCAGCGCGCAAGCCAATAAAGACCTCGAACGCATGGCCAGCGACTTTAAAAACCTCGATTACCGAGACCAGATTTACTACGTCATGGCCGATATTGCCTTGAAAGATGGCTTGAAAAAAGACGCCATCGTGTACCTGCGCCGATCGCTCGATTTTAATAAAACCAATACCGCCCAACGCGCCGAATCGTACCTCAAATTGGCCGATCTTTATTTTGAAGGAGAGGATTTTGTAAAAGCCAAAAACTACTACGACAGTACCCTCAATGTGCTCATCAATACTGACGTGCGCTATAAAAAGGTAAGCGATTATGCTTCCAACCTCAAAGATATTGCGCGCCTCATTACCCTGATTGCCGCCAACGATAGTATTGTGCGCATCTACAACATGGATGACAGCCAACGCAAAGTTTTTGCTAAATCCTTGAAAAAACAGCGCGAAGCCGAAGCCGAAGCAGCCGCCAAAGCCCAGGCTCAGGCAGACCAGGCACTCAATACCCAAGCCAAAGCCCCCACGCCACAAGCAGGCGCCCGAACTTCTTCCTTCTACTTTTACAATGACGCCTTCCTCAAAAAAGGCCGAAAAGACTTTGTACGGACTTGGGGCGATCGAAAACTGGAGGACAATTGGCGCCGCAGCCGCCGAGCCAATACTGCTTCGGCAGCAGGCGATGAGCAAGCTGCTGGCGGTGACAGTACCAAAACCGATAATGTGCGGGATGCCGAATTAACCGATCTGTTAAAAGGAATTCCAGCCTCTGCCGGGGAATTGGCAGTATTGGATATGGCTACCTATGAAGCAATGTATCAACTGGGTACCTTGTTTCGCGATAAATTGGCCAATAATAAAAAATGCACGGGCACCCTCGAAGAAATGCAGACGCGTTACAGTGATACCACGCGCTATACCAAATTTGAAAAGGAAACCTGGTACTACTGCTACCTGGCCTTTACCGATTTGAGCAATCCGAGTCGGGCACAATATTATTACGACAAACTGGTCGGGAAATACCCCAACAGCGCCTATGCACGCGCCATCAGCGATCCCAATTTTATAAATGCAAATGCGGAGAAAAAACGGGAATTAGACCGTTATTATGAAGAAACCTTCCGTTTTTTCGAAAAAGGCTCGTATAAAGATGCCTTTGATCGCTGCCAGGAAGCGCCCAAAAAATACGGCTCCCAAAACCCGCTCATGGCCAAATTTGCCCTGCTCAGTGCGTTGTGCACCGGCAACTTACAGGGCAACGAGGCTTATTGCAAAGCACTGAGTGAAGTGGTGGCACGTTATCCCAACAGCGCCGAAGCAACCCGCGCCAAAGAAATATCACGCCTGATGTCGTGCAAAGGCTTTGAAGTAGCCGAAGTGAAAAATAAACCGGGGAGCAACGAAAAAATTGACGAGGACTTTACCCTCGAAGATGACAAACTACACTATTTCATGATCGCGATAACAGGCGATGTGCGCCTCGACGATGTGAAAGCGGCGGTAACAGATTACAACCGCGAAAATCATAAAAATGAACAGTTGCGCATTTCTAATATCTTCCTGGGCACCGATACCAACGTTCCGATTATCGTGGTGCGCAAGTTTGATAACAAACAACTGGCCATGAAATACTATAATGAAGTAAAAGACGCGAAAGACTTCCTGGGCGAAACGTCTAAAAAAACATATCAAAAGGAATTCCTGGCTGTAACGCAAGAAAACTACCGGCGTATTTTGAAAAACAAAACCCTGAGTGGTTACCGGGAATTTTTTACCAACAATTATTTAAAATAGGCGCTAAGACAAGGAAATACCTAAAAAGCCCAGGTTTTTGCCATTGCGTGACCATATGATCTCTTCCGTTGGTGGCGTCTGTGTGCGTTCAATCAATTTGCCTATGCGTACTTTCAGTTCCGCTGGGTGAAAAGGTTTTGGAACAAAATCATCTGCACCTGCCTCCAGCACTTTCAAGCGCGCGTTGCTTTCTTTTAGTCCACTAATTACAATGATCGGATAGCTTGGAAACATTTTGCGCATAGCTTTGACGAAGGCGGTACCCGACATATCGGGCATTTGCAAATCACTCACAATGATCTCCGGTTGATACCCCTTGCTGAATTGATCAAGGGCGTCCATTGGGCTCGTACAGCAAGTTACCGTGTAGTTTTCAGAAAGGAATAACTCCAGAAAACGGGTCATCATGGGGGCGTCATCTACAATGAGTAATTCTGGTTTGCGCATGTTGTATTGTTGTTTAGATGGTAAGCGTTAACTTGATGGTGCAAACTTGCGAGGTATTGAGTGTTTTTTACGCAAATTTTCGGGAAACAGCAGATTTCGACTTTTTTTAGCACCAATGCTTCGGAATTTGGGAATTGCTTTTTTAATCGAGCGCCAATCTTGGGTTTTCCAGGAGCGCCATAATTTCGCGTTTTAGTTCCATCGGCAAAACCGGCTTTACCAAGAATGTATTTACCCCGGCTGCTAAGGCGGTTTGACGCATGGAGGGGTCTTTAATAGAGGATGCCATTAATATGGGACAATTTAATCCCATCGTTCGGATCGCCCGCGTAAGTTGCAAGCCATCCATATTCGGCATTTCAAAATCGGTTACAATAATGGCGGGCACATAGCCTAATTGGAGTTGATGAAGTGCCGCAGCACCATCTTCACAAGTAGTAACGTGGTAGGTCCTGGAAAGAAAAAGTACCAAAACTTGCCGTATCATGGGCGCATCATCAACCAATAACAATTCTAACTGCTCATTCGGCATCATAAAGTGTTTGTTTAAACCGTGTTTGATGCTGCAAAGATGAAATCAGGTGAAGCGCTGGATGCTAGATTTTCGGGAATCGGCAGTAATTGGCTGTTTTTGGTGTTGGGAAAGAAGGGCAGGGATGGTGCGTGTTTGAATATCTTATTACTTTTGTTTACCGAAACAGACTTGTTGCAGGGAGCAGTAAAACTTCAAAACGGACTATGCCAACAATACGCACAAAAACAGAAAAATGAAAAAAACACTAAGCGCACTCATTTATTTGGCAATTCTGGTAGGCATTCCTGCTGTAAACGCTCAAAGTTTAGGGAGGGTCGGTTCACCCGTTGATATCGTTACTACTACTACCGCAGGAACAGTTTTGATGGGAGGAGGAAGTGATGTGGATGCTGCTTTCACCTGGATGATTCAGAAATCAGGTGGCGGGGACTTTGTCGTGATTCGTGCCACCGGAACCGATGCTTACAATGATTATATTTATGGATTAGGTCCTGCGCATTCGGTTGAAACCTTTTTGATCAATTCCAAAACGCTTGCCAATGATTCCGTCATCGTTCAGGCGATCAGAAAAGCGGAAGCCGTATTTTTTACGGGAGGCGATCAAAATGATTACATCTCCAACTATAAAGGAACGGCTTTAGGAGCCGCCCTAGATTATTTGATCAATGTGAAACATACGCCTATTGGTGGCACCAGCGCTGGAATGGCGATACAAGGCTATGTTTATTATGATGGAATTACAAATGTATTATCACCCAATGTTTTAGGAAATCCCTATTTATCCGCTACAGGCATTCGTTACAATGATTTTTTACGGAATCCTTTTTTGCAAAAAACGATTTGTGAAACACATTTTAATACAAAAGGCGGTTTAACCAGCAATGGAATTCAGGGAAGACAAGGCAGGTTAATGACTTTTTTAGCCCGCATGATCACCGATTCAGCCCTGGTAGACGTAAAAAGCATTGCTTGTGATGAAAAAACAGCTGTTTGTATAGATGAAAATGGCATTGGTATGGTGGTGGGCTTGGGTAAAGCCTTTTTTCTTAGACAATGGTGCGCCGCGCCCGAAATATGTATCCCGAATCAACCCCTTACCTGGACAAATGGGGTTCAGGTGTATAAAATAAATGGTCCAGGGAGTTACACGGCGGCGCCTTCCTTCTCCAGATCGGTCAACCTAACGAATTGGACTACGGTAATGGGTGGAATTTATGAGTTTTGGACGGTTAACGCAGGGGTACTCACGATCGGACAAACCACAGGAACGCCCGTTCTCTGTAACCCTGTTGCCGTCAACGAAACCCTGGAGGAAGCGGACATCCATATTTATCCAAACCCGACAAGCGGACAATTTACCATTTCACTTTCGGACAACAACGCTGCCATTACGATTACCGATATGCTTGGACGACCTGTTAAACAGCTACAAGCAACGCAGCCATCAACCCAACTACAACTTGAAGACAATGGCGTTTATGTCGTTTTTATCCAGACAAAGGACGGAATAAGTGCGCGAAGACTAATTGTAAAGCGTTGAATCTAAAATTTAGGCAGGAATTGAATTCAATTCAATTTAAAAAAATGCGTGCAGGAAACGGATGAAAAAAGTGGTCCTTAAACTTGGGGCGATCACCTTTATTTTTTGCTTTTTTGCTTTCTTTCCTGCAATTTTTTCACATCTGCTCGATCTTGCGGGCGTGCGGCCATCTTTTTGGAGACAATCAAACTTTCGAAATCTATAAAATTAATCGTGTATTCGCCAACCTGAACGACTTCGCGATCAGCATAGCATTTTTCAAAATCAAGTGTTTCCAAATCTGTAAGAATATCAATTCTGTTGGGCGGAAGTCCAAGTTGGATTACATTACCCGCACTCATAAAATCTTCGGCCTGAATATCCAAACCACCCATGCCGAATGCCTTGATTACTTCGGTCACCTTCAAGGCATTTTCGGGGTCAAGCCAGACCCAAACATCAAGGTCTTTTGTGTACCTTGGATACCCGTGATAGGCCACTGCGTAGCCACCGATTACTAAATACTTAACGCCTTTTTCGTTTAACAACGCGATAAACTCGTTGAAATCCTTGTTCAGTACCATATTGCCATTGATTGTATTCCGCACGAATGCTTTCCAACGCTAAAAGGCGCTCAATAGGAGGCCGAGAGAGCCAGTATAGCACGTCGCTTGGTTCTTCCCCTTTTTTGTACACTGCAATTTTAGTACGGTCGAGGCGCGGTTCGGTCAATAATTTATCCATATCATTACAAAGGTAATAAATAAACAAGGGCTATGCAAGCCTTGGGGTAGTTACCTTGCCCCAAAACCAAAAAACGGCCCGCATCCCTTCCCGAACACGAACCGTTTTTATATCTTTTAAAAACCTGATCTTTTACCGCGCGTAAGCCACCGCCCGTTTCTCCCGAATCACCGTAACCTTAATCTGGCCAGGGTACTGCATTTCGTCCTGAATCTTTTGTGAGATCATAAATGACAGATCATCCGCGTATTGGTCGGTTACTTTATCAGCTTCTACGATCACGCGCAACTCACGGCCTGCCTGCATGGCAAATGCCTTGGATACGCCTTCATAGGCCATGGCAATATCTTCCAGTTCGCCGATACGCTTGAGGTAGTTTTCGAGGATCTCGCGGCGTGCACCCGGACGTGCGCCCGAAATGGCGTCACATGCCTGGATGATCGGCGCAATGATGTTGTTCATCTCAACCTCATCGTGGTGGGCGCCTACTGCGTTGATGATCACGGGGTGTTCGCCGTATTGTTCGCACATTTTCATGCCCACGAGTGCGTGCGAAAGTTCGGTTTCTTCTTCGGCTACTTTACCAATATCGTGCAACAGACCGGCGCGTTTGGCCATTTTGATCTGTTTCGGGTTCAAGCCCAGTTCGGCCGCCATGATGCCGCACAGTTCGGCGGTTTCGATGGAGTGCTTGAGCAGGTTCTGACCGTACGAGGAGCGGAAACGCATCCGACCTACCATGCGCACCAGGGCAGCATTGAGGCCGTGAATACCTTGCTCGATGACCGTACGTTCACCAATTTCGATGATTTGTTCTTCGAGTTGTTTGCGCACTTTGGCCACCACTTCTTCAATACGGGCCGGGTGAATCCGTCCGTCGGCCACCAAACGCTGGAGCGACAAACGCGCGACTTCGCGGCGAATCGGGTCGAAAGAAGAAATAACGATTGCTTCCGGGGTATCATCCACAATAATTTCAACACCGGTAGCCGATTCGAGGGCGCGGATGTTCCGGCCTTCGCGACCAATAATCTGGCCTTTCATGTCGTCGTTTTCCAGGTTGAACACCGAAACGGTATTTTCGATGGTAAACTCGGCGGCAGTACGCTGAATGGTTTGAATGACAATCTTTTTCGCCTCTTTGTTGGCCGTCAATTTCGCCTGGTTGATGGCTTCTTTTACGATGGCCATCGATTCCGACTCGCTCTTGGCGCGCACGGCTTCAAGCAATTGATCTTTGGCGTCCTGCTGGGTGAGTTGCGCAATTTTTTCGAGGGCCTTGATGCGTTCTTCGTTGGCCGCATCGAGTTCTTCTCTTTTTTTCTGAACAATTTTCAGTTGTTTGTCCAGGTTTTCGCGCAAGGTTTCCAGTTCTAATTCGCGGTTATCAAGGTCGTTTTTGCGGTTATCAAGGTCCGAAATTTTTGCTTGAAAGGCATCCTGTTCAATTTTGAATTCCTTTTCTTTCGCCACCAGTTCCACCTCCATTTCTTTGAGGTGCAATTGGTGTTTTACTTTTTCGGTATCAAATTCGGAGCGCATCGTGGCGTAGCGTTCTTTCGCTTCCTGGATCTTTTGTTGTTTGATCCGTTCGTTTTCCGATTCTGCTTTTGAAACTACTTTTTCTGCTTTCAGGGATGCTTCATCCTCGATGCGCTTGGCGTTGAGGCGGGCTTCCTGAATTGCAAGATCGCCTTGGCGATTGCTTTCTTCAATGGTTTTGAGGTTGGACCGCTTGATCACCGAAGCAGTGAGCAGGTAGGCGATGATTGCGCCGACCGCGAGTCCTATAAATAAGCCTATTCCGATATCCATATGATGATGGGTGGTTTTGGTCTTCTGTAGCCCTAAGTAAGGGCGTAGAAGTATATGATAGATTTGGTTGATGTCATTTCCGCATCCTTATTTACGGATGCCGGCATTTAGTTTGGTTTCAAAAACCTGTTGCAACTGTTGCATCAGGTGGTCAATATCTTTGTCTTGCAAGGTTTTTTCTGGATCTTCGAAGGTAAAACTCACGGCATATGATTTTTTACCCGCCCCTAATTTACTTTCATCTTCAAATACGTCGAACAAATTGATGTCTTTCAGCATTTTTTTGGCTGTTTTACCGGCCAATTGTTTGATGTCGCCAAAAGAAACGGCCTGATCGAGTACCAGCGCCAGGTCGCGGCGCACGGTAGGATATTTATTGAGTTCTGTAAATTGTATTTTGTTCGAACCCACGGCTTTAAACAGGTTGTCGATGTTGAAATCGGCAAAAAAGACAGGGTTTTTGATATCCATTTTTTTCAAAATAGAAGGCAACACGGCACCAAACGTAACCAGTTCTTGTGGGCCGCGGTGGTATTTCAAGGCATATTGATAAGGCGCTTCCTGTAACACCGTTTCCTGATAGCCGCCTACGCCAAAACGCGCCAGCAAATTCTGTACAAGGGCTTTCAAACTGTAAAAATCTACTTTGCTTTTGCTCGAAGGCTGCCAGCTTTCGCCCTGGTACGCGCCGCTCATGCAGATGCTCATGCGCGCGACTTCCGAGAAACGGGCTTTGCCTTCTTCGCTATTAGGTTTGCGCAAATAGGTTTTACCCAATTCAAACAGGCGCAAATCGGCATTTTGGCGGTTCTGATTGCGCAAAATGGTATCCAGTGCACTAAACAGCATGGTTGGACGCATGCAATCGAGGCCCTGGTTGGCGGTATTGTGTACAAACACCAATTGGTCTTGCTCCACCGGGAACAAGGCCTGCTCGCCCAAATGGTTGGCGGAATTGGACAACGACAAACTCATGCACTCATTAAAACCATTGGCCGCCAGAAAATCGGCAGCAATGTTGCGCAGCGCATCGGGGGTAGGGCGTTGGGAAACTTCCATGCTGGTGCGGAATTGCGCAGGCACGGGCACATTATCCAACCCAAAAACGCGCAAAACTTCTTCCACGACATCCGCCTCGCGGGTTACATCGGGTTTGTTGGTTGGGATCACGGCCGTCAAACCGTCCGCTGTTTCGGCTTCAATGCCGATTTCGAGGGCGGTGAGGATTTGTTTAATTTTATCGGTACCCAAATCTACACCAATCAGTTGGTTGATGCGTTGGTAGCGCACGGGTACGCGTGCAGGCGCAACCGGCTGTGGGTAAAAATCAACAATTTCGGAAGCGATTTCGCCGCCGGTTAGTTCGCAAATGAGCAATGCCGCACGTTTGAGGGCGTACAAACATCCATTGGGATCTACCCCTTTTTCGAAAGACCAGGCCGCATCGGTGCGCAAATTGTGGCGCAACATGCTCCGGCGAATCGATTTGGCATTGAACCAGGCACTTTCCAAAAACACCTGCGTGGTACCGTCTTTCACGCCACTGTCCGCACCGCCAAACACGCCGCCGATGCACATGGGTTGCGCGTTTCCGTCGCAAATCATCAGGTCTTCGGCAAAGAGTTTGCGTTCGGTATCATCCAGGGCTTTGAAAATCGTACCTTCTGGCAGGGTATTAACCTGTATTTTATGGCCACCAATGGCTGCAATATCAAATGCGTGGAGGGGCTGACCGAGTTCCATCCGCACGAAATTGGTTACATCTACCACGTTGTTGATCGGACGTTGACCCAGGGCCAGCAGGCGGTTTTTTAACCACTCCGGGCTTTCGGCTACTTGAATGCCCGTGATGGACACGCCGGTGTACCGCGGACAAGCAACCGGATCCAGCACTTCCACGGTAATTGGAACCTGGGTTTTAGGGGCAGGAAAAGCGCTCACATCGGGCAAATGGAGGGGCGCAACTGCTCCTTCCTGTACACGCAGGTACGCCGCAAGGTCGCGCGCCACCCCTGCATGGTTGGTTGCATCGGCGCGGTTGGGGGTAAGTCCAATTTCAATTATGGTATCGGGCGCTTGTTCGTACCAGTCGGCCGCAGAAATGCCGAGTGCTGTATCCGGCGGCAACACGAGGATGCCGCTGTGGTCGGAGCCCACGCCGAGTTCATCCACGGCGCAAATCATGCCCTGTGAAGGAATGCCCTTCACTTTGCGTTCGCCGATGGTAAACAGTTCGCCGTCTTTGCTAAAAACATTCGCACCAGGCAAGGCGACAAATACTTTTTGGCCTGCAGCAACATTGGGTGCGCCGCAAACGATCGAACGAATGACGCCATCGCCAACATCAACCGAGGTAGCAGACAAGTGGTCGGTTTCCGGAATGCGTTCGCAGCTCAGCACAAGCCCGCTGCGCACCTTGTCCAGGTCAACCAAAGATGGCTTAACCGTTTCTAATCCTTCCACTTCAAGCCCCAGTGCAGTCAGTACATCGGCGATTTCAGGGGGTGTTTTATGCAGGTCGAGTAGTACTCGAATCCAATTCAAAGAAACCTTCATTCCTCAATAATAAGTACGGATTATCAATTTTGAGTTTGATTTTCTGTAGACACAGTAATTGCGAATGAGCAAAGGTAGTAATGTTAATGAAAAATGAACGGGAAATTTTGTATAAAGCAATGGCAGGAATGCAAGGGCGGGTGTTTTTTTATTGGGATCATTTACATGGTCTCAATAAAAAACATCCGCCCCTACCTTCCCGCCACCTTAATTTATGTTGCAGCGATCTGCCCTGCGGTCTATCGTTGTAGTAAAAAACGTTTTACCACCTGTTCGCCGGTTTCCGTGTGCACATTCAGCCAATACACGCCATTGCTAAGCGTTGTCGGTATTTCGAGTGCTTGTACACCCGCAGCGGTAAGACTGGTCGCTTGCACCAATTGACCTTGCGCATTAAACACCTTTAGTTGAAGTACTTGACCGTCCCATTGGCTGAAGTCGGCAAACAACTGTCCATCCGTTGGGTTTGGGAACAGGATAAAGGATGGATCGAGGGTGTACGAGAGTCCATCTTCCTGTTCATCGCGGTTCGAAACTTCAGGCAAAACCGGGCAATAGAAGGTATTCAAATAGGCTTCGGCATAAATTTGTTCCTGTAAACGCACCAATACTTGAATATAATCTGGATCGGTTTGCGCTTGCAAGGTGTATTTGAATACATCAGAACCGCCATTGCGTATGCTATCCGACACAGAAGCAAAGCGCACCGAATAGAAGGGCGAATAGTTCGGATTCCGCACCGCATAGGTATGTCCACTTGGGGCTACATAGGTCGAGTTGTTGACCGGCCGCACGGCATTATAGCCCGATGGAATCTCAATAGCCATATAAAGCAACTTGTTGGTGCAATTATTCGTGGTGCGGATGCGGTAACTCAAACGGCGTTTCACGTCGATGGTAATGCCCAGCAATTCGAATTTTACACAACCAATCACTTTAATATCGCAAGCGGCCTCTTCATTTACCGTAATTTGGGTGCAGCAAGTGGCCGTTTGGCCGCAGGCGTCTTCGGCTTTAAAACACACATTGTTGGTGCCCAAGTGGAAATTGCTGCCCGATGCTAATCCACTCGTACGGGTGACGGTGAGGCCTGGGCAAACACAATTGCTGTTGGCGGTAGCATCCGCATAGGTAACCACCGCACTCGCGCCGCCACCTGGCACATCGACACTAATGGGATTCGGGCAGGTAATTTGTACAACCGATGGCGCGGGCACTTTGTAGGCCAGGGTATAAGTAACAATGGTATCGCAGGCAATGCCTGTACCGGGAAGGGTATCTAGCACGGTGCCAGGTTGGTTATAAGATTGGCCACTGATTTTTATGGTTTCGCCTGGACAAAACAGGATGGTTTCGGCCCGCACAGGTTGCGGCAGGATCGTCAGGGTGTACGTAATAATAGTATCACAGGCCCCGGCACTGCCCGGAACCGTATCGAGCACAATACCGGCTTGGGTATAAAACTGTCCCCCGATCACCACGCCCGATCTAGGACAAAAAGTGATGGTTTCGGCCCGCACAGGCTGAGGCAATTTTATCAAAGTGTAGGTAACGATGGTATCGCAGGCGCGCCCAACCCCTGGAATGGTATCCAGTACAATCCCTGGATTGCTGTAAAATTGTCCGCCAATGTTGACCGATCTGCCCGGACAAAATTCAATGGTTTGGGCTTTTTGGTTGTAAGGCAGCACCTGCAAAACATACGTAACCAGGGTGTCGCATGCTGTACCCGTGCCCGGAAACGTATCCAGCACAATAGCGGCGCTGTTGTATTGAATGCCGTTGATGGTAACAAATGTGCCGGGGCAAAAGTCGATGGAATCCGTAATGGTAACCTGTGGTAATAATTTCAGGACATACGTAATCAGCGTATCACAGGTGTTATTCAGGCCTGGGATGGTGTCCAGCACCGTGGTCGGCTGGCTGTAGGTATTGCCAGCAACTGTAACGGTAGTACCCGGACAAAAATCAATGTTTTGCGTCAATGCAACGGCAATTGAGAACGTCACGGAAGCCGTATCCAACAAAACCCGGTTGCAGGCATCCGTTACTTGTACGGTGTAGACGCCATTGCTGGCAACCGAAATAGCAGGTGTTGTTGCGCCGGTGCTCCACAAGTAGGTAAAGGGCTGAACGCCTTCGATCAAAAGAGGCGTTAATTGCGCTTCAACCCCGGAACAAATCGTTTGATCTGATAAACTTAGTTCAAAACCAGGCTTATCGTCAATTTGCATACTGGCAATAGATTGGGTGCAAGTGCACGCATTATCTATGACCAACTGAATATTTTCGACGCCTTCCGCCAATGCATCATTGAGCACATTCACCGGCACCAGGATCGATTGTTGTCCGGCCGGAATCACCACGGGACTGGTAATGGCGGTGTAGTCAACGTTGGGTGTAGCGGTGCCTGCCACGGCAAAATTGACCGTAAGCGGTTGGGTAATGTCGCTGCTATCGCGTGAAAAACGAAAAGCAGCAGGGCCGCAACCGCCTTCGAAGGCTTTGTTCAGACCAGGCGGATAAATGGCCTCTGCTTTTGCCGTACCACCTGCATTAAAGGAGTTGGCGCGTAAAAATACCGCCGATCCGTATTGTTGGTCGCCGATATCGGCAATGGCCAATTTGATGTGGTAGGTGGAGCAGGGAATTACGTTGGCGGTTGCGGTAATAACCTTGGTCCAGCCATCCAATTGGCATTCCAGCGGACTGAAAGCCGTTAAATTCTGGCATCCATTGGAGGTTGATGTATTGTTGACGTAAAAATTGGTATTGGTGATGTGGTTTACATTGTTGGTGGCGATGCCCGTTGGGGAGCCAGGCAGGGTGCCGATATTTAAATTGCCGGAAATGCCCGGGCCGCTGATAAAGAACCCAAACACGTCATTGAACTGCGAATTAACAAACTCGCAATATTCTTCAGAGCCAAAAACGAAATCGAATTGCACCGTATTGGCCGTTGGGGTAAAGTCAAATTCAATTTTCGATAAATCAAATTGATTGCCATTGTCCAGTGTTTTGAGGTCGGGATCATCCAAGGAATTATCGCTAAAACCGCCGTTTGCATTGTCTACATTGTTCGGGCCAGGCAAGGAAGCGATGGTGCCGGTAGACAGGATCATGCCGTTGCCGATACCGATATTCGTAATACCACTGGCAAAGGTGCCCCTGGAGTTGGTGTTGCCGGAAGACGTAATGTTAGACACATTGAAACAGTTGCCTCCAACGAGGGTATTTTGAATCAGGCTGCTTGCGCTTACACCACTGACCACACTCAGTTTTGCAGCCTGCGCTTTGGAGGCGAATTCCTGCACCCAGGTATCTTGATCGGGGCAGTTATCGCATTTTACAGACAAATAAAGGGCATGGGAAGCCGATGGTTCCAGGGAATTGACCTGGAGTTTGAGCGTCATACAAGGATTGGATGCTATAAATTGTAGGCCATTGGTACGCCCTTCGAATAACTTAACAGACTGTTTGTCATTCTGTTGTGTCAAGGTTGGAGATAAGGAAAATGCCGTTTTTTCTCCCATAACAGCCCCAATTGCAAGCACCGTATAGGAATTTCCCGGGATCAATTCGCAGAGTTGTATATCATGGGCCCCGGCGGTCACCTCCATGCGTGCGCGCATGCCCGGGTGTTCCATTTGCACAGCAAGCGCATTATTTTGGCTGTACAAACTGCCCGCGAAGCAACACAGGGTAAAAAGGAGTAAAAAAAGTGGGTTTGGTTTCATTTTATCGAATTTGTTGGGTAAAAAATGGTGTTTGTATTTGTTATTTCCGTTGCAGCACAAATTTTTGAACAACCGCCTGGCCATTTGTTGGCATAATTTCCAACAAATAAAGCCCATCAGGCAGTTCCAAAGGCAAATCAAGCGCAGTACGGGCTGATTCAGCCATTTGCGTTGTTTGTAAAATCAACATTCCATGAATATTATATATGCGCAATTGCACTGATTCGGTATTCCAGGCAGACAAATCAGTGTACAGCCGACCGCTTGTAGGATTAGGGAAAACAAGGGCGTTTTCCTGGTCGGTCTGTCTTTCCGCAATTGGGTTATCTGGGGCGAAGGTAACATCACAACCAAAAACGTTCATATAAGTGTCGTAGTATATTTGTGATTCGAGGCGCACAAAAGCATGGATAAATGACACATTGGCTATTGCTGGCAAAGTGTACTGAAAAACATCTGATTGTCCATTGCCGATGCTATCCGATAACGCAGCAAAACGAATACTGTAGGCCGGGCTGGTATTGGGGTTGCGCACACGGTAAGTTCGTCCGCTGGGCGCTGTGTATAAGGTGTTGGTAGCGGGGGCGCTTGCCAACAAGGATTTGGGCAATTCGAAGGCAATATGGAGTAGTTTTTGGCTACATTCATTGATTAGTCGAATGGTGTAGGTTTTTTGGCTTTGTGCATTTTGTTTGATTGAAAGCAGTTCGAATTTTAGGCAAGCCAAGGTTTTTACATCGCATGCTTGTCCATCGCTCACATTTACCGTAAAACAGCAATTGCGTTCCTGTCCGCAGCTGTCTTTGGCTTCAAAGCACAATTCGGTGACGCCCAATGGGAAAACACTGCCACTTGGAAGGCCCTTTTTGAGGCGCAAGGCAATGCCCGGGCAGGTACAATCACTGGCTGCGGTAGGGCTGAGGTAGTTGACCAGCGCGCTGTTGGTATTGGGAGCCACATCGATGGAGATAGAAGCCGGACAATTCAATTGTAAGGAGGTCTGGTTATTGGGTGTCGTGTATTTTAAAAAATAGGTAGCCACCGAGTCGCATGCACCGGGCAACGCAATATTACGAATAATGGTTTGTGGTGTATCGTAGTACACCCCGTCCAGCAGCACAGAATCGCCTTTGCAGAAGAAAATTTCTTTACTGCTGGTTGCCTGCGGTTTAAATTGTAAAATATAGGTTGCCAGCGTATCACAGGTAGTTGTGGATGGAATGAGCGCCGTAATTGTATCCGGCTGGCTGTAGTTTTGGCCAAAGAGCGAAAGGGTGGTTCCGGGGCAAAAAGCGATGGATTTGGTAATGGTTGGTTGGGGTTTGGCTATTTTTGTAGCAAACACCCAATGTTGGTTGAGCAGCAATTGGCCGTTGGCACCCGGTTCGGCGCCATTCGAATTTCCTTGGTTGGATAATCCGTTAAGGCCACCGTTGAGGCTTGTAAATATATTGTTGAAATTGGCGGAAAGCCGAATTTGTCCACCGGATCCACCACCGCCCGGTCCGTGGGATTCTGCTGGAATCAAAGAAAAGCAATTGCCGCCTTTACCGCCCATGGCCTCACTGTACAAAGTATCCATCATTTGATTGGTTTCCAGTAAAATGGTACCGCCCGCGCCGCCGCCGCCTTGTCCGTCTTTTGCATTGATGTCTGGAGGCAGCGTTACATCCTGGCCATTGGCCCGAAGATAGAAGTGGTTGCCAACCACAGTTTGTGCTTTCAGAAAGATGATGCCGCCGCCGTTGCCGCCACTGGTGCCCGCATTATCGTTGACATGTCCTGCGCCGCCGCCGCCGCCCAGGATGATTTTATCGGGCACATCGCCCGACAATGCAGTACCACCCAGGCCATTGGTTCCGGGTGTAGGCAGGTTGGGTGCAAGATAATAATCGAGGCCACCTTGGCCGCCTGCGCCGCCATTGCCGCCGCCGCCGCCGCCCGCATTGTGTGCATTGCCGCCGCCGCCGCCATTGCCGATATTGCCGCGACCATAAGACTGTTGCAGCGGAATAATGGCCACACCTTCGCCTTTTGCCCCGGCAACTACGGCATTGGGTGGGTAAAAATAGTGTAACTCTTGAAACGAAAGGGCTGTCGCATCCACCGCCGCGCCACCTCGAAAGCCGAGGCCACTTACGTCTATATTGTCGGTAAGTTGGAGTACATTTTTAACCTCCAGGGCCAAAACGCCCCCCGTGCTGCCGTTCCAGGGTGCACAAGTGAGCGCTCCAACCTGAACATTATCGTATTCAGGTACCGTAATTAACTGGACTTTACCTTCCAACTGATAATTCTTTTTTAGGGCATATTTCAGGTAAATGGTGTTGTCGCTTATTGCATCAATTCGGTTAAATTCGTAGTTGCCTGTATTAGAAAGATCGGTCAAACTGCCAAATTGAGGACTATCGGTCAAGTCCGCTTGTGCGCCCTGCATTTGAATCAAAAGCACCCGGTCGCCAACCTTAAAACCATTGGCTGTGCCCACCAGCACGATACTGCTGTCGCAACCAAAACCCGTAACCGGTGTGTATATGTTAATGATGCCCGTAATGGTATCGGAAAACGTAGTCAAATGGCTAGCCGGTTGGTTCAGCAAGCTTGGTCCCGCCCGCTCAAACGACAACCCGTTATGCCCAAATACCAGGTTGGAAAATAGCAGTAAAATTCCAAAGGGGACTTTCGTAAAAAACGCCATCGCGATTTACAAATTAATAGGTTAAATTAAAAAATGGAAGCGTGATGGGGGGCATCCTGCTCAAATATCTAGGTAATCTGGATAATTATCAGGATTGAGGGCATTGAAATGGCAGGCAAAAGCAGGTTTTGTATCCTATCTTGCAAAGCGGCGGCGTGTAAACGGGAGGGTGTACCCTGATTGGGGTAGTTGGGGTGGGGCTTTTTGAGATGGATATATGTGTCATACTACCCGACGCAACAATTGGACCCCAACCCATCCCCACGATTTTAAGTGCATCCTAATTTTTTTCCCCCGCTCGAAATTCTACCTTTGGTCATTGCTATGGATCATTTGCGGGTTACACATCCCGTGATGATGACCAAACCGTGCGCCAAGCCCTATTTTGTTTAATAACCGATCAATATGAATATTTTCTTGTTGCGTATGCCGCGCCTGCTGCTGTCTTTGCTGGTATGCCTTTTTCTTCCCAGTACTTTTTTGTTATCGCAGGAGCATTCGGTCGCCCGACAATGGAATGATGCGCTGCTCCAATCGATCCGCGAAGATTTTGCCCGCCCGCCCGTGCAAGCGCGCAACCTGTTTCATACCTCCATGGCCATGTACGATGCCTGGTCGGTGTACGACAGCCAGGCACAAACCTATCTGTTGGGTAAAACGGTCAATGGCTACACTTGCCCGTTTAAAGGGGTGCCACCTGTTGCCGATGTAGAAGCCGCCCGGCGCGAAGCCATCAGTTATGCCGTTTGCCGGGTGATGTCGACCCGTTTTTTTGTATCCCCGAAAGCCATGGGTGCCACCCTGCGTTTTCGCGAATTAATGCAAAAACTGGGCTACGACTTCCGAAACCGCTCTACCGATTATGAAAGTGGCGCACCGGCCGCCCTGGGCAATTATATCGCAGAGTGTATTTTGCAAATGGGACAGCGCGATGGCTCCAACGAACAAAATAACCACGCGATAAAAGATTACAAACCCGTCAACAGCCCCCTGATCGTAGTCAACGCTGGCGACCCTACCTTGATGTACCCCAACCGTTGGCAGCCACTGAAATTGCCGGTGGCCATCGACCAAAATGGCAATCCAATGCCCGCCGTACAGGTGTTTCAAAGCCCGGAATGGGGTAAAGTGCGGCCTTTTGCGCTGGATGATGCGGATTTGAAAATTTACCAGCGCAACCAAATCGATTACTGGGTGTACCACGATCCAGGACCTTTCCCGTTGCTGGATACCCTCCAAAGCACCCCCGAATCGGAAGAATACAAATGGAACTTTGCCCTGGTGAGTGCCTGGTCTGCCCACCTCGACCCCAGCGACGGGGTAATGTGGGATATTTCACCCAAAAGCATGGGTAATGTGCAAAAATACCCCGAAAACCTGGCGGAATTACATCAGTTTTACGATTTTGAAACCGGAAAGGATGCAGGCATTGGCCGCGATACCAATCCGTATACCCACCAGCCCTATGCAGCGCAAATGGTGCCACGGGGCGATTATACCCGCGTACTGGCACAGTTTTGGGCCGATGGCCCGAAGTCGGAAACCCCGCCCGGGCACTGGTTTGCGATCCTGCACCATGTCAGTGACCACCCCGCTCTAATTAAGAAGTTTAATGGCAAAGGACCGCTGCTCAATGACCTGGAATGGGATGTGAAAACCTATTTTGCGCTCGGCGGCGCGGTACACGATGCGGCCATTGCGGCTTGGGGCATCAAAGGCTGGTATGATGGCGTGCGCCCGATTTCGGCGTTGCGGTACATGGCGGGGCGCGGACAAAGCAGCGATAAAAAACTGCCACGGTACGATCCGGGCGGCATTCCGCTCAAGCCAGGCTTGATTGAATTGGTCAAAGCGAACGATCCGCTGGTGGGACCCAAAAAAGAAAATTTGCATAAAATAAAGGTAAAAGCCTGGCGGGGATATGGCGCGGTAAAAGACACCACCAACGATGTGGCGGGCGTGGGGTGGATTTTGGCCGACAATTGGACCGCCTACCAACTCAAAACTTTTGTCACCCCACCATTTGGCGGTTATATTTCAGGCCACTCCACGTATTCGCGTGCCGCCGCCGAAATGCTCACCTTGCTTACCGGCGATGCTTTTTTTCCGGGTGGAATGGGCGAATTTAAAGTACAAGCCAACAGCAACTTTTTAAGGCTGGAAAAAGGGCCGAGTGTGGATGTAAATTTGCAGTGGGCAACCTACCGCGATGCCTCCGATCAAACAAGTTTGTCGCGCATTTGGGGCGGAATTCATCCGCCATTCGACGATATTCCAGGCCGTATGATTGGGGCAAAAGTAGGCGTCGGTGCATTTGAACTGGCCCGCACCTACTTTTATGTGGATAAAGACAAAGACGGCCATTTCAGTTACGAAGATTGCGATGACAACAATCCTGCGGTTTTTGAAGGAAAAGATTGCGATAAATAGGCGTTACAGGCAATTTCAGCAAAACATTGAATCCATGCAACACCACAATGGCCACATACATCAACTGCACATTGAAAACCGTGGACCCGGCCAAGACGACATCGGCCTGATCAAAGCACGTTTTGTACATTATCCTGATTGTCAGCAACTTACCATCTGGTTGCCCGAATATGGCGGCCAGGATTACGGCATGCTCCGGTTACTGCAGATGCCCGACCGCCAGCCGGTAGATACTGCCCCTGTGCGCGACCGCATCAATGGCAGCATCCAAATACTTTGGGATAGCCAGCCTTTCCCGCCCGGACAGTTCCTGCTCGAAATTGAACATCCCAAGGGCGGCCTGCATGTATTAACCTTTGAAAAATTGCCAGAAGGTGTCGTGCCCGCGCCTGAAACGGCACCCGAAATACAGGAACCCAAAGATAAGGACGGGCCCATCGTGTACCGCGATGGCACTGGAAAAATACTGGTGGAGGAAGATATGGTCCTGCGCGCGCGGGTGCAGGAAGAATTAGTCGCCAAATTCAACCGGCACATGGAATATGAAACCCTAGGCCGCAGCGGATCCGCAACGTACATTGAAGGCGCCCGCCGTGTCAAGTTTTATTTTGAAATGGGCGGCGGCAACTGCATGGGATACCTGGACATTCCTTCCGAGGAGAAATGGGCAGCCCAAACCCCGTTTTCCCTGGCCGAACGCGCAGATATTCTTGATTTTGTAGCTAAAACCGTGCAGCGTGACCAGGCATCTAGTTGCCGTTATGAAATCAAAGACACGGATATTACGTATTATTATCGGTAGAATTAGTTTTTGGGCGACTGTACGTAAAAATTATCGTCTATTTCCAGGCGTTTCCCAGCCACTTTCAAAGTTTGCCAGGCTGTGGTTGGGTACAGCATTTGCATGGGCTGTTGGTCCAAACTTACCTTGATGGGCATGTCAAACCCGGCAATGCATTGGGTCCAGCGGTATTTTAATTTGCCGCGGCGCAGCGTATATTCCAATTGGGGTATTTGGGTGGTACGCAGGTATTGGTCAAATACTTTGGACAAATCGCGGCCAGCATGTTTGCTGATATACTGTTCAATTTGGGCCGTTTCTACCGTTTGATGGTAAAATTCCTGGTTGAGCCCACGCAAGATGGCGCGCCATTGATCATCATTTTTTACCAATTGGCGGATCATGTGTAGCAAGTTGCCCCCTTTAAAATAAATATCAATCGGCCCTTCCGCATTTACGTTGTAAGCCGAAATCATGGGGGCTTTGTTTTCAATCATTTTGCGGCAGCCCAGCATGTATTCCGCCCCGGCTGCTTTGCCCCAATAGTATTCCGTAAACAAACACTCCGAATAACAAGTAAAAGACTCATGTACCCACATATCGGCCATGTCTTTGTACGTAATGTTGTTGGCAAACCACTCGTGCCCGGATTCATGCACGATGATAAAATCCCATTTACTGCCCCAGCCCGTACCCGATAAATCGCGGCCCAAATACCCGTTTCGATAGCCATTTCCATAGGTAACCGAACTTTGGTGCTCCATGCCTAAGTACGGTACTTCCACCAGTTTGTACCCGTCTTCGTAAAAAGGATAAGGCCCAAACCAATATTCAAAGGCCCGCAGCATCTTTTTCACCTGTTGAAACTGCGTTTTGGCTTTTGCCAGATTTTCGGGCAATACATAATAATTGAGATCCAAAACACCCTTTTCTCCATGTAACGTATCCGAAAAGTGGCTATAATTGCCAATATTTACATTTACACCGTAATTGTTGATCGGATTTTGTACAACCCATTGGTAGGTACGGGTACTGTCGTCGTTTTCCGTCACGCTGCGCAAACGGCCATTGGACACATCCATCAATGGCTTTGGAACCGTAATGCTGATTTGCATTGAATCGGGCTCATCGTACATGTGGTCTTTGCAGGGCCACCACACGCTGGCGCCCAAGCCCTGACAGGAAGTTGCCACAAAGGGTTTGCCGGCTTTGTCTTCATCCCACGAAAAACCGCCATCCCAGGGCGCATTGCGTGCTTTGCGGGGCACACCGGCATATTGCACGGTGATAGACTCCCGCTTGCCCGGTATTTGCGGTTTTTGCAGGGTAATCAAATAGACATTGCGCCCCACTCTTTTAAATTCCTGGGTTTTCCCATCCTGCAGCACTTGCTCCATTTTCATCGGCGCCTGCAAATCGATCTGCATCACCTGATTGGCGCGCAATACCTTGTAATAGATAATATTAGAACCCGAAATGGCGGTTTTTTCAATATTCACCCGCACGTCCAGTTGATAATAGGAAAGGTCCCACCAGCTGCGTTGCGGCGTGATGGACCCGCGGAGGGTGTCATCGGCGGTGTATGCTTTGGGGGCTTCTTGCGCGCGTACAAGTTGGGCGGCGCAAAGAAGCAACAGTAGGAGGATGTGTTTCATGGATGTGGATGCTTGTGCGCCAAAGATAGCGGTTTTGGAGTATTTGGGCAATCAAGCGCGGCAGGCGTGAAGGCAACCCGACGGAGGGAAACAACAAACCGCCATTCCGGTTACAGATAGCGCCAGCACTTTTGCATGAAATTAGGTTTTTGGTAGCAACCGAATGTTCTATGTTTGTGTTCCAAATGAGGTGCCCGTTGCGCCCGCCATACACCGATGGAAATGATAGACAAGTTAATCACTGAAATAAGAACCATTGCAGATTTCTCCGCTGCGGATATAGAACTTTTCCTAGGTTCATTTACGGAAAAAGTTATGGATAAAGGAGACCATTTTCTAATGGAAGGCCAGGTAAGCAAGCATCTTGGATATATAAAAAATGGATTAACAATGCATTATAGGATTGTTGATGGCATTGAAATCCCCGTTGATTTTGCGTTAGAAAATGAATGGGTTGCCTATCTGAAAAGTTTTACAACCGGGACGGTATCTGATATGTCCATAAAAGCATTAGAGCCTACCCATTTATTAACCATGTCCAGTGCCGCGATGGATGCGCTTTTTACCAAACAGCCCAAATTTGTCGCGCTCAGAAGTTACTATACCGAACGCTCCTTTATACGACAAATTGAACATGCCGCGAATCTTGCAACGCTTAATGCAAAACAACGGTATTATCAGTTTATGAAAGACCATCCTGCGTTAATTAACCGGGTTCCGCAGTACTATATCGCTGCTTATCTGGGCATAAAGCCACAGTCTTTGAGCCGATTGAGGAAATAGGAATCATTTATTAACAAATGTGAACGACCAGCAATGCTTCACACCTGAATTTTGTGGCATCATTTTAAACAAAAAAATCATGACAAACAAAATTCAAAATTCAGCAAGCGCGTTGCTCCTCCTTTCGTTCACTTTCTTCGCATTTCATGTACAAGCACAGGATTGGAAAAGCGAAAAAAAATTCAATCTTGTCTTTGGGCTCACACAACCCCTGCTCGTTAAAGGCTTCAATCTTGAAGGCAATTACATCCATAACCGCCTCATCTTCGATTATTCCCATGGCGCATCCTTGGATTTTTCTGAAAGTACGGTCACAACCGACTTGAAGCGACAAGGTTTGGCGGTACACGTCCCTTGGACAACGGGGTTCGGAGTAGGTTACCGGTTAAAAGAATGGATCAACGTAAGGGTAGAACCTAAATGGCACCGATTTGAATTCTATTACGATGGCGAAACGCAAAATCGTGCAAACGAAATTGTTTCTTACAATACTATGAGCCTTGGGATCGGCATATATGGCCATTATCAACCTTTTAAAAATCAAAAATCCTTTCTAAAAGGCATTATGATCGCGCCAAGTATAAGATTTTGGCCAACCATCGCATCGTCCTTAAAAGGAGACAAATATGAATATACCAATAAAAACACGTTAAAACAAGAGGAGATAAAAACATTAGATCCTGGTATTGGATTTACACCTTTTGTATTTAATATTAGCATTGGTTATTCTTTTAACTTGAAAAAGAAAGCATAATTGCGTTTTGGGGGTGGTTATTCACTTTTATTTATTCCAAAAGTGAATAACCATAAACAAAATAATTCCAAAAACGCCAATGAGTGCAAGGATAAACAAGTAGTCGGCAATTTGTTCAAGAACAAATTCGCGATTTGGGTTTTCTGTCCGAATCGATATAAAGGAAAGCACCGAAGAAACGGTCAGGAGCAGCGCTACAATGGAAGTAAACTCGTCGATGAGCGTGTTTTCCGTTTTAGTCGTCAAATGCAGGGAGGTGATAATAAATAGACAAAATCCAAGCAAATTAGCGGCTGTTGCTAAAATGTGTTGCGACGTTTTATTGGCCATTTTATACCCAGATTTAAATGGATTTGAAGGATGGATGGATATCCGAATGCAAACTGATAATTTCCACCACTTCTGCAAGCGGAATGTCCAACAGATCTGATATTTCTTCTGCTGATTTTCCTTTTTTATGCAGTTTGGTAACAGTATTTATTTTTTCTTCTTCTTTTGTCTGTTTTATTATTTCCCTTGTGTCTATTTCTATCGTGTGGTTTCGGCTTGCAATGCTCATCATGTGCCTTAGATACTTATCATATGCAGCCCGTTCCTTTTCCGGGAGTTTCATTGTATCTAGTTTCTCATTACGCATAAGCCGAGCCCTCCTTGATATGCTCGGTGATGGCTTTTGATGCCCCGAAAAGCATCCGGTGGAAGTAGTCATGCTCCTGCGTGTTTTGGACTTCGATGATGACGAGTTCGCCCTTTTCATTTTCCACAAGAATATCAACTCGGTTGAACTTATCGTCTTCCGTCTCCTTATTGCTTTCGCTATCAAGGACTTGTTTGATTTTGACTTCTTTGCCAATCAACTCCGAGAGGAAGCCTTCGAGGATATCAAAGTTGGCTTTGTGGCGAAGCATTTTTTTCATCGCCCAATCGAACCTGACTAATTTCTTTGCCATTGGTGAAACAATTTGTAACAAAAGTACAAAAAAATATTCAACTGGGGTGAAAATATAACCAAATTTAGGTTGATTGCCTTTGTTTTATCTACCCAGGTTTTGATAAAGGAAAGACCCAATGCCAAAAACAAGGTGGGTGGTCACTTTGAAATATCAACTGCTAATTCTCCTTTACGGTCTCCTGTCAGTTCATGGCATCGTGCTGCCGGAATGGAAAAGATTAATCTCCAAATTGTCTGCCCGTAATGAAGTAATTTTTCTCTATCAGTACCTTCTTAACCAAAGTCAATGAACAGCCAGCATACAGCCTCTACTTTTGTCCCATGAAAGAATTCAAGTCTGTTAAACAAACAAAAATGAAAGCTGCGATTTATCAACAATACGGTCCCCCAGCGGTGCTTCAACTTAAAGAAGTAGAAAAGCCAATTCCCCAACACCATGAAATTCTGGTAAGGATTAGAGCCTCGGCTGTCAATTCGGGTGATGTGCGCCTCAGAAAAGCCGATCCATTTGCGGTAAGGTTTATATTCGGACTGATTAAACCAAGCATTCCTATACTCGGAAGTGTTTTTTCAGGGGAAATTGAAAGTGTCGGTAAAGAAGTAACACGTTTTAAGGTTGGAGACCAAATATTTGGCCATACAGACTTGAAATTTGGTGCCTATGCGGCGTATAAATGTTTTGCTGAAAACGAGACAATCGCGCAAAAACCGAGTGGTATTACAGATATAGAAGCGGCAGTAATTCCTTTTGGCGGAACTACCGCCTTGCATTTTACCAAACTCGCTGCGATCAGTCCAGGTCAAAAAGTCCTAATTATTGGTGCGTCAGGCGCTGTGGGTACAGCTGCCGTACAATTAGCAAAGTCTTTTGGTGCAAATGTTACCGGAGTATGTAGCACGGCCAATATCGCTTTGGTAAAATCCATCGGGGCAGACAACGTAATTGATTATACAAAAGAGGATTTTACTAAAAACGGAGAAACGTATGATGTGATTTTTGACACCGTTAAAACGATATCTGTATTTGGAAGTTTAAAATCCATGAACAAAAAGGGGATCATGATTTTGAGCGCAGCAGGTATCTCGGAAATGTTAAGTGCGCTTTGGATTTCAATGACAAGCAATATAAAAGTGTTGACTGGTGTAATAAAACACACCGCAGCGGATATTGAATTCTTGAAAAAATTGATTGAGGAAGGAAAATTTAAGCCAGTTATCGACAAAACCTATAGGTTGGAGCAAATTGCAGATGCACATGCGTATGTTGAAAAAGGACATAAAAAAGGCAATGTGGCCATAGAAATTACTTAAAACATGCATAATCTACTTGTACTCGGCAATTCTTTTCCGAATTCTACTCAAGGATTCGGGCTTTACACCAATGTAACTTGCTATTTGGTATTGGGGTAATTTTTGAAATAAATCAGGCCTCGATTTTAACAATTTCAAATAACGTTGTTCCGGTGTATCCGTCGTGTAAGTTGACATGATTTCTTGTTGTTCTGCAAACACCTTTTCCATAACTTTTCTGGAGACCGTTTCAAATTTTGGAAATTTTTTGTAAAGATTTTCTTCCTTTTCTCTATTTCCAACCACCAATGCGCTATCCATACAGCAATCTAAAAAATGGTTGGAAGGCTTGTTCTGACTAAAACTATTCATGGAAATAACCCATTGCTCTTCCGTGAAAAAGTTATTTGTTTTTTCATCACCGTCAATTAAAAAATATTGTCGCACGCAACCTTCTAAAACAAAATACACTTCCGTTGAAATTTGTCCTTCTTTGAGTAAAATCGCTCCCTTTTTATAATGCTTGATGCTCATGGTTTCAACAATTGCTTCAATCTCTACCTTTGAAAGCGGCACAATTTTTAAAAAGTAATTCAGGAGTTTTTCTTGCATCTTTTTTTGACGTTTTTGTTTCGCAGTATTATTGATTGTAATGACGGCGAACATAATTCAATTGTTGTACTTTCAAAACTGTTCCTCCGATCAATCCAAAGGGTACGACAAAAAACTGTGTTTTTATGCGTTACTGGACTGTTATTTTGCCAAAAACAACATGGGCAGCAAACCGTTGCTAAAGGCATCCACCTCAATATTTGATTTCATTTAATTTGTTTAACTGCTTATCCCACACCACAATCAAACCTTTTTTATCCGTAGTGATCAATTTGGTACCTGCTTTATTCCAATCAACGCCCCAAAGCAAATCCGGGGATGATTTTTCTGAAATCAAATTCCCTTGTTTATCCCAAAGTCTAATTTTTTCACTTGCAGTTGCCAGCAAAGTTCCATCTTCCGACCATTTCAAATCTCTAAATTCAGAGGTACTATGCTCAATCGTTTTTATGTTTTTTCCTTCAAAAGACCAAAATTGTAGCAAGGGTGGATGGTTTTTATCAAAATCGCCATAATCCCCTGTGACAAAAAAATTGCCCGATGGATGCCATGCCACACAAAGCATTAATACATCTTCTTTTCGATCTTCGATAGGATAAATAGCATCCGTATTAAAGTCATAGATCGATATTTTATCACCTACTGCCACGACTAAATCCTTTGTTGGATGCCAATCTAATCCAATTATACTTTTCTGGTTTGTTGAAATCTTTTTTATCCTTTTTCCATCCTCATCAAAGAATGTAAGAAATCCATCATAATCGCCGACTGCTAATATTTTACCAGTTTTATTCCAACCAATTGCGCGCGCTCCAAAATCATTGATACTGTCCAGGGCAATTCTTTTATTTGAATCAAGGTTAAAGATGGACGTCTTTGATTTTTCACCTTGCATTGAAATCGCCAACTTATGCTTGGTGGGGTGCCATTTGACTTTTGTGATTGTTCCTTCAAACAAGTAATTATTAAGAAGTTGATAATTTTTCGTTGAAAAAAGTCTTAGTGTGTCTTGCGTTCCACCAACGACGACTTGGTCTTTATTCGGATGCCAACTTACCGTCCATAACCACCCATCTTCACGTTCTAAGTTTCTGCTTGGTTTTTTTTGTGTTAGACTGCACCCCAAAATCAGCACCATGGAAAGCACAGATAATATGTATTTCATTTCTATACCAAGATTTAAGTGGATTTGATGGATGATGGATAAAAAAATGATTTTCAATGGATTAGAATCCAGCCGTTTTAGGCGGTCGTTTTCCTCCTCTTTCAGGCCTGCCTGACTTTTAATTATGTCGAATTCGCCATAATTAAAATGGGGGTTGAAGATGGATTCCCAGACGCCCAAAAAATCTACGGTATTCCGGTTGCGCAGCCAGTCAGAGATAAAATAATCTCCATCTTTTGCTTTGAGCATATCGGTGAGCGAAATGAATTTTTGGTCGGAGTCTCTCCCGTTTTATCCGCCGCGCACAACCTCCCCATCCGCGGCTAAAACCCCTACTCCTTCACCAATTCTTCCACCACAACTGCTCCATCCTCCGTCTGCGCCGTCACCACATATACGCCCGCAGGCCAGGATGCGATTTCTAGTTGGATATTGCCCGTTATTTTTTGCTGCCACATCTCCCGGCCTTGTATGTCCTGAATACGCACCCACAAGGCTGCATGTTGGGCGTCAAACTGGATTTGTACATAGTTTTTGGCAGGATTGGGCGTCATTTTTAATTGAATGCTTGCTGCAGGGGCGTTGGTGCCAGAAACAAAGGTGCTGAGTTTGACAATCCAGTAATCAAAATTGCCATGGTTGCCACTTACATCGCCGTCGTTGGAGCGGGTGTGGCCTGCCAAAACATAACCGCCATCTTCGGTGGTAAGCACGCATTTGGCTTCATCATTGGCGCTGCCGCCGTAGGTTTTTTGCCATTGTAAAATGCCGTTTTCGGTCAATTTAACCAGCCAATAATCCCAGCCGCCTTTGTTGTTGCTTACGTCGCCGTTGTTGGAAGCCGAATAACCCGTCACCACCAGCCCATTGTCGGCCGTTACCTGCGCAGAAAAAGCCTCATCGGTGCCGCTGCCACCCAAGGTTTTTTGCCACAACAAGGTGCCGGTACTGCTTAACTTGACCACCCAATAATCGTATCCGCCGTGGTTGCCGCTCACATCTCCATTGTTGGAAAAAGTTGAACCGGCCACGATATAGCCGCCGTCGAGGGTGTTTTGCACGGCATGGGCCCAATCGTACGAACTACCGCCCAGGCTTTTTTGCCATTGCAGGTTGCCGGTTGCGTCCAGTTTGATCACCCAAAAATCGTCGAGTCCTTTATTTTCTGTCAAATCTCCATCATAAGAAAGGGTTTCGCCGACTACAATAAAGCCGCCATCGGGGGTGATTTGGAGGGCCGACGCTGCATCCTGGGCGGTACCACCATAGGTTTTTTGCCATTGTATACTCCCTTGGGCGTCTATTTTTACCACCCAAAAATCGCCGCCACCCTTGTGGCCAATGATATCACCATCCATCGAATACGTCGTGCCAGCCAAAATATAGCCGCCGTCGGAGGTCGCTTGAATCGCACGTGCATCTTCATTGGCCGAGCCACCGTAGGTTTTTTGCCATTGTAAAAGGCCATTGCCATCTAGTTTTACCACCCAAAAATCCGATCCACCTTTGTTGCCGCTCACCTGGCCATTGGTGGAACTGCTGCTGCCCAACACGATATAGCCGCCATCTGCGGTAATTTGTACATCTTTTGCTTCATCGAATGCACTGCCGCCCAAGGTTTTTTGCCACAATACGGCACCCGTGGCGCTCAATTTGACTACCCAAAAATCGGAAGCGCCGTTGTTGCCGCTTACATTGCCATTGTTGGACAGGGAGTTGCCCGCAACAATATAGCCACCATCGCTGGTAGTACGAATTGCACTTGCATAATCAATAATGCTGCCGCCCAGGGCTTTTTGCCACAGTATATTGGACTGAGCGCTTAAAACAAGCGAAAAAAAGAAAGCAAGGCATAGTGTGGTGATAAAACGTTTCATGATGATATTTTAGAGGATGATAAATACAAAAAAGCCTGCTACAGCACGTGCAGCGGATGGTGTGTAAATATAAGATATAAAAATCAGATTATAAAAAAAGGATAGACAAATATATACCATGCAGGCTACATGTCAATATATGGAAAGACAAACTGACGCGAAGCCGCTATTTCTTTTTCCAAACAGCGTAATCGGCGGGCATTTCCGGCTGGTTTTTAGGCACCACGCGCAAGGGTTCGCAAGGGCGCAGGGTGTCATAGCATTGTTCGGGCAATTGTTGGTACAAGCGGGTGCCTTCCGTTTTCCAGGCCAACATTTCATCGCTTACTTCCTTGATAATTTTGCCGGGATTGCCCACCACGAGGCTGCGCGCCGGAATGATTTCTCCTGCTTTTAAAAAACACAAGGCGCCGACAATGCAACCCTCGCCCAACACCACATCGTCCATCAACACGGCATTCATGCCGACCAGGCAATTGGCCCCGATGGTCGCCCCGTGGATAATGGCCCCATGTCCTATGTGCGCCCCCGCCTGTAGCCAAACCGTTACCCCCGGAAACATGTGGATGGTGCAGTTTTCCTGCACGTTGCAGCCGTCTTCGATGATGATTTTGCCCCAATCGCCCCGAATGGCCGCTCCCGGACCCACATATACGTTTTGGCCGATGATGACATGGCCGGTGACCGCCGCCTGCGGATGAATAAACGACGATTCGTGGATAACTGGCCGAAAGCCATTAAATTCGTACACCATGTTTTTTTCGCAAATTTAAGACGCAAGTCAAGAGTTTTTCTCCAGTGCGCAGTATTCAATGTAGTTTTGTGTGGTAAAATCGTGTTTTTTAATTACTTTTTAAGATGATGGATCGTTTCAGAATCGTTTTTTTAGTGCTCGTCCTTGCAGTGTCTCAGGCGCAGGCGCAGGTAAATATGTTTAAACGCATCCGTGTTCCGGTGACCCTAAGCGGCGTTTCGCTGAAGGAGCCTTTTGCGGGCGGTTTGAACAATCCACAATTTTCTCCGGTCGATTTGAACAACGACGGGGTGCTGGACTTGGTGATTTTTGACCGCGGCGGCGATGTGGTACTTACCTATTTGAATGCCAATTTGCCGGGACAGGCCGAATACAATTATGCCCCGGAATTTGCCTGTAATTTCCCGGTGATGTCCGATTATGCCCTCCTGCGCGATTACAATAAAGATGGTGCGGCCGATATTTTTACGGCATCCTATGCACCGGGCACCCAGGAAATGCAGGTGTACCGTGGGTATTTTGAGGATAATATGCTGCATTTTAAGCCTTTTATCTTCAGCTATCCTGCTTGTCCAACCTGCAATCCATTGTATATATGGTATCCGGATGAAGATCAACCCGGGTTTTGGAATAATCTGCCGGTCAATAAAACTGATGTGCCGGGCATCGACGATGTAGACGGCGATGGCGACCTTGATATACTGGCCTTTCCATCGGGCAACAGCACGAATTTGTGGTTTTTTAAAAATACGTCGGTCGAGTTGGGGTACGGCCTCGATAGTTTGAAATTCCGGGCTTTGGATCAGTGTTGGGGCCGTTTTTATGAAAATGGTTTTGAGCCTTGTAAGGCCAAACTCAGTCCAGATCCCAATCTTTGCGCTTCCGGTTTTGCGCCGGGCGAGGTGGTGGAAGACCGCGAAACCCGCCATCCAGGTGCTACCCTGATGCCTTACGATGAAGACGGCGACGGGGATAAAGATCTTGTTTTTGGCAATATTTCGTTTGAATGCCTGGGTAAATTTACCAATGGGGGCACGCCGCAGCAAGCCTGGATGACGGCCCTGGATTCCCTATTTCCTTCGAATGATGTGCAGGTGATTTTGTACAATTTCCCGGCCGCTTTTTACCTGGATGTAAACAACGACAGTAAAAAAGACATGCTGGTTTCGTCGAACAGCAAAACCATCGGCGAAGACCGCCGCAATGTATGGTTGTATGAAAATGCGGCTCCTACGGCCAATAAGCATGAGTTTACCCTGCAAACCAAGCGTTTTTTGGTAGAAGATATGATCGACCTCGGTACTTCTACCCACCCTGCATTTGCCGATGTAAATGCCGATGGTTTGATGGATTTGATTGTGGGCAACGTGGGCTTTTTTACCCCGGCCAGCATGAACAACCCCGGTACGCCCAACAATGCCAGTTTGTATTATTTTTCAAATGTAGGCACGTCCACCGAGCCATCTTTTGATTTGGTAAACAGCAATTGGCTCAACTTGGCGCAATACGCACCCAATGATTTTGATTTTAGTCCAACTTTTGGTGATTTAGACAATGATGGCGACCTCGATTTGCTGGTCGGCAACAACGGTGGTGGCTTATATTACTTCCGCAATGCAGGCGGTGCAGGCAATCCCATGATTTTGGAGCAGGATACCGACCCTATCTGGATTTCGATGGATGTGGGCGTGGCTTCTACACCGGCCATTTATGACATTGACCAGGATGGAAAACCGGACATCATCATGGGCGAGCGCCAGGGAAATTTGAATTATTTTAAAAATACAGGCACGCCGACTGCGCCCAAATTTGCTAATTTACCCACCCTGCAAAACCTCGGCAAGGTGGATACGGATGTGCCCGGCTTCTCGGTCGGCTACAGCACGCCGGTATTTTTACCCACACCCGATGGTACGGTTATGATTACCGGCAGCCAATTAGGTCCCATCGAAATGTACAGCGGCTTGTCGGCAACGTCCGATTCTTTTCCAAAAATAAACACCAGCTGGGGCAATGTCGATGAAGGCAGCCGCACCCATCCGGCGCTGGCCGACCTGGATGAAGATGGGATCCTCGAAATGGTGGTGGGCAATCAGCGCGGTGGATTATCACTGTTTAAAACAACCCTGGTCGATTGTACCGTGGCTACGAAAACGCAACAGTCGGCGCCCTTGAAAATCAGCATTGCACCCAATCCGGCCAATGGCTGGGTAAAAGTGGATATTCAGGCCATGGTTGATCAACGCACCCAATGGAAGGTGTATAATTTGCTAGGCCAGGTAATGGAACAGGGCACAACGCAATCCAGCACATTTAGTGTAAATGTAAGTACTTGGGAGCCAGGTGTTTACTTTATGGAGTTGGTTTCCGGTGCGCGCCAAGGGACGGTAAAATTGATGGTTAAGAGCCTATAAAAATATAAATTTTTATAGGCCTATATAAGTTTGCCGCTGCTTCGGCGGTACACCAAAAATACAGCGGGCGCTTTTTCGAGTTGCCGAGGTGTGGCTTTTTTCCATTCCCGAATGGGGATCGAGCGAATCCACTCTTCGGCACCGGTAATGTCTTGCGCAACACCAAATACGGTATCAGCCTGCAATTGTTCCAGTGCCACTTCGAGCACCATTTGGCTGCGGTAGGGCGTTTCGATAAACATTTGGGTTTGGTCGTGTTGCTGGGAGAGCGACTCCAAACGGCGCAAATCGCGGGCCAATTCAGGCCTTTTTGGCGATAAATACCCGTTAAATGCAAAACGTTGGCCGTTCATGCCAGAAGCCATCAGTGCCAGCAATAAAGACGACGGCCCTACCAGCGGCACCACTTTTACCCCGGCCAATTGGGCCATCGACACAATGCCTGCGCCCGGATCGGCAACGCCCGGACAGCCCGCTTCGGATAGTAAACCCACATCGCGGCCCGCTTTTACGGCTTCCCGGAAGGTTTCTTCGGCCTCGCTGTTGTCTTTTTCATCAATTTCGACAAACGTCATTTCCTGCAAAGGCTTCACAAGTCCAAGACTTTTGATGAAATGGCGGGCCGTTTTGGCGCGTTCTACAATAAAACAGTCCAACCCACGTGCAATTTCAACGGCATAGGGCGGAATAGTATGTAGTGCATTTTCAGCAATCGGGACAGGAATCAGGTATAAAGTCATAGATCGTAGTCAGGTCAAATCAAGGCAAATAAACATTGCCGCTGCAAAGTTGAACATTTGCATTAAAATTGTGTGTTCCTGCGGGGTATTTCCTACTTTTGCTGGCTTTTTCGACCATTTTAGCGCCTACAAACCGCATGGCAGAGACTTTTACCATCAAACTTCCGGCTTTCGAAGGGCCTTTTGATTTGCTCCTGTTTTTCATTGAACGGGACGAATTGGATATTTACAACATCCCGATTGCGCAAATTACCGACGATTTTTTGGCCTATATGCACCAGGCGACCGATATGAGCATCGACCTGGCCTCCGAATTTATCGTGGTAGCGGCGACGCTCATGCGCATCAAGGCCAAAATGTTGTTGCCGCGCAAACAAATGGACGATGAAGGTAATGAGATTGACCCACGCCAGGAACTCGTACAGCGCCTGATGGAGTATAAAAAATACAAAAGTGTGCTCGAAGAACTGCGCCGGATGGAGGAAATGCGTGCCTTTATGAATCCAAGGGGGTACGCCAGCACCGAAATCAGTCAACTTGCACAACTTGCCCTGGCCGATGCCGAAATGGAAAGTGTGTCCTTGTACAAATTGATGCGGGTGTTTGAGCGGCTGTTGGCCCGTATGGAGGATGGGAAAAAGACCAAGCGTGTTCATACGGTGTATAATTTTAGTTACACCATCCAGGAGCAGCGTGCTTTTTTGAAATCACGGGTCACCGAATTGGGAAAAGCAGATTTTGAGACCTTGTTTTTTGCGTTAGACAACCGGATTCAAGCCATTGTGACGTTTTTGGCGCTGTTGGAATTGCTCAATGCGCAAGAATTGGCCATTACCCAGGGGGATGGGTACAATAATTTTTGGTTGTCTGTTCCGGCTTTGGAGGAAGAAGCCGCCTATTCGGAAGATACGCCAATTAACCCATAAATACATTGATATAACTACTACTTTTGCACGCCGCACTTTTTGTATTTGAAATTCTGCTAGAAAGATGAAAATCCACTTTTACCTCCGCTACGCCACCCAATACGGCCAATCGCTTTTTTTGAGTCTGAACGACGATCCGACCTTGCTGCCTTTGCAATACCTCAATGCCGAAAACTGGCACTTGGAATTGGATATTGATCCGAAAAAGGTAAAGACCTTGCAGTATCGGTATCATTTTCGCGATCGCAGTGGGGCTGAAAAAACAGAGTGGGGCAACGACCGGATCCTCGATTTTGGTGCCTTGAAAATGGATTTTCTGGAAATCCGCGATTTTTGGAATGAGGCCGGCGCGGTAGAAAATGTGTATTTTTCACAGCCTTTTCAGCAGATATTTTTTAAAAATACAGACGGCAAAGCGGCCAAATCGCCTGCTGGCTATACCCATATTTTTAAGGTAAAAGCACCCGTTTTGCAGCCCAATGAGGCCGTTTGTTTGTTGGGGCATGGCATTGGGTTGCGCAATTGGGATATCAGTGCGCCCATTGTACTGGGCAAAGAAGATAACTGGTGGAGTATTCGGCTCGATCTTTCGCAGGAAAATTTCCCATTGGGGTATAAATATGGCATTTGGAATACCCAATCCAACCAATTTGTAAGTTTCGAGGAAGGTTCCAACCGTACCTTATATACGTTGCCTGCTGCGGGCGGCGCGATTTTGCACGATGGCTTTATGCGGCTGCCGGTGGGCAAATGGCGGGGTGCCGGTGTGGCCATTCCGGTATTTAGTTTGCGTTCCAACGAAAGTTTTGGCGTGGGAGAATTTGCCGATTTACCTAAATTGGCCGACTGGGGTCAATCGGTAGGCCTGAAAATCCTGCAATTGTTGCCGATTAATGATACCTCAGCGACGGATACCTGGGTCGATTCCTATCCATATTCGGCCGTATCCGCCTTTGCTTTGCATCCGATTTATTTGAATCTGGCGGCGATGGCTGGCAAAAAAAATGCGACTATTTTAAAGCCTTTTGCCGCCAAACAAAAAGAAATCAACGATTTGCCTGCGGTCGATTATGCTGCCGTATTGCAATTGAAATGGGAAATTATCCGCTTGTTGTACCCGCTCATGAAAGCTGAATGGTTGCGGGACCCGGAGTATTATGCCTATTATGAGGAAAACAAGCACTGGTTGGTACCTTATGCGGCCTTTTCTTACTTGCGCCTAAAAAACGGCACCTCCGATTTTAACCAGTGGACCTCACATCAAAATTATACAGAAGAGGCCATAGAGCAGTTGGTATCGCCCAAAACGCCGCATTTTGACGAAGTGGCCATCCACTATTTTGTACAGTGGCATTTGCATGTGCAGTTAAAAGCCGCGGTGGAATATGCCCACGGTAAAGGTTTGGCGCTCAAAGGTGATATTCCAATTGGCATTTACCGCTATTCCTGCGATGCCTGGGTAGCGCCGGAATTGTACAACATGGACAAACAAGCAGGCGCGCCACCCGACGATTTTGCCGAAAAAGGGCAGAACTGGGGCTTTCCGACCTACAATTGGGCGCGTATGAAAGAGGACGATTTTGCCTGGTGGAAACAGCGTTTTGCCCAAATGCGCCTGTATTTTGATGCGTTCCGGATTGACCATATCCTGGGCTTTTTCCGCATTTGGAGCATTCCAATGCATGCGGTAGAAGGCATTATGGGCTATTTTGTGCCTGCTATTCCGATCACCGAGCGCGAATTTCACGATGCGGGTATTGGTTTCAACTTCGATCGGCTTTGCAAACCATTCATTACCGATCAAGTATTAATGGAGCAATTCGGCGAAATGGCGGAACTAGTGGTGGAAAACTTCCTTGAGCCCATCCCGGATGCCGGACGTTGGTCGGGTGCCAGTCAGTACAACTTCAAAGCCGAATTCGACACCCAGCGTAAAGTCTTGGCATTTCTGGAAGCCCAGCCGGTAGTGAACGCAGCCCCTCCGCCGGAAGTAAAAGAAAAAAAGACGACCAAAAAGGCAAAAAACACAGAGACTGCCCCTGATTCAGAAGGGATGCCGAAAGGTTTGGGGCTAAATGAACAAGAAACCCAACAACTTAAAAAGGGTTTGTTCAATTTGTTGAGCAATGTCATTTTGTTTGCCGACGATAACACCGCCAACGCGTATCATTTCCGCTTTGGCATCGATAAAACCAGCGCTTTCCGCAGTTTGCCGTCGGAAGTGCGCGAAAAACTCAACGCCATTTATGTCAATTATTTCTTCCGTCGGCAGGATGAATTTTGGCAAAAAGAGGCCATGGAAAAGCTGCCCGCCCTCAAGCGTTCGACCAATATGCTCATTTGTGGCGAAGATTTGGGCCTCGTACCCGCCTGCGTACCCGACGTGATGCGGGAATTGGGCATGTTGAGTTTAGAAATTCAGCGAATGCCCAAAGCATCGGGCAGCACCTTCTTCCATCCGAAAGATGCGCCGTATTTATCGGTCGTAACCCCTTCCACCCACGATATGAGCACCATTCGCGGCTGGTGGGAAGAAAGTCGGCCTTTGTCCCAGCGTTTTTTCAATGAGGTAATTGGTTTTCAAGGGAATGCACCATTTTTCTGCGAGCCTTGGCTCAACCGCCTGATCCTGGAGCAACATATGAAATCACCTGCCATGTGGGCCATCTTCCAATTGCAGGATTTGATGGGCATGGACGGGGGGCTGCGCCGCGACAACCCGAACGATGAACGAATCAATGTACCTGCCAATCCGACGCATTATTGGCAATACCGCATGCATATCAGCCTGGAAAAATTGATGGAAGAGGCGATGTTTAATCAGACATTGCGGGGCATGGTTTCGGAATCGGGCCGGACGTAGGGACGTGTAGGGACAAGTCGCGACTTGTCCCTACATTCCCAACACGTCCCAACACGTCCCAACACACCCCTACGCGTATGCAACCTCATGGTACTAAGATGGGGTATTCTTTTAATATAACGCCTTGTTTGCCCAAACGACAGCGCCTGGATAACCATTGAAAACGGGAAAAAGCAGCGGTTTTGCCCAATTTTTTTTGCAAAAACAAAAGTTTGTTTGCCAAATATTTTTTTAAGAAAATTCCGGCGCTATATTTGCTATGAATTTTAACATAATCCTTTAAGGACTTTCCTGTATCCAAATTAATTGTCTCATGAAAAAACAAGTACGCTTCTTCGCGTTGGCGGCTTTATTGCTATTTAGCCAAAGCGTTTTCCTATTTGCCCAAACCGGCACTAAAAGTGTTTGGAGCAGTGTAGGGGAAAGCTCAATCCCTTCCAATGGGGTCAGACAGATTATACCAGAAGTATATCAGTCTTTTGAATTGGATCTCACCAAAATACAAGAGGCATTGGCTTCTGCTCCGTTAGAAAACGATGGTGCAGTGCCAGTCACGCCTGTTGAAATTGATTTGCCGATGCCTTCGGGTGATCTGAAACGTTTTCACATCGTGGAGTATAAAATGATGGAAGATGGTTTGGCAGCGAAATTTCCGGGTACTAAGACGTATTTGGGTACAGGTATCGACGATCCTAAAACAACCGTTCGTTTGGATATTACCTTAAAAGGGCTTCATGCAATGATTCTTTCAAACGAAGGAGCCGTTTTTATTGATCCATATGATAGTCAAACTACAACACACTACATATCGTATTTTACGCGTGATTTCGCTAAGAACCCATCCGACATAATGACTTGTCAATTTTCAGATGGTCAGTTGGTTGGCGGTCCGAAAAACAACAATGTAGCGGAGATGGTAGGTGATTGTGGTATTCGTCATGAATATCGTTTGGCTGTTTCTGCTACAGGAGAATACACCACCTTTCATGGGGGTACCGTTCCATTAGCCTTGGCTGCCATTGTGACTACCATGAATCGTGTAAATGGCGTTTTTGAGAAGGATTGTGCTGTTCGGATGATATTAATTGCCAACAACAATTTGATCATGTACACCAATGCGGCAACTGATCCATTTACGAATGGAAATCCGGGTGCGATGATTGATGAAAACCAAACCAATACAGATGCTGTAATTGGCAATGGTAATTACGACATTGGCCATGTATTTGGTACCAATTCAGGTGGCTTAGCGGGTCTTGGGGTAGTTTGCTCAAACGGCAACAAAGCAAGGGGAGTAACAGGAAGCGGCGCACCCATTGGAGATCCATTTGACATCGACTATGTTGCGCATGAAATGGGGCATCAGTTTAATGCAAACCATACACAATATAATAATTGTAATCGGAATAATAGCACAGCGGTTGAACCGGGTTCTGCATCCACGATTATGGGGTACGCCGGCATTTGTTCGCCAGACGTTCAGAGCAACAGCGATGCCTACTTCAGCACGGCCAGCCTTTTTGAAATGCGTCCGTTTGTAACTTCAGGGGGCGGTAGTACCTGCGACAATGCGATTACAGTGAGTAATTCGGCACCAACTGTAACAGGTTTGACGAATTATTCAATTCCAATTTCAACACCATTTGTACTTACAGCATCGGCAACAGATCCCCTGGGTGGAACACTGACCTACTGTTGGGAACAGATTGATGCTTATGTGAATCCTGCCCAAACGATGCCACCAGCATCTACGAATACAACAGGGCCGGTATTTCGCTCCCTAACCCCATCCACATCGCCATCTCGGTATTTCCCGGCATTGGCGAATGTGCTTGCCAATACTACCCCAACTTGGGAGGTACTTCCTTCAGTGGGTCGTACCATGAATTTCCGGGTAACCGCACGTGATAACTTTGCTACGGCAGGTTGCACCGGTGAAGCCGCCAATACAATTACCACCGTTGCTGCAGCGGGCCCCTTTTTGGTAACATCGCCTAATACAGCGGTTACGTATCCGGGTAATTCAAGTCAGACAATTACTTGGAACGTTGCAGGAACTACTGCGGCACCAGTAAGTTGCCCTAATGTCGACATTTTATTGACGACTGATGGTGGTGCGACCTTTACCACACTTGCTGCTGCTACAGCAAATGATGGTACACAAAGCGTAACCATGCCAAACATTACCACGACAACGGCTCGTATATGGATCCGTTGTTCGAATAATGTTTTTTATGATGTATCCAATGTCAATTTCAGCATCAATACGGTTGTAGCGCCTACCCTTGTAATCAATGAGGTAGATTATGACCAACCAGGGACCGATTTTGCTGAATTTATTGAATTGAAAAACGTTTCTGCGGGCGCAATCAATTTAAATGGATGGACCGTAGAACTTGTCAACGGAGCAAGCGGCGCTGTTGTTTATCAAACAGTTACCTTGCCAAACGTGTCTTTGGCAGCGGGTGGATACTATGTTATTTGTGCAAGTTCCACCAATACGCCTAATTGCAACTTGGTTGTGACGCCCAATTCAAATTTGATTCAAAATGGCGCTCCAGATGCCATTGGTTTGAAAAATGGGTCTACCCTGGTTGATGCCTTTAGTTATGAAGGTAACACGGCTGCTCCTTACACCGAAGTAGCGGGCGAATCCCCTGCGGATGACGCTTCGGTTGCGTTTCAGGGGGCTTCTCGTTTCCCGGACGGTACCGACACCGATAATAATGGAAATGATTTTGTGAGTAATGTTTGTGTTACGCCAGGTGCTGCCAATGTAAACACAACATCGGGCTGTATTTTAAATTGTAACATCAGCAATGCGGTATTTGCAAATGCAAGTACTTGTAATGATAATGGAACACCCAATAATGCATCGGATGATTTCTTTACTGCCAATGTAACGGTAACCTTTGTAGTGCCACCCGCTTCCGGTAATTTGCAATTTGCTGCCGGTGGTGATGCTATTGCAGGCGGTGGTGCATTGTCTGTTCCTGTAGCAGGTCTAAACAGCCCGTACACATTTACAGGTGTTCGCTTTAAAGCGGACGGCACTCCTACGGTAGTTACCTTGGAGTTTTCTGCTGAAACGACTTGTTCATTTGTTGCAACTGGTCCTACCGTTGCAAGTTGCGCAATTGTAGGTGCATGTGGTAATTTATCTACATCCGTTACCAATGCTGATTGTGGGCAATCCAATGGCGCTGTCAACTTGACTGTTACAGGAGCCACTGCGCCCATTACCTATGCATGGTCAAATGGTGCTACATCAGAAGATATTTCAGGCTTATCCGCTGGTACTTATACTGTAACGGTAACAAGTAGTGGTTGTGGTGCTGGCGTGTCCACTACTGCCACCGTTGTTGCAAACCAGGTTCCGCCTGTTACCTCGGTAACGGTAAATCCAACTTCAATTTGTACCGGATTAACCACCACGATGACTGCGGTTGGCGGCGTACCTGGTGCAACTTACACTTGGTTTGATCAATTGGTGGGTGGTAATCAAGTGGGTACAGGTATTACCCTGACCACAGGACCATTAAATCTTACAACGACTTATTACGTAGAACAATCAACTCCTGTTCCATCTGCTTCTACAACCTTTAATTATACAGGCAGTGTTCAAACCTTTACGGTTCCTGCGGGTATAACGTCCCTCTCTATTCAAGTATTGGGTGCTCAAGGGGCTAATGGTGCAGGAACCAATGCAGGAATAGGAGCCCAAGGCGGACAAGCGACAGGCGCACTGTCTGTTACTCCGGGCCAAGTTTTAAATTTATATGTTGGTGGCGCTGGAATCGGTGCTACTGGTGGTTATAATGGTGGCGCAAATGGCGGCAGCGGCAATGGCGGCGGCGGCGGCGGCGCTTCGGATGTTCGTGTAGGCGGTACTGCATTTTCAAACCGTGTGATTGTTGCTGGCGGCGGCGGCGGTGGCGGCTCTACGGGTTGCGAAACCAATGCAATGGGCGGCAACGGCGGTGCTGGTGGTGGTGTAAGTGGCGTTAACGGTAATGATTCTCCAACTTCTGGCGGTGTTGCTGGTGGCGGTTTTGGCGGTAGCTTAGGAACAGGCGGTGGTGCGGGTATTGGTTGTGGCGGCTTTTTAGGATCGCCAGGCCAGTCAAATGGCACTGGTGGTAATGGTCAAGGTTGTTGTTGCTTCAATGCCCCCGCGATTCCGGCAGGCGGCGGCGGCGGCGGCGGTTTCATCAATGGCGGCGGCGGCGGCGGCGGTTCTGCCGGTACTGTCGGTTGTTCTGGCAATGATAAAGGCGCAGGCGGCGGCGGCGCTGGTGGCTCCAATTATATTGGTGGCGTTATAAATGGAACGATGACGAATGGTGTAAATTCAGGCAACGGACAAATTATCATCAGCTATTCAAGTACACCTTGTGTTTCTACACGCGTTGGTGGTACTGTAATCGTAACACCTCCTCCAACTCCGGCAATTGCAATTGCTGAAACATCTGGTATTGCGAATGACGGCACGATCTGTAATGGTGCTTCCGCTACGTTAACAGCAAGTGGCGGTACAACCTATCTTTGGAGTACCGGTGCAACAACTGCAGCGATTACGGTTAACCCAGCATCGAATACAACTTATTCTGTAACAGTTTCTACTTCTGCAAACTGTTCTAATACTGCATCGGCAACGATCACGGTAATTCCGTTCACGCCTCCTACGATTGCAGTTACAGAAACTTCTGGAACTACAAGCAACGACGGCGTAATCTGCGTTGGCGGTAGTGCTACACTGACTGCAAGCGGCGGCGGTACTTATGCCTGGAATACAGGCGCTACGTCGGCTGCAATTTCAGTTGCACCCGCATCAACTACAACTTACACCGTAACTGTAACAAATGCGAACGGATGTACAGGAACTTCTGTTACAACTATTGTGGTAAATGCACTACCTATACCAGCAATTGCAGTGACCGAAACTTCAGGTACTACGAATAATGATGGAATTATTTGTTCCAGTGCCTCGGCTACACTTACTGCGTCCGGTGGTACTTCATACGCCTGGAGCACCGGTGCTACAACAGCGGCAATCACTGTTTCGCCTGCTGCAACAACGACTTATACTGTAACTGTTACCAATGCGAATGGCTGTGCAGCAACTTCCACCCGCACCATTACGGTGAATACGCCTCCAACCGCCTTCACGGTGACAGGTGGTGGTGGGTACTGCCTCGGTACGGATCCTGGTTCTTTGGTGGGTTTGAGCGGTTCGCAATCCGGCGTGAACTACCAATTGCAATTAAATAATGTAAATGTTGGTGCTCCAGTAGTCGGTACAGGTGCCGCCATCAGCTTCGGCAACCAGTCTGCGGCAGGTAACTACACCGTAGTTGCTGTTGCAAATGGATGTACGACCTCTATGACGGGTTTGGTAAATGTGTTCTCGTTCAATTGTAGCGTTTCCATTTCCGACCCATGTGTTTGCTTGAACAATGCAACGACTTTGACCAATGGCCAATTCGGCGAACAAATCAAGGTAAATGCACCAAGTACACAAGTGTGGGTGGTTTCTGCTGTAACAGGTTTGTTCGCGAACTTTAGCGCAGCGCCTCCAGCAGCGCCAACTGCCCTTGCGGTAGGTACTGTGCTGACAAACATCGGTGGCAATATGTTCACCTTGGATGGTCGCCACATTGACGCCCTGGGTTACACCATCAGCGTAACCAACAACCGTGGTACTACTTTGAGCATTGGCAATTC
>JAIYAP010000087.1 GCA_027488935.1 Saprospiraceae bacterium | reverse complement strand
TGAGCACATCGAAAAATACAAAGATGAACTCAAAACCCTCATGGCACCAAATTTTCAATTGTTCTCGGTTTAGCCGGGGATAGGTACAGGGTATTCAAAACCACTTCGCGTTGGCTATAAATAAATATGACGTTTGAATACTATTATATGATCCCTCTTTAACTAATAATATCCCTTCCTCACAATATGGGCATTTTATGGATTTAAGTTCATTTTTAAAACTGCCTAATAATATCTCATTTTTTAATAATAACATACAGATAGCATTTTAATTAAAAAAACATAACATCTAATTGAGTGCATCAATGTTTTTCATCAACATAAAAAAATGGCAACGCCTACTTATTCTTGTTGAGACTAAACAATGAAATTTGAAGCATACCCACCATGATCTCAAAGGTAAAGATATTCACTTAATAACGTTTATTCACGCTATTCGTAAGATTTATTGAGAATACTAAACTATTCAGAGACTTGCTGCTGCGGGAAACAACAAGCCTATTTTAATTGAAAATCACATCTATCATCTAGTAACCCCTAACTTCAGTTCGGGGAGAAGGTGTGATGGGTAGCGTCTCCTAGCCCCCGAACTTCAGTTCGGGGATATAAGATGAAGCGTACCCGCCTAAAACGCCCCAAACGTAGAAAAACAATGCACTTTTAAAGGTTGCTGATTTTGCGGATCTCGATAAAGATTCAACACATTGCGCAAAGCCGCCGTATCGTTGTTAAACGAACGAATAAACAAAATGGCGGGCACATCCGACTCAATGCTCGTGTGTAAAAAACTATTGCCCGCACCGGTAATCGTAAAGTAACTGTAAAAACCGGGGGTAAGTCCGTGGTCGGCACTCAAGCCTTTTAAGTCGCGGATACACGCTTCGGCGGCATCTTTGGTGAGTTCGCTGGGGTTTTCCACATAGCCCCAAATGAGTGGCTTCGCAATGGCTTGTAATTCCGGGTTTTGCAAAACAAAACCTTGCAAACCAGGCATCGACAAACTGTAATTGCCGTTTTTAACCACCAAGGTCCCTTTGTTTTCGAGGGCGCTGCCCAGGGCGAGGGTAAAGGCATAGGTGCCGTCAGCAAAGTTTTTAATTGGAATAAAAGCCCGGGCCTTATCGGGGGCACCCAGGCCTGTAACAGGCGTTTCCGGACCCAATATTTTTACATAAATATTTTGCTGATCATCTACGTTTACTTGTGAAAGTATCCCGTAGTTGGCATAGTCATAAGGTGCCATGCTTTCCACCCACAGCCCAAAGGTAGCGCCCCCCAGTCCTGCGTCGCGGGCTTGAAACAGGTCGACACTAAACTCAGGCGGTACCTTATAAATGATTTCCGGTGCCTCCAGGTTTTCCTTACAGGCCGTTATTGCACTCAAAAATCCTAAAAAAACAAGTAGGCGTATCATCATAGGTTTTCATTTATGCTACAAAAACGCATTAGACTTTGATTTGCTGCCTGCGCTGCTGTTTTTTATCAAATCAGCGCTTAGTTTTGCGCCTTTAAAAACTAAATCATTCGTTCCAATTAATATCCCTCCTTATGTCAAAGTCATTTTTTAGCGCCATTTGCCTGTTTTGTGCAGCAATGGCCCTGTTTTCTTGCCAAAATCAATCCGCTCCATCGGAAAACCAACGCACAGAAGAAAAACCCAAAGTGGACACGGTTCGGCCTGCCCCTGCCACGAGCAACGCAACCGGCACTTTTACCTTAACATCGGGCATCGTGTATTGGGCTGGCCAAAAAGCGCTGGGCGATGGCCACAACGGCAACATTCAGGTGCTCAATGGAACGCTCGAATTGAGCGAAGGCAGGCTGCTTTCCGGCAATGTGGTGCTCGATATGAACACAGTATCTGTATCCGATTTAAAAGATCCCGAAGAAAAACGCGACCTGGAATCGCATTTAAAAGATGCCGATTTTTTTGAGGTAAAAAAATTCCCCAAAGCGGAATTCAAGTTTTCGGAAGTGTACCCGAGCAATAACCCCGATTTTAATGCGGTTATCGCCGGTTCGCTCACCATGAAAGGTAAAACCAAATCGGTTAATATTCCAGTGATGCTCAAAATCAATGAAGACGACCTGACCGCCGAATCGGCTACGTTCCCGATTAACCGCACCGATTGGGGCGTCAATTTCCGCTCCGGCCTGCTGGGAACTGCCAAGGACAAACTGATTAATGATGTGGTTACTTTGTCGATTTCGCTCAAAGCAAAAAAAGAAAAGTAAGCGGGTGGCGGTGGCGAACTAGCCAGACCGGGTGTTCGCCACCGCACACTAAATTGTTCGTTTTCGGACAAAAACGCGCACATTTTTTATTTTAAAATATTGATTATCAAATAGTTATTTTGTTGGCATAATGTATGCCCCATCCTGTATACCCGTTTTAATTTATAAATTTTTACCATGGTCCAATACTACCTGAAACGCGCCTTGCGTGGTCTGCAAAAACAACCGGTGATTTCGGCCATCAATATTTTGGGCTTGTCCTTGGGTTTGGCCTGCTTCATGCTGTTTCTGCTGCATGTGGTCGACGAATTCAGTTTTGATCGGTTCCATGACAAATCGGATCGTTTATTTCGGGTGTACAACCATACCGCCGCTGGATTTCGCAATGAGCCCGAGCATAAGGACCCGTGGTTGCCCATGCCCCTTGGTCCGGCCATGCAACGCGATATGCCGGAGGTGGTGGCTTTTACCAGAATACGTGGCTGGGGGGTATTTATTCAGGCACCCAAGGGTATTTTTGAGGAATCTACTCAATTTGTCGATCCGGCTTTCCTGCAAATGTTTTCTTTTCCGATGCTTTTTGGGGATCCACTGCAGGCGCTGAATGATCCGTTTCAGGTGGTTTTGACCGAAAAATTGGCCCTGAAATTTTTTGGCGAACGCAATCCGGTAGGACGTACCCTTAGCCTGAAAGTGCTCGATCAATTTGAACCCTACACCGTATCTGGCGTGCTTGCCGATCCGCCGAGCAATTCTTCCATCCGGTTGGGGATATTGCTGCCCATTGCCCGATATGCGGTGTCGGATCGCGGAAAGCAGGATGCCGACCGCTGGTCGCGTTGCTCCATGGAAACTTATGTGGAATTGATTCCCGGGGCGCATTTGAGCAGCGATACACAACGTTTGTTTCAGTTTTACAACCAATACCACCCCAAAGAGGAGCCCAATGCGCGTACAAAAGGCTGGTGGTCAAAACCAGCATCGCCCTTTGGTTACGGATTACAACCTTTACGGACCATCCACACCGATGTGCAGATAGAAGGGCCAACGGTCAATCCTGCATACCCACTCATTTTGCTGGGCATCGGCAGCCTCATCCTGCTGATTGCCTGCATTAATTTTACGACCCTCGCGATTGGACGGGCCGCCAACCGGGCGCGCGAAATTGGGGTTGCCAAAGTGCTGGGTGCAAGCCGATCGCAATTGGCCCTGCAATATTTGGGCGAAGCCCTGTTGATGAGTGGCTTGTCGATGATTTTGGGCTGGATCCTTGCCCTCGCCGCTTTACCCTTATTCAATCAATTGACCGATAAAAAGTTGGTGTTTAGTTTTGCGCAGTTTCCTGAAATGTTTGTGCTTTTGCCGCTTTTAATGGTGTTTGTAGGCTTTATTGCGGGTATTTACCCGTCGATTATGCTTGCCCGTTTGGACCCTATCAAAACCATACGCAATCAATTACGCCTGGGTGGTGGAAATTGGTTGACCCGCAGTTTGCTTACCGGACAGTTTGCGCTTTCCACCGGATTGTTAATTTGTATGGTGATCATGTTGCGGCAGTTACATTTTTTACAAACACAACATCCCGGGTTCAATAAAGAAAACGTGGTGGTAGTCAATGCATTTGGGGTGCGTGATTTGACCAGCACTTTGAAACAATTTCGCGAAAAACTGAGCGCCACCCCTAAAATAACGCATATCAGCGGGGTAGAAATTGGTTTTGGCGCCAATGCAGGCTGGTCGACCTCAGGCTTTGATTTTTATGGAAAACCGATTCAGATCTTCGAATATGTCGTTGACCAGGAATATATCCCGACCCTGGAACTGGAAATCCTGACCGGACGTAATTTTGATGCACAAGTAGTTGCGGATACCCAGGTCTCGGTGATTATCAACGAAACAGCCATGCAGCTGTTTGGCTGGTCGCTTCAAAATGCCGTAGGGCAGGTGCTGGATGGATACAATACAGAAAATCCTGCCCGCAATCCGGTGGTCATCGGGGTGGTGAAAGACTATCATTTCAGCTCCTTTCGCAAGGGGATTGAACCGATGATGCTTCAAATGTTCAGTCCGTTTCCGCGCAGCAACTTTTTTGTACGCATGCAGGCGGGCGATACCAAACCCCATTTGGCGCAATTATCGGAAGCCTGGACGGCCATTGAACCTACCATACCGTTTCGCTATGCATTTCTCGACGAAGAACTCAACACCTTTTATAAAACCGAACAACGCTGGAGTACGGTGGTCAGCCTGGCAGGTGGACTCTGCTTGTTTTTGGCCTGCCTGGGCCTGTTTGGATTAGCGGCGTTGGTCACCGCCAACCGGATCAAAGAAATCGGGATTCGCAAAGTGCTGGGTGCCAGCCTCTGGAGCATAACCGGCCAGCTCGCGCGCGATTTTTTGCGCCTGGTATTGCTGGCCGTGTTGATCGCGATGCCCCTTGGCTGGTATTGTATGCAACGCTGGTTAGGCGGATTTGAATCCCGCATCGAATTAGCGTGGTGGATGTTTGCCTTGGCTGGTTTGATCGCATTGGGCGTGGCTTTGTTTACCGTCAGTATTCAAAGTGTAAAAGCAGCGATGGCCAATCCGGTACACAGTTTGAAAAATGAATAGCGGCGGAATATCCGGCAAAAATCCTTAGAGCCTGTAAAAAATATAAATTTTTACAGGCTCTTAAAGAAACGAACATCCAAAAAGCCTTCAAAATCATCGTACTTTAAGGACTTATTGTTCATATTTTCGATGCAATCCGTACCGCCTCACTTTTTGGGATTTTTAACCCATGGTTTGTATTAATATTAATTTTATGTAAATTAATTTCATAAGCCATTGATTATCAATCCCCCCCCCATATTTTTTTAATAAAGATTAAAAGTATTGCTTGCAATTTAAATTAAGTTGCATTAATTTTATACCGCAATGTAAAGTAAGGTAACTCCCGCCGCACTAAACCACATTGCCACTGCCCCATCATGCGTTTCTATTACTTACTCCGTTACTGGGCGCGCTTGCTCGCCACCATTTTTTGTTGACCTAATTCCGTCCTTTTTTCACTAAGTTTAGTTAGGCTTGTGCATACGCACAGGGTTTATTTTATTTGTTTTAATACGATCTGTTACTACGCGAACGTGCGTAGGAGCGTTTATACGCCAGAGCAATATTGGATTGTTCAAGATAATTTGTACCAATCTATTGCGGCGGCGTGGTATACGCCATAGCAATATTGGATTGTTAAAGATAATTTGTACAAACCAATTGCGGCGGCGTATAAATCAACCCATACAAAAATAAACTACCCTCTTTTAATTTATGAAACCAATCATGACACGCGAAGAAATGGCGGATCTCCTGACCGTTGATGTCAGGACGCTCTACGAATACCTCCGTTCAGATGACCTCTCCATACCGCCCCGCGTCCCGCTCACCCCAAAGTACCAAATCATGATCTTTGACAAACACGGCTGGCCGGAACAATATATTCACCAGTTTGGCTTTGCCAAGATCGCCGCCCTCCGTTCACTTTATAAATTGTAACACGCTTATGAAATACCAAAAAAATACTTTTCTATGCATACTCCTAGCATTTATGCTCGCGGACTGCTACACGGTAAGCGCTCAAATTCTATATGCCACTGCTTTCGACCCGGCCACGGGCCAGGTGCGCTTGTTTAAAATTAATGTTGCCACCTGCGAGATGTGCCCGATATCTAATTTAAGTGCGCCTTCGCCATACAGCATCACGGGCACAGATATCGTTGTACTTCCGAACGGAAATATATTGAGCATCAATCAGAGCGATGGTACATTTCTGTTTGATCCACCCAACAATACCCCAATCGCTTCTTTTCCAACACAGTGGTTTGAAGGTGCAATTGTAGCCCCCAATGGCACCGTTTACTTATCTGGAAATGTAAATAATGGACTTTATACTTTTAATTCCTCAAATAATACTTTTTCATTAGTTGGCGCATGGCCACCCAATATCAATGTGGGTGAAATGTTCTACTGGAACGGTGTGCTGTATGGCAATGGTATTGATTTTACAAGTGGACAACTTGTGCTGATACAGATTGATGTGACTAATCCATCTCAATCGACGATTGTACAAAACACGATCTTAAACACAGGATCAGGAACAGCGTCAATCGTAAGCGGTACTGGACAGGGAATATACCATATAACGTCGGTTTCTCCTTTCCAACAGTTGTCATTGTATGACATTCCCAGTAATAGTTTCAGTCTGGTTTGTGATTTAACGGCCTTTCCTTACAATAATATTGAAGGTCTTACATCTTTACCATCTGGTATCGCTGCTGAGCCTTGCCTGTGCATCACCAACGCAGGAACTGTAACAGGAGGAGCGGAAACACTTTGTATTCCAGATCCCGCTTTAGTACCCTACAATAATAACGCTACCTTAGACAACAACGACCTGTTGCGTTATATCCTGTATTCCGACCCAAACAACTTGCCCGGGAGCATCTTAGCAACCAGCAACACACCAAACATCGTCTACAACCCTGCCATTATGCAGCCCAACGTTGTGTATTACCTTGGCACAATGGCGGGTAATAATCTGAATGGGAATGGGAATGTGGATTTGACCGATCCTTGCCTTGATTTTTCCAACGCCAATGCCACGGTGATTTGGCGTCCAAAGCCAACGGTCGCTTTTTCGGTGTCGAATACAAACGTGTGCGTGGGGACTTGTAAAACACTCAACGTAACTTTCACCGGTACTGCTCCATTTACGCTGACCTATACCAATCCTGCCTCGGGTAACATAACGCAAACTTTTGCGGGCAACAGCGGTACAGTGCAAATTTGCCCTCCACCTGGTACGCCATCTGGAAACTTGGTGGTGAGCGCAACTGCCTTATTGGATGCTTGGTGTACTTGTCAATGAGAACTGATTTCCGGTTACTTCCGATTGTTTCCGATTGTTTCCGAAAACACCCGATTGAACGCATTTCATAACCCAGACCTTTGTATTGTGATGCATCACGTTATTTTTCATCAAACAAAGTATCTCAATTATGAAACAAATTGCTTTCTCTTTTGCGCTTATCATTGGGCTGTCCGTGTCAATGTATGGTCAGGAGTTTGAATTGCTTACTGGTGGATCAGTGACTGGGACTACCCAAAACATGATTCGTTCCGCTCAGGTAGGTATTGGCTTTACATTTTCTTCACTCCCATCGGGGTATCCCGCTTCCTCGGTTGCCAGATTAGTTGTACAAAGTGGCAACATAGGTCATTTTGTAAACGGTCAATATGGCGGCTTTGGCTCCACCGATCAATGGCTGGGCCTCGGCACAGCAGGCGTCGGTACCGCATACGGCCTTGCCATCGCTAAAAATACCAGTACGGGTGTATTCAACCTGTTGAGTGAAGGCACGCAAACCAATTTGATTGCAGGATTCGGCAGTACGGCTTCCACCAACACCAACCGCTTCAAAATCAGGGGATTTTCGGGTAGTTCCTTTACGCCTAAGGATTTGTTGATTGCAAACCCCAACGGCGCTGTGGGCATCAACGAGGAGCCGCGAAGCACCTTCTGGGTCAACTCAACCCTTTCCAACTCGGATAGTGTGCGCTTTAAAGCCATTGCCATTGTCAGCCGCCAACCGCTCTTCAGTGGCAGTACCATTACATCCGCATCGGCCATCGGGGTACAAGCCAACGTCAGCCTTGCCCAAAGCGAAATCGCCGTGGAGGGATTCCGCACGCAAATTCCCGACTTCCAAAGCGTATTACAGGCGCCTAAAGGCGTAGCCGCCAACCTCCAAACCGTGAACAACCCACAAGGAGGCGTCAACTCCAACACCATCGATGTGCTGGCCTTCGGCAACCGCCAATACGCCGAACTGACCTGGCAAGACCTCGACGCCTCCGACAACCTTAGTGTGGATTGTGATGTATTCCCCATCGACTCCGCCCAACGACGCGATAAGTTCTTCATTAGCTTCCGCAACAATCAAAATACCGACCCGTTCAAAGTCGGCAACAAACTGCCGGTCATGACTTTCCAGGCTAATGGGCGTGTCGGCATCGGCACCATTCAGCCGACTTCGGGCAGCTGTGATCCTGGTAGAAAACAAACAATCCTGCTGGATGTAAACGGGTTGATTAATTCAACCGGTGCCCTTTTAACTTCCGATCGCCGCTTCAAAAAAGACATCGAAAAGATCCCGAACAGTTTGGAACTCGTCCGCAAAATACAAGGCACAAAATACCATTTTAACCAGGAAGCTTTCCCGGACCGCAATTTTGGCGGAGGACTGCAATACGGCTTTATCGCACAAGAACTGGAACAAGTCATTCCGGAAGCGGCCGTGCTAAATTCCGATGGCTATTATGCCGTTAACTATACCATGCTTATCCCCGTACTCACCGAGGCCATCAAAGAACAAGACAAAACCGTAACCGAACTCCGCAACGAACTGGCCGAACTCCGCAGCCAAATCAACGACCTTAAAGCAGGCCAGCAGTCGGGCGACTTGAAAGGGTACCGCCTGGATCAAAACACACCAAATCCAACAGGCGGCAATACTGTAATCGCTTATGCAGTTCCAGCAGGCACTAACGGCGCACGCATCACCGTGTACGACCTGGCGGGCCGCACCATCCAATCCTGGTCTTTGAGCGATCAGGAAGGTCAAATCACCATCGATGCCAGTACCTTAAGTGGCGGTTTATACATCTACGACCTGCAAGTGGGCGGTCGGCAGGTGCTGGAACGCAAAATGAGTGTTCTTGGGAAATAGGGATTTTAATTTAGGCTTAAACATCAAACCCCCGTGCTTCTCCTGAAGTACGGGGGTTTTTTTGGTCAAAAAATTGGTTTAAGCGTGTTGTGTCTTGAATGCAAATGCTTTTCTTCCCAGATAGATTGCAGCAAGCACAACGGTGTAGGTAATCGTAGCAGTCATAACAAAGGTGCGTAAGTTTCGGTTTTGTATTAAAAGTAATAGAATAACGAAGGGCGCTTTCCAAACGCTGCCAGCGCTGCTGCTTTTTTAAAAAATATTTTTTTCTACTTGAACTGCGTATAAAGAAGCCGGATCGTTAAAAAAAATTAACGATTTATTAATGTAGAATGCTTAGATATACCTACTTTAACAGCCTGAAGCAGTTCATTTCACCAAATAAATATTTGTTTTATGCACACTGCCCGTTTACAACCTTGCCGGGTTGCGCTTGCTAAAATTTAGCAGCCAACTTCGGCGGCCCCTGGCGCCTTCCTGGCCCGCTCCCGCCCGAGTTCCTGCGTTTTCGCTTTCGCCACCCGGCCATTTTTTCACCTAAATCAGTTCATTGCGCTATGGCAGCTTACGACACCAGCAAACTCCGGAATGTCGTCCTGGTAGGACACTCCGGCAGCGGCAAAACCACTTTTGCCGAAACCATGCTTTACGAAGCAAAAGCGATCAACCGACGAGGTTTTGTCGGCGACCGCAATACCCAGAGCGACTACACTGCCCTTGAACAGCAGCGCGGCCACTCTTTGTTTGCCTCTCTTCTTCACTGCTCCTGGAAAGACACTAAAATCAATATCCTCGATACCCCCGGGCTCGACGATTTTGCAGGAGAAGTAGTTACGGCTTTAAAAGTTGCCGATACGGCTGTTATGCTGCTCAATGCCCGCAGCGGCGTGGAGGTCGGGGCTGAACTGATTTGGGAATACATCGATACATTTCAAACTCCCTGCGTTTTTGTGGTCAACCACCTCGACCATGAAAAAGCCGATTTTGAAAATACGCTGGAACAAGCCGTCAACCGATTTGGTAGCCGCGTGCTGCCTTTCCAGTTTCCAGTCAATCAGGGCGCGGGCTTTAATGCCATTGTAGATGCCCTGCGCATGGTGATGTACGTTTTCCCTGCCGAGGGTGGCAAACCGGAGAAAAAAGACATTCCAGCCGAACACCTCGACCGTGCCAACGCCCTGCACCAGGCCTTGGTAGAAGCGGCTGCCGAAAACGACGATGCCTTGATGGAAAAGTTTTTTGAAGCAGGTAATCTCAGCGAAGATGAATTGGCCAAAGGCCTGGCAATCGGCCTGGCACACCGCCAATATTACCCCGTTTTTTGTGCTTCTGGATTGAAAGACATGGGCTCTGGCCGTATTATGGGCTTTATCCACGACATCTGCCCCGCACCGTCCGAACGACCCGCAGCAGCACTTGAAGGCGGTGGTTCCAAACCCTGTGATCCTGGCGCACGACCTTGTGTGTTTATTTTTAAAACGGTAAACGAACCCAAAGTGGGTAACGTGTCGTATTTTAAGGTGTTTTCTGGCACACTTAAGGCAGGTGACGAACTGACCAACGCCGATACAGGCTCGTTGGAGCGTTTTGCCCAATTGTACGAAAGTGAAGGCAAAAACCGCGATGCCGTGCAGGAATTACGCGCCGGCGATATTGGCTGCACCGTAAAACTCAAAGGCGCACATACCAACCAGACCCTCAATCCGAAAGGCTCGGATATTCGCATCGAACGCATTCATTTCCCAACCCCGCGCATTCGTATGGCAGTAGTCCCTCCCAGCAAGGCCGATGTGGAAAAAATGGCCAATGCCCTACACAGCATCCAAGAAGAAGACCCCACGCTGATCGTGGAGCAAAGTGTGGAATTGCGCCAAACCATTATACAAGGCCAGGGCGAACTGCACCTGGATATTGTACGAGTGCGCGCTGAACAAAATTTTGGCGTACACATCGAGTTTATTGAGCCGCGTATTCCTTACCGCGAAACCATCACGCGGATGGTAAACGAAGATTATCGCCACAAAAAACAATCAGGTGGCGCGGGTCAATTCGCTGAAGTGCATATGCGCATCGAACCTTATTACGAAGGTATGCCCGCACCACAAGGCTTAAATGCCAAACATATTGAAGTAGAAGACCTCAAATGGGGTGGAAAATTCAGCTTTGTGTGGGCCATTGTGGGCGGCGTGATTGACGCGCGTTTTACCAATGCCATCAAAAAAGGCATTATGTCGAAAATGGAAGAAGGGCCGTCTACGGGTTCCTATTGCCGCGATGTACGGGTGAGTGTGTACGACGGTAAAATGCACGACGTGGATTCGAACGATATGGCGTTCCAAATTGCCGCTATGATGGCCTTCCGCGCGGGATTTTTAAAAGCAGGACCGCAAATTCTGGAACCCATTTATGACCTGGAAGTGATGGTAGACGCCGAATTTATGGGCGCCGTGATGGGTGATTTACAAACCCGCCGCGCCATCATCATGGGCATGGATGCCGATGGGCATTATCAGGTGATCCGGGCGCGGGTGCCGCTGAAAGAACTGCACCGGTATTCGTCGACCTTGCGCGCACTCACACAAGGGAAAGCCAAGTTTACGATCGCTTTTGCCGATTATGCCCCTGTTCCGGGCGATTTACAAGCTAAATTAGCCGCTGAATACGCAAAAACGCAGGATTTGGTAGAAGCATAAAAAACGAACATGAGTCATCCCGAATTTTGGTAAAAACCAGAATTCGGGATTTTTTATCCATTTTACCGAACATCCAGCAAAGCGGAAACATTTGGGTAAGATATTCGACCTCTAGCGAGGTCGTGCGGAAAAAATACCATTTGGCGTTGCTATAAATATTTGACCTCCAAGGAGGTCAGTGCCTTGCCTTTGAGATTCCAGGAGATGTTTTTTAATCAATAAATCATTGGGCAACGCGACGACCTCGCGAGAGGTCGAACATTTGTAGAAAAGATACAATGTCCGAACCCGCTCACGACTTCGGAGAAGTCGCACATTTGTAGTCGAACATTTGTAGAACAGCGCCATCTCGAATTTTAGTTTTCACCAAAATTCGGGATGACGCATGGTTATAAACTTGTTGCGGTGGGAAGTAAAAAGTCCTATGCTTAAAAAGCCTTAATCCTTCTTTTTGGGCATTTTTTTAGGCTTTCCTACAATGTCTTTGTCTTTTCTGGCATCCAGAATCGGTTCTGGTCGAGGCGCTTCTTCCATTTGATCATGAAAAACCTGCGAAACAAACTTCCAGGCCCCTTTTTCCAATTTTAAACCATCGTAACTACCATCCGTCACATAGGCAATGCCCTGACCATGCGGACTTGGAATGGCGATTAAGTGATCAAATAAAACCATTTTATATTGTTCATCCCAGTTTACCTTAATCGAGCCATCCGCAGCATATTCAAAGAAAAGGCGTTGTTCGGCGGGTATTTTAGCAGGTTGCCTTTGAAAAACCGGTGCACCAAATACCGGATTGCCGTTTTTATCAAAAGAAAGCACATCAATCACTTTCCGGCGTGAAAAGAAATCAGGTACATCAAACCCAAAAAGCAGGTATTTTTTACCTTCTTTGGTATCAAATTGGCGCAAATTATAGTACAAAGCACCAAACCAACGTTCAGGCGCCAACTGATCATGCGTAGGCGGTGGCTCCATTTCGGCGCTCCGATCAATGAGTGGGAATAACTTTAGTGCCGACTGATTCATTTGAATCGCGCCGTAATAGCGGTAAGTCGAATCATTCACATACAATTGCCAGGAAAAAATGCGGAAACTACTGTCGGGCGGCGTCAAGATAGAAATGCTTTGTAGCCGATCGAATTGGTACTTGAAAGAGTTTTCAATTTTCAGGCTTTGTACCAGTTGTTTGATCAAAACCTTACAAGCCGCAAAACGTTCTTTTTCAATGGAATCATTCACCACTGCATAGGCTAATAACGCCAGGGTATCTTCGGCTGCTTTGAGTTGGAGCGCCGCTGCCGGAGCAAGGGTGCCTGCTGGTTTGGACTTGGGTTGGGCAAGCAACAGCCCCGTAGAAAACAAGAAAAACAGGAAAAATGATCGATGCAGGATGGCCTTCATAGTTTGTTTTTTATCAGATTGAAGCGATCAAGGAAACGCAAGGTCTGATAAAAAATTGCACCGAGGAAGGTCGTCGCTTTGCGCGCAGGCCTAAGCCAATATAGCCAATTTCTCAAGCAACCATTCGTGGTTGACAATATTGGCTTTTTCCAGGGTTATTTCCTCCATGAGTGCAGTGACTTCGGCTTTATCCGTAGGTGCCAGGCGGGTCATACGACGGGTATATTTAATCAGGTTGAGGTATATTTTGCGGGTTTGTTGGGGGATGTTTTTATGCCGGTTAAGAAATACCCGAAAAGATTCGAGTAAAGAATCAAGCGTGTCAAACTCCTCTAATTCATAATAAGTAATCGTGAGCATCGCCTTTGAAATCAAGTTGTACCCGATGTCTTCGTATTCAATATTGCGCAAAGTTGCCAATACCTTATCGTATTTTTTCTGGTATCGGTACACCCTGGCGAGGTTGAACGTGTAAGTATTGATACGGGTTTCGGTGGGCAAATACTGCTTGTGTGCTTCAATAAACGCCTCCGCCCATTCCAATTTGCCCAGGCGCAAAGCAACGCCTACTACATTGTTGAGCCGCCAGGGTGCTAATTCCCCCTGTATGATGAATACCTCCTTATTGATCGCATCATCAAACACATCAAAATACTCCTGTAAAAATACGCGATTGCCCTGATTCAGTTGGCCTGTGCAGTAATGGAGTGCCGAATCAAACAACTCAATGGCCTCTTGTTGTGGCATACTCTTTCCGTGTGTATCCAATAAATGCCGCAGTTTGTAGTAGTACTCCACCTTGTCCGGCTCATACAAGGTCAGAAATGAATAATAATATACCGCCAATTCGGGCGCCGACTCCACTGGATAAACCTGCAAATGCGACACAATTTCTTGAATAAAATCAAGTGCATACTGGTGGGTACCCGTTTTTTGCTGACTCAACACTGCGCTATACAGTTTGAGTTTTTCGATCCAGTAAAACAAATCCAGGTTGCGGGAAATTTCTTCCAAATTGGCCCGAACATCCAGTTTTACATCAAAATCCATCATTTGATAATACTGCCGTTCGATCGCATAGGCCTTGTAGTAATAATCGACGGTTCGATACACCTGCTTTTCGAGCGATGCACGCGCCTGCCGCAACGCACTCGAAAAAAGAGGCTCAACACGGTGTTTTACCACATAATCGAGTGTCAACATAGCTTGCTCTTCTTCAGAAGAAAACAGGTTTTCGTTGGCTAAAAATGCTTCAATTAACTTTAATAAATCGGAACAATACTTCCGAAAAACGACATCATCATAGGCTTTACGCCCAAATAACTGCTTCCAAACTGCCGCCTTGTCAAATCCTGTATCTGATTGTGTTAAAGCATCCACCAAAATCTCACACAACGCGCACAAAGTTTTACTTTGATTAAAACCTGGTGCAGCCAACATGCGCAGGAGCCGTTTGCGCACCGGAACATCCAAACAAACAAGCGTTTGAAATACCTTATTACTGTGTAAAGCCTTGTCGTGGATATTCTTTTTTGACTTCATGTATTGGGTCTGATGCAATTCGGTGGTTCGGGGTTGCCAGCACCTTGTTAATTGTTAAAAAAATTACATGCGAAATTATTTTATAGTGTTATATTTTGTCTATTTTTGATGGTCTTTTGAATACGCAACCATGAAATTATCTTTAACCAGGCGAAAAGTCCAATATTGGGCCTTATTGGCCATGCTATTGTTGTCCGCAAGATCACACTTGTGGGCCCAAACAAGCAGCAGTGCTTATTTCCCGCTGGTTACCGCTCGGAATGTCGCCGTTTACGATACGCTTTCCGGACTCAATATGAGCGTACTCAAAATAAGCCCACAGGCAAAACACGGCGCCGTGCAGGTGAACATCCTGAGCGCCGGCGGCAACGGACTACCGTACAAATACCAAATACGATATACGCCCCACAATGGATTTACCGGCCTGGATACCTTTACACTCGAAGTAAATTACATCGGCAGTTATCCTTTTTTAACCTACCGCGCTTACCAGGTTTCGGTGTACCCTACGCTGATTCGTTCAAAAACGGATTATACGTTTACCCCCGTGGATCAGCCTGTTACCATTGATGTACTCGCCAACGACCAAAGCAATAACGGCCCGCTCAACCTGCATAGTATCCCGCTGGTAAACAACGGGACGGCCAGCATCAACAATCAAAAAATCATCTTTACCCCTGCGACTGGCTTTACCGGCCGCGCGCACCTGCATTATGTTGTATGCGATTCCACCAATTATTGCAAAACAGAGCAGGTCATCATTGGCGTTCATCCCAACCTGGCACTCCCAAGTGATACCCTGCTTTTAACCATCAAAAAAGGGAAATCACTTAAAATACCCATGACCGTCAATGGGTACAATGTTTTTCAGGCACCCTCCAACGGGATTTTGTCTATTTCAGGTGGACAAGTACTGCATTATCAGCCCAATTCATTTTTTTCGGGCAATGATCAATTTACCTTGATCAACACCACCTGGGGCATGCCTTTTTATAAAACCGTGATCGTTCAAGTAATCCAAACGCCAACGCCGAATGTAATGGCCGTGACTGACCTGGTTTACACGCCTGTAGGACAGCCTATTACGTTGAATGTACGCTCCAACGATATCGGCAATTTAATGGTAAAAGGCTGGTCGGTTCCTGCCAATTTGCCGGGTACCATTTCAGGCACCTCTAGCACAGGTACCGTAACGTTTACCCCCAAACCCAATTTCAGCGGGGTTGCAACTTTTTATTATAAAATCGGGAATATGAATGTACCCGATCTGGAAATCGCCCCCGTGCATGTTGTTGTGGGCAATCAGGCTCCCCGATACCCGGCGTATCATTTTACCACCCCCATCGGCACCCCATTTATTTTAGACTATAAAATTCCGTTCAAAGCCTTCACTTTTGACGTGACGGAAGCACCAAAACACGGAAAATGCACCTTTTTACCCGGCTTCACCAGCCAAATGATCAATGGCCAATCGGTGTCAGGGAATAATTTATTGATCTATACCCCGGTTGCAAATTATGAAGGCACGGATGATTTTGAGTTAAAATATTGCGTGAGTGCCAACGGGCAATGCAGCACGGAAAAAATAACCATGACGGTGACGGAGGTTAACGCCACCGAACCACCTTATTGTTTGCAAAACTGCGTGTGGACGGGCGATTTGAACAACGATGGCATGGTCAACAACCGCGACCTGCTCCGTTTAGGAAATGCCCTTGGAAGTCCCGGTTTTTACCGTCCTAATGCACAATTGGAATGGTACGGACAATTTGGTACCAATTGGGACAATCCTTTTACCGGTGCTACCGATTTAAAATACGCAGACAGCGATGGGAATGGACAAATCACCGCCACTGATACTGCTGCCCTGCAGGCCTTTTACGGCCAAACCCACCAGTTTACGCCCAACCCACCCAGCATCGGCAAAGGCATACCATTTTCTTTAAACCTCCTTACGCCCAATCCAGGCAAGGGCGATTTGGTTCGAGTAGCCGTATCCATCGGTAATCCCAATTTTCCGGTGGTAGACTTATACGGATTTACTTTTGATATTCAACTTGCTAGCAATATCGTAGACTCCGCGTTAAATCTGCAATATCTACCCGATACCTGGATCAATTATACCAGCCCGTCTGTTTGGATGGCTAAAAAAGCGGGCCCTGGCAGGCTGGAAACGGCATTCACCCGTACCAATGGGCAAGCCGTTTCGGGGAGTGGCGTGGTAGCCGAACTCGACTTTATCATTATTGATATTGTACACGGAGGTAAACCAGGTACCGAAATGGCAGAAATCACCTTGGAGTTGCCACAATTAATGGATGCAACCGGCGAACGCAACAGTTGCCATGAAACCACCTTACAAATACCGTTGCGGCAAACCCGCACCGCGCAACCCACTGTAGCCACCAACGAAGATTTGATCGTGTACCCCTCCCCGGCATCCAACAACTTGAACGTCCATTTAAACGGGGATGCGTTTATAGAACAATTGCGCTTATACGATTTTACAGGTAAAATGGTGTATCAATCGGCCCAGGGACAATGGGATGCACGCCAAATACAGGTTGCAAATTTGCCCTCGGGCGTGTATCTTTTGAAGGCACAAACCAATTGCGGAATATTAAGTAAAAAAGTACAGATACAACATTAGGCTTGTTGAGGTGGTATAGCCCTGCATGACAAGCCACAAAATCCGCAGATCAACCGCCAACAAGGTTTTTTTATCATTATGCGGTGCGTACATCCACTGGAATGCTTGCATGAGAATCTTTTGTTCCCTTATCTTTGCAGCCGTTTGTTTTGCCTGTTTTTTCACCCTGCTTGGCCAGGAATCAACAATTTTCGACATACATGAAAGTAGCAGTGGTAGGAGCTACCGGTTTGGTAGGCGCAAAAATGCTTCAAGTACTCGAGGAGCGCAATTTCCCAATTACACAATTATACCCGGTCGCTTCCGAGCGCTCCGTGGGTAAAACCATCAAATTTAAAGGGAAACGGTATAAAATTATAAGCATGGACGCGGCGGTCGGTAAAAAACCGGATATCGCCATTTTTTCGGCAGGGGGCAGTGTTTCCAAAGAGTGGGCACCCAAATTTGCCGATGTAAAAACCGTTGTAATCGACAACAGCAGCGCCTGGCGCATGGACCCGGAAAAAAAACTGATCGTTCCGGAGGTAAATGCGGGTGTATTAACCAAAAATGACTTAATCATCGCCAACCCCAATTGCTCCACCATTCAAATGGTGGTAGCGTTAAAGCCCTTGCACGATCGCTACAAAATCAAACGGGTGGTGGTAAGTACCTATCAATCGGTAACCGGCACCGGGGTTAAAGCGGTAGAGCAATTGATGAACGAACGGAAAGGTAAAACCGGAACCCGTGCCTATACCTACCAAATAGACCTCAACTTGATTCCACAAATTGATGTATTCACCGAAAACGGGTACACCAAAGAAGAAATGAAAATGGTGAACGAAACCCGTAAAATTATGGGGGATGACACCATCCGACTTACCGCTACGACGGTACGCGTGCCGGTCATTGGCGGACATTCAGAAGCGGTAAATGTAGAATTTGAACATGATTTTGACCTGGCGGAAGTACGTCAATTGCTCGAAAATGCACCAGGTATTGTAGTGGTGGATGATCCTGAACATGCAGGATATCCGATGCCTTTGATGGCCCACGATAAAGATGACGTATTCGTTGGCCGCTTGCGCCGTGATGAAAGTCAGGAAAATACCCTGAATATGTGGATCGTTTCAGATAATTTGCGCAAAGGTGCCGCTACCAATGCGGTACAAATTGCAGAATACCTTTTAGCACAAGGAATTTTAAAACTGAAAGTCAAAAAAACCGTAGCAAGCAGCTAACTTTGCAGCGCAACGGACTAAATCACACAGTTTATTTTGAATGCACTTGAATATCGTCAATCGTAAAGCAGTTTCACATGAAGAACAAGTTAGTTATTTGGGGGACCAACGCACAGGAAGAGAAGGTACTGATTGCCCTGGAACTCCAGGCAGACACCAATAAGGTGCTGCTGTACACTTTTCCGGAAGCAATTGTCTCCGAAGAGTTTGCCAACAAAATGATGTCAGAATGGCGCAATGGTACCGCCGTTGAATTTCCTGAGGGCCATGGCGCACTCGAACGCGAACTTTCTGTAACAGAAGGTTTGTTGCCTGATGACCTGAAGGTTGAACGCGGTGATATTATTCAACGTGCACAAACCGAATGGCATTTTGCGGTACTCTCCTCCAAACTTCATGCTGCTTACCAACAGGAACTGGCAGAATTCAAGGAGAAAATACAGGCATTGAGCAATTATGATGCAAAAATGTGGGATGGCTTGAAAGCATTTTGGGATAAGGTGCAAGGCCAATCACGCGAGCGCAACCTGTTCCGCGAACATGCCGATACCTTGCGCGATAACATCAATGTGCTGTTTGAGGACCTGAAAAAATTGCGCGCACGGGTAAATGAAGAATTTACGCAAGCCTCTCAAAAGGTTTTTGAAGACTTCGGTAAAGCCCTCGATGATATTGAAGCGCGCATCGCTGCCGGTGGTGCTAAATTAAACAGTGTGTTTGAAGACCTCAAACAAATGCAACGCCGCTACCGGGATGCTAAAATGAGCAACGAACACCGCAATAAACTGTGGGATCGAATCGACGGCGCGTTTAAAGCAGCCAAAGAACGCAAGTTCGGCAAAGAAGCCAACGAAGGCTCTGTCACAGATCGCCACGAACGCCGCCTCGGTGGTTTGGATGATGCCATCAAACGGATGGAAGATAGCATCCGCCGCGACGAAGAAGAACTGGCTTTCCAACGCAAAAAAGTAAACGCAACAGAAGGTCAGCTCGAAGCGCAAATCCGGATGGCCAAAATCAAAATGGTGGAAGAACGCCTTACTTCCAAACATGAAAAAATGGCTGAAATGACGCGCACCAAAGCAGATGTCGAAAAACAATCGAACATCGCAAAGGAAAAAGAAAATAAACGCGCTGAGAAAGAGGCCGAAAAACAAAAAATAGAACAAGCCAAAGAACAAGTGAAATCTGAAATTGCAGCGGGCATTCGCACCAAAACGCCGAAGGCCGACGTTGAAAAAGAAGATGATTCCTTGTTTGAAGCAGCAACCACGGTAATTGGCGATGTATTGCTGGATGCCTTGGATACTGCCAAAGCCGTTGCATCTGTTGCCGTGGAAAAGGCCCAGGAAGTACTTGATCAAGTGATTGATAAAATGGAAGATGTAGCAGAGGCGATGAGCAAAAAATCTGAAACGCCTGCTGAAACACCCACTGAAACGCCTGTTGAAACACCTGCTGAAACACCCGCTGAAGCCGTTGTAGAGACGCCCACTGAGGCGCCCGCTGAAACGCCAGCAGAAGTAGTGGTAGAGACGCCTGCTGAAACACCTGCTGAAGTGCCCGCTGAACAATCAACCATTGCTACAGCAGAAACACCCACAACGCCTGAAGTTGCCCCGCCTGCAGAAGAAGACGCTGATAAGAAGGCAGATGCCTAAACTGCTGTTCGGATAAAATAACGTGTAAACATGTGTCATCCCGAATTTTGGTGAGAACCAGAATTCGGGATTTTTTATGTACATCCGAATATTCGGAAAAAAATACATCATAAAACGAACAGAAGATACCAAATCATTCACGACCTCGGAGAGGTCGAATATTTGTAGAAATAAATGCCCCCACCGCGTTCACGACCTCGGAGAGGTCGAACATTTGTATTAAACGAGGATATTATTCATCAAAAAAAACCTCCGATTCAAACAAACGTTCAAATCGGAGGCTTAATCTTATACAATAGCGCAAAAAATGCGCAAGAACCTTACAACTTATTTCGCAACTGCTTTCTTGGTAGCATCTGCCGGTTTTGCCGCCGTTACGGTTGCTTTACCAGAAATAATGTCTTCACGGGTCAAGTCAATTACAAACGCAGAGGCAATAAAGACGGAGGAATATGTACCGAAGAACATACCCACCAACATACCAAATGCGAACCCTTTAATGGCGCTGCCGCCGAAGAGGAACAACAAGAGTACCACCAGGAATACTGTACCGGAAGTAATCAAGGTACGGCTCAGGGTCGTATTGATCGCCATGTTAAACACCTCTTCCTTTTTGCGGCCTGCCAACGTGTTGATAAACTCACGAATACGGTCATATACAATAACCGTGTCATTCACCGAGAAACCAATAACGGTCAGAATACAAGCAATGATCGCCTGATCGATCTCCAAAGAGAACGGCACCAAACCATGCAGCAAGGAGAAGAATCCAAGCGTAATTAATACGTCGTGGAATAAAGACAATACCGCGCCCAGCGAAAATTGCCAGCGGCGGAAACGAATCAACAAGAACAAGAAGATCAACGAAAGCGCCCAGAAACCTGCCAGGAAAGAAGACGAACGAATGTCATCCGCAACCGTAGCACCTACCTGACTGGAAGAGGTGATATGTGTGCCTGTTCCGTCGGTTTTCTTGAAGTTTTCCAAATCGGTGTTGATACCGGCATTTTTAATACCCTCGTGCAATTTGGCAACTACCCGATCGGTCACATCTTTACCCTGCTCATTGATCAGGTAAGAAGTAGTGATGTTGTATGTATTTTGGGTGCTTACGGCTTTGATGACCGGATTGCCTTCCAACGAAGCGGACAAAGGACCGCGCAATGTTTCCAATTCCACCGCTTGTTCAAACTGAACATTAAAGGAATAACCACCCTTAAAGTCAACGCCCAACTCGAAACCGCGCGTAAAGAACGAACCAATACCGATCAAAATCAGCGCGGCAGAGAACAAGTAAGCATAGCGGCGTTTGCCCATCCAATCATAATGGAAGCCTACCAACCAGTTTTCAGACCATTTGCGGCTGTAGTTAATTTCCCATCCTTTTTCCATCCACCAGTCGGTCAACATACGTCCAACCAATACAGCAGTGAACAATGAACTCAAGATACCTACCAACAGTACAGTACCAAAACCTTTAATTGGTCCCAAACCGAAGTACATCAATACCAGGGCGGTCAGCAACATCGTTACGTTTGCGTCGATGATGGCGGTAACTGCGCGGGAGAAACCTTCCGAAACCGCTTTTGCCATGCCCATCCCATTTCGAAGTTCCTCTCGAATCCGTTCGTAAATGATTACGTTGGCATCAATGGCCGTTGCCAGGGTCAATACGATACCTGCAATACCAGGCAGGGTCAATACCGTACCCATCGAAGCCAAGGTTCCAATGATAAAGAAGATGTTAGCCAACAAGGCAATTACGCTGATCAAACCACCTTTGTTATAATAGGCGATCATAAATGCGCACAACATCAATACCGAAAGAACCATCGTAAACAACGAACGGTTGATGTTTTCAGCACCTAAAGATGGACCAACCTGGCTTTCCTGTACAATGTGGGTACCTGCAGGCAGTTTACCAACTTGCAAGATGCTGGAAAGGTCTTTTGCTTCATCCAGGGTAAAGTCGCCGGTGATTTGCGAACTTCCGCCTTCGATCGCGCCATTTACGCTTGGTGCGCTAACCACCTCGTCATCTAGGAGGATCGCGATTTCGCGACGACCACCTTCATATGCCTTGCGGGTCATGTCGGCCCAAGTTTTGGCGCCGTCGTTGTTCATGCTCAGGCTTACCGTAATCTGACCGCTGGTCGGATCAGGCTGCTCGCTGGCATTGGTTACAATAGAACCATCGAGCGGCGCTTTATCGTCGTTGCCTTTTTTCTTAATGGCATACAACATGTATTTACCAATCGCGGTACTGCCATTGCCTTTATCTTCAATGCCTTTTTGTGCCCATTTGAATTGCAAATCGGCAGGGAACATCGATGCGATTTCAGGACGGCTCAATAGTGCGATCACCGCCTCTCTTTTATTATTATCGGCGTAACCAATAATGGGGGACTGTGCCTGGCCGCTCAACTCCAGGATTTTGCGCAGTGGACCTGCTTCCTGGCTTTGCGCTTCTGCTTTGCGTTCAGAAATCACCATTTCTTTTGCCTTGGTAGTATCTGGCAAACCATCTGCACCTTTTGGATAGGCGTACGTGGTGTCCTTCACCATGTTGGCCTGGCTGGTTGAATCGCCTGACCCCAGCACCATCAACTTCTGATCGGCTGCAAGCAATTGATTGCCAATGCCTTCATCGCCGAAGCGATAAGTATTCCAGAACTCCAATTTTGCAGAGCTGGTCAATAAATCCCGTGCACGCTGTGGGTTATCGATACCTGGAAGTTCAACCAGGATCAAGTCGCGGCTTGCATCCAAACTTACATTAGGCTGAACAACGCCCAATTTGTCGATCCGTTGTTTCAAACGCTTGTAGGTTTCACCTACGGTTTGGTTGGCCAGATCGCGCAGGGTGCGCAACACATCAGCGTTGGGCGAATCAAAATTGATTTTGCCTTTCAAAGATTCATTGCGACCAAAAACCGATGCAAGCGGCTTTCCACCACTCACCTCGTTCCAGGATTGTGCGAAAAGTGAAATATAATCGGCTTGTTGCGTTTTTTGCAATTCACCTGCTTTGTTCAAAGCCTGATCGATCAAAGGATCAGCATTGCCCAAAGACAAACTTTTGATGAAATCGCGCAAATCCACTTGGAGCAACACGCTCATGCCACCTTTCAGGTCAAGACCCATGGCCAGCTGACTTTTTTTCAAGTCCGCATAGGTGAATTTTTTAATCAACGGAATGGAAAAAACCGTTTCACTGGACAATGAGTCCAGATAACCGCTGTAATACGTCCGCCAGGCCACATTTGGGTTCCGGGACGCCATATCAGTGGCATACCGCCGTGCCTTGCTCTCCACATTATTGGTTGGTACAATCAGTAAAAACTGGTACAAACACACTAAAGTTAGCGCGATGAGGAAAAATCTTACTACGCCTTTACTTTGCATACCTCGTTACGAATGAGTGATAAAGAAATTTTTAAGTGTTTGAGCATCTTTGCGTTAGCATTTTCTTTTAACTTGCCTTCATTGAATAAAAGCAAAAAAAGCGCGCTTACGCAACAGAACCCTGTTGGTAAAAAGCGCGCAAATATAGATAGAAAGCCTGAAACAAAAGGTTTTTTCTAAAACTCGAAAATAAATCCAATCGTGGGGAGTGCCATTCCAGCAGCTGGCGGCAGCAAATAAGGGATTGCATTGGACCCATCTAAGCGAATTGGCTGCCCATCCGTGGTAACAAAATCCGAATTATCCTCCTTCCGTTTAAAGGTGTAACTGGGCAAACTCGGATTGGCACGGGCTAGTAAATTGGTCACATCCACATACAAATCGAAGGTCGTTTTTTTGAAATTCCACTTTTTGTCTATCCGGATATCCAACTGACTGAAATTGGGCAACCGCTGCGAATTGAGGCGGGTGTAATCGAAGGTACCTGTTCCAATGTTCAGGTAGTTTTGGCGACTGGCTGTTTCGTCAAAGGGCGTGTAAGGCGACCCACCTTGAAACTGCCATTTGACCCCTAATTCATAGTTTTTACGGAATTTTTTACCCAACGTAAGCGCTATCAAATGGCGGTTATCCCAAGACGAAGCGACCAACTTGCCATCTACCCCTGCAAAACGAGAATAGAAATAGGTGTAGGAGCCCACAAAAAAGAAATTGCGCCACAGTTTTTGCTGTACAAACAATTCCAGGCCATACGTTTCTCCTTTACCACCACCGCGTACAGGCTCATTGCCCACAATGCCAAACCCTCCACCCTGGTTGGCAAACGAGATCCCGTCGTTGGTTGTAATCAAATAATTATGGTACTGTTTGTAAAACCCTTCTGCCGTAATACGCAAAGTCGGGGTGGGTACATATTCCAATCCGATTACATAGTGGTCATTATAGGTGTAAGGCACATTTTTATTTACCAACGTATTGTTTTCATCCCGGTACCCCAACACCGTGTACGGTGCAATTCTGTAATAGCGGCCTATACTGGCATTGGCCTTCCATTTTTCGGTTAATGCCACCGACAAACTGGCACGCGGACTAATTGTATTGCCCAAATTAGCACCATCCGAAGTAAACGTATTGCCATCTGCCCGAATACCTGCCGATAAAGCGATGCGATTGTTGAAAAAAGAGCGATTGGCCTGGGCAAACAAACCAAACTTAAAAAAGTCGATGGCCGTATTGAAACGCAAATTGATTGCATCTTGAACGATGTTCCCCAGCGAATCTTTTATTTCAGGTTGAATGTTGGTGAACGTCTTGTTGTTATATTTGACATATTGCAGGCCAGCCCCAGCCGAAATGCGCCAATTTCCCAAGTATTTGTTAAAATCAAATCGGAGTTTGTTTTCAATTTCCTGGCTGTTTACGCCCAGGGTTCTTTTGCTTTCATCGCGTTGTTGCCCGTCGTAATTTTCTCGAAATTGGTCCAACTGATTATCAAGCATGTTGCGGCTGAAGGTCAGGTTCCAGAAACCGTTCTCGATCAGGTGTTTAAGGGTAAAACCCTGGGTGTAGTTCCATTGCTTGTTGCGCGGATTGGAACTAAAAATATAGATGTTTTCGGCGGTGGATTCTTTGGGCAGGGCAAATTCAAAATTATCAATTGCACCCACGCCTAATATCGTCAGGCTGGTTTTTGCGTTGAACTTGTGCGTAACTTTATACTGAAAATCCCAATAATCGGGGCGAATAGGCAAATTAATCAATTCAAACAACAGCGAAAGGTAAGAACGGCGTGCAGAAGCCAGGAAGGTCGTTTTTTTACTCAAAGGGCCTTCCGTCGTTATGGCAGCCTCGGTACCGCTCAAACGAAAATTCCCCTGAAAACGCTCCGGATTTCCATCGCGTTGGCGCAATTGCAACACTGCCGATAAGGGGTTGTCGTAACGTGCATTGAAGGCACTGGTAGACAAGGTAGCATCTTCAATAAACGACACATTTAGAATACCTTGCGGTCCACCGGAAGCGCCTTGTGTGGAGAAATGGTTGATGACCGGAATTTCCACCCCATCGAGGTAAAACACATTTTCACCAGGGCCGCCTCCGCGAATGAGCAGGTCGTTGCGGAAAGCCCCACTGGCGGCAGTACCCCCTACGCCAGGCAACGTACTAATCACGCGCGAAATATCAAAGTTTCCACCTGGGTTGGCTTTAATTTCCTGTGCGCTGAGGTTTTGAATCGAAAGCGGCGTTTCGGCAGAAGCGATGCGGACCGATTTGTTTTCGGAAATGGTCACTTCGCCTAAACTTTTCGCATCGGTTTCGAGTTCAACGTTGACAAAATTGGCATTTCCCGTGGTAATTACGATATTATACCGTGTTTGGGTGACGTAACCGAGGTAAGAAACCGTTACATTATACGTTTTGGGCGGAATACCCGCCAGTTTAAATTTGCCCTCTACATCGGTGGCCGTGCCGAGTTGGGTGTCCTCCAAACGAACGGTGGCGCCAATAATGGCCTCCTGGGTAATTTTGTCTGTCACAGAACCCACCAAAATACCCGTACTTTGGGCGATGGCAATTTGAAAATTACCCAATAACAACCCCAAGAAAAGCCAGGATTTGAGCAAGCAAGCAGTGCGATTTAAGTGCATTTTAGGTATGTTTTTATGCTTAAAAATTTAATTTAGTATAAAAACATTCTTTTTAAAAAACTGTTTACATTTGACACAACTTTTTTTTCATGAAATATCAATTGTTGCAAACTTTGCTTCCGCTTTTGGAAGAATATGAAAAGACCAATACCAAAGTGGATGATGTACAACACTTTGCGGTTTGGCTTACGCGTCAGCAAGCAAATCTTGTGGAAACCGAGGAACCAGCAATACCGACCATAACTGGTGAGTCCCCAGAAGTAATCATTGGAAGGCTGTTGTTTTTTATGACTCGTTATGCCCGTATTTATGTCCGAAAAGCCTTAGAGGGCACCGTCTTGGGCAATATGGACGAGTTTGTGTATTTGGCAGCGCTTCATACATTTGGTTCCATGACCAAATCGGAGCTGATATACCGCCATCGACATGAAAAACCGACGGGTATGGACATTATTAAACGTTTGTTGGCGCTTGGATTAATTCGTCAGCAAGACGATTTGGAAGATCGGCGCAGCAAACAAATTGCCATTTCCGAGCAGGGCTTGGAGGTTTTATTGCCTTTGTATGGCCGTATGGGCTTGGTTTCGCATATTGTAGCAGGCAATTTGACCAAATCCGAGCGCATCACCCTGGTACAATTGTTAGAGAAATTGGAAGTGTTTCACCAGGTTATGCAGGCAAAAACAAAAAATGAGTCATTTGAAGGGATGTTGAAGGTTGTTGTTGGGCGCCCCGTTACCCCCGGATAATCTTCCCACGTTTCACCCATCCACGTCCACGCACCTCATAAAAATAAACCCCATTCGCCAAATCGGCAACCGACAAACGATGCACATCCCCAATGCCCCAGCGTTGTTGCCGCACCATACGCCCTTGTTGATCAAACAACTGTACGTCAAGCACTTGCGAAGGAAAATTATTCAGGTCAAAATATACATCTGAACGAGATGGATTGGGATACACCATTAAATTAGTCGCAGATACGGGCGTCTTGCTCCCCACCGAAGGCGGCGAAAAATTGGCTGAAAACATACCAATACCATGCGTGGCCGCCACCACCAAGCCATCCGACGGACGAACATCTACAAATGGCACCACAGAACTGCCAATTAAATCAGGCGATTCCTGGGTCCAAACCGTACCTGGCAAGCCCGTTCCGTGTTGCAACAGCGTATCCGCACTGTACAAACCCACACTCGTACCGCAAAAATACTTGCGCGAACCATCTGGGAAAGGCAAAATAGAAATCCAGCGAATAGATGGACCTGCTCCGGAACCGGCTGTGTTGGCTTCCAGGTTTCCAGCAACTTTAATCCAGTTTTGTCCGCCAGAAAGGCTGCGCCAAATACTATATATATTATAATTGGAATACACCATAATAACATCATCCGCATTGTCGGGATCCACCGTAATACAGGAAATGTATCCATTGGACAGATTTACAGGCGATGGAAGGTTCAAAATAGCGGGTGTTCCAGTGTGCGCATTATCAATCCGGCTAAACACATTCGCAGAAGAACCTAAATAAACCCGGTGCGCCGGATTATTTTTAGAAACCGACAAACAACTATATGATCCGCCAGTGGATGGCAAAAGTTCGTTAAATTTATTCCAGCCCGTCGCAATACTATCCCAAACACCATTTAAAGGCAGCACATTCAAATCATCCTGACGGTAAAATGCCTTTCCAGCAGGCAAATACAAGATTTTTTGATCCGTTGGATCGAGGCTCAGCGGATTGATAAACTGATACTCTGATTTAACCGGACCGATGGGGTCAATGCGCGAAAAAGCCGTCACTTTGCCTGCAGCATCAATGGCACATTTGGCCACCCTGCCCTGTTGGATCGACAAAATATAATAGGGTTTGCCATCCGGGATCGCCCCAAAAGCCCCATCGCCATTTACCGTTTGATTCCAGGGCGCCAAAGGATCAATGCTGTTGACAATAAAATTGCCGTTGTCCTGCAACCCTCCAATCAAAGTGGGATCATTAGCGGTGCCTTTGTCAAAAATGGCGGTATAAAACTGCGTCGTTTGATAGCCCCGGTTGAGGGATGACCAAGAGACGGATGCCGCGTTGCTATTTTCAGTACGGTGTATCCCGCCATCGCTGGCAGAAATCATCACCACCGGATTAGAAGGCAAAAACAGAAAGTCATGCTGATCCGGGTGGTGGTTGTCATAAATTTCGAAAAAAGGCAAATAGGTACTCGGCTTATAACCACCAATTTGCACGGTATTATTAGGCGTAGCAAACCCATCCGTAGAGCGGTAAATATTCGTCCCTCCGATAAACACATGATTGGTGCCAGGCTGCACTTTTACTACCAGGTCATATCCACCCTGACAGGCAAAACGATCGAATTCAGTGCCGGTATTGGGCAAATTAGCCGATAAATCCTGCCAAACACCATTCGCGCCCGTACCATCGCCGCCGAGGTAAGTATATTTCCACAAACTGCTCCAATCGTCGCTATCGATATAGTTGTTATAATGCCCAGAACCAGGAGTATTTCCAAGAAAGTACAATTCGTTTTCATTATTCGGATTAATCCCGATGACAAAACGGTTATAAGTATCCGGGAAAGCCACTGTAGGCGAAATATTCACCCAGGAAGTGCCATTGACACTGCGCCAAATACCCTTTTGCGGACCATCGCTGCTTAAAGTAGCGTACAAAACGCCAGTAGTGGTCGTAGCAACATCCGTGTAGTAAGAATAATTGCTGGTATTACCTCCGCGCACCGCCGTCCAGCTGCTGCCCCCATTGGCGCTGCGGTATATGGCGCCCAAAGTGGCCATGTACACCACATTCAGCGAATCGGTTACGCCGGTAATGGTGCGCCATCCGCTTTGGTAAAACGTGGAAAAGGTTTGAGGATTACCTCCTGCGGTAGAAGAAAGTGGCAACCAGGTATTTCCGCCGTCAATGCTTTTAAACATGCCATCCCCCAGGTAAAAGGATTCACCGCCAGATGCTGAAGTCCCATAGATTTCGCCCGACAAATAGTACCAAATATTGGTCTTACCCGGACGTGTATCCTGCACAATGCTTACACAACCCGGATGGGCATTGAGCGGCGTTTTGCGTGTCCAACTTTGGCCACCGTCTTCACTGAGCCAAACACCGCCGGATACCCCACCCGCCAAAATTCTATTTTCATTGGTAACATCGATGGCAATCGCGCGGGTACGTCCGCCCAGGTTCCAGGGGCCACGGCTTACCCAGGGGCCATTTGAGCGATCAGAAACAGCGCGGGGCAAACCCGCTGCAAACCATTGTTCCTGAAAAGAAATACCCGCTGGAATAAGGCCCGTGGCAGGGTCGGCGAGCATTTGTTGTTCCCAGGCTTTGCGCAGGGCTGGATTTTCTTCGTTTTCGCCGCCAGGCATTTTCGTTTCAGAAGCAGCCCAATTTTTACTAAAAAGGACAAATGCTGCGATACAAAGTATGGAACCAAGCACTAATCCGGCATAAAGCAGGGTAATTTTTTTCATAATTGTTCATTTTGGCCGACAAGTTAAACAAGCAACTTAGATTTGTCCAAACAAAAAACAAGAACATGTTGAGATACGCCCTATTTTTTTTGGGACTTACTGTTTTCGGACAAATAGCACAAGCCCAAAGTACCTGTACCGGCAGCGGACGTTTTGTCGATACTGTGTTTTCCTGCGTGCAGGTGCAAAAGGACATTCAATATTGCACAGGGGTTTTCGATTGGAGTTGGGGCAATTTGTTGTGTCTCAACCTGAATGTCCCACCCTATCAAACCCAATTGCCCTTGCGATTAGATTGGTATGAACCCTGTGGCGACACCCTGGCAATACGTCCGTTGGTGATTGCTATTCATGGGGGGGCCTGGGCGCAGGGCGATAAAAACGACTTGACTGCGCTTTGCACCGATTTGGCCAAACGCGGCTATGTGGTGGCCAGCATCAATTACCGGCTTTCGCTTCCTTCCAATTTATTGTGTTGGGACCTTGATGTAGACTCGGTACGGATGATGCGCGCCGTCTTCCGGGCTATTCAGGACGCGAAAGCCAGTGTGCGGTATTTTCGGGCGAATGCGGACACTTATCGCATTGACACTTGCAATATTTTCACCCTGGGCGTGAGTGCAGGCGCTTTTACAGCCTTGGGTGTGGCCTATTTAAACCAGGAAAGCGAGCGCATGGGCGCCTGCGGATTGCAGACCCAGTACGACGCCTGGTTTGGCAACTGGATATGTCCGGATATGGGCAGCATAGAAGGCAAGGGTGGCAATCCAGGGTTTTCGTCCAGCGTACGTGCAGTAATCAACCTGAGTGGTGGCCTCTTCGATTTGAACTGGATCGATGGCCCGGCGAACCCGCCCTTATTGACCTTTCATGGCACAGCCGATGATGTGGTGCCTTATGGGTATGGCTGCGTGGTACAAAATGCGATTAATTTAAATATATTTCACAAGTGTATTCATGAAAGTTCGGCCAATGTGCTGCAAGATTTTGCGGAAAGCCGCGGCGTGGATGCGCAATTAATCACTTTTCCGGGCGGCGGACATGGGTACACTGCTGCTGAAATAGCGACCATACAACAGGAAATCCCGCCTTTCCTGTGCGCGCGCATGAAGGGCACGGTCGCAACGCATGCGCCTTTGGAACCTGTCAGAACTGCATTTCCCAACCCGGTTTCGGATGTTTTACAAATCGTTGGGTTTCAAGCGGGTGATCGGGTACAATTATTTGATTTACAAGGGCGTATGGTGCTTTCGGGCAATATGGGTGTGGTTGATTGCAGTGGTTTGGGGGCAGGGGTTTATGTTTGGCGGGTGGGGATTTGGGGTGGGAAAGTGGTGAAGTATTGAGAATGTTTTGCCCTACCGTACTAAAATGCAACATCCCGGGCCAACCGGAAGCCCAAAAAGTTATAACGATTGCTAGACGCATCGCGAAAGCGAAAAGATACAATGCAAAAAATCGGGTCACTGTACCACGATCCGCCTCGAAAGACGCGGCGAGTGCCGGAAGAAGCACCCGTTGGGTTCGTTTGAGGTGCAGCACCATACTTTTCATACCAATCCGAACACCATTCCCATACATTGCCGGTCATATCATACAAGCCTAATGCATTGGGCGCCTTGCTTTTTACGGGGTGTGTTTTTTCGCCAGCGTTTTCGCTATACCAAGCCACCGGTTCAATATCATCGCGAACAGCATTCGCATAACTGTAACCTTTGTTGTGTATGCCCCCTCGGGCTGCATATTCCCATTCTGCTTCGGTGGGCAGTCGGTACTTGACGCCCCCACTCTGATTATTGATCTTGGTAATAAACATTTGAACATCGTACCAACTTACTTGCTCTACCGGACATTCATCACAATCTTTAAAATCGGAAGGGTTTTCGCCCATCACGGCGCGCCATTGTGCCTGTGTTACTTCTGTTTGATCTAAGTAAAAATCGCTTACCGTTACTTCGTGTATTGGGCCATCTGTCAAATTTCCCATCTGAAAAGTGCCGCCTTTTACCAATATAAAGCTATCTAAAGTCGAATCCTTATTTTCCGATTGCGCGGAACAGGAAACGCATACGATCACGGATACGAAAGACAAACAAAGCAAGGTTCTCATAGCGTTGATGAAAATATTTATGCCCAAAAATACGGTCCTTTTTAAAATTACCCATTGGGCGGTTCAATTTTTCGAACAAATCGGATTCCGCAACTATTTGATTCTCCAACCAAAACCTTTCAACTAAAAAAATGTTATTACAACATTAAACATTACAACATCTAAATAAAATGTCCATCCAAATCATACCCATCCAACAACAAGGGAAAGGCGCTTTCAACGGCGGCGAAATCGTAGAAAATAAACCCATTGGTTTTCCGCAAGACCAAGCCTCCATCGGCCCTTACTCCAATTTGTTCTATTGGGCCCATGCGCGTGCGGTGAAAGACAGCACCATCGGCCTGCATCCACACCAGGGATTTGAAATTTGCTCTTTTGTCCTGAAAGGCGAAATCCGGCATTATGATACCAAAATGAAGGAATGGCGGCCATTGCAAGCGGGTGATGTGCAAATTATTCGGGCAGGAAATGGCATCAGCCACTCGGAATGGATGGGCAAAGATGCCGAGATGTTTCAAATCTGGTTCGACCCGAATTTGCAAAAAACCATTGCACAACCCGCCAGTTATGATGATTATAAAGCCACAGATTTTCCGATAAATACACAAAACGGCACACAAATTACCACCCTGGCAGGTGCTGGCAGCCCATTTCAAATGGATACGCCCGGTGTAACCGTACAGCGTATTCAATTGGATAACAGCAGTGTACACTTACCAACAAGCACAGATAAAATAAATTCCCTGTATGTATTGGAGGGCACGCCCACGATCAATGGCCAGCAGGTGCAACAATTCGATTTTGTGCTTGCAAAAGACCTGGATCAAGTACAAATCTCTGTTACCGAGGGTACGGCTTCGTTGTTTATCATCTCCTCACCCGCAAACCTGGACTACAAAACCTACGCCGAATTGCGGGCCCTGTAATCCAACTAAAGAATTATTTACCTGTCTTAACAATTAATCCCCCAATCCTTCGTTAAGGACGCATTAGTTAATTATCTTATCTTTTACCCATACGAATCATGCGTTTTCTACTGTTTTTAAGCCTTTGGGCCTGTTTTTCTGCCTCCTTACTGGCGCAAACCACCACGCCCAAACCACCCAAACCGAAAAACCTGGTGGTCAACCCGAGTTTTGAAATTCCGAAAGATTCAACCCAGCAACTGGATCTTTCCAACCCGATCGACAAACTGAAAGGATGGGATAGCCCGAATAAATCAGAACCCAAGGCATTTACCAGTGTGAAAAAACTAGACAAGTACTATGTGTATGACCCGTACGGTGCTTCCTGGGACTTTGCAGCCCGCAGTGGCAAAAATGTTTCAGCCGTTAATGTCCGCGGCGGAACGGTCGAAAACCCCAAACGCGAATACATTCAAGGCACCCTGCGCGAACCGCTGGTGGTGGGCAAAAAGTACTACTTCGGCTTTTGGGTGCATTACCACTGCGAAGGCGCCAACAACATTGGTATCGCGTTTTTGCCCGAAAAAGCGAAAGTGGAAAGCGGCGGATTGTTGCCTTTTCAACCCGCTTCCTACCAGGTGAAGGTGACCAATTATGATAAAAAAACCACCTGGACGCTGGTGCGCGACTCCTTTATCGCTTACAAACCTTACCAGTATTTTGTCATCGGCAATTTTTTCCCGGACAGTCTGACTAAGGTGCAGGCACGCCAATACAACCACTATTTTGCCTTTTTGGACGATATTATGGTGCTGGAGGCTGAAAATCAGACTTTTACAAAACCGGTTGACGAGAAAAAAGAAATTCAAAAATGGGTGGGCAATACCGTAACGGCTAAAAATACCAACCAGGCAATTGTCCTGGAAAGTGTTTATTTCGACTACAACAAATCGGTGCTTTTGCCCGAATCGTTTCCTTCGCTGAACGAACTGGTGGATCAAATGAAAGCCGTTCCAACCCTTCAAATTAAAGTAAAGGGACACACCAGCACGGAAGGCGATGTGGCGTATAACCTGAAATTATCGCGCAACCGGGCCAAGGCCGTGCGCGCCTACCTGATTGAAAAAGGGATTGAAGAAACCCGCATTAGTTCGGAAGGATACGGGGAAACCCAACCCATCGGCCCCAATGATTCGGAAGAAGCACGCGCCAAAAACCGCCGCGTGGAATTCGAAATTGTGGCGAAGTAAATCGGTGAACTCTTTTTTAAAAGTTACATATCAGTCATCCCGAATTTTGGTGAAAACCAGAATTCGGGATTTTTTTATCTATTACCATGAATACTCGGCAAAATAGTCCTTATTAATACGAAAAGAACACACCGAGGCTACCCAAATCAAGCATAACATCTGAAGCCTCCTTTAGTCCCTTGTAAATGCGTAAATTTTATTGACGGGGCGACTTTTTCTGTCACCCCGCCAATAAAATTTACAGGCCACCACAAATCCTTGATAAAATATTAGGCATCAAAAAAATCGCGCGTAAATGCACGAATGAATATGCATTATCCTGTAATCCCATGTAAAAACGTAACAAACATCACCCCTAATCTTTGTGAAAACCAGCATTCGGGATGAAGCCCTACCCTATTCTACGACCAGGCGACCCGCCAGCACCAACCCGGAAACGCGATCCAGCAGACGGTAAAAACAAACGCCGCGCAGCTGCAAAGCCGTTGCCGGGATGACCATGGGCAAGGTGCCCAATTGCTGGTGCAGCAAACTACCCGCAGCACTCCATATTTCCAGCTCAAATGCCTGCTCGGGCAACGCATTACCTTGCAACAAAGCGGGTTTTCCCACCCCAACCGGGTTCGGCCAGACCTGTATGGTTGCCATTTTCTCCGGAAATGCGCTCAATTGGGGCTTCCAGGCTACCCCATTGGATAAATAAGCCTGCGCAGAGGTAGGACGCTCCTCCAACTGCATATAATCGGATAAATGTCCGCCCTTTTTTGCCCGAAAAACACAACGCAGCAACTGATTGGAACCGCTGCTTTTGCCATCCGGCATAGTTTCACTGGCAAAACGAATCAAGCCTGTTTGGGTTGCAAGCTGATCGGCTGAAAGCCCATTCAAAAGTGGCGTAACTTCCAGTAATTCAAGCGCTTCAGTGTTGTATGCCAGGGTAAATTGCAAAGCTGCCAAGGGGTCAAAATCGCCCTGCAGGATAAACGTTACCTGGGTGTCGGGCGATAATGGCGCATCCTGAAAGAACAAAGGCCAAATACCCGCTCCCCGTGTATCCGAAGCAGCATCCGCAGAGGCCGTTACATTGTTATTTACATCCCCTGTTTTGATACCAATCATTTCCAGCCCTTGCACGGATTCGGTTTGCAAATCGATTTCCTTTTTTTCGGGAAATTGTGCTTGAAAAGGGTTGAATACATTGGGAAATACATAATCTGCTGGAACAAAACTCCAGGATTGGTTATTTCCAAAAGTAGAATCAATCCCCAAAATCAGTTTTCGAATGGTAATGATGTCAAAATTGGTGATGGAATTCGATTTGTTGGCATCGGCCGCAATCATTTTATACGGTGAGCCCAATTGCTCAATGTTGAGGATATGCTTAGAAATCAGCACCAAATCGAAGGTGCTTACCCCATTCAAGGGGTTATCATTGCGTTGTGGTTGCAGGGTATATTGCGCGCAAGCAGCCTGATTTTCGATTAAAAAAACACCCGAAGTATCGGTCTGCACCAACGGTTGCGCGGCAACTTGTACCTGCCCTACCCCATCGCCCAATTCGGTTTTGATGGTCCCGCCTACACTGATGGTGGAAGATTGGCCTTGCTGAAAAACAGAGTCGAGGGGAAAAGTGTACAAACCTCGGGCAAAAGTGCCTGCCATCAATTCATTGCGGACCGGATTGTGTTCAATATCAAAAACGGGGATAAACGGCAAATTACTGCCCAAACGCAGCCATTTCACACCGCCGTTCAGGGTATAATACACCCCGGCGTCGGTGGCCGCAAACAATACCTGATCGTTTTGCCCCGGCATAATCCAAAAATCATTGACGGGCAACCCGGGCAAATCGCCCGAAATATCCACCCAGCTTTGTCCATTATCGTCAGAACGATGGATGTGCGGAATGGATTCGTTGTCGCGAAAACCGGAATGGGTCACAAAAATTCGGTCTGCCAACACCGGCGAGCCGTACACCGAGGTTACATAGCGGTTGGGCAGTCCGGCCGTGATATTTACCCAGGCACCAGCGGGATCTTTGCGCCAAACATTGCCATCCGAAGTGCCCGCAATCAACTTTCTGGCAACAAGCGGCGATTCATTTAAAGCGGAAATGGTGTGAAAACGATCTCCATAAATCACGCCATCGGTCAAATCGCCCGAAATGGCCGTCCAGTCCTCCCCTACCGATTCATACACCCGAAAGGTTGCCGAATACCGTTTGGGGGCTTCAAAGTTGCTCATAAAAAACGGCGCATCCCAGTTTACCCGGTCGCTGGTGCCCAGGGCCTGGTTGTAATTTTCCCAACTCTGACCGCCATCGGTTGTTTTTTGAATGCCGCCATATTGTATTTCTACCCAAAACGTATTGGGATCAGTCGGGTCGAACACGCAATTGAATCCATCGGCGGTAAAAAGCGTTTGCCAGTTGTTCAAAGCCGTGCCGTTGCCCTTTTGAATTCCATTATCCTGCGAACCGATGTAAAAAGTATTGGGTGTGTGGGGGTTAAAGTCGGTATGATAAATCTGGGTTGTTGGCAGGTTTATACATTTTTCATAAAACGACTGCCCCGGTGGGCTTCGATATACCCCGCCGTCATTGGCCCAATACCGCCTGCCAGAGGGCAATTGCACCCAATCGTGGCTATCGGCATGGCCGCCTGCTGCATTTTGCCAGGTACCACTGGCCGGAACCCGCCGCCAAAGCAATACCCCTAAAAAATAAACTTCCTCGTCATTGGTCGGATTGAGCCTGATTTTGCCAAAATACCAGCCAAAATCGCTGTATGCGTTGTTTAAGGGCGCAATGTTGATGGTGGTCCAGGTTGCACCGCCATTGGTGGTACGGTACAATCCGCCGGGACGCGAAAAGGTGTCTACATATACGACGAATAATTTGTCGGGATTGGTTGCAGACATGGCAAGGCCGGTGCGTCCCAGAACGTTGGTAGGTAACCCGCCGCCCAATTGCACCCAGTTTTGACCGCCATCGATGCTTTTATACACTTTGGCATTGGGGCCATATACAACCGATTCCTGGTTGTTGCGGATACGATCCCAAAACGAGGCGTACAATATTTGCGGGTTATTGGGATTCATCAACAAATCGCTGGCTCCCGCCTGATTGCTGACAAATAGTACTTTTTGCCAGTTTTGGCCCCCATCGATGCTTTTATAAATACCGCGGTGCACGTCCCGCACGTGGGGGTTGCCCATGGCGGCAGCGTACAAAACTTGGGTGTTTAGCGGATTGACCACAATTTTTGAAATAATACCAGCCTCCCGAAGTCCGAGGTATTGCCAATTTTCGCCGCCATCAGTGCTTTTATACACCCCATCGCCATTAAATACGATGGCAGGAATATTTACATCGCCTGTACCGGCATATACGATTTCGGGATTCACCGGGTCATAAGTAATATCGCCAATAGACAATTCGGGTTGGTCATCAAAAACCGGACGCCAGTTGGTGCCGCCATCGGTTGTTTTAAAAATACCGCCTCCGGCAAATCCAGCCAGCACGGTTAGTTCATCATTGGGTTTTACGGCCAGGGCATTTACGCGGCCCGCTACATTGGCAGGTCCTTGCAGGGTCCAGGCGCTGGGGTTGCCGCCACATCCGCCAGGATCGCGTTCGCTGGCAATTTGTGTATTCATTCGGGTTAAAGTCATCGTTTTTTTCCAACCTTTCCAATCGAAATCACGGTCGGGATAGGCGCGTTGAATAGAAAACTGGTCGTAGGGTGCACATTTTTGTTGCAAGGTTTTAGAAGGAAGTGCCTGATAAACCTGGCATGCGCCCAGCAAAAACAAACCAATAAAAGGTAAAATCAGTTGTCGGATTTTTTTCATAAGAAATGGATTATCAAGCATTTGTTTAATCACGGGTTGTCCAATCGCGGGATTTATGCTGCAAGATAACCTGTTAAAATAGGAAAGTAAAAATCGTACCAAATACAGCACTTATCTTTGATCTTCAATTTTTTCTGGTATGTTGTATTTGGTTCTTTCGGTGTGTTGCTCTGTTATATTGGGTTTTGCATTTAAATTATTTCCGCGATTTGGGGTTGATCGTTTTCAGGCGATTGTCTTCAATTATTGTACGTGTATTGTTTGCGGTTGGATTCATTTAGGGCGTTTTCCTGTTGCCGCAGATGGATTATCGGCCCCTTGGCTCCCGTTTGCCTTGCTTTTGGGCTTTATATTCATTGGTGGTTTCAACAGCGCTGCGCTTACGGTTCAGTATTTTGGGGTTACGATCAGCCAGGTGATGCAAAAAATGTCCATCCTGATTACCGTTCCATTTGCCATTTTAGTATACCACGAATCGTCGGGAACAAGCAAAATACTTGGTTTTTTGGTGGCCTTGGTGGCAATTGTTTTAGTGAACTGGCCATCCAGCGCGCCTAAAAACGGACAAACAGATGTTGCACCGAGGAGCAGTTCCTTTCTGATCCTGATACCCTTGATTACCTGGCTACTGGCGGGTGTCATCGAAGTGGTATTGTTGCATGTTCAGCAACAACGCATGATAGATCCGCAAAGTCCGGCCTTTATCACCACCGTATTTGGAATGGCTGCGCTGATTGGCCTGTGCATTTCAGTTGTGGGTTGGCGCACCCGACGTATGCAGTTTGCATGGCGCAATGTGCTGGGCGGCATCATCCTCGGTATTCCCAATTATGGCAGCATGTTGTTTATGATCATGGCCCTGGGCTCGGGACTGGAAGGCTCTTTTGTATTTCCTGCTATGAACGTAAGTATCATTTTGCTCACAACCATTGGGGCAGTTGCGTTGTTTGAGGAAAAACTAGGCCGTTTGAATTGGCTCGGTATCATTTTTGCCCTGGTGGCAATTGCTTTAATTTCGATTTAAAGCACACATTGTCAATTTAAAACACATTAAAGCAAATATATGGAACAACAGGTAGAACCCCAACAGGATGAATTCCTCTTTCATCCGAGCAATGTGATGTTGAGCATTCTTTTGTTCGGTTTGAGTGTGCTTTTTTTGGCCTTAACGGTTTCCTACGTGTACACGCGGGTAACCATGGGCGTGCCGCCAGTACAAATTCCGATGTTGTTTATTGTCAACACCGTGATTTTATTGGGCAGCAGTTATACCATGATGCGCGCCAAGAAATGCTATCTGTACGATTTTACAGAGGGCTATATTGTTAATTTAAAATACACCATTTGGCTGTCTTTCTTGTTTATGCTGATGCAGACCGTTGCGTGGATTTGGTTATTTCAAAATAATATTGCGCTCAATACCTCTACAACGGCTGCCTACTTATATGTTATTTCGTTTGTGCACCTGTTGCACGTGGTCGCGGGTTTGCCTTATCTGTTTCTTTTTTACTATACTGCTAAAAAACGCATGGTCGACCCAGTCACCGTGTTGGTGTATTTTTCGGACCCGGAAAAACGCCTGAAATTGCGCTTACTCACGGTGTATTGGCACTTTTTGGACGGGTTATGGATTTACCTGGTGCTGTTTTTTGCCATCAATTATTTTATTTAGGCTAGGCGGTGTATAGTTCCACCATGCCCCTCGCTGAATCGGCAATCCGGCTTTTTAAAAAGCGCGGACCAAGCACCTTGATGTGTGCGCCAAAGCCCAAAATTTCGCGCTCCAACTCAAAATTGGGGACCACCTCTATTTTTACAATTGTTTTTCCATTTTCTGCATGCATAATTTGCTGACTCGCATGCAACGGTTTGGTAAGCACATAAGGCACTGTTTCGGCATCAAATTCTAATAAAACGGGTACTGTTTTGGCGTTTTCGGACTTGGTTACGCCGATCACGTCCTCAAAATAGTGATCAAAATCCACACTGGGATGCTCCACAAATGGCTCCAAGCGCAAGGTTTCCAAGCCTTGAATACGATCGAGCGCCAAATTGAGCAGCGTTTTATGTCCTTTTGCTTTACACATCAAAAACCAGCGGTTCCGGTATTCTTTGAGCAAATAAGGATAATAAATGCCTTCCCGGACTTGACGCGATTTAAAGGATTGATAATCAATGCGCAAGGTCTGTTTTGCAAGAATGGCTTTGAACAAGGGATCAATCCATTCCAGGCCTTTTAACATCGGATTGCTTTCCATGTGCACCACACTTTGCCCGGCGGTGCGGTTGCGGTTGAGGTCGTTTTCCAGGCGCGCGATGATTTCCCGCATTTCCCCAAAATGGCTAAATCCGCTAAGTTGCCTTAAAATACCCACCACCTCGTTCATTTTTTCCAAATCTGCTGCCCCCAGCGGCGATTCCGTGATGCGAAACTTCGGATCTTCGTACGTGTAGTACTTTTTATCCACCACCACAATCGGGGCATTGTACAAGCGCTCGCTGCGCATCGTCTGGATGTCGAGCTGGATGGTGCGTTTGCTGACCCCTTCCGAAATGCCTTCGTATTCGTATAAAGTATCCGATACTTTTTCGATGAGATCCTCCAGGGTCCACTTGCGAAAGCGGTTGCTCAGGCAGGCATCAATGGTTTTGTAGCGGATGAGGGCAAGTTTGTTGAGTGCCATATTTAAATGAAGGGAACTTATGCCGCCCAAAGCCAGTTAATAGACTTATTGCGGAGGGACGTTGAAAGAAAAATTTAAAAAAAACTTTTACTGCGCAAATGTACTGCGCACATGGGTATGCACCTTTGTTTTATCAAAAGGAAATAACATGAAAAACAACTTATCCGAGCAGGTAAATGACCCAACCGGACTTTTTTTAAAAAACAAATATCGGCGGTGCGCCATGGCAAACCGTTTTTGATAAAGAACAAGGTTATGAAAACCGGCTTGCCCCTGTTGTGCGTTTCTGTATGGCGCCATTGTATTGTCCCACCGTTGGTAACAATATCCAGGCGAAGGAATTCAGGCCTTGACCATCGGATGTGTTGCAGGTTCGACTCCTGTCTTTCCAACTATAAACTGGAAAGTAGCTCAAATGGCAGAGCAATTCGCTACGCAGCCTTAACCGCTGCACTGGACTGTTAACCCAGCTTTTTATGAACGAAGAAGGGTCCTTCGCAAATCCCCCACCGAGGCATCGCTGGCTGTGACAGGCTATGGCGACCAGTAGTGTTATTGCGCCACTGCACAACTCCAATTGAAGAAGACCCGTGCACAGCATTGTCTGGCACAAATCGGATACGATTGGCGTCCTGCACACCGCCCGAGAACACTCCGTTACCTGGCTATTGGCCGGCCCGCGGTGCCTTTTTTACTGAATTAAACCAACCATAAATAATAACAAAATGATTCGCATCAACATTCCAGCCAACCATGTCGGCTTGATGATCCAGGAAGGCCAAGTGCGTCGGGTTATGACCGCAGGCAAATACTGGATTTGGCCTTTGGAAGTTTACCATTTGTACAACATGGATGAAAAGTTTTTACCATCCGAACCGCTCACCGTACTTCAACAAAATGAAGAATTGGCGGCTAAACTGAATTTCGTGGATATTGCCGACCACGAATTGGGCATCGTGTACAAGGATGGCAACTACCACGAATTGCTGAAACCAGGCCGGTATGCGTACTGGAAAGGCGCCGCCCTGTTCACTTTTGTAAAAGCGGATTTGCGCAGCTGCGAAATGGTGGACATTGATCCTGCCTTGCTGGAAAAAGGCGTATTGACCCCTTTTGTGCGCATGTACACGCTAAGCACCTTCGAAAAAGGCCTTTTGCTGATAAACGGCGTGGTAATTCGTCCACTTTCTGCCGGCAACCACTATTTCTGGAAAAACAACGACGTCATTTCGGTCATGAAGGCCGATACCCGTCAGTTGAGTACTGATATTAACGGCCAGGAGGTACTTACCCGTGATAAGGCACAATTGCGTATCAACTTCACCGTGCAATACCGCATCGTGGATTTGCAAAAGGCCTTGTTGGAAAACAACGAATGCGAACGTCAGTTGTATTTGCAAATGCAATTGATTCTCCGCGAATTAGTTGGAAAAAGCACCTTCGATGAATTGATGGAAAACAAGGATTCCATCGCCGCAGAAGCCCACGCAAAAGCAGTGGAAAGTGCCGAAAAACTGGGCATTACGGTCACCAGCCTCGGGATGAAAGACATCATCCTGCCGGGTGATATCAAAGACATCATGAACCAGGTATTGGTCGCCGAAAAACGCGCCCAGGCCAACGTGATCATGCGTCGAGAAGAAACCGCGTCCACCCGAAGCTTGTTGAATACGGCCAAACTCATGGAAGACAACGCCATGTTGTTCAAACTGAAAGAGATGGAATACGTGGAAAAAATTGCCGAAAAAATCCACACCATCACCCTTTCCGGCGGCAGCCAGGTCGTGGACCAGTTGAAGCAATTGTTTGTAAAATAATTTATTACATATTAATTATCCCGAATTTAGGTGAAAATCTAAATTCGGGATTTTTATGTATTACCACATGTATCTGAAAAGATCCCAAGGCTACCTAAATCAAGCGTAACCCTAAAGCCTACTTTAATCCCGTGTAAATGCGTAAATTTTATTGACGGGGCGGCTTTTTCTGTCGCCCCGCCAATAAAATTTACACGCTACCACAAATCCTTGATATAATCTCCCTACTGCACCACCACTTTCAGAGCCATAACCCCAACTTCCGTTTCTACCATCAATTGATAGAATCCTGTGGGCAACTGCAAACCTTCAAAAGAAACCGTGTTTTCTCCTTGTTTTAAGGTCGTTTTATGCACTTTTACCAAGCGTCCCTGGGCATCCAGCAGACGCAATTGGGCATCACCCAAGGTCCGGTTCAGTTGCAACTGTACTTTAAAGTCGCCAGAAGTTGGATTGGGTAAAATGTTTACGTTCAATACATTCGACAAATCGGTGGATGATAGAACCGTCAGTACATTCGTTATTTTTTCAACTGACTTACAAGCATTGGTGGAGGTCAATTTTACCTGGTAACTACCCGGCTCTGTATATGTGTGCAGGGGATTAGCCAGGGTACTGGTTGTTCCATCGCCAAAATCCCATGTATAAGTGGTTGCATTTTGACTGGTATTGTTAAAAGTTACGGTTAAATCAGCCACCTGGGTTGTAAAATTGGCCGTCGGGAAATTGCGCACCTGAATCGCTTGTGTTACGGTATCACTTCCAAATGGGTTGGCTGCTATCATGCGCACCGTTTTGGTGCCCGGCGTTACATACCAAACCGAATGTGGGCCAGGGCCGGTTGCGGTGCCTGGTTGTGCTTGTGCGCCAAAACTCCAGCTCAAGTTGGTGGTGGCTAAATCCTGGTTTACCGCTTGATAAATCAGGGTATCCAGCCGACAAATGGTATCCTTGCTTGCCTGGAATTCGGCGACGGGCGTTGTTGCAATAAAATTCAACAACCGAACATTATCAAGGTACATGTTATTGCCAAAGTTATTTAAAGCACTAAAGCGCAACAACAAGCTTTTACCGGTATAGGCATTCAAATCGACTGCTTCAGGGCGCCATTCCGATGCAATGGTAGGCGTAAAACTGTTTGTAGTGCTTGATCTGGTCGCTAATTCAGCGCCCGATTTTTCCCATAAAACAACCGGTGGGGCACCCAAATCGCAGTTTTCAAAAATTTCAACCCGCAATGATTCGCTCGAAAGTTCATCATACTGGGCATAAGCAAGGTCAAAAAACAAGGTTGGGTTGGCAATATTGCTCAAATCGAGCGGAATCAAGTAAATGTAATCTTGCGCACCGGGTACAGGATAATCATAACAGGCCAATTTGAACGCCCTGGTATTGGTACCACCTGTCCCAACGATATTCCCCCGCTGCAATTGCCAGCCGATTTGTTCATCTGGATTCACGACCGTCCAACCGGCAGGCAAATTGGGACTATTTTCAAAACTTTGACCAAAAGGAGCCTGCGCCGCTTGGGAAACCACCGGCAATACCCGCTGAATGGTATCATTGAAATGCGCATTGTCTTCCGGATATGTCAACCAAACCTTCATGTCCAGGCGGCCATTGAAACCTATATAATAAGGTGTAGCAAATACAAAATCAATGGAATCGGCCACGGGTATGGTCGGAACGCTTTGGCTCAAGGCTGGCTGGTTTCCGATCTGATAATGGGCGATGGCCCCTAAAACCGGGCTCAACCCCTCATTTTTGATCCGTACGGCAATCGACAAATCGCCACCGCCACATTGAAGGATGGCATCTACCGCAGGAGAAAGTAATTTCCGCAATGCCACGTCGTTGTTTTGTGGGCAGTTTTTAAGATCGCCCGGCCAACGCACCGCCCTGGCCCTACGCCCTGTCAGACCTGTTGAGTCGGCCGTGCGGATAGAAAGCCATTGCGCGGTGCCCCCATTTTGTACTGGAAATGTAAAAGGTGTGCTGTTGGCATGGCCCACAATTTCCATATAGCGCTGCCCCAATCGGTACACATCATATTCAAGGCTATCCACAGCGTTCCAACTAACAGACATCGAATCGGGGCATACTTTTTCCACCTTTATATTACCAGGAACGGGTGCAATGGTGCATGGAACATCCGTTGTGTCGCTTTGGTTACCGCGCAGTATCAGGATTTTAACTTGTCCACTGACCGTATTTTGGGGTATTTCCCAATCGTAATGGCGACGTTCGCTGCTTACGGTAGCCATGGGTTTCCAACTTTGTCCATTATCCAGGGTATATTGCAGGGTAAATTCGCCATCATTCCCCAAGGCATCCCAGTGAATACGCTCGGTTTCGCCCTGACTGGTTACAAAACCTTCTCCTCCATTGGGATAGGTGATTTTTAGTTCGTCTTTTAAATACGTCCACACCAGGTAGTAATCTTGTGGACCAAATGCCACGCCATTGCCTTGTACCTGCACGGTATAATTGCCCGCCAGCGGCAAATTGATACTTACCTGTTCTACATTATTCAGGGAATCGATTCCTTTGGTGGCAGGTGTATTCAAAGCAGTAGCATTCGGGGTCGGATCCAGGCGCCAGGGCAACAAAACCGTGCCATCAGGGGCAATTACCTTCAAATCGAGGTCATTTACCAAGGCTTTTGCCGCATTGGGCGCAGCAGCCGGATCAGTCCATACGAGCATAATACGTGCCTGGCGGACTTGTTCGGGCAGGCTCAAGGTTTGGTTGTTGGTCGCGCCCAGAGAAATGGATGCGTTCAAATAGTTTTTTTGTTCGAGCAATCGGTAGGCGGCCCCCACGTTGATCTGCCCCCAACCGGTGCGAAAATCGGGTCCTACATTGCCAATGTCATTGGCCGTATTCAAAACAGCCGCTTTCAGCAAAGCCGATGCGGGTTCCTGGCCATTGTTCAACGACTTGAACGCCTGGGTCAATTGTGCCAAGCCACCTGCCACGGCGGGCGCAGAAAAGGAGGTGCCCGTTGCATTGCTGTAGGTTTGGAAAGGCTGGGTCATGAATACATCGGTACCATGTGCACTGATGTCGGGCTTGATGCGACCATCATACGCCGGGCCACGGCTGGAAGAACTATTTAAGGAGCCATCCGCCAGCAAATTCGCGACGGCGAAGGCATTTTTGGCCATTTTATGTCCACCGGTGATGTTGCCCCAAGTGGCACCCGCGCCGTAATTGCAATTGGCGGTTCCGTTATTGCCCGCCGAAAACACGTGGCTCAGTTTAGGCTGATTGACCATTTGTTGATCCACGGTTTGCGAACCAATGGTGTAGCCGATGTTGCAACCGTCCGAATACGAGGTATTGGTAATCGGAACACCCTCATCCAGCAGTTGCAGCAATTTTTCATCCTGAAAAGAACTCACGTATTCGGAAACAAAAATTTCGGACCCCGTTGCCATTCCACGGCTGCGTGGGTCAATATTGCCTGCTCCACCTAATGCGCCCGAAACCCAATCGCCATGGGTGCCCAAATTGGTTGTAGACAGATCGGTTAATCGACCGCGAAAATCTTCATGCGGCCCGACCTTTCCATCATCACGTACCAAAACGCTTACCCCTGCGCCATTAAAATGCAAACCCGACGCGTGATCGGCATCCAAAATATTACTACGGTGCAAAGCACGATTGCGGGTATCTTCCTGCTCACTCGGCGGCGGAATCAGTTCCAAATATTGTATAAAAGGTAAGGCAGCCACGGAAAGCAGGTCTGAAATAGGCGCTTGTACCTCCAAATATCCATTCATCACGCCTTTTGCAGTCACGTTTAAGCCCGCTGCGAGGCAAAGTCGGGCACCATTTTCAATGCCAACATGCGGATACACCTGCACATTGAGCGTTGCCCGATCACCGTTTACGGCCCAGGCGCCCAAAGGACGTTCGAGCAATTGCGGGGCCATTTTCCAATTGGTAACAGGCGCCATCACACTCCAAACTGGCAGTGTTGCCAATTGCTTAAAATCAAAACCTTCCGGCAAACTTACGAGGTACGTTGTGGCCGGATAATAAGCCAAAAACTGAAGCCCCTGGCCTTCCGCCAGGGTGCGTTCCTGGTCGCTCAACAATCGATCAAATTGAATGTACCGCACAAATCGGCCCGCAAATAATTCCGAAGCCTGAATGACTGGCGGATTTTGCAATAAGGACGAAAAATTGGCCGGAAAAGCGGCCGAACCAGACGCAAACTGGACAGATCTGGAAGTTTGAGCAAAACCAAAAGCACTCAAACCAATAAAGCACAACAGAAAGTAGATTTGTTTCATCGAAAATCAAATTAAAACGGTAAGATTCAGCTTTTTAAGCATTCGCAATGTCGGCTGTCAGCAAATGCGAAATTAGTACCCTTGAAAAAAAATTCAGTGGATTCTGTTGATAAAAACACGAATAGGTTTATTTTTGTATCTGAAAGCCGGACGAAACACCTGTTTTGTACGGCCTAATCAATTATACTCAAACTTGTAAATCAACCAATTAAATTCGCTTTTGCCATGAAAACCTGGGAAAAAAGCAAGAAAGACAAAGTCCGTCAGGACGATCGTTTCAGCGACAACCAAGGCACTTCCAAAAAGAAAAAATTAAAGCCCACCGAAAAAACCAAGTACCGTATGCGGGAATTTGAAGAACACGAAGAATAGGCTTGCGATCGTCAAGTACTCCAGCCGCCTCAGAAAAAAACAGGCTCAAGCCGTTCCGTTCATTCGGAGCGGCTTGTTTTTTACCCATATTTCCGATTAAATTTGCCGCTTGCTCTCCCACTTTAATTTTTAAACAAGTGCGAACCCTTACCTTTGCGCCTGCACTACCCATTTTGTCCTCGACAATTTAAACACCTATGCACTTAAAATACGAATACAAGCATTTTGAAAAAATCCCCGTTAAAATCTGGAAAGATGCAGCCGAAGGTTCTGAACATGTAGCCCGCTCCATCGCATTGGCAATCCGACAAAAACAACAGGATGGTGAAAAAATTGTGCTCGGATTGGCCACCGGCAGCAGCCCGATCAAAGTGTATGAAGCATTGGTGCGCATGCACCGGGAAGAAGGCCTGAGTTTTAAAAACGTTATCACCTTCAACCTCGACGAATATTACCCGCTCGCCAAGTCGGTACCACAAAGCTACTGGCGTTTTATGCACGATTACCTTTTCGACCATATTGACATTCCCAAGGAAAATATCCATATCCCGGATGGCGCGGTGCCGATGGAGGGGATGGCCGATTACTGTGCGTCGTACGAGAAACAGATAGACATGGCAGGCGGCATTGATATCCAATTGCTGGGCATCGGCCGTACCGGACACATTGGATTCAATGAACCCGGCGCCTGGGAACATTCCATGACCCGCATGGTGCGCCTCGACCACCTGACCCGCCGCGACGCCATTAAAGACTTTATGCAGGAAGATGCAGTGCCTTATCGGGCCATAACGATGGGCGTGGGCAGTATTTTTAAAGCCCGCACCGTGTACCTGATGGCCTGGGGCGAACACAAGGCAACGGTACTGCGCGATGCCGTGGAAGGGCCTATTTCGACCAGTTTACCGGCTTCTTTCTTGCAAAACCACCCGAATGTGCGGGTAATGATCGACCAATCGGCTTCCGAAATGCTCACGCGCGTGCGCACGCCCTGGCTCGCAGGATCCTGCAACTGGACGGAAGACCTCATCTGCAAAGCGGTGGTTTGGCTCTCCCAACAAAGCAACAAGCCCATCCTGAAACTCACCGATGAAGATTACAATGAGCACGGATTGAGTGAGTTGATCATGGAAGAGGCCAATAGTTACGAACTGAATATCCGCATTTTCAACCGATTGCAACATACCATCAGCGGCTGGCCAGGCGGAAAACCGCATGCCGACGACAGCAACCGCCCTGAACGCGCCGAGCCCGCCCAAAAACGGGTCATTATTTTCAGTCCACACCCCGATGATGATGTGATCTCCATGGGCGCTACGTTTATGCGTTTGGTCGACCAAGGACATCATGTACACGTGGCTTACCAAACTTCCGGCAACATTGCGGTGCATGATTACGATGCCTTGCGGTATGCCGAATTTATGGCCGAATATGGCAAAACCCAGGGCGCTGATACCAGCCACTACGATGAAGTAATTGCCTTTTTAAACAGCAAAAATCCGGCAGAACCTGATTCCGAAGCGGTGCGCAAAATCAAAGGACTCATTCGCCGCGGGGAAGCAAGGGGTGGAGCACGGTATTGCGGGTTGGAGGACGATCATATTCATTTTCTGGATATGCCCTTTTACGAAACGGGCAAAACCCGCAAAAAACCACTCGGTGCGGCCGATATCCAGATCATTCAGGATCTTTTGGAAACGATTCAGCCCCATCAAGTGTATGCCGCGGGCGATTTAGCCGATCCGCATGGCACCCACCGGGTTTGTCTGGATGCTATTTTTGAAGCATTCCGAAATTTGAAAGACCGCCCCTGGATGGAAAATTGCTGGTTGTGGCTGTACCGCGGGGCCTGGCACGAATGGGCCATCGACGAAATTGAAATGGCCGTGCCGTTTAGTCCACCGCAATTGCGCAAAAAACGACAAGCCATTTTTATGCACCAAAGTCAAAAAGACCGGCCGCCGTTCCCGGGCGATGACAACCGCGAGTTTTGGCAACGCGCAGAAGACCGCAACCGCGAAACCGCACGTTTGTACCGGGCTTTGGGCCTGGCCGAATATGAAGCCATGGAAGCATTTGTACGCTGGAAAATTTAATATGCGTAATATACTTATTTTGTTCGTGTTATTATTGGGCTTCCAGCGACATTGTCTGGGTCAGGACCAAGGTGTGCTGCTGGGTCAAGCGCGGCATTTTATGTTAATGGATAAAAACGAGCGCATCGATTTTATCAAATTTGACACTGCGTTTTCGGTAAAAAAACCGGTTTTTTTGTTTTGTCAGGGCTCTTTGCCGGTCCCATTGGCGGTCCATTCTGCACAATATGGTGATTTTATCATTGGCGGCGGCATCACCAATTTTGACCTGCAAAACATCACCCGCCATTACCACCTGATCGTTATTTCCATGCCGGAAACCCCGCTGTTGACCGATGAGAAAAACCTGAATGCACAATACTGTTATGTACCGGATACGACCCAAAAACAACAGTTATCAAAGGCGTTTCTGGAAGCGGATTACCTCGAGCATTATGTTCAAAGGGCCAAACGCGTTTGGAAATATTTGAAAAAACAGCCCTGGGTAGATGCTTCCAGATTGGTGGTAGCCGGACATTCGCAAGGCTCAAAAGTGGCTACTAAAATTGCAAGGAGCAACAAATCAGTCACCCATTTGGGACTTTTTGGGGCAAATCCATTTGGCCGGGTAGATCAGTTTGTTCGGGAGGCGCGCTTGAATGCGCAATTGGGTAAAATGAGTTGGGAAGCAGCCGACCAGGAAATGGAAGCCCATTATCAGGAGTTTCAAAACGCCTACCAACCGGATTCTGTTCGGGCAAATCCCGGATTATTGGCCTTGAAAACATTTTCGGAACCTTTTTACGACGATTGGTTGCAGTTAAACATACCCATTTACCTGGCATACGGCACAGCGGACCGTACGGCAGATTTATGTGATTTGATGCCCTTGTTTTTTATTCAGGCCGAAAAGCACAACCTATACTGCAAGCGCTATTTGAAACTGGAACATAATTTTTTCGAAGTTGCCGAAAACGGCCGACCGGACTACAACAAAGGGCATTGGCCTGAGGTAATGCAGGCTTTTGTTGATTGGAGTTTGAAATAATTGCCAAAATCACGCTCGGTATTTGTTTAGGGGAAAGATTATGCTTCGGCAGCCATAGCTTTTTCAAGCAATGAATCAATCAAATGTGTTTGCGGATTGATTACCTGCGCTTTTATGAAATTTTCATTTGCTTGAGTCGGGTCGCCTTGATCCAGCAAAGCAATGCCCAAATTGCGGTACACATACGACTCTTCCGGATCGATTCGTTTTGCGCGTTCCAAATCGTCCAAGCCAGCGGTAATTTGGCCTGTTTTGAAAGCGGCAAGGCCTCGATTGGCCAGCAGGTAGGCGTTTTCAGGATCTTTTTGAAATAATTCATCGAACAACTCGAATGCCGTACTGTATTGCTCCAACATTAAATGCGAAAAAGCAATATTGGTAAGTACCAGGTTGTTATCACGTTGCAACTTTACTGCTTTTTTAAAATAGCTTAAAGCGTTTTCGTACTGTAACAGGTAAGCGAAAATCAAGCCGGCATGGTTGTAATCGTTGCTGTCCATGCCGCCTTCCTGTTCAAGGGCAGTATAGCAAGCAATGGCCTTTTCGTAATATTTTCCTTCCGAATAAACACTTGCTGCATAACGATACAAATCGGATTTGTTTTTGGCTTTGGGCATCGCCTCCATCAACAAATCACCCGCCCGTTCATACGCTTTTTGATTGGTCGCAATTTCAACCTCCTTGAATTTCAGGGCTAAACGCTTTTGCTGGAGCAGGTTACGCAAAAGTTGACCGTCGTTATAGGTGATTCCGTCATCAGCCATGAGTATAGGCTGTTTACTTGGAATCAGGCACCGGAGGGCATCTAAACAGGTTATGAACACAAAAAAACAAGAAAAAATACGCAGCAAAGCCGGGACTTCCGTACGAATGGCCAAAGCACCAAAACCGAAAAAACATAAAACGGTCACTACTGGCCCCATTACAGTATACCAAATTTGACCATTTAAGGTAAAGTTTTTGGATTCAGGCACGCAAAGTCCGCGATCCCAGGCCATATTTTTTTTGAGATAGCATTCAAGCAAGCCTAATTTCAGGTGTATCGTATCCTTGCGCTCGCCAAAGGAACCGACGTACACGGTTACCTTTTCCCTGGATAAATAAATGGCCATGAGCGCATGCCCCAATTCGTGTAATAAAATAGTCAATCCCCTAACCCAAAAGATTAACAGGAAAAATAGCAAGAAATATAAGAATCCGAAATCCATTTTCTATCGCCTTTTACATAAAAATTAGCGTTTTCAGCCGCTTTAAACGGACTGAAAACGCTATCAAAGGGATATAACGCAGGTTTTTTCTCTTAAGTTTCCAACCTAAACCAATCGCCTTATATTTAAAAAAATCAATATGACTACCCCTTCAAAACCCCAGCCGGAATCAACTGTTTCGGCACACCAGGTCCCTGGTAATACGTATCCAGCCAACCACCGCCGCCGCCATTGAACCATTCTACCCGAATTTCGTGGGTACCGGGCGTCAAATCTATTTTCCCGGCTTTTTCTGTTACGCCGTGGTCGCCATCGTTGTCTACCACTTTTTTACCATCAATATACAAGGCGCTTCCATCGTCAGAACGGGTAAAAAAGGTGTATTTCCCTGCAGATTCGATGCTTAAATCGCATTCAAACACCACCACCACATCCTCGCTTCTCGGCAATTTCAGGCCGTCGGAAGTAAGTTCATAACATTTGCCACTGGCTTCTACTTTCAAATCGCGCACATTGGGCAAGCTTTTGAGTTCAGCGCCATAATAACAGCGGTACACCACCTGCGGCAAAGCGCCTTTAGGCAAAAAACGATAATAAGCATCGGCGATTTCACTCACCAATTGGCCATCGCGAAACACCCCGCAACGCGCAACGGTGTTTTGCCCGAGCAACACTTCCTTTTTAAAAAGTTCAGATGTGATCGTTGGATAAGTTCCGTCAAGGGTAAAACGCAATTCACCGCTTCCCGCCGGATTTAGGATATTCAATGATGCAGGCGCAAAAAACAAGCCCCCAGCCCGCCGATTCTGAAAAGCAGACGGTTTAAAATCCGGCTTCTCTACATAAGTAATCACCGGATAATTGTTGGCTGGCACGGCATATCCTTCAAAGGCGCATTGCACCGCGCGACCAATCCAGGCATACGGTTGCTGAATACCAAAAGCAAATGCCAGGGTAGCTGCATTATCGAATTGGTACACGGGGGTTGGTATTTGAAATCCCTTTTTTACGCCTTTCCCCCATAAAATAAATGGAATTTCCATTTCTGCCAGGGTAAGTCCGCCATGCCCCAAGCCAATTCCGCCATGATCGGCTGAAACTACGACCAGGGTTTCGTCGGCGATGCCCGCGGCTTTTATGGCGGCTAGAATTTGCCCAATCAAACTGTCGGCCTTTGCAACCGAGGCATAATACGCCGGGCTACCGTGGCCCGATTCATGCCCGGCATGGTCGACATGATCCAAATGTATAAAGCAGAATGTGGGTTTTTCCTTCAAAATATACGCGGCAGCAATCCGGGCCGTTTCGCTTTCATTGGCCGTGCAGGTATCGTAATTTACGGCACTTTTTTCAAATAACCGACCAAAACCACGCCATTGATAAATCGCAGCGATCTTGGCATTCGGCTTTTGATCATGCAAAATGCCAAAAATGGTTGGGAAAATTGCGTCTTTCCCATGCACCACTGGAGGCAGGATGAAATTATCGCGCTCGTAGTCGTTGCTGTGAATGCCATGTTGTTCTACATCCGCGCCCATAATCATCGATGCCCAGTTGGAACTCGAACTGCTGGGGGTTACACTGCGGGCTTGCAAGGTAAAAGCCCCTTCTTTCATCATTTGATCCATGACGGGCGTTGCCGCTTTTCGTATTCCGTCTGGACTCATGCCATCTACGCCGATCACCACTACGTGGCGCGCGGGCGATTGAAGCGGCTGGGAAAAGGCAGGACAAACAAAAAAGAGGCAAAAAAGCACACTCAAATTGCGTAAAATCATCATTTTTAAGATTGAGAAAGTGATACCTTGGGAGGTGACACCTCGGGAGATGACACCTCGGGAGATGACACCTCGAGGAGATGTCACCTCGGGGAGATGTCACCTCGGGGAGATGTCACCTCGGGGAGATGTCACCTCGGAGAGATTTCACCTCGGGGAGATGTCACCTCGGGGAGATGTCACCTCGGGGAGATGTCACCTCGGGGAGATGTCA
>JAIYAP010000023.1 GCA_027488935.1 Saprospiraceae bacterium | reverse complement strand
TCAAACCAATTTGTCCTTGATATACTTTAGAGGTATCCAGGCAGCAGTTGTCGCTAACTTCCGGCATGCCATATGACCACAAACTTGGGTCAAAATTTTCACAAGAAACCGTCACGTTGGCCGGCGCGGTACAAACCGGGTGGATTTTATCTTCCACCAAAACCTGCACCATACAATCGTTGAAATGGCCTTCGAAGGCATCGATGGAGACTTCACCCGCAGGAACATCCACATCATACACCCGGAAAACCACCTGCAACGTATCATTGATGTCGCTACAACAGAATTTTACCTGATCATAAAATACGGTGTCTGACTGGCAGGTATTGGCCAACATACGCCGGGCTTTGAATTCAACTGGCGCACAATTGTCTTTGCTGCCATCGTTGAACGTACTTGCGTCGATCAAACTGATGCCATCGCCGCCGAGTGCTACCTGGGTAAATTGGTCGCAGGTGGCAACGGGCGGCACTAAGTCCTTGACCGTCAATGCGAATTCACAACTGGAGGTATTCGCACAATTGTCGGAGGCCGTGTACCGCACTGTATAGGTATTGTTGTTGGGCAAACACTGTGTAAAGGCAAAAATTGCCAGGGTATCGGGCGTCCAGTAGTTATTATTCGGGAAATCGCCCAAATTGCCTGGTATCGTGAACGTGGTAATGATACCCGAAGATGGATCCACACCCGTCACCCGTGCTTTGAGTTCGGTGATTTCAGAACAACCTTCCGAAATGATGACATCGGGCAGGGCTGCGGTGGCGCAACAAGTAAATGGATCGACCGAAACCGTAATATCATTTGGACAAGTAAATTGCGGACCACCAAAGTCTTTTACCCGAATGCGTTGCAGGTATTCTACCGGATTGCCTGGACCTGTTGGAAGGCAGGTATTGGCCACCAGCCAGGTACGGTAAATTTCATAACTGCCTTCACAACTTTGGTTGACTACATCGGTATATCCTAACGATGCTGAACACAAACTGGTACCAATCGGCGCGCCATTGATGGACGGCTGACCGGTTGTTACAGGCTGTGTTGCTGCCGGATTGAGGTAGGCCGATTCACAATCGACTGTTACGTCGGCGGGCATGATCATTTCAACCATGCTGAAAGGCTCTACGGTAATCACATGCGCACAAACCGACTGGTTGTTCCAGGCATCTTTTACGATAAAGGTGCGTTGCATGAGTTGACGCGGGGTGCCGCATTCTCCATTATCTTGTACTTCTTCAGAGATTTGGGTAGTTGTTGCCGAGCAATCTTGAATTTGCACCGTGCCTGTATTGGCTGTTTGGAGCGATTCGCTGCAGGCTACGGTAATGTCTGGCGGACAAGTGATTGCGGGTGCAAGTTTGTCTTCCAGCAGGATTTTACCCCACACTTTATTGCAAGAAACGATGTGTTCTACCTCTACCACAATGGTTTGTCCGATGTAGGCGGCTGTCAATGGATTTGCAATCACCACACCCGTCTGTTCGTTTTTAAGGACAACTTTATAAAAACTACCCATTGGGTAAATCAACTCGGTACAATTATCGGCTTCCCCTTCCAGCACTGCACCGGCCTCAATGTAAGCCAGACAAGTGGAATCGATGGACACATGCACAACGTCGTTTTGTACCAAAGGCTGGGATATTTCCCAACAATCGGTCAAAGGTGTTGGGTCGTTATAGCCGCCAGTATCCCCTGGGGCATACGGATTGGAGGAAGGAGGCTCGTGCCCGTCATCCGACAAATCGGTAACGTTTACCTGGCCCCCATTGTAGAAATCGGGGATCGGTTCACCCTGGAAATTAACGGCAACGGTATTTACAAATACCTGAAGATCAGGGTTTAAAGGTGCACCTGCCGCATCTGGTTGTAAGGCTACAGAAAACTGCACACACACTTTTTCGCCAGGCCACAAGGTGCCACTTGCCCCGTTGAACAAGGTTGTAACTGTGCTGCCATTGTAAAGGATATTCAATACCGGGTTTTCATGCGCGGTGCTGCTGCTAATTTGTGGGGTTGCGCCAGGTACAAATCCGAGGAACATGGAACCCAAGGCATTTTGACTTGCCAGATCTAAGGTCGCCTGCACCATATTCACCGGCACTTCGCCTGTATTTTGGAGGCAGAAGGTGAAAATTGCATCAAAATTACCACAAATACCGCTCGCAGGCTTTTGTACACCACTGATTTCGAAGGTGGATGCGATTACCGGATTGGTGATAAAACCAAAATCCAGGGACAGGTTTTCATTTGCATCCGGGAAGCCGTTTTGACCGTTGTTGTCTGCCAGGCCATTTTCGTTCAAAGGCATCAATGCATTGATCAAATTGGGCACTTGCATCGGAATAAACGGCGCGCCGTCGCTGTCGTTGTTGTCGTTGGCGGGCGAAAGATTTGGAATCGTCAAGATTTTATTCAAAGGAGCAATTCCCCCCAGTGCATTGGCCACACCCGTGTATTTGAATGGGTAAATGCGGTATGCGCCCGGGATCAATCCACGAATTTGATATTTGCCATTTCCATCGGTGGTGGTATTGTACAAGCGGTCGTCGGCCGAATTGAATACCTGGTCTTCTCCATACCAGCGCACCTGAACCGGCACCCCTGGCAAGGCCATTTCCGTGGCATCCTGGTCTCCTTCAATATCACTGTCCATCCAAACGTAATTACCGTTCAGCGAAAGCGGCTGCCAGTAGTCTTCTACCTCACCAAAGATCACCAGACCTGTTGGCGGAATATTAGGCGTTGTGTTCAACCGCAATCGGATTTGTGCAGCGCCACCGGTGAAACTTGCATCGGTGGGTACGTAAAAACAGTAACGCTGGGTTGCCGAACCATTTGGTGCTTGCGGTGCACTGCTGTTTACATTGGTACCGTTGATGGTGGTAAAGAATACTTTTTCGGAAGCATCAAAGGTATTATTGCCATTGTAATCGATCCACATGCTCACATAAGCAGGTGCATAGGGTGCAGTTACGTTGGTCGTGATTTCACAACATGCTTCATAACCCGGAACGAGGGGAGTGAGCAGTTTAAATCCGTCTTCATCATCGCCGTTTGCGGCAACGGTTCCTACCTCGTAACTGCTTGGATCGGCATCGTCGCCGCCTGTATTTTGTGTACCGGCCTGATTATCCGGCATTCCATCCGGTTCCGCATCGGCGCCGAGGCCAAGGAATAAGCCCGGAACGAGGGTTGCATGGGCGCCATTGGACAACAAGGTATTATTTGTTGTTCCGTTATCGCCAAAATCGACGGCCACAAATCCGGCATCATGGGTTTGGTCATCGTGTGCATCCGGGAAATTCGGCAAAGCGCCCGGCATATCGCTCACCCCTTGCTCATTGAGCACGAGATTGGCTACATCCGGCCAGCTGAATATATCGCCCAGCACAAAATCGTTGGCATCGAGTTGTGTATTGCCACCCTGTTGGATCAAGGTTTGTACAAAATCCGTTGGCGTGGTAGCGGTTAGTTTATACGTTCCGTCAATGAGGCCGCAGAAGTAATAAACGCCATCTTTGCCATTCACCGGTGCCGTCATGGTTTCGTAAATGCGGTTGTCGGCAGCAGTGGTAATATTTCCGTCGGGACCGGCCCAGGTCAGTTGAATGGCCACATTGTTCATGCCTGGTTCGAGCGTTGGATTGCCCTGGAGGCCGTCAAAATTGCGGTCTTCCCAAACCAGATTACCCACTTTACCCACTTCTTCTATGTAATCTTCTACTTCACCCAGGGGCATTTCATCCGAACCAAATACGGCTGGTCCATCGGGTGAGAGGCCGCCATTGGGCGAAAGTCGGAAACGGGCATACACGCGACCGGCATTAAATTTGGCCGTAAGCGGTACGGGGAAACAATATTGCGCTTCCTGTACACCGCCACTTGGCACCAAGCCGTTGTTGGTAAATTGTAGCGCTTCTCCATTGTCCAATTGTCCGTCGCCATTCCAGTCGATCCAGCCTTGCAATGTAGCGGCACTTAAACTTGCATTTTTTGCCGAAACACGCACACAAGCGTCGTACCCAGGAATCAAGGGTGTTTCAAAACGAATACCGTTTTCGTCATCGTTGCAAGTGGTTGGTTTATCAAAACACACCAGGTTTAAACTAATCGTTCCACCAATCGTCACCAAGGCTGGGGCTACCCCATCTTTTTGCGCAATACATTGTTTGAGTGCCGCAATATTGCCTGTAAATGCGCCATTGTTGGTTGAATTGGCCACAATGGCCGTTGCACCGAGGATGGCATTGAAACCGCCCGCCGCATTAATCGCCGGGGAAAAATCGCCATTTACCACATAATACACATATTGTCCATGTGTATTGGTGGTGCGCAGGATGAGTTTGTTTTCACACTGATAAGATGCTGCTGAAACCATGCCGAGCGGCGTGCCGACACAATCCTGGGTATTGATACCCAAGGTGTTAATACCATCGTCGCCATCGCCTGCATTGGAACCCAATTCATCATATACGCCCGCGTCGCTGTCGGGCATGCCTTCGCGTTCTGCATCCACGCAGGCACCTAAAGTGAGCTGAGGGCTGGTGGTGTGTACAGCACCGAGTGCATTTAAAGTAGTGTGGTAAGACTGGTCTTCCGGCAAATCACCATAATCGAGGTAAGCAAAGCCAAAGTCGTGGTTTTCTTCATTTTGTGCATCGGAAAAACCAGCGATCGAACCATCATCGCCGATGCCGTTTTCCCCGGTCGCCATATTTTGCGGATCGAGGATGGTAAACAGTTGTTCCACTTCGGCTAAATCGGCAGCAAGGGCCTCGCCATCGTTGTCGTTGGAAGTATTGATGCCTGCTTGCACGCGCGTTGGGGTCATCATCACCGGTGTAAGCACGCGGAGACTGTAATTGCCCGTTAAAACAACGGAGAAGTGGTACAAACCTGAAATATCGGTGATGGTGGTGTATTCCCGGTTATCTGCGGTGGTACTCAAGTTGCCATCTGGTCCCGACCAAGTCATTTTAACCGGAACGTTGGCAATACCAGGCTCCCCGGCGTCTTGATTTCCGTTAAAGTTAAGGTCGTTCCAAACCAGGTTACCAATTTTACCAATATCTGTTTTGTAATCTTCCACTTCACCACCAACCGCAGGGCCAAACGAATTCAATCCGCCCAACGGGGAAAGTCGGAAGCGGGCAAACATCGCTCCATTTTGGAAATCCGTGTTTGCGGGCACATCAAAGCAATAAATGGCATCGGTTACGCCACCTGCTGGAATTAATCCATTGTTGGTCAAATTGAGCGCTTCACCCGCGTCGAGCATATCGCCATCTCCATTGAAGTCGATCCAGCCTTGCAAAACAGCGGTGGTATTGGTGGTATTTTGTGCATTTACCTTAATACAGGCCGAAACGCCACCCACCAGCGGCGTAATAAACTCGATGCCGTTTTCGTCGTCCGATCCACCGGAGCAGGTACCAATTACTGGCACACCTACCGCAGTGTCATCACCGCCGTTGAACTCCGCATCCACACAGGAGCCTAAGTATAAAGCGGGAGAAATGTAATGAAATGCTGGATTTGCAGCACCGGAAGTTGTTGCATAAGTTGTTGGTAAATCGCCATAGTCAGTCAGGTAATAACCGGCGTCCCAGGATAAATCTACTTCCCCGGAACTTAACAACGTAAGGGCCGATGTGCCTGAAGTAATGGATGCATCGGAGTCCGAATCACCCGTTGTGCCGATGGCTCCCAATGGGGAAGTCCAATAACCGTCAGGCTTCAAGAAAGTGACCTGATAATAGCCTGGCACCAGATTTTGGAATAAGAAACTACCATTGGGTCCAGAAATGGCGCTTAAAGTAAGGGATGTGCCGTTGCCTGTTGTACCGGTAAGGGTAATATTGGTATTGGCCAAACCTGGCTCGTTTGGATCCTGGGTACCATTGCCGTTGTAGTCTTGCCAAACAAGGTTTCCAAAGGTGGTAAATTTATAAAAACCAGCGTCATACGTATGATTATGTTCGCCGGAAACCAACACTTCATCGATGCTTTTGAAACCGTTGCTTGGATTTGCATCAGAGTCGTTGTTGTCATTGCCGGTTTGGTCGAGGTAAGTCGCCGCTTCATAGCCTGCAGGTATTGGGAAAATAAGGTGGTACACACCGGGCAACAGGTTGCTAAATTCGAAGTGGCCATTCACATCGGTGCTTGTACTTGCATTTACGGCGATACCCTGACCGTCCGTACCTACTAATTGTACGGTGGCTCCCACCAAATGCGGTTCGTTTATGTCCTGGGCGCCGTTGGCATTGATATCTTCCCATACAAAATCCCCAATGCTTGGTGGCAAGTAGAAACCGGCATCGTAGGTTGGGTTGTCTTCTCCGGAAACCAGGATTTCTACCACCGATTGGCCCGTTGCCAAATCGGCATCCGAGTCATTGGCATCTGCGGTTGCGTCTGGATCGTTGGCTGCTGTGCGTACATAGCCACCTGTAGGCGTTACAAAAGTTACCTGATATGCACCTGGTGCAAGGTTTCCAAATGTATAATTACCTGTTGCATTGGTCGTTGTGCCCAAATTTACCACAGCGCCGTCACCGGCAGTACCGGTCAACAACACATCTACACCGGCAATACCCGGTTCGCTGGCATCTTGTAAGCCGTTGCCATTGGTATCGTCCCATACCAGGTTTCCAATTTTTGCAGATTTATAAAAACCAGCATCAAAGGTTAAAATGGTATCCCCGCTGGTTACTTCAAATGCTGGCGTGTTGCCCATCGCACCAAAATCAGAATCGACTGCATCATTGCCGCCCAAATCCAGGGTGCTCGGTACATAACCAGCCGGGGTATTGAAATGGATCGCATAATTGCCTGGAACAACATTTTCAAACAGGTAAATACCAGATGCATTTGTAGTTTGGTTTACCGATACGGCGTTTCCAAATCCATTGGTGCCTGT